>CAYRUD010000013.1:0-161219 GCA_964427425.1 uncultured bacterium
AAATATCACCTCTTCTCACCTTGCGAAAGCATATCCTCTGGCTAAAGCTTCAAGGAATCGACGATAGATATGAGCGTCTTGGCACTACAAAGAAGGAAATATTCCTATTGAGAAGAAAAAAAGAGCTTTCTCATGACGATATTCGTAGAATTAGCCAACTTATCTCCAAAGCAAAAGAAATCAAGAGCGCTCTTCAAAAAGAAAAAGGCCACGACTCTGATGACAAGCTCATTGAGAAACAGCAAAAGTATTATAAAAATAAATATCTCAGCGTTCGCGACCGTTGGCTCAAGCTTTAAGAAAACAAAAAAAGTGACCCCATGAGAAAAAAAAGCTCGGAGTCCAAAAAAGAATACTGCACAATATTTTGACTGAATTGTATTTTGATGCCCATTCATGTATTCTATTAGTCATTTTATACGTTAAATCAACCTTAAAACCCAAGCCGGTTAAAAACGCTACGGCAGAGGAGACTTCACCTTGGA
Organism: uncultured bacterium; assembly: GCA_964427425.1. GTDB lineage: Bacteria > Chlamydiota > Chlamydiia > Chlamydiales > FEN-1388 > CAYRUD01. Next base: position 486 of record CAYRUD010000013.1, read on the forward strand.
GTATTCTGACTCTAACGAACTTGTTTCCGATCAAATTGAATCCGCAGTTCTTGAAAGCCTCCATATGACGAATGAGAAAAAGCACACATCTAAGAAAGATGGTCCTTCACAGATGTATATATTCCCAGTTCTCAAGCGACCATTTTTCCCGGGCATGGCAGCTCCAGTCGTCATTGAGCCTGGTCCTTTCTATGAAGCCTTAAAGGTCATTTCGAAAACGGAGCAGAAATTCATCGGCCTTGCACTTACGAAAAAGGAAGATGCCAATATCTATAAAGTAGGCCTAAAAGATCTTCACAAAGTGGGTGTTGCAGCTCGCATCTTGCGCATTATCCCTATGGAGCAAGGTGGCGCTCAAATTATCCTTAATATGGAAAGCCGTTTTGAGATTGTCGAAGAGGTAGCGCCAAAGAAAACAAAAACAGCTAGCTCAAAGAAAAAACAAAAGGATCCATCCCAAGCAATAACACCTCCTGTTGCAAAGGTTCGCTATCATAAAGATTTGAGTCATCAAACGAAAGAGTTGAAGGCCTATGCGATTAGCATTATTTCGACGATTAAAGAACTTTTGAAGATGAACCCTCTTTTTAAAGAGGAGCTTCAAATTTTCTTAAGCCATTCAGATTTTACTGAGCCAGGAAAGCTCGCAGACTTCGCCGTTGCCCTGACAACAGCTTCTAGAGAAGAACTTCAAAGTGTTCTCGAGACTTTTGATATTCCTAGCCGTATTGATAAGGCATTAGTCCTCTTGAAGAAAGAGCTTGACTTGAGCAAGCTTCAAAACAGCATCAATCAAAAGATTGAAACAACGATAAGCAAGGCACAAAAGGAATTTTACCTTCGTGAGCAGCTCAAGACGATCAAGAAGGAACTTGGGATCGAAAAGGATGATAAGAGCGGCGATCGAGAGAAATTCGAAGCGCGCCTTAAAGAAAGAATTATCCCAGAGGATGTCTCTAAAGTTATCACTGAAGAGCTCGATAAGCTCTCGTCAATGGAGCCCCAGTCGCCAGAGTACTCTCTTGCTCGCAACTATGTCGATTGGCTGACGGTTATTCCATGGGGTATTGCCTCAAGCGATTCCTATAGCTTAGCCGAGGCAAGAAAGATTCTTGAAGAAGATCACTACGGTTTAACTGACGTCAAGAAACGAATCATCGAATTCATTAGTGTTGGAAAACGTTCTGGATCTTTAAAAGGAACTATTCTCTGCCTTGTCGGACCTCCAGGCGTCGGAAAGACAAGTATTGGAAAAAGTATCGCTCGAGCGTTAAATAGGAAATTCTTCCGCTTTTCAGTCGGCGGGATGAGAGACGAAGCAGAGATCAAGGGACATCGCAGGACATATATTGGTGCAATGCCCGGGAAAATCATTCAGGCACTCAAGAGCTGCCAGACAATGAATCCTGTCATCATGCTTGATGAAGTAGATAAAATTGGCTCTAGCTATCATGGCGATCCTGCGTCAGCATTGTTAGAGGTTCTTGACCCTGAGCAAAACAGTGAGTTTCTCGATCATTATCTCGATGTTCGAACAGACCTCTCAAACATCCTATTTATCGTCACAGCCAACGTTCTTGATACAATTCCAGAGCCTCTTTTAGATCGTATGGATATCTTACGACTTTCTGGATATATCCGTGAGGAAAAGGTTGAAATCGCCAAGAGATACCTCATCCCTAAGCAAAGAAAACAAATGGGGCTCACCTCTAAGGATGTTCGTATAACAGACCAAGCTTTACGATCCTTGGTGGAAGACTATGCCCGTGAAGCTGGTGTTCGAGGCCTCGAAAACAATATTAAAAAGATATTGAGACAAATTACAGTCCAGCTTGTTGAAGAGGGTGAGAAACCGGCAGAAACAAAAGCCTCTAAGCGCAAGAAAGGCGAGAAGAAAGAGGACTCTCTTAAGAAGACCTCAAAATGCTTAACGATCACGCCTAAAGAACTTTCGAAGTATCTTGGGAAACCGCTTTTTCAAAGCGATCGATATTATCAAGAGACCCCTCCTGGCATCTGCGTCGGCCTTGCATGGACATCTCTGGGCGGAGCGACTTTGTATGTTGAAACCATTAAGGTTCCCGCTGAGAAAACTGAGATGAAACTGACAGGTCAAGCAGGACAAGTCATGAAAGAATCCTCCGAGATTGCGTGGACATACGCCCATGGAGCTCTTCACAAATATGCGCTAGGAAGACCTTTCTTTGATAAAACACAAGTTCACATCCACTTCCCAGAAGGAGCGACACCAAAAGATGGGCCTTCAGCTGGGATTACGATTGTAACAGCCCTTTTGTCTCTTCTTCTCGATACTCCTGTTGCTAATGACTTAGCTATGACCGGCGAGATCACGCTGACAGGAAAAGTGCTTCCAATAGGTGGAGTTAAGGAAAAGCTTGTAGCTGCAAAGCGAGCCGGCATCAAAAAAGTCCTTATTCCTAAAGGGAATGTAAGAGACTACGATGAGCTTACTGAAGAAGTGAAATCAGGTTTGGAAATCGTCTTTGTAGAGCACTACGATGATGTATTCAAGCATGCGTTCCCAGGCATGTCTTTAGTCTCATTATAACCCCATCGATCTTCTACCATTGAGCTTTTTCCATGTAATGGAATGGGAAAAGCTCATTATAGTATAGACGAAGAAGAAAGAGATTATATATCCAATGCGAACGCCATTTACCTCATTACAAGACTTCTATCGCTCTAAGATTTATGATAGAGATTCGCTATCTAAACATCTTCAAGCCGTACGAGCTCTATACGAGAACGAGAAGACAAAGCCTACTATTGCTACGCTCAATGGATCGTTTGACCTTCTGCATTCAGGGCATCTTTATATGCTTTTTGAAGCATCTAAAACCGCTGACATCTTAGTCGTTGCTTTAAATACAGACGCATCAATCAAAAGATACAAACATCATTCTCGACCTATTATCACTCTTCAAAATAGACTTGAGATGATGGCATCTCTTTCTTTTGTGGATTATGTCACATGGTTCGATGAGGATGATCCTCGAAAGCTTCTTGAGATTATCCGCCCAGATGTCCATGTAAATGGCGTTGAGTACGGCACTGAGTGTATTGAAGCTCCAACTGTTAGAGAAATTGGAGCCAGACTCCATTTAGTTAATCGCATACCAGGCCTTGCGACTTCAGAAATAATAAAGAAAGTACAATCACTTCCTTAAACCACTCCCATAAGAGTCGCCATGAGATCGTTATGCACTACCACGGATAAAGAGATCATTCGATCTATTACTCAGGCTTTAGATGAGATGAACATCGCATATAGCCTTGAAGGTAAGACCAACAGCGACTGGGGAAGTGACACCTATGGGGAAACCACGTTTCACTTATGGATCATTGAAGAGACGCAATATGAAGAGGCCAAGGAAATATCTAAAAAAATCATCGCGGATCCACTGATACGTCAAAAGTATTTTATTCCTTTGGCTGATTCAAGCTCCTTCAAGAGCGAGCATTCTTCTCCTACGGATGAAGTGGCTCAAAAATATGAACGAAAGCTTCCCCAGTGGTCCACACATCCTGCGACAGTCATACTCATATTTATTCTTTCATTTGTCTATTTGTGGCAGGTAATAGCTCCAGAAGAGACTCTTCATTTATCCTCTCCATCTGGGACTGACTACTTTGTTTATAGGGGTCGCTCATATCCTGAAAGAATTTTACTCTACGATTATCCTAAGGCATGGCAGCTATACGATTCGGCAGTTTCTCAATTTAATTCTCTAAATAGTAAAGAGCCTGAGAGCTGGCAAGTAAAAGCTGTAACTCAAAATCTTCTCTTGGCTCACCAAACACCCTATTGGAGAGGATTCTATTCTTATATCCACTCTAAGGAAGATTTAAAAAGCTCTATACACATACCTCGGTTTGAGAAGACGTTAAAACAAAAGCAGCTATGGCGTCTTATTACCCCCTCGCTCCTTCATGGCTCATGGCTCCACTTCATTTTCAATCTTATGTGGGCTATTATCCTCCTTCCTGTTACAGAAGAAATTTTTCGCCCACTCTCACGGCGCGGAGTTCATTTTTTCATTTTTCTTTGCGTTCTTGCGCTGTTTTCCAATACAGCTCAATACATCATGAGCGGCGCCAATTTTCTCGGCTTCTCGGGAGTTATCGCTGGAGTTGCGGGATACCTCTTCTCTAGAATGAGAACTCTACCTGATGAGCTTCGACAAAAGATTGATGTAGGCGGACTTATTTTCTTGCGAGCATTCATCTATGTATCAGCTTTTATATCGCTTGTTAACTTCCTATTCGGAACTATTGGAGCGTCAGAATACGCAATTCCATTCGAAATCGCAAATACTGCTCATCTTGTGGGATGGTGGACTGGGCGATTTATAGGAAATAAGGAAAATCTCTTGTTGATAAAGCGATAATATTGATTATACAACTAACTATTATACATTAACCTTTTATCTACTCCCTGCATTGGTTAAGGAGACAAGATTATGTTTGACGACTTCAAACAAGACAAGACAGAGAAAGAGATCGACTCTCTCTCATCATCCCCTCTTCCTCTGAACAAAAAACTGGCGCTCGCAATAGCAGCAAGCTCTGTCCTCTTTTTCTTTGTTTGGTACTCTTTTGATAGCTCCTCAACTGAAAAACCTCGAGCTAATCAGACTCTTGAGCTTGCAGAACTTACAAAGCGAGTAGAGAGCTTAGAACAAGCTCTCCATAAAATGGAACCTGCCACTCCATCTATTACCGCAGATAAAGAACTTGGAAATAGTTTCCTCTCTTTTACTCAAGAGGCTATTTCTACGTACAATGACCCTTATGCACAGCCATCGACAAATCAAGAAGATGCTGCTTTTTCTCAATCAAGCCCAACACAAAACAGCCCTATCAGTGTCACTGAATCTCTCAGCACTCCACCAAAGGAGATTGCTATAGAGCTCTCTTCTCTTTTTGAGAAAGAAATCGCTCTCTCTTCGAGTACACAATCTCAGAGTTATGATAGTCCAGCCACTGCTACACCAGAGCCCTCCCAACCAAGCGCTCCAAAAGCTTCAAGTAAGCCAAAAAACACATCTAGTACACCTGCTTCAAAACGAACATATACTGTCCAAAAAGGCGACACCCTTTCCAAGATCTCTTTAAAGTTCTATGGATCTTCGAATAAGTGGAAAAAGATTGCTGACGCGAACAAAGAAAAGCTTGGAAATAGCCAAGTACTAAAATCAGGCATGACGTTAACGATTCCGGAAGAGTAATCAATCACGCTCGCAAAAAAAAAGCGCTTAAAGTCACTTAAGACTTCAAGCGCTTTTCTAATTTGATAACGCAATTTTTTTTAAATCTAAACAGCTAGCCCTTATAATCCTCTTCTATCTCCTCGTGAAGATGGATGCCACGATGAGCTAGATCCCGGACTAAAGCCTCACTTCCCGTGAACACAACCGCATCGAATCCCATCTCTCGTGCCGCCCTCACATTTTCAGGCTTATCATCGACAAAAAGGCAATCTCTTGGATCAACCATGGCAGTATCTAGAAATGTCTTAAATGCCAAAGAGCTTGGCTTATCAGCGCCTATTTCACATGATAAGACAAGCGGATGAAATCCTTTATAGTAACCATGCTTTCTCAAGATAGAAGCTTTCTGATGAGTTGTATTTGAAAGAAGAGCAACCTGAAACCCTTTCTTTCTCAGCTGCTTAATAAGCGTTTCCATACCAGGCTTCTTTTCGATACAAGAGACGAGTAGCTCTTCCCATTTTGGATACCATTGATAGAAAGCCGTGTCGTTTTTCCCAAGATGATAACAAAAAAAGTCTCTCCAAAAACGGGTGTCATTTATTTCGTGCTTCAACACGCGCTTTCTACTTTTTAAAAGGGCATCTATTTCATCTTCATCTAGATCAAGTGTCGTCCGAAGAAATGACGTAATTTCCTGTTTATTGGCCTGAGCTATGACTCCGCCAAAATCAAAAACGACAACTTGAATTGACTGTTTTGAAAAGTGTGGTGGCTCTGTCATAACTATAACCCTGTGATTGTTTTCTTCTAAAAAACAGTACACATTCGAAATGACAAAAAGTGCAAGCATGAAACGATATACGTATCGAAAACAAGTGCCCGATCTCATACTAATAACTAAGTTTTATATTAAGAATACAAAAAAACAATACCGCAATTAATATAACACTTTTAATTATTAATATAATTATATTTTTTAATTTAAATAACTTAACTACTTAACAATCATTTTTAGTTACTCGTTACAGAAATACGCCGAATAAGAATCATATAGCGAGATAGAGATCGGCAAGATGACGGGTATGTACTAAGACACACACTGGCAATCTGTTGAGATCGGCTTTCTTGAGGATTTATTCAGCAGAGAGAAGATTAAATAAAAAAAACCGAACATTTAGATATCTCTATCTAAACATTCGGCTTATGTTGCCCAGGAAAGGACTCGAACCTTCACACAGGAACTGTACTAGATCCTAAGTCTAGCGTGTCTACCAATTCCACCACCTGGGCAAGAAGAAAAGAAGGAACTTTTAAAAATTCCTTCCTAAAGTACATGAGAAAAATGTTTTCAGTCGATATAAAAATGTAGATTAATATCTAAAAAGTAAGGCTTCAGTGATTTTTAACTCTTTGCGACAAAAAGAAATGCCAAAAAAGGGTGCAGCTCTTTGTATTATCACGACTCAATCTTTAAGCCATGTGCTCTTAGTTAAAAGACGCGATGTACCTGTATGGGTGCTTCCAGGAGGTGGAATTGACGATGGAGAGACACCTCATGACGCTGCCTGCCGCGAGCTTTTCGAAGAGACCGGCCTTCAGTTAAAAGAGCTCTTTCACATCGCAACGCTCACAAAGGGCTCGTGTCTCACAGAAACCACACACATCTTTGCATCAATAGCATCTCAAGCACAAGCAACTCAAAACCAAGGGATTAATCGCTGTCCTTTAGAGACTGAAGATGCGAAATTTTTCTCCTTAAGTGAACTTCCAACTACGATCTTTCCGATCCATGAGAGATGGATCCAAGAGCTCATTCAACTGATACCCCAATACTCTCATCAGAAAACGAAACCACTCGAGCGCCCCATCACTGAAGTAACTCTTCGATGGATTCTTCTTACCTTATTGCGGCACCCTATCCTTGTTACTCGGTTTGCACTGACCCGTATCACCCTCTTTTTAAGGAGCTTACGCAAGCAATAACACTACAAGGATAGAACGTTAAGGAAGAGACGAACTCTCTTGCTCAGATAAAGATCTTGTTACTAGATTAAAACTTAGCTTCCTTCGTATGATGTCGCATTAAATAAGAAAGTCAAAAAACCCTTCTATTTTTATTTGTTATATAAAAGAGGCCTTATGGTACGTCCTGACGCTTGGATTGAAGAAATGTCCATGAAACACGGCATGATTGAACCCTACGTGAACCATCTTGTCAGATATGACGAAGCTGGCAATAAAATTGTAAGCTACGGCCAATCAAGCTTCGGATATGATCTTCGTGTTGCTGATGAATTCAAAGTATTTACCAATGTCTACAACAGCATTGTCGATCCAAAAGATTTCAGAGAAGACTCATTTGTCGATATTAAGAGCGATGTCTGCATCATCCCTCCAAACTCTTTTGCGCTTGCTCGAAGCGTTGAGTATTTTCGAATTCCTCGATCAGTACTTGCCTTCTGTATCGGCAAATCAACATACGCTCGCTGTGGCATCATCGTCAACGTAACTCCTTTTGAACCAGAATGGGAAGGCTACGTAACAATTGAGATCTCAAATACAACGCCACTTCCAGCTAAGATCTACGCTGGAGAAGGAATCGCTCAGATTATCTTCTTCGAAGGATCTCCATGCTCTGTCTCCTATAAAGACCGCGGTGGTAAGTATATGAACCAAGTTGGCATCGTCGGACCACGGGTATAAGCCAATACAACTACAAGAGCGTTGATATAAGGGCTAACAGGCTTTCCATTAGCCCTTTACCATTTATAGCTCACATTTCCGTGTGAGAATCTAAAATGAAAAGCAGATCTCTCAAACAACGCGTTTTCGGGCTTCGATGGCAACAACAATACCTGAGCATGATCAATCGATACGATGGATTGCTCTCTCTCTTTTTATCGCAAGCGCTCTGTTTATTTTTGCATACGCAATGTATTGCCTTTCTATTGAAGAAAAACCACTTCAGTGTAAGATCCAAACTTTGAAGAGAAAGAAAGAAAAAACGCTTCAAGAAGTGCAGCTTCTTCGAGATATGACCCAAGGATTAAATGATCCTTCCGCTGATGAGTACGCACTCATTACACGACAAGGAAAAATCCCAGAAGGGTATAAAAAAATGAGCTTGGGCGATCTCATGTTTCCACAAAATGAAGAAGAAAAAAAGATCCCTTGAAATACTCAATCAAGCCATATCTTAAGCACAGACAGAATGAACTCTAGGCCGCGCGAATACTATGAATTCATATGTTATGAATGAACTTTCACAAAGCTCTACGATGCAAGATGCTATGAGCTCAGCACTCAACCAAGTATCTAGCGTAGCGTTGCCAGACAATCTCACCACCCTTTTTCTTTGCGCTCTTATCTTTGTCTTTACAGCTCTCTCAGCATTTTTCTCCTCAACTGAAATTGCATTCTTCTCTCTCCCTCAGAGTAGAGTGAAGAGTTGGAAAAATGCTCAATCGCCTAAAAAAAGGGCCGTATTTAAGCTTCTACAGCAGTCTCGGCAGCTTTTAGTTCTTATCTTTATGCTGAACACAATAGTGAATGTATTCTTGCAGAACGCTACTTCAAGCCTTTTTGATTCAAGTGAGCTAGGTTTTATCGCCAAAATAGGGATTCCACTCGTTCTTATTCTCATATTTGGAGAACTGCTTCCAAAGTGGATCGGAATGATGAAAAATGAACGCCTCGCCCTTTTCGCGTCTTCGTTTTACCCTTTTTTTAGCAAGCTCCTCTCTCCTTTTCAAAATCTATTCACTATTATTTCGGAGTTTTTCTCGAGAATCTTTTTCTTCTTTCTCAAAGCAGAGCCGGCACTAAGTTCTGTAGAGCTTGAGTCGATTGTCAAAACGGCAATTCATGATGGTGTTTTAAAAGAGCATGAAGCCCACATAATCGCCAACTGGCTTGACTTAGATAAGAAAACTGCTTTAGATGTCATGATCCCGCGCTCTGAAGTTGATATTATCGAAATTGACAAGATAGCAACAGCTCCTAGGATGATCCACGAGAAGTTACTCTCAAAGACCCCTTCTCACCTAAAATGGATCAGCACAACACCGCTTCTATCCTCTGGCATCCTCATCGGGCCAAGCAATGATAAGCCTGAAGGATTTTTGAATTTTTGCGATATTTTTCCGCTTCTTCGGCCTCATTCCTCATTAGCTCTCTCTGATAAGAATTCACTCGTTGAGAAGGCAACAAAACAGCTTTTTTTTGTTCCTGAGACAATGCCCTTGAGAAAACTCATTAATGAATTCGAAGAAAGGAAAACATCTATAGCATCTGTCATTGATGAACATGGAATGGTTTTGGGCTATATCCGTCCAGAGATGATACGCGAACGATTAGCTAAGACACATGAGATATCTCATGGAGGAGAAGCTAACACTCACACGCCACATCTCTCAAACGTCCCCACATCGCATATTCAGATCACGAATCATTCATCGCTCATTGCTTCGGGATCACTGTCTCTTGATGCAGTTAATGCCTTCTTCGGAACACATCTCACCAGTCGCTATCGATCGACAACAATAGGTGGATGGATTATTGAGCAGCTCGATACCATTCCGCCTCCAGGAACGAAGTATGTCTATGATAATCTCAGCTTTCGAGTTCTTGCCTCTGATGCCACAAAGGTGAAAAAAATTTTCATTCATAGAAGAAAAAATACACTCCCGCTAATAAGTGAAGAGTCGCATCATTCGAAATAAACCAATGAGAAATAAAAGAAACAGAGTGCTTGGTCTACGTCAATGAGGAAACAAGGAATGAATCGATGTCACACCCACTCCTTCTACAAGCGACTATATTTGCATCAACGACGAATCCTTCTGGCATTCTCTTCTTTTCTGTTCACTTTTTGCTCTCTGTTCTGTCAAGGAACATATCAAGATGTAAATAGAGAAAAAATACTCCAAGCGTTTACTGAGCAAATGCACGTTGATACACATGATGCGACTATCACTTGCATGAGCGGAGGCATGACAAATAACAATTATAAGGTTACCATTGATAAAACCTCATATTTCGTCCGCTGTAGCTGCGAAAAGAACTCGCTTCTCGGTATCTCAATAGAACAGGAATGGATCTGTAGCTCGATCGCTTCTTCACATAACCTGTCGCCACGAGCTGTGTTCTATGACCGTAAAGAAGCAGTCTTAGCTACAGAGTATATTGACAGCAAACGAGTAGTCGACCTACATGAGCCTGTAACTCTACGCCAATTCTGTTGCCTAATGAGGAAACTTCATTCATTAGAAGAGCCATTCCCAGCACGATTTTGCCCATTCACTTCTATAAATACCTATATGGCGAACGCTCTCGCATCTGACGCCTATCTTCCAGATGACCTATTTCGAATTATCATACCTGCTATTGATCGCATACGAAGAATAACACCTCCTTGTTCAAAGCCTGTGCCATGTCATCTAGATCTCCATAGCAAAAATGTATTAGATGATGGTCAAAGGCTTTGGCTTATTGATTGGGAATATGCCGCTTTATCTGATCCAATCTTCGATCTTGCAAACGTTGCATCGGTTGAAAACTACACAGATGAGGAGATGAAACTACTCCTTTCAGTGTATTACAATGATCGACCACTGTCTCAAGAAGAGATTAATCATCTCTATCGCATGAGAATCCTTGCCGATATTCGATGGGCTGTCTGGAGCTATTTACAAGAGAGAATATCCCCCTTAGATGAGCCTTTTAGATCCTATGGCGATACGTTCCTTAAAGAAGCTTTAAAGCGTATCGAGACCGTCCCGTTGGAGTAAGAACCTCATAATATTATTAATTAGATGGAACTTCATCAATGATTAGCTGTATTTTCTGGATTATCTCAGCCTTCGTTTGGACTTTCCTCATGTCCTTTTTCTCTACTCAAGAGATGGCTTGCATATCCTATAACCGACTTAAGCTTGAAGCGGCTTCAAAGAAAGGCATCCAAAGCGCTCTTAGGATTAAATCAATGGTAGAAAACCCACTCCTATTGTTTGGAACTACGTTATTTGGCGTGAATATCTGCCTTGTCGTAAGTTCCGAATCAATGAGACAAGCTTTTGACTCAGTAGGATTGAATCCAAACCTGTCAGCTCTGGTTCATATCCCTTACGTCCTTATTTTTGGCGAACTTGTCCCTATGTTTGCAGCTCGCCTCTTTCCTGAGCATATGGCAAGACTTGGGATCCCACTCCTTTGGGCAACAAGCATACTATTCCGACCAATCATTACTTTCTCATCACGCCTTTTTTCTTCCTTTCAAGAGACATTCCTAGGAAAAGCTGTCACGACATCAAAATCCGCATCAATTCAACTCGACGAGCTTCATGAGATTCTCAATGAAGCGGCTCACAATTACCATGTTGCTCATAACAATGAGCCCGAGTTAGAGGATCATTCTGCAAAAAATCATATTGAGACATCGAGCGAGATCCAACTCGATCGCGCACAAAACAGTTACCTCATTGAATCAATCTCGGGCAGGGTTCTCTCGATGAGAGATAAACTCGTTCGCCATTGTATGGTTCATTGCGATGAAACAATTGCAATCCATATGCTCAAGCATATCCAGATTGCCGCAAAAGCAGTCCATCACTTCTTTTTAAAAGAGACTAAAGAGGATAGTAAGACACACCACCAAAAGATTGAGGCTCAAATCACCCCTTCTCAGAGAATGTTGGCAACCCACATCCTCATAAAAGAGAAGAATGGAAAAGTCATTGGCCTCGTGTCGACTAAAACCTTATTTCTTCATGCTGTGAGTATGTCAACAAAAGGCGCTCAGCCACATATAAGCAACTCCTCCCCCCAGTTTCTCTTTCAGCTCGCCCTTCCTATTTGCTACATAGGAGAAGAGACTTCACTTTCTGAAGCATTTGTACGAATGAAAAAGGAAGAGGTAGAGGCGGCTCTTATCATAAGCCAAGAGGGAGAGATCATTGGTTATATCTCTTTAGAGACGATTTTAGACGAAATAATTCCCGTCTCACACGAAGTCCCTTCCAAGCTCTCCTTACATATCGAAAGAACTGTCAATGGTGATGAGGATATCATTGATTTTGCCCAGCAATATGGTCTCTCACCCATTATATTTGGGAATTTCATCTTCGAAAGAAGCAGCGAGAATGCAACATTTACGCAGTTTATTGAAGAGCAATTAGGAAGAAAGCCAAACGTAGGCGACAAGGTATCTGTAGGTCCATTTCTTCTTACAGTGAAAGAGACTACCCTCTTAGGAGCCAAAAACATCTTGGTTACCACACTCTAGAATGAGGTGGTAACCGCTCACCTATCCTTCTGCATAGGAGATTTCTGGTCTGGAGCTTCTTACTTTAGACGCGTAGCGTAAATGATATGCAATCGATGCCCCAATATAATACCAACACGTATTGGCTATGATGATATCACCTGTCGATCCATTCATTGTCGCAACAGCGGCAGGCGCCACAGCAAGTACCCAAATAAGAACAGATCCAGTCATGCCTAAGAATTTCGTATCTCCTAACGAAGTCAAAGCACCTGCCCACACATATAGAAGCGCCTCTGCGAATGTAATGAGAAGATTCCAGCACATTGCGGAGAATAATATACTTTTCATGTCGGAAGAAAGACTCGCATAACTTTCAACAAACAGTCCTATAGATCTCTCTGGGAACAGAAGAAATAGAATGAAGATAGAAGAGAATACTGTAATGTGAAGTTTGATCGCTGACACTACTACTTTAGATGACTCTCCTTCTCTTCCGGCTCCGATGAGATTAGAAGTAATTGCGGTAATTGCCCTTCCTACCGCATCGCCTATGAAAGAAAAGAGCATAAATGCTGTATGGATGACTCCCCAGACAAGCAATGTATCTTCTCCTCTTGAGCTCATCATTCGAGCGATGAGTGACCACGCAGTCGCCTGAACACAAATCGTCAACATAAGAGGTGCACCCAAAGAGATGCACTCGGAGAAGCTCGCTTTATCAAATTTCCAATTCCCGGTCCCAAAATTCTCTCGGTTCGATCTCTTCAAAAAGGCACACATGAGCACTATCGCCTCGATCATGTGGCTTATCCCTGTTGAGAATCCCGCGCCTTCAATACCCATTTCAGGAAAGCCATATAGCCCGAAAATCAAAAGAGGATCGAGGATAATATTCACAATATTAACAGCTATCGTGATAAGCGTGACAAATTTCGTTTTTCCACGGCCAACCCAAAAGGAAACAAGAGCCATATTTATTCCGAAAACCGGACCAAAATACATAAGCGATCTGAAAAACTTCTCACTCAGGTCTGGATAACACGAGGATTCGAATAGTGGCCGAGCCAAATAGATACTTGCGGGAATGAAAATAAGAGAGCTCATGAGGCTCAGCCATATCATAGACCAACAAGGCTTTGCCACATCCTTATCTCTTCCTGTCGCTCCATATAATTTACCGACAAATACTTCCGCGGTCGTAACTAATGAGACTAAGCTATACTCAAATACGATAAAGAACATGGCAGCTTCCGATGCTGCGGAAAAAGCATCCAGTGAAAGCCTCGATAAGAAAAAGCGATCCGTAAAGATCATGAGCGATATCGAAGCTAACGATAACATGAGAGGAAATGAAATGGTTGCCAGCTCGAGGATCGATCCTACCTTAAAATGAGTAAGCTGGCCGTGTATACGAGACATAACAACAACTTCTCTACGAAAATTAATAAAGATTATTAAAAAATAAAAAAGAGAGAAATATTATATTTCAAAACAGACAACAAGTAAACCAATTGTCGAGCATCAAAGGTTTAAACGCCTTTAATAAACAAGCCTTCTTCCTCCGTTTTATGGACGACATCTTAGCGATTCATGTGAATCTCTCGACGAGCAAGAGGCAAGACTATTTCCTCAATGACGCTCGATCGAGATGTTCTGTAGAAAATCTACGTAAACTTAATAAAGAGTCGTCTAGCGTAAAAGCAACGTACCACAGAAGTCATTTTTAATGGAAAGGGTGTGTCTAATCCCTCTCAAAAGAGCTTTCTCTGCAATTGAAGGATTTTTAAGTTTTTGCTCGTATTTCCCTAAAGTTTAGACCGCGCTATCTTTCATTTATAATCGTTCCAACTCATTTATAATAAAAAGTTTATATGAATGAGTGTCAAGCTATCTGTGAAGAGGCGCCATGAATCCCCCACTTCTTCAAACTATCTTCCTTCTTTTCATCTTATTCAGAGAAACATTGAGAGGAGGTGTGGTATCTGAGCTCTCGCCTCCTCCTCTTGTTACTCAACATGAGAAAATAACGCCAGTACATCACCCAAATCACGCTATCCACATCTCCGCAGATAGTGAGCCTTCATCATTCGTCGGCAATGTGCACACTGTATTTGGAAACTACTTACATTCTTCTGTTGATCTCGTACAACCGGGCCCAGTACCCCTTCACTTTATTAGATACTACGATAGTAAACGGCATGAGAATACCTGGTTTGGAGCTGGAACAACGATCAACTATCCAGCTTGGATATACGGTGTCCGATCAAATGAACATCACAGCCATGTCTTTGCTATAGCAGAAGAGTCCTCGGGCTCAGTCATGAGCTATGTCTATCCGACGGGTAATTATGATCGAAAAGTCTATACCTACTACGTTTCGGACAAAGTCACTCATGGAGGCCTGACAAATACGGGCCGAGAGGAAATAAGTGGCAGGACAAATCAAAAGAATTGCCATTACAAGGCGGAGTTCATAATAAGAGACCATGGAAGATATACAACAACTGATACCGATTGGACTGCCTTCTTAAGTGACGGGACTAAAAGGGAATATTATATTTCCGAGATGTACCGAAGCATTCGGCCTATAAAAAGAGAGATTAGACCTGACCAGAATAGACTCCATTTCGATACTCACTATAGAGGCCAATTTGAGCCTGAGAACATCTTTTGCGATCTCATCCGCAAGATCGAAGCTCGTGACTCGAAAGGGAAGAAGACTTTTGGCAGCCTCTCTATCCACCACAGTGAGAAAAACAAACAAATAATCGTAGAAGCCAGTAACGGCAAAAAAGCTATTTATACGTACTCTCACACCACGCGCGATAAATCTCTCGGTTTTAAATATGGATATATTTCCGAGGTGAGCAGTCCCGATCAGCCACACACACGATACACATTCAGCCCGCTTCCTGAATCTAACAGCTCTAAGAAAGTTGTCACTCAGATTAATTGGCCAAACGGACGATATCTCAGATTAGACTATGATAAATCAGGCCGTGTTATCGAGCAGTATGCCCCATATGGGAAAAATGGAGCTGAAGTTACAACGTACAAGTACGAATATCACTCGAAAGACCATTGTACGAATGTATGGGATGGGCTCAATCGCAAAACAGTATATACCTACTCAGACTGTAAAAGACTTAAAGGGATACGCGCATTCACGCATAAGGATAAGCTCTATCGCCGCCTCTCGTTTATTTGGGGAAGTAGAAGACACATCTCTCACGAAGGAAGAGATAAGAGCGATGAAGGAAATCTCCTCGCGAAAGTACTCCACGATGGAGATGATAAGCCCATACTCTCCCATTGCCTCACCTATGATGATGACCATAATGTCATCAAAGATGTCATCTATGGCAATCTCTCAGGAAAGGGAAAGGGCAAATTCGCGATCAGCTCAAAAGGGCACGCCATCGACTCAAGTGTAGAAAAATACACGAAATACTCAAGCTACTCCCACGATAAATTCCATCTTAAGATGAGCGAGAGCGAAGATGATGGGCCCTACATTAAATATGAATATAAAAAGGGAACAAATCTTCTCTTTGCAAAATTCACATGCGATAAAAAACAGAAAATCATCGCCCGAGAGTTTTACATCTACGATAGCGACGCCGTTATAGAGAAAAAGATTATCGATGATGGATCCACAACAAATCCAAAAGATTTACACGGCGTCACTCAACGTCGTATCACCTACATGACACCTGTCAAAGGGTTGAAAGGGCATGGAATCGGTCAGCCAAAAGAAATACGAGAATGCTACTACGATCCGATTTCCAAAAAAGAGGTCCTTCTCAGCAGAAAAACATTTAAGTACACGCAAGAGGGCCTTGTCAAAGAAGAAGCAGTGTATGATTGCAACAATAAACACTGCTACACGCTCTTTACTACATATAATAAAAATAGCCTTCCTGTTGAAAAGATTGACGCCCTCGGACGGAAGACGATCTACTCATACGATGAGAATTTCAATAAGATCCGCGAAGAACTTATCGGCTCTCAGGTCTACATGACCTATGAGTACGATACAGCGAATCGACTCATCAAAGAATCAGAATACCACAGTGATGGGCGTATTCTTACGAACTCCTACACCTACGATGTCATAGGAAATTTGACATCATCGACTGACCATTTTGGGAATACGATTTCCTACAAATACGATGATTTTAATCGAGTCTCACAAGCTACATATCCTCTCATGAAAATGGCTGATGGAACAACACAGGCTCCAACAGTACACAAGGAATATGACGTCTTCAACAATCTCATCCAAGAGACTGATCAAAATGGCAATGTAAAGAAGATAGAATACACAGCCCGTGGCAAGCCCTCTCGCATTACAAATCCTGATGGATCTACAGAAGAGTTCATCTACAATCTGAATGGAACATGTGCCACAGCCATCCATCGTAACGGATCAAAAACCGAATACTCGTATGACCCACTTGGAAGAGTGATTGAAGAGAGGAGGATCGACTCACAAGGCACTCTCCTAATAGCCGAAAGAACAACATACAACGCGTTTCAAAAGACATCTTCAACTGATCCAATGGGAGTTACAACTCATTATACATACGATGGAGCAGGAAGACTTATAGAAACGCTTAAAAACGGTGAAGGAAAAGCTGAAAGAACCACATACCACTATGACACCTTAAATCGCCTTCAAACAACAAAGAAATGGGTTGACGACACCTCATATCTTGCTTTCATCCATAAAAAAGACTTCCTCGATCGAGTGCTTGAAGAAAGAGAAGAAAGCTCTGATGGAACACTTCTCTCATTAAAGAAGTACGACTATGACATTCGAGGAAATATTATCCGTGCGACATCCTTTAGCTCACTTCAGGATGCTCATACTCTAGAAACCGAATATAACACAGAAAACTTCCCTGTTCTCATTCGAGACGCCATTGGCAACGAAACGAAGATCACCTATAACCTCGACCTCGTCAATGAACTGGGACAAAAAGTCTTAGAAAAGACCACAACTGATCCTCTTGGAAATAAGACGGTCGAGAAATCAGACGCATTTCATAGAATTGTCTCGATAGAGAGAAATTCCTCTGAGGGCGATCCTCTTTCTCGCACGGAAATCACGTACGACTTGAAAGGGAATAAAACCCTTCAAAAAGAACATGTTTTTGTTGATGGAGCGCCTACTCGAACATACACGATCGCGTGGAGCTATACATCAACGGATCAGGTTGATGTCCTCTATGAGGAACCTAAAAGCTCTGATGAGAAGAAAATCAGCTACACCTATACGAAAAGCGGCCTCATTGAGACCATTACAAAGCCTGACGGCACTCAAATCAATCATGCCTATGATCCATTGAACAGACTCTCAACTCTTTCATCATCAGATGGCACCATAGAGTATCGCTATAGCTATGACGCCAATGGCAACATCATCCAAGTCGAAGATATTAAGGCTAACACAAGCTACACCTATTCATACGACGCTTGGGGAAAGAAGACGAAGGATACATTCCTCAACGCACTTTCCTCGACATTTGTCTATGATCGCTTAGGACGGATCACATCCTACACTCTGCCCTCATACGGCTCTATAGACTATCTCTACCAATCAGATCACTTACAGACCATTACTCGTAAAAAATCAACAGGTGAGGAACTCTACCGCCATACCTACAGCTCATTTGATCTCGAAGGAAAAGTCCTTCAATCAGAGCTTATAGGATCAATCGGAGCAATTAGCACTCGCTATGACTCTTTAGGACGTATCATCTCTTCGAGTTCCCCATTCTGGAGCGAGACGATCCCACAAGATGGCTTTGATAAAGCAGGGAACTTAAAAGCCCTCTCAGTCACGGACCCTATCGGCACAGTGAACTACAGCTTTGAGTATGATGATCTCTATCAGCTTACTGAGGAAAGAGGCCTCTTTAGCTTCCAGTATAAGAATGACTCTCTCATGAATCGTCTCAAGAAAAATGATTCAACGTATACGATTAACTCCCTCAACCAGCTTCTCTCAGACAGCCAAACCGCTTTCACATATGATAAAAATGGCAATGTCATCGGCATTGAAGGAAATGGCACATCGTGTCTCCTCTCCTATGATGCCTTGGATCGCCTTATCGCCTTTGAGATACCTGGCCTTTATCGCTATGAATACATGTATGACTCATTTCATCGACGACTACGAAAGAAAGAGTTTACTTGGGATAGTTATCAATACGCTTGGGCTGAGAAAAACAGTTTCAACTTCCTCTTCTTCCTTCAGCGTGAAGTTGGCATGGTTACTGATAAAGGTATTTTATCTCAGTTTCGAGTTCTTGGCTTGGGCAAGGGCGCAGAGCTTGGAGCGTCAGTCGCGATTGAGCTCAACGGCTCAACCTATTGCCCGATTAATGACCATAGAGGCAATGTCTCAGCCCTTATCGATATCAAGACAAAAGAAGTTTCCGAGATCTATCGCTACTCAGCTTTTGGCGAAGAGCAGATCTATGGAGCGTATGGAACGCAGTACTCAACTTCTATTCTGAACAACCCTTGGCGCTTTGCAAGTAAGCGCACGGATTCTGAATCTGGCCTCGTTTTCTTCGGAAGAAGATACTATGCCCCACCCCTTGGCCGTTTTATAACACCTGATCCTGTTGGTTTCTCAGATGGTCCTAACCTCTACGCCTATGTCCATAATAGCCCTATGGTCCTTCTCGATCCTTATGGCCTTACTGCCATGTCTAATCTGTCCGCTGCATGGACAGGTGCGAGAGCCGGAACTTACAACTCATTTGTCGATCCTAGTGAGATGTGGGGCAGAAACCTTCAGAGCATGTACGACTTAGGAAGCAGCATCCTCAGTGGCGACATCACCTCATACCAAGAAGCGTGGAACGCCGCGACAACTGAAGAGTTAATTCAAGCGGGAGTTCAGCGCGCTGTAGAGTTCTCAATGATGGCCTGGGACCTTTCCGGCTTCTACAGCCTCGGAAAACTTGCGATCAAACAAGGCCCAAAACTCTTCCGTGCCGCCTGGTCATGGGGCAAAAACAGCTTGACCGCCAGCAAATCTGTCATCGCCTCTGCCGCAAAGGAACCCATCAAAGACGCTACTAAGCATGTCATTGAACAAGCTGCACATCATATCAACACTGAAGTGATTAAGCCAACAGCAGGATCTCTTGTAAAAGAAGGTTTTGAACTAAATCAGTTTCACGCTGCTGCTAAACAACTTTCTGAGACCGCACAAACAAATATCCGTATTTTACGAAAATGGGCTAAAAGTAAAGGATGGATTAAGCAACCAAATTCTCTTGGAAGACCTGAAAAGTGGGGAACAGTAATTGAGGGAGAGTTCATATGGAATCTTAAAATCAAACCAATGAGCAGTATGCGTTCTGGGCTTGAAGCAGGAAGCAATATTCCTCGATTTGACGCAAAATTAGGTGATAAATTGTATATAAATCCATTCACAAGTCAGGTTGGCAATAAACAAATAGGTACCCATTTACCTCTTGAACATTATTATTTTTAGGAGTCTTTCATGATATCTCAACCTGAAGGTCTTGTCGAAGTCTTGCTTGATAGAACGGCAATGATCCATGAGCGTGATGACGCTGCTATGGATTTATGGAAATATGATGATCAGTTCGTCATTGACGCGTTACTAGAAATCGGAAAAGATACAAGTGAAGATCCCACAATTTTGGATTCATGTGGAGATTCTTTAGCCAGCATTTGGATTAGGAACAAAAACTTCAATCGAGAACAGTTTTATTTGTTAAGTAAGCCAGCAAAAAATGCTCTCATAAGACTCTTTAAAGCGAATAAAATTAACATACTAGTAGATGAAGCAAAGAAAAAATAGGCTTCTACAGCCTGGGAAAGCTTGCGATCAAACAAGGCCCAAAGCACATCCCTAGCCGCCTTGGTCATGGGGCAAGAACAGCTTGACCGCCAGCAAATCCGTCCTCGCCTCTGCCGCAAAGGAACCCATCAAAGACACCACCAAGCATGTCATTGAAAAAGCAGTTCCAACTGCAGGCAAAAACGCTTCTAAATCAACGGCAGAAAAAATAGGGAAATCAACTAATGAAATATTCGAACAAATTGATATTAATAAATTATCAAAAGCTGGATCGGAGATCGATAGAGAACAGCTTACTCGAGCTGGGAGAGCTCTCGACAAGCACGGAAACTGCCCAGGAACATCTTTTCCTAAAGCTATAGGTAACCAAGCATCAAAAAATCAGATGGGGCAATTTCAATTAGATGATATTTTAACTAGTCCTAGATCACAAATTTTTAAAACCCGAACGGGCATTGAAATTTACGCTCCAGATGGAAGAGGGGTCTATTTCTATAACGATGGTCGATTCAGAGGCTTTATCAACATAACCGAAAGGAAACCTTAAATGAAAAATAATTTTCAAATAAAGCTTTGCAGTGATCTTGATTATGAAGAAATGGTTGCAGACATAGCTTGGAACCAAAAGTCTTTCGCAACAATTAACCGAGACAAGGGAATAGATAATATGGAAATAAAATTCGATATCAATCCCGAGGAACTTGCAACTTTGAATTTACCCTTAGATGAATTTATAGATGCCCTTAAAGAAGTAAGAGAAGTCCTTAGAAACAACTAAAGGTCAACTCCGAGAGATGCTCCGCATATCATAGTTTGGTTAATCACATTCAGGATAGATTTTGCACCAATGAAAACACAGCCTATAAGTCTTGTTGAAGTTTTACTAGATAGAACAGCAATGGTATGTGAACGTGACGACGCTGCTATGGATTTATGGAAATATGATGATCAGCTCGTCATTGATGCACTACTAGAAATCGGAAAAGATATAAATGAAGATTCCATGATTTTGGATTCATGCGGAGAATCCTTAGCCTGCATTTGGATTAGAAATAAAAACTTCAATCGAGAGCAGTTTGACCTATTAAGTACTCCTGCTAAAAATGCGGCTATGGGCATTTTTAAAGCGTATGATACGGATATACTCATCAAAGATATAAATTAGATCAACTTTTGCAGAGACTTTAGAATACCCCCTTATCTATGAGATGAAATTCATTCCTATCAGAAGAAATATCAAAAGAGACTTCACCTTACTTTATAGGCGTGATGGATATTCATTTGATGTTTCACCGAAACAAAGAATCGGAACTACCACCTTATCTATAGGTCAACTTCAACTTGATGTAGACGAGGATGGTTTTCTTCTTTACCCCTATGGTGTTTGTCCTTTAGATAGTGCTCAAGTAACACCCTTAGAGCCTCAAGCGTATACTGAAGCTGTAATTCATGTGTACGACGATATTGATCCTGAAGCAATTCCTGGAACTGCCTACACTATCACTAAGGAATTGTGGCCTATATATATCAACTATAATGGCGACTGGATATGTATTGGCAACCCTACAAAGGATACAGGTCTCTTTGAATTCGCCCCAAACTGTATCGCCTCAATTGATGCAAATAAACAGCTTAAAGCACTCTGGCTTCGCCCTGAATATGTCGATTAACTTTTCATAAACTGATGGAAAAAGCCCACAAGTTCAATTTTCGTACTGGACCAACAAAAATAGATCCAAGAATCAAAGCGCTAAACAGGCACACACTTATCTTCTAAGGAATCAAATTATGAGTGGGCTGAAGATAAATACGTATGGGCGTATCATAGAAGGAGATGAAAAGGGCTGGTTTCTCTACATTCAAAATCAAGACAATTGCGGAAACGACTTTCTTATTCTAAAGATGTCTTCACTAGATCCTACAGAAGGCACAGGCTATGATTGCTGGATTGAGACAGTGGAAGAGTTAAAGAAATGGTTTGAAGATTCGCATGTTAGAGTGGAATGGCTTGATATTGGGAGCTCCTGGCCGCCTCAAGCTGAAGCTCTAGATCTTTTTAACAAAAGCTACAAAGAAGACAATACATAAGACACCGCACCCTGCGCTATAAATGAGCAATAGTTCAATGCCATGTATATACCTAGATAATCCCCAACTTTATTTTCAGAGGAATACATTAAAATACGAAGAATCTTTCCATACATCTCTTCACTGTAACAAGAAGAGTAAATGGTGCGAAGAAACTCTTTATAAAGAAGACCTCTTTCCTATTGAATTTTCTGATAACGAAATCGATGAACTATTGGATAAGTTAACTTCTTTACTTGCAAATATAGGACTAGATGTAAATCAAGAAGAACCCAACGAGACAGGTCTCATTATTGAAAGTATAATAGAAGTACTAGCCGCGATTAAGTACTCCTGAACACTCCCTAATAACTTATAATTATTTTAAAATGATTAATGAAAACCAATCATTTCGAGAAATAACCAAAACCTTCCCTGGTTTTTTATCCTCTACTGACTGGGAACAGCACTGTAAATTTTGGGGTAATGATGCTCCAGGCTATGGAAATATTATCAGCACTTTCTCTGATTACGCTATTTCCAACATAAAATCAGAAAACATAAGCGAAGTTAAAAAAATCTTCAATTTTGTCGAGGATATGCTCATAAATGGGGATCAAACCGTTCAGAATCTGTTCGCAACCATATTTCTTGAAAACATATTGGATAACACCCCTCGTGAGACACCTCCGGAGTCATACTTACCATTACTTGTCAAGAAGTCTTTAGAGTATTGCCGTGCATGGGACGAATTTACAGGTGTTAGAACAAAAGGCCTATGGGAAATAGAGATCAGCCCTTCTAATGGCATAGATACTAAGAAAGACTCTTGCGAATAATTTACAAGCTCACTTTTGTCCTCTCTTTTGAAAGAGAGCCTCATCAAACGATTACTAAATACCACCTCTTATTAAGGTCTACTCTATGACAAACAAATACAAAGAGAGCATCCACTACTGTAGAGTATGCGGCTTATACCATGAAGACCCTCCCTGGGGGTATGATAATAAGACTGCTTCACACGATATTTGCTCTTGCTGTGGTACCGAGTTTGGATATGAGGACTGTAATTTAAAAAGCATAAGACAAATGAGACAAAGATGGATAGCAGAGGGAACTCATTGGTTTGAGCCCAAAAGAAAACCAGAAAATTGGAACCTAGAAGAACAATTGAAAAACATCCCCTTAAAATACCAGTAAGGTATTTCTATTCATTCCTAAAGACGCTGCTCTATGGGCAGAAGCGAAGTTGCTAGAGGATAGCGCTAGTGCTGAAGGCTCTCTTACATGGGAAACCCTTCAGTTTGTAGGCCCTGTTGACCTGCCTTCACCTGATAGGCCTTATTTGTACAATGAAAAGAATTTCCACTCGTGGATAGGTTCTTTGACAAGTGAACTTAGATAGAGTCTGTTAGTTCTTAAAACTCTTTACTCCCACCCTATGCAGACCAAATTAATCCTTCCTTGGCATATATACGAGGAGACTTCTTCTACAATGATAGTTTTGATAACAATTCATGATATCAGGAAAAAATTTGAGGAGCTTATTGGAAAGACTAAGTCTAGAGAAGAGATCGCAAATTGGGCAAATGAGAGGATGCAAGATGAAGATCTTGGGAGATTAGTATATCTACCAGAGCATAGTGACTACTCCCTCGCCTAAAGGCGAAGGCTTCTCGGGGGAGTGTCCCCCTGGCCATCTAGTCCGAGGGCCAAAATATTTTTTGCCGCATTGAGATCACGATGCGCCGTATACCCACATTGAGAGCAGGAGTGGACTCTTTCAGAGAGTTTTTTCCTCTGGATATGTCCACATGCGCTGCATTTTTGCGAGGTGTAGGCAGCCTTCACCACTCCTAATCTTCTACCAGCTTCTACCGCTTTGTAGGAGAGGAGTGCGTGAAATTTATTCCATGCGGCATCACTGATACTCTTCGACATCTTCGAGCTCAATGGTGATCCTTCAACCATATTTTGAATATCGAGCTCTTCAATGCAAAGAGTTCCGTATCTGTTAATTAATGTTCTACTGATCTTATGGCAAAAGTCAGCTCGCTTGTTGCGGACTCGCTCATATGTCTTGGCGACGACTTTTTTGTATTTCTTTCTCTCTAAAGAGCCCTTTTCATATTTTGCGAGTTTCTTTTGAGCTTTCGCGATGGCTTTTTCCTCTTTCTTGAGAAAGCGGGGATTTTCAATCACCGTGCCATCTGAGAGGTGGGCAAAGGACTCAATGCCGACATCGATGCCGACAGCAAGATCATTCATCTCCAATGGCTTTGTATCGATAAGACATGACAAAGAGACATACCACTTACCCGAAGTATCCCTTCTGATCGTACAGGTCTTGATCTCGCCTTCGATGGGGCGATGCTGTTTGACTCTAATTGAGCCGATTTTAGAGAGTTTGAGACTAGAATCAGTAAAAGTAAAGCCACTTTGTGGATAGGTGAAGCTGTCGTACCGATCTATTCCGCGAAAGCGAGGATACCCAGGAGACTCACCTGTTTTACATCGCCGAAAGAATGCCTCAAACGCCTTATCCAGGCGAGATACGACATCTTGTAGCACTTGTGAGTGGACGATCTCAAGACTTTTCCTCTCTTCCTTTAAGAGCGGGAGGAACATGAGCTGTTGGTATTTTGAAAGAGAAAGCTCGAGCTCCTCATAGGAGAGCTTTCGCTGTTCCAGGAGCTGGTTGTAGAGCCAACGGCACTCATCCAATATCGCTTGGAGATCCTTTGCCTGCTTTTTCGTTGGATGGAGTCGAAACTTGTAGCATTTTCTCATGACAAGCAATTTATTCATTGAGCTGCAAAAAATCAATGTATTCTGAAGGCGCCTTATATCCCATCCATGAATGAATGGATTTTACGGCGCGTTGGATAAAAAAGAAATATGGGATGGTATTCTTTATTTAACGGGAGTCGACTTGAAAGTTGCACCTGATGCATATCTTCATTGCACCGCAGATTTCATAAAGTATCTGAGCACACAGCTAAACCAGACTCTCATAGAGTAAAAATGGCCGAAATACATATTAATGATCTTATCAATGTTATTAAAACACATGAGAACTACCATAAGCAATGGGATAATGGAGTCTCACCAGAAACCGCTTTATACATTAAATTCCACAACAATCAAGCTACTGATTTAGAAACAATCGATTATACAACAAAAGATGGACACGAACTCTTTGTAGATGTTGATAAGAATGGCGTCGTTTATGGAATAGAAATAATCTAAGTCTTGAGGATTGGGCGATACATCATGAAACGATTATTCAGCATTCAATTCTCAGCCCCGTTTCATCCAGGAAAAGGAGTATATATCGCAAACGACTACACGTTGGCCTACGACACTCTTAGGATTAAACCCAGCTTTAAGGACGCTTCTTCACAATCCAAGTACGCAACATGGTGGATCTCATATGATACGCTTAGTGTTGGATTTGATTTTTACACAAGAGAGTTCATCTCATTAGATATGTACACGAATAAAGAGCTGTGGATTGAAAATCCGACCTTAACGATTCCTAAAGAGCTCGATGGTCAAGGAAAACTTCTTTTCGCTTCTCAATCTGAACTTGATCCAGAGAAAAGATATTCATTCAAAATTGTGCCAGTCATTGAATACGCTCCAAAAGGATGCGTTGAGATCAATCTTATTCAAGAGCACAAATACAAGTATTTTAAAGTCTCGGAAAACATGTATGTCAGCCTCTATCAAGGGGCACTGTCGAGCATCCTTCTCAGCGATGTATCTTATATGTGAAAACTTAAGCTTGCTTTCTTGAAGGGTAGCAAAAAACTCTCAAAGATTACGCCTCTAAATAAGTAAGGCGTTCACAGTGAAAGCAATCAATTTTTTAAAGGTTTTATAGAGTGTGGGTATGAACCAAGATGGATTTCAATTGGAGCTATGCAGTGATTTAGCTTTTGAAGAAATGGTGGCTGATATTTCATATACTCAACAAAGAATTGCCACTATTAATCAAGACAAGGGAGTCGACGATATGGTAATTCAATTCTATTTTCCACCTAAAGCCGTCTCACGGACTTTTCCACTGAATGACCTCATAAGCATTCTTGAGTTAGCGAAAAAAACGTTAATAGAATGCAGAAGCCAAGGCAACAGAGCACTCCAGGATAAAGATGAGTAAAAAATGGAATCTCTAGGGAGGTTAAATAAATGCGCCTACCCATTGTTAAACCAAACCAGCGATGCAAGTGCATAGATATCTGTGAATGCTTGGTCCACTTTCGATACTGTCTTTCTTATCTTTCCCCTCTCATTCACACACCTCTCCTTAATCTAACTCAAATTAACTAGAATAAAATCATATACAATTGTAATTAAGTTTTTATCTTAAGATAATTATAAGCATTAAAACAATAAGCGAGAACTTCATGTTGGTTAATAACTCTAATATTAAAACTTCTCTTACTGCAGTGCTTAACCAAAATAGAGAAATCCTTGGAGATGACTATGATAATCTAGGCAAAACTGTTGGTTGGCTTGGAACTAAAGCATATCTTTCATATGAACGGTTACAAGGTTGGAAAATCGTTCAGCTGAACGTGATTCAGCAGCTTTTTCGATTTCTCTTCGGAGTGTACTCTTCAACACATCTCGAGGTTGTCGCAAGAAAACTTCACCGGCTTCAGATCGCTGGAAAAGAGCCCGTAGCTCCGACGGTCTCACATATCATTTCAAATCTTTGGCAAAGAGCCTACCCCACAAAGCCGCTGCCTCACAGTTCTGTTGCTTTCGGCAATGTGAATACGCTTAACGACGCCCAAGTCATCTGCTTTGCCGATGTTCATGGCAAGACAGCCGTACGAAAAAATATGGCAAACTACATTAATCGCCTTTACCGGTCTGGCGACATTATTCTGATCGAAGGATTAGAAGTTGGCGCAACAGGACTTGTAGAATCATTTGGAATGACTCGGGATATCCAAGCGGGCATCATAGCTGAAGGCTGGGAGCCTAAAGGATTTGAGGAATTTCTCTCCCCCATATTTCAACAGCATAAAAAGAAACGAGATGACCTCTTAAGATATGTTCAAAATTTGATAGATGCTGTTCCTAACGAATTTCCAGATCTCGAGCAGGATGTAATCACCTTTATCAACACAATTCGTGGATACGACGATACGCTGAAAGAACTCACCGAATACTTTATCAAGAGCAAAGATGAACAAACGGAATTTATTGAGAAATTTCATAAAATTATAAACGTCGAGACTTTGTCCGAAACAATATTAACCACGCCTGAGAAGACAGCCATACTTAAGTATATCATATATAAGATCATGAGCCGTCTGGAAAGACTATCTGAGAAAGCCCTTTATCACAATCTCCCAGAGGAGAGCAATCAACATGCTTTCAATGGATTTGATGAGAGAAATCACTCTCTATGTGAGCAAATAAGGAAATATGTATCAGAGGGAAGACGAGTGTTTGTGATCGCCGGTATGGCCCACCTTATGGAATTTCACAATCATCCCATTGCTGAGGTTGGAAATACGCTAGATCAATATCCTCATGCAATTATCGCCCTTCATGATTTCATCGAACATAACAACTTCATAAAGAACAAACTCGCACTTAAAAGCATTCCCCTCGAAAGACTTATATAGATAAAATAATAAAAGCCGCACTGTTAGGGTGCGGCTTTTTTTATTCCATGAAATTTGAGTCTCTTTATCTACTTAGCCTCGTCATCGCCGCCGAAGGTGTGGCCTTCCGCGATCAACTGATCGATGTATGCCAAATCATAGACGCCAGATTGGAAAACTGGCTGTGAGAGCATATCGAGGTGGAATGGAATCGTCGTCTTCACGCCGCCGATATGAAACTCTTTGAGAGCACGGACCGCTCTCTTCATCGCCTCTTTTCTGTCCTTTCCTTTGACAATCAGTTTTGCGATCATAGAGTCATAATTTGGCGGAATATTGTAGCCAGAGTAGCATGCGCTGTCGATACGGACATGAGGTCCGCCTGGTGGCACGTAATATTCAAGACGACCAGGTGACGGAGCGAAGTTCTTCGCTGGGTTCTCAGCGTTAATTCGAAACTGCATCACATGTCCTGAGAAATTGATATCGGACTGCTTTACTTGCAGCTTTTGCCCCATAGCAATCTTAATCTGCTCTGCAACGATATCTATACCTGTCAGCTCTTCGGAAATGGTGTGCTCGACTTGGACGCGAGTATTCACTTCCATAAAGTAGAAGTTCATGTCCTTATCTAGAAGAAACTCTACAGTTCCCACAGAGTGATACTTGGCTTCTTTCGCAATTCTGATCGCAGCTTGTCCCATAGCTACGCGAAGCTCAGGAGGAAGAATTGGGCTTGGACACTCTTCAATAAGCTTTTGGCGGCGTCGCTGAATAGTACAATCGCGCTCTCCTAAATGAACGCAATTGCCAAACTTATCAGCCATGATCTGAATCTCAATATGTCGAGGATTCATAATCATCTTTTCTAAGTAGACATCTGGATTGCTAAAGCTTGCTTGAGCTTCAGTTCGTGCCGCTAAAAAGAGTTTATGAAACTCTTCTTCATTATAGGCAATACGGATCCCCTTACCGCCACCTCCGGCTACCGCCTTGATGAATATTGGGAAACCAAGCTCACGAGCAATTTCAATCGCTTCATCAATGTGAGAGACAACGCCTGCTGATCCTGGAATAACGGGGCAGCCGGCTTTTTTAGCTGTCTCTTTAGCTTTTGCCTTATCTCCCAAAAGCTGAATAGCTTCAGGAGATGGACCAATAAAGTTTAAGCCACAGCTTTCACATATCGAAGCGAAATTAGAATTTTCACTTAAGAATCCATAACCAGGGTGGACCGCGTCCGCTCCAGTAATCTCGCAAGCTGAAAGAATATTGGGAACTCTTAAGTATGAACGTTGAGACGGAGCCTCGCCAATACAGACAGCTTCATCTGCATGAAGAACATGAAGCGCTTCACTATCGGCCTGGGAATAAACTGCGACCGTTTCTAAACCTAAATCGTGGCATGCTCGAATGATTCGAACGGCGATTTCACCACGATTTGCTATTAACACTTTTCGCATGGGAGATACTCTCTCGTAGTAATGCTTAAGCTATGAGTTTATTGCGGAAGAATGCGGAGGAGCTTTGTACCAAACTCAACTGGTTGTCCATTATCAACGAGAATCTCTTGGACAACCCCGCTTACACCAGCTTTAACCTCATTCATAACTTTCATAGCTTCGATAATGCACACTACGGTATTCTTCTCAATCTTATCTCCAACTTTCACGAATACTGGATCGTTTGGAGATGGAGCATGGTAGATTGAACCGACCATAGGTGAAGTTACATAGACAGAGACTCCATCATCTCGCTCAAGAGCTACATCTTCACGAAGAGTCTCACGTGCTGCAGCCTGATGATCAGCGCGGACTGGCCCTAAAGACTTGTGTTTCTCAAAATCAACCTTTAACGGATTTTCTTCTCGGAAGAGATCATGAATTTGGCTAACAGCTGGAGCTTTATCTTCTCTTTCTATCTCAACTTCAACACCTTCTCTTTTGATAGAAAGACGCTTGACGCCATAGCGCCCCATCGCAACCATGAGTTGATTTATTTGTTTTACTTCCATTGCAGTACGTGAAGCCTCTTAGGTTAGACTCTCTGGATATATTCTTCAGATTTTGGGTCAACTTTAACTATATCGCCGACGTCGATAAAAGGTGGAACTTCGATCTTTGCGCCAGTCTCTAAAGTCGCGACGCGAGCGCCTCTTTCAAATCGTCCTGAATCATCATCTGTTTCGATCGAAGAGACCATAAGCTCTAAAAACTGTGGCAGATCTATCGAGAATGTTGACGTACCATAGCACAAAGCTTTAACTTCTATCCCTTCTTTGAGATAGTTCATCTTAGACCCAATAATTTCCTCGGGGACATTCATAAGCTCAAGAGTAGATGTATCAAGGAAAACAAAATGATCTCCCTCAACATAGAGAAATTCGAGCTTGTGTTCTCCTAGTGAAACCTCATCAACCTCTTGAGTCGGCTTAAAATTCTTCTCGAGCAACTCTTCGGAGTGAAGATCTCTCAGCTTTACCTTCACAAACGGATTTGCCTTCGAAGCAGAAGAGACTTTAACAGCATGTTCAACCCGATAAATATTCTTCTCTATCGAAATAGTCATCCCTGGAGAGAGCTGACTCGCAGTAACCATACAACAAGCCCTATATGTGCAAGTTCTAAAAAATGAGACGAAGCCTGAAAAACACAATGAGACCGTCTTACGTTCTTATTGTGTAAGCTTCATCATCAATAAGCATGCACTGTATCAAATTTTCGAAACAGCGCAATTTCAAATTATGATAACAATGGTGAAATGAGTTGTCTACAGTGTTTATTTCACTACAGATGATTCTTTGCACCTTGTTTCTTTTGCTTCTGCAATTGCTCAAGCTCACTCATTCTCTCACGCGCTCCGATGACAATTTTCGAACGCATATTTGAGATAGTGCTCTTCATATCTTCTTGCTTGAAGAGATAAGACCCTGAGACAAAAGCAGTCGCCCCAGCTTTTGCGCAGCGATATGCATTCAGCTCATCTATTCCACCATCGACCTGAATTTCAATACCTTCAGGTTTTTCATTCCCTGAAAGCTCCATAAAGCGACCGACATATTGAGCAGTTTCCTCGATGCGCTCTAACGAATCCTCAAGGAATGCCTGTCCCCCGAAGCCTGGTTGAACTGTCATAATAAGAATCTGATCGATATGAGAAATAAAAGGAATAATCATAGAAACTGGCGAGTCTGGAGACAAAGCTAAGCCGACCTTTCGCCCACATCTTTTGATATATGCTATCGTATCTTCGATATCTTCAGTTGCCTCAACATGAAAGCTAATAAGATCCGCCCCCGCTTCTATAAAGCGCTCGATATAATCGAATGGATTATACATCATCAAATGGACGTCTAAGAAAAGATTGGTCGTTCTATTAATAGCAGCTACAATCGATGGCCCCATACTCAAGTTTGGAACAAAAAGGCCGTCCATAATATCAATATGGAGCCTGTCCGCGCCAGCAGATTCTGCTTTCTTTACCTCATCAGCTAGATGGGCAAAATCACAGGCGAGAATTGAAGGAGCGATTGTCAGTTTTTTCTCTACGCTTTTACTATGGGAATGTTCTTGTTCGTTCACAACTCTCATCTCTTTTTTCAGAAAATTAAAAAGTAGAAAACAGAGTATGACCTGTTTCGGCATTGTTTTCTAGAACAGGAAAGAGAAGCCGATTCTGAATCTCAGTGATCGACAACTCCTCTCTTAATTCATTTAAGGTCATCGCTTGGTTTACATGGAAATTCCCAGAGCGCACCCTGCGCAGCGAGGAAACATGACCCAAAGATCCGAGCATTTGGCCGATATCGTTTCCTATCGAGCGAATGTATGTTCCTTTTGAACATGCGACATAAATTCTTAGATATGGATATGAATACTCGATCAAATCAGTCTTGAGTGTCACCTCAACAGGCTCTCTTTCTACAGTAACCCCTTGACGCGCTAATTCGTAGAGTCTTTTTCCCTTTATCTTCTTCGCAGAAAACATGGGAGGAGTCTGTAAACAGCGCCCTTGAAAATGACTTAAGACATCATTGATCTCTTCAATCGTAGGAACCTTTTCCGCTCGATTCGTCTCATTCCCCTCGGAGTCAAAACTATCTGTTGCAACGCCTAGGGTAATTGTGGCTTCATACTCTTTATCACCTTTCATGAAGAGATCTTGCTGGCTCGTCCACTTTTTCCCAATCAACAGAATCAAAAGTCCTGTTGCAAAAGGATCTAGCGTTCCAGCATGTCCAATTTTTTCTACACCGAGCCTTTTACGAGCCGCATGTACACAAAAAAAGGAAGAAACCCCGCGAGGCTTATCGATAAGAAGAACTCCATGAGCCTGCCCGCGAGTCGTATCAATATTCATTCAAATCCTATTTTTTAATCTCTTCAATCAAGGCGCTATCTATTGAATCTCTTATTCGTTCTCATCAGAATTCTCGATTTCTTGAGCAACAGCCGCATCATCTTTTGAGACAACTTTATCCAAAATCTCTTGGATGCGAAGTTGCTTTTCAAGGCCTTCATCGACTAAGAAGTGTAATTTAGGAAACGTTCTCATGACGACTTTTCTAGATGCGGTAAACGCAATCTGACGCGCGTTATCATTTAAGACACCACACGCTTTCTTTTTCTTAATTTCGTCTCCGATCACGCTAATATACACTTTTGCATAGCTCAGATCATCGGTGATCTCCACATGAGTTATCGAGACAAAATCAGGAAGACCTACAATATGCTGAATATCTTTTGTGATAACTTCTGAAAGCACTTCTTGCAAAAGTGAATTTAATCTTGGAACTCTACGTCCAGCCATAAGCTTTATACCTCTTTAAAATGTCCTCATTATTATGAAGGAGAGCAGCATAAAAAAAGAGCACTCTCTTTGTTTAAGAGAGTACTCTTTCATGCATTCTATTCACAACTAGATAGAAACGCTCACATTACATCTTGAGAAAGACTTCTCTCGTTTATTATCCTCATCAGACAGTCTCTTCGTTCACATTAAAGAGACATGCCTGACTACAGGATAGCTTATAGCTCTTGCTCAAGATAGGTAATCTCATACGCTTCGAGCATATCGCCTACATTGAAATCGCTAAAGCCTTGAAGAACGATACCGCACTCTGTGCCTTTCGTAACTTCGCGAACATCATCCTTAAATCTCTTCAATGATGATATTGAGCCTTTCCAAATGACGTTACCGCCTCTGACAACTCGTACATTGCAATTTCGTGTAATCGATCCATCAGCAACTTGGCAACCAGCGATTATACCCAATTGCGATGACTTAAACGTTGCCTTGACTTCAGCCTTACCTTTATCTGTCTCTTGAGCGATCTTATCAAGAAGCCCCTTCATCAACTCTCGAACATCGTCTTGAGCATGATAGATGATGTTATGGAGTCGGAATTCAACTCCCATTTCCTTCATCATAGGCTCAGCGTGGGATTCAACCTGTGTATGGAAGCCGATAATGATCGATTTCGAAGCACTTGCCAGTTGAACATCAGACTCAGAGATTTCTCCGACACCCATCGAAACAACGTTGATTTCAACCTTCTTAGATTCAATCTTCAAGAGGGCTGTCTTCAATGCTTCGAGGGAGCCCTGAACGTCTGCTCTCAAGATAAGATTCAATGTCTTCTTCTGCGTTCCTGCCTTTTCAGCCATGTTCTCTAAAGAAAACTTCTTCTTAACTTGGAAAGCAAGCTGACGTCTACCTTCTTGTCGAGCCTCAGAGACTTCACGAGCTTCTTTCTCATTTGCGACAACGACAAATTCTTCGCCAGCCTCTGGAAACCCAGACAAACCGTTGATACGAACAGGTGTTGAAGGAGGCGCCAATGCGATCTCTCGACCCATATCGTCTCTCATCGACTTGACTTTTGCCCAATTGAAGTCAAAGACCAAGCAATCGCCTGATTTCAATGTTCCGTTTTGAACGAGAACAGTTGCGACAGGACCTAGACCTTTATGCATCTCAGACTCAATAACTGTTCCTCGAGCACGGCGATTTGGATTTGCCTTCAATTCAAGAACTTCAGACTGCAAGCCAATCATCTCTAAGAGGTCATCAATACCCTTTCCTGTTACCGCAGAGCAGTTAACAGTAATGGTCTGACCGCCCCATGATTCTGGAAGTAGCTCTTGGTCAGCAAGCTGGCGGTAAACTCTTTCTTGATCGAAAGCAGGCTTATCACATTTGTTAATAGCTACGATGATTGTCGCTTGAGCGGCTTTTGCCTGTTTTAAAGCCTCGACAGTCTGCTCTTTCATACCCTCATCACCGGCAACAACTAAAACGATGATGTCGGTAACTTCAGCCCCTCGTTCTCTCATCGCTGAGAATGCTTCGTGGCCTGGAGTGTCTAAAATAGTAACTGGACCGTGGCTTGTTTTGCAGCTAAACGCTCCAACGTGTTGTGTAATCGCTCCAACTTCAGATTGAGCTCTATTTGTCTTGCGAATCGCATCGATAAGACTTGTCTTACCGTGGTCGACGTGACCCATAAAGGCAACAACCGGAGGCCTTGAAATCACGTTCTCAGGATCCTCTTTAGAGATTTCATCTCGAATCGAGCCTTCAGACAGCTTCAAACGCTCTTGCTCAGATGTATCGATCGTAACTTCACAACCGAATTCATGACCGAGCAGTTGAACCATCGTTTCATCATCGAGCATGTCATTCAATGTAACAACAATACCTTGCAAGAAGAGCTTTGCGATAAGTTGAGCGGCTTTAAGCTTCATTTCCTGAGCAAGATCTTTCACAGACACTGGAAGTCTTACTTTGATCTTGGTAGGACGTGTAGACTCTTGAGAATCAGCTTGTCCTTTATGTGACTTAGGACGTCTTTTTCTCCAAACTTGGTCATCATCTTCCACGGATTGTAAGCCATGACGGAGCCTTGAGTCAAAACCACGATCATCAGTTTTCTTGAAAGCCGTTTTGCCCTCTTTGACTTCACGAACTTTGACTTTTTTCTCATCTGGGCCTTCTAATGAAAGCCGACGATTCTGAGCTCGTTCCTCAGCCCCCTCTTTTTGAGGCACAGCACGGTCCCAACCTGGCTGTTTCGTGTCAGCCCCAGCAGGAGCTTGCCTTGAGACGAAAGGTTGTGGTTTAAACCCACCTTCGCTTCGACGAGGAGCTTGGGAATAACCTGCAGCTCCCCCACCCGCTGGCCTTGAAGACGGACCTCTGTTAAATCCTGACCCACTTCCACCTGAAAATTGTCTTTGAGGATAACCTTCACGTTGTTGGAAGCCTTCTCTTCGAGGCTGGTAGGATGAATCATCTTGAGAGCGACCACCTTCAGGCCTTCTTTCGAATTGCCTTCTCTGACCATCTTGACCATCTCTTGGAGGTAGAGGCCTTCTTTGAGGTTGCTGGGGGCTGCTCATATCACCTGAAGAAGCTCCAGTTCGATCTCTTTGAAAATCGCCACCCTGATGTGGAGCACGATCTCTTTGGAAATCTCGGCCCTGATGTGGAGCACGATCTCTTTGGAAATCTCTGCCCTGATGTGGAGCACGATCTCTTTGATAATCGCCACCCTGATGTGGGGCACGATCTCTTTGATAATCGCCACCCTGATGTGGAGAGCGATCTCTATTGAAAGGCTGAGATGTTCCTTGACCACCACTGCGCGGCTCCCTTTCAGGACGTGGTGGCTGCTGAGGTTTTGATGGGGCCGCTAATTTCTTATCAAGCACAGGGCCGAGCTTATCTGGATTATTTCTTGAAGCTGAAAGAAATACCGGAGGCGTACTTGCCTTTGGTTGAGAAGCAGCCTTTGTTGAAAGAGAGCTTTCATCATGATTCATCGGTTTCTTATGCGCTTCAAAAGCGGGTCTTTCAGAAGCTCCGCTCTGTTGAGGTATCTCTCTACTCTTCACAGTCTCAAAATCGGTTCTATTATTCATACTCTTTTCTGATTCAGCAAAAGATTGCTCTTGAGCTGAAGTTTTAATCTCTTTTGCAGGCTCTCGAGTAGGAACAATAATCTCTTGCTTATCTTCTTTCTCTACTTCCATTTGTCGATGGGCGGAGAGATCTCTTTCTTCCTTATCTGTAGCTTCATGATGAAGCGTAGAGAAAGTAGGAGCCTTCTCTTTCATCTCATGCTGAGACTCTAATAATGTTGAGAAAACTGGCTCAATGACCGCTTCACGAGATTCATTGCTTGTAGATTCAATCGCAGAAGATGTGTCAGATGCATGATCCTGAGATCTTCCTTTCTTCTTTTCTTCTACTTGTTCGGTATCAGCCTGCTTCTTCTTAGAAGGAGCGCTCTTTGATGCACTCTTATTCGCTTTTGCATGGGAGCTCTTCTCAGCTTCTTGATGCTCTGTTTCTAATACAGCATCTTCGCTATCTTCTTCACCAGGCTTTTTCTTACTCAGCTTCGCTTTAAGGCCCCGAAGATTGATAGCTTCGGCAAGCTGAGAATTTTTTATCTGAAGTTTAAAATTCTTTGCCAAGACCTTAAGCCCTTTGTTTACGTATATGTTCTAAAATTTTATATGCCATTTCAAGACTAATTCCGGGCACTTCTGCTAAAGACTCTGGGGTAGCCATGAGAAGAGCTCTCTTTGTTTGGAAACGATCATCTTGCGCAAGCTGATCAACGATCATACGAGGAATACCTTCAATGGATACTAATGGAAGGTCTAATGTTGGATCATCTGATGTCGCAAGACTTGCTCTTTCAAGAGCATTTACTTTAAGGTAGTCGCTCATCTTTTGTATTGAGATCTCGATGCCAAGCAAGGCGCTCAAGAGGCGTACATTGAGTCCTTTTTTTCCAATTGCAGTTGGAAAATCCTCATCATCGACAACGAGCGAGATCTTATGCCCCTCTGACTCGACAAAGAGCTTTCTGTATACTACTGGGTGAAGCGCGTTCTTCAACTGCTCTTCAGTATCTTGAGCATAAGGAATAATATCTATCTTTTCGCTTCCTAACTCTCTGACGATATTTTTAACCCTCGTTCCTCTTACACCAATACATGCTCCAACAGGATCAACTTTTGGATCTTGAGATCGAACGATCATCTTTGTTCTATAGCCAGGCTCTCGAACAATTTTCTCAACAGTCACAGTTCCGTCATTGACTTCAGGAACTTCTTGGATGAGCAATTGATGCACAAAATCAGGATGGCTTCGAGATAAGATAACTTCTGCACCACCAGTTTCGGTATCACGAACTTCTTCGAGAAGCGCTAAGACCTTGTCACCTATATCGAAACTTTCTTGCGGAAGATATCGACGTCGCGGCATGACACCTTCTACCTTCCCTAGATCGACAATCACGCAGTCGCCACGGCCTACTCGCTTTACACCACCAGAGATAAGTGAGCCGACTCGATGTCTATATTCTTCATAAATAACATCTCGCTCAGCGCCTTTTAACTTCTGAAGAATGATCTGTCTTGCTTTTTGAGCCGCGATTCGACCGAAATCTTTCGGTGTTGCAGGAACAGTAATAATTTGTCCTAACTCACACTCAGGTGAATATTGGAGAGCTTCTTTGAGAGAGATCTGAGTTGCTGGATTGGTCACTTTATTGACGACGATCTTATCGCAGAATACCTCAATTTCGCCTGTTTTCGGCTGAATCGATACAGAGACATTCTCTGCACCATGAATACTTTTCTTAGCCGCAAGTTCTAATGACTCACGTATCGCCTCAACGACGATCTCTCGCTTTATTCCCTTTTCTCTCTCTAAATATTCAAAGATGGCGATTAGATCTTTGTTCATTCAGTGAAAACCTCTTCAGCAAATAGAGTATAACTCTTCCCTTAAAAATTGCCTCTTAGAATTTACCAACTTTTCGGCAAAACTACAAAGAGTAACATTTGTGTTCTTTAGATGACGCACAACATAAGCTATTAGTAACACACAAATCAATAGCTCATTAAAAATTCTCACTCTCTTATTACTTTAAAAAACATATCTCTTAAAGCAATGATTCATGTTGAAAGCTACATTCAAAAAATATACGTCACACCTACAATCAAAAAACCCTGCAGGATGGAAGTTCTCTTAGATCAATCCAGGTGATAAACATACCACTGACGAGCATCGGGCTTTTTAGCACAGCTATACTGCACGAAAGCCACATTCACACACGCTAGTGTTATAAGTATCACTACCGAATCAATCGAGCCAAATGAACCCTCATGCTTTCATAGAGCACGAGCGATTCTTTTGGCTTCAAACTTCCCTCCTCAGGGTTCTCTCTTACTCAGGGCAATTACTTGAATTTCAAGCTCGCAATTTTAACGAGCTTGAAAACAAGCTAATTGTATTCCTAGCAATTCATTACTCTTCAGTCTCAAGGAGCTCATCGAGCTGCTCACGATGTGACTTCTCTTTTCGTCGTGTTTCTTTCTTAGGCGCAGCCTTTGAAGAAGCATTTGAATGAACGACGATATCATCGTGATTATGCTGATTTCGATCGATGAGATACTCTTTAATCGAAAGAGCAATTTTCTTGTGTTCTGGATCTAGCTTCAACACTTTTGCAGTCACTTCGTCACCCTTGGAGACTACATCTTCGATCTTTCCAAATGGTTGATCGGAGAGCTCTGTGACGTGGATCAAGCCTTCGATTCCATT
This sequence comes from uncultured bacterium, assembly GCA_964427425.1. Classification (GTDB taxonomy): domain Bacteria; phylum Chlamydiota; class Chlamydiia; order Chlamydiales; family FEN-1388; genus CAYRUD01. Next base: position 39,150 of record CAYRUD010000013.1, read on the forward strand.
GTCGAGTTCGACAAATGCTCCGAAAGCGGTGATCTTGCTGATCTTACCTTTTACGAGCTGTCCAACTGGCATTGTCTTTTCAATGCTTTCCCATGGGTTTTCGCTCAATTGCTTTACGCCCAGAGTAATCTTCTTGTTATCTTTATCGACTGAGAGAACTACAGTTTCGACAACATCGCCTTTCTTCAAGACTTCTGAAGGGTGTGAAACTTTTTTGATCCATGAAAGATCTGAGATATGGATAAGTCCTTCAACACCTGGCTCGAGTTCGACAAAAGCGCCATAATTGGTCAAGCTCTTGATCTCAGCTTTTACACTTGTTCCAACAGGATATTTTCTTTCGATATCATCCCATGGATTGTGCTCGAGTTGCTTAAGACCCAAGGAAATCTTTCCTTCAGTTTTTTGAACTGAGAGAACGATAGCATCGAGTTCTTGCCCTTTAGCTACAACTTCTGATGGATCGGAAATGTTCTTGACCCATGACATCTCGGAAACGTGGATCAAGCCTTCGATTCCTGGCTCGATTTCCATGAATGCGCCATATGGGAGCAAGTTGGTAATTCTTCCACGTACTCGTGTACCTGGTGGATACTTCTTCTCGATCTCATCCCATGGATTCGACTCACGCTGCTTCAATCCAAGCGCTACTCGTCCTTTTTCTTTATCAACGGACAAGATCATCACTTCAAGCTTTTGACCGAGCTGAACCATTTCGGATGGATGACGAATTCGCTTCCATGTCATATCGGTGATGTGGAGAAGACCATCGATACCATCTAAGTCTAAGAAGACTCCGAAATCTGTGATGTTCTTTACAACACCGGTGCGAATGTCGCCGACCTTGATATTCTCCAAGAGCTCAGCCTTCTTAGAAATTCTCTCAGCTTCAAGCAATTCACGTCGGGAAACAACAATATTCTTGCGATCGATATTAATCTTGAGGATCTTGAACTCAAAGATTTTGTCGAGGTACTCATCAAGATTCTTGATTCGCTTGTTATCAATTTGCGATCCTGGCAAGAAAGCCTCAACGCCGATATCAACCATAAGGCCACCTTTGACCTTTCGGATAACTTTACCGCGTACGATACTTCCTTCTTTGCAGTGCTCGAGTATGAATTCCCACTGACGTTGACGCTCAGCTTTTTCGCGAGAAAGAACGATCTGACCGTGCTCATCTTCTGATTGGTCAAGATATACTTCAACTTCTGCATCCAAAATTAACTGGGTAGGATCTGAGAACTCAGAAATTGCAACCATACCTTCTGATTTCAGACCTACATCGACGATAACATAATCTTTTGTTATCTCTACGATTCGCCCTGTAAGAATCTTTCCTGGGTTGAATGAAAGCTTATCGCAATCTGGATTATCTTTTGCATTATCAATAAGCTGTCTAAATAGAAGAGCGTCTTGCTCTTCATAATCAATATTATCGACGACTTTGTCGTCCTCCCAAGTATATCGGGCCTGTTTTGTCATGTGTTACGGTTCTCCAATTCAACATTTGATGGCCCAGATTACCAAATATCTTGAGTAAATGACAAGAGAAGAACAAGAGCGGATCTGAATTCAAAGCAACATCATTGATTTTTTAAGTTAAAGAGGGAATATAACTACTTTAAAGTCGCATACTATCTCAATAAATACTAGATAACAGCCACGGTCATGTACAATTTAAATTTCAATCTCACAAATCCCTCATTACCCAATCACTCGCATCTTTCTATCACCACAAAAAATGGACCAACAAATAAAGAAGAAGCCCCATATATTCAAATTCAAACCGAATCCATTGAGGAAACGACTGAGATAGCCTCACACGATCAGCTTAATGAGCTTCAGTTTTTTGACAAGGATGTTGATTATAGTGACCTCAACTCTCCCGAGCTTATCATCGCCGCATCAGCAAGAAAATATTATAGTATCCCAATCCATGACTTCGACCTCGCCGCAAAGAAAAGTTTTAAAAAAATTCTTCTCAATATGTCGCTATTTTTTTCATCTTTTATCAGTAATAAAGACAAACTCAGCTCAATCATCCACGATGAAAAAATTAATTTTTTTAGAGAAGAAGAAAGAATTCAATTTCTTAATACTCTCCACAAGAAGTCTGAGCTACTCCTCGAACACATAGACAATTTTGATTGTTTTTTAGTTCTAAGGGCGATCTCTCCATTCGAATCTACAGAAGGCGATTTGTCTCGACTTTCAAATGCTATTGATGCGCGTAATAGCTATCTAGTTGGTGAAACTGCTCACTTCAACCTCATCAATGAGTTTAAGACGTTAACAGAAAACGATGAGCTCAACTTATTCTTACGCACTTCATTATCTACAGCTCTCCTTTTAGCAAATACATTCTCCTTCTCATCAACAAATTTACTACCTACACTCTCAATACCAGTATTAAACAAGCTTGACGAGAATCCTCTCGCTGAGTTTACAACACTCTTCATCCTTTGCCTCTTAGAGAAAATACTAATAGCGCAATATCCTGAGAAGGCTGTCGCTCACACGCACACAGTAATATCCGAGATTAGAGAAGAAGATTTTCCTACCATATCTTTTCAGCAAGGCATTAACGACTTCCAATATTCGCCCGATGTGTTTTACAACCAGTACACCCTCAATTGGGCAGAAAGCACGTTATTTGATAAGAATTTTTTGTCTAACATACAAGATCTGTTAGAAAAAAGAGCCAATGATGTAGCCAATGACTTTATTGAGAGCACTCACTGCAATCTTCCTCTTCATTTAAAATACTTCTCCGATTGGATTACTCTCACACTTATTAGTGCAAAGCCTAATCAAGTCGATACTCCCCCGGTTCAGCTTATCAAACAGCTTTCTACACCATTATTCTGCCAAATTTTTGAAACCTTATCCAAGGGTCTTATCACATTCACATGTGATAACGAGGTCCATTATAGCGATAAAGTAGACGCATTTATGCAATATAAGGACATTCTCATTTGCCTTATATCAAAGTGTACACTCGACAAAGAGAGTGTCGATAAAATTATCGTAGCTTCACGAGAGGCCCTCTTATCATGCAAAATACCGTTGAATGAATGGATCGATTTCTTTCAGCTATTCGAAACCATTCAACTCGCAATTACAAAAAATGATAGCGTAAACAGAAACAACGTGTTAATCGACCTCGTCAATGTAGCTATAAAATCCATCTCAGCATCACCCTCTTTTGATCCCTTACAACAACGAGAGTGGCTTCATGAAGGTGAAGCTAACAGCTCCCTTATAACCATCAATGGAAAATTCGTGAGTCTCATTACTGGTCTTGCAGCTGAAATAAACATGTCATTTCTTGAAGCTCAAAATAAATTCGAAACTATCAACTTATTGGAAGCCTACTTGGCATGCTGGATGAAAGCATATGCCGAAGCAATAGTCGAGCTCATAAATTGTAGCAACGGTATAGGCTCGCAAATTTTTAAAAAAAAGCCTATTCAAGCAGAAGAGTATCTACGAACGATCCATCTTAATAGCCTTAACTATCTCATAGCATTAATGCAGAAAATGGGCCATCCTGAGGTCATACAGTTCGCACAAACCATCAACATGAGTCTAAAACCTTTTAATTGCAGCCTTAATCCCTTGCCCTTAGATGAAACCGCAGATGCAAGCTCATTATATGTAGATGAGGAAAACTCAACACCCTCTCCCAATTACTATGAAAATTAAAAGCTTTGCTTATACAATAAGCCAGCATCTTAAAATAATTTACCTGCTAAAAGATCAACATGCCTTATATCTATCCGAATTCTCCAAGCGAGATTGGTGAAAATAATCGTTTGAAACGAAAACACAGCAATAGAGATAGCTCACAGGAGTCGGAATATAGCTCCTCTGAAAAACGTTTAAAAGAGACCCTGAATTCTGGTTCATTATCTCTTTATCCCGAACCAGTGTTAGATGAGAAAATCCAAAATCTTGTGCAATCCTCCCACTTCCAGCAAATCAACTCGAGCAACAAATATCTCTCTCATGACGCAAATAGCATCTCTCCTGGCCGCTATGGATGCGGGCCAGAGCTACTTCCTCACAGCTTTCAGGCTAATTGTTCGAATGGGGGAATTCCTTATTCGATACGTTTTCATGTTGAGCAGACACTTACTGAATTTGGTCGTGAGCTCGAGGAAGCCTATAGCATGAAGAATATCGACGAGATGGAAGATGTAGACAAGATAAACAAGTTTATCTCACTCCTTGAGGATTTTATATATAATGTTCAAGCTGACTACCCCTACTTCAGAGAAAGAGACATAATTCCAGATCTCCTCAAGAAATACACCCCAACCATTTTTAGCTTACCCACAAGATTCTTCTATAAATAGACTTTTGGTTGTAAGAAGTCATTTGGCATGAATAAAACGGCTGTATCATTAAGCAAGAGACATGGAAGTAAATGGGCATGATCACCAATGACGGATTTGGAGCTCAATCAAATCATTATTCATATGATATCGACTCAAACCCCTTAAAGAGAAAGTTATTCCACGATTATATCTCAGACATTACGCTCCCTTTAGAAAAGCGGTATAAAGTTGAAATTGAGGCTGATGCGATGTGCCCCAATGGCTTTATAGACAAAATTGCGCCCCCTGATCCCTATAAAGGGCCATCAACCCAAGCCAAGACCAATAATTTGGCAATAGGTTGTTTTGCTAATCACTACGAACGAATGAGTGCGATTCAATACAGTTCTATCTCAGATTATGTAATCAATACGAGTGACCCGATGTCCCTTGATAACGAAAGTGAAGTCATATATGACAACTCCGACGAAGATGGAATAGCACTCAACCTTCTTAATGGACTATGTCCTCAAAAACAAGCACAATGTAATATTACCCTTGGCTTTGACATAGAGATGGCCGATCATATGAGCGAACTTTAACGAGTTCGCTCTCGATTGATACAAGTCAATATTTATACTTTCTAGTCGACAATAGCTTTCCCTACTAAAGCGCTTACACATAGGTGATCTGAGATCATCTAAACCACCTGAAAGCCATTTAATCACCAAATGGCTAGAGATTCGCTATTTAATCAACCACTTTTAGATAATATATAGTTTAAATTAAACTTAGATATTCAGATAATAAAGTCAAAAAGACAATGCTTCACACTTATAAAACAGTAATTAAAACTTATGATTAACACTGATTCCAATATGTTAAAAAGGAAAATTGACGACCACTGGCGAGATCTTTTATTTTCCAATCCCTCCGACAAGCTCTACAAATATGAACATGGATCTGGAGAAGGTAAAGGCGACGCTATTGATCCACCAGCCCCGTATGAAGCGCCTTTATCTACAGAAACGACAAATACAGTCGCTCAACAGATCCTTTCGCAATCTTTTTCGCTCAATCAGTCTTCAACATCAGAGATGATGGATGACTCTCAAGATGAAAATACTGCATACCTCTACCAACATTTCGACACTATCAACTCTTCTAGTAATAGAAATAAATTGACAATCGAGTTTCCACCTTCTTTACTTCCTGATTCAGAAGAGCTTGAAGAGTTTCTCTTCGAGCAGGCAAGACTATATTTACTGTCTCATGATTCTTCAGCCCTATTCTCGCAGGGAAATGACCCACTAGACTCTCAAAGGGATAGTCTTACTGTGGACGAAGAACAAAGATCTACTCTCCTTTATACAGACTCACCTACCTCCACGCTGCTTGAACAAACTGAGCTAGAATCACACAAGAGCGGCGAACAAGAACAAGTAATGATCGAGGTCGTGAAGTCACTCTCTTCATTTCAGAGTCGGCTAGTTACAGGATGGCAAATGGGTGATAGCGATATGATCCATCAGATTTTTGATGAGCTTGATAAATACATTCAGTTTTTGAGGACAACCCACGCATTCCTTTCAAGACAAGAAGACTACATTCCACTTGTTTACAGGCATGTGCCTATCATCTATACTGTCTTTGGAGCGGCATTTACACATCTGTAAACTATTATTCAACCTCTGCGCGCGCGAAAAGAAAAACCTGCCCGATGAAGCATGCCTACTAGATGCTCTTTAGGCGTTATTAAATTGAAAAACCCTCACCTATAGCATCAAAACCATTTCCTACCATAAGAGCAGAGCTTAATTTATGATCCACAATTACCTTCATAGACAACTCTATGATTCTGTCTTACAAAACACTAACTATTACTGCGATGGGACTTCTTCAGAAAAGAAAAGAAAAATCCACGATGATGGAGTATGCGTTTCCGAGTTCCCCTATCCTCAGGAAAAGCTCTTCAAAATAATAAAGGGAAATTATGGAAAAAGTGACGGATGTGAGCCTCCTGAGCCATACGTAGGGTCAAATAAAATCCAGTCGTTTATTGATGGATTTTGCTTCTTTACGCATCAAGGCCCTACGCATCAAGACTACTTCACTAGTTCACAGATGGATACAAATGAAGATTTAGAAATTGAGGATGATAATAACTCTACTCAAATCATTCCCGCTTTCATACAAAACACATACTACTATAACGAGGTTGTTAATTCGCTCACTCTATTTAATGATAGATTTTCAGCTGCTTATCAACAAGAAAATCAAAGTGAAATTAGAAACCTTGTAAAAGAGCTCCAAAAACTCTTTTATGAATCAGGAATTGAAGATCCTATCTACCATGAGACACATGTAATACGATATCTGGTTAAAACATATGTCCCTATCTTGAGCTCTACAGAGGAAGGAAAGACCTTCTATCTTTTCGACAATCTGTAGACTTTCGAAATATTCTGAGCACAAGTAGGCACTATTTTTACTTTTGGATACTTTTTAAAGAGCCATCCTATCCATTGTTAGCGCCTACTTTTTCCCCTGTTCTCCTTCAATCAAAAAAAATCTCACTGACTTCTTGAAGATACCTTTATAAAAACATGTAAGAGTAAGCCCCCTTTCAAATCAGATAAAAGAAGAGTCAGATATGATTCACAACTTTTCAAACGCAACTACGAGCGCTAATTGGAATTTTGACGAAAATAGGCCTCCAGAAATCGAGAGCGAAGTTAATCCTTTGAAAAGGAATCCTCCTTCAGACTTCTTTACTCCGGAAAAAAAGCTTTATAAGATAAAGGGAGATACTGATGGAAAAAGCTCCGGCACCAAGCCTCCGATTCCTAACACTGAGGGCAGGGTTAATTCCTTTATTCAACAATTTCCTCTCTTCATGCAAGCACCACTCAACGAATTCTCTCTTGAAGAGTCTGAGTTAGATCTTACGCAGCATTTCAATGATAACATGATTCTCTCTGACACTGAAGATGATGAGGGAATGCCTAACTTTTCCACTTCTTCGCAAACTGGGACGACATCCCATACTTATCAATTAGAAATCATTGAGATGATTCGGTCATACAATGCTCTCTTAATGAAAGCCTATCACGGAAGCAATGAAGAAGAAATTACTTGTATTATTGCAAGCTTGGATCAATATATCCTTGAGCTTAAGGTAACCCTTAACGACGATGAGCTTGAGAGAATTTTAGAGGAGTTTCTGCCGGCGCTACATTTTGATGAAGTACATCTAGACCCATTTTCCTTCTGAGAATCATTTCCTCCAGCTCTTACCACATGCTCTCTTTAGCAAATGAGCTGTGATAAGAGCTTTCCTCGCCTTTTAACTATATATCGTGAATATTCCACATAATCTACTCGACAAAAGACAGCATTAATTTATAATTAAAACACTAATTAATAATAACTGGACAATATACAAACAAGCCATCCAGTCATTATTATATTAATCATTATCGCCACAATAATACATTATTAAACAAGTTTAAAACTCAAACGACAAAAAGTGGAAGAACTGGTCTTGCATTCCAGCTAGCATTAAAGAAGTTCTAGAGTGCTCAAATATACATTAACAATCGCCATTCAAAGCAATGATTCAAATCGCATCCAGCTCATTGCCGACGAACTATATTTGTTTCTCTGATCGTGTAAAACTGAATATTCAAAACAACTCAGCAGTAATGCTATTCTACAATTAATAAGTGAAGACTCCCCTCTCTTAGTGGAGAACCCATTATAGCCAGCTATATTCTTGAAAAGTCTATCTTTAATAGAATCGCTTCATCACAAACATTCCGTAGATAAAAATAGTCAACCTTTTTACTTCAAACATTGCCCCTATCCTGATAGCATGCTATTTGAATATGGGCTTATACTATTAACTCATGTTTTCGCCAGCCCATCTTTTTTCTAGTTAGTTTGGAGAAGGTGAATAATTTACCGCTATGACAGAACATTCTGATCAACCTGTCTTCCCTTCAAACACCATTGTTATGAAATTTGGTGGCGCCTCACTTGCCACCCCAGCGCACTTTGATCGAATAGCCGATATTATCATTGCCAGAGCTCGATTCGTTGAGCAACTTGTGATCGTCGTTAGCGCAATGGGGAAAACGACTGATGAGTTAATCGCTCTTGCATATTCCGTTAATGGGAATCCTCCACAAAGAGAATATGACATGCTCTTAAGCGTCGGAGAGAGAATCAGCATGGCTCTCCTTGCGATGGCGCTTGCAAAACGCGGAATCCGAGCGCTCAGTCTAACAGGGAGCCAGTCTGGGATCATTACCTGCTCTACACATCAAGATGCCAAGATCGTTGACATACGCCCTAAAAGACTGATTCACTCGCTTCAAAAAGGAAATATTGTGATAGTTGCTGGCTTTCAAGGTGTAAGCCAAGAAGGAGAAATCACAACCCTAGGTAGAGGAGGCTCTGATACTTCCGCGGTAGCTCTTGGAATCGCGCTAGATGCTCAATGTATCGAGTTCTATAAAGACGTTCCCGGCTTATTCTCCAAAGATCCAAAGAACCATGAGGATGCTCAATTTCTGAAAAGCGTTACTTATGACGAAGCTTTAGAAATTCTTTCTCAAGGAGGCCGAATCTTACATGCCCGTTCTGTCAAGATGGCAAAACGACATAGTATTCCCTTACGAATCCTACCCTTCGATCCATCCTCAATCCAAGATGAAGATCAAATTGCAGGAACCATTATTGAGGATCATTTCGCAACAAGACCTCTCTTAAAAACATATGAAAGACCTCAAGAAACTGCTGAGGAAGACTCACATCATGATGAATGCCTGGCAACGTTAGCCTCTCAATCTAGATGATTATTTCTTCTATTGATACTTAAAACTTCAATTAACATGAGTATACTCACTAATGTCCTTCACACGAGCGTCACTTCTTCGAGCAGCCTCTATGACATGGTTCTCAATAGGCTTATTCTTAATGACTCGCGGCATCGACCTTATCGTCCCTGATGTCGATAGCTCTACTATCCCTCAAGCAACACAAAAAAACATGTCTCCTCTCTTCAATTGGGCATGCTCATTCACAGGCATCACAAGCGTAGAGATATCTCTTTTCTTTATTCTTTTAGGACTTGTCCTAGGCATGATAAAGGCACGGACAATCTTTAAAAACGCCGTTATGAAGAATGTGGAGCGAATTTTACAACTTCCTGAAAAGACATCTCTCATCCAAGCTTTCGCTAAGAAAGATTACATCATCATGGCTTCAATGATGCTCTTTGGATTTCTTTTGCGAAGTTTAGGTGTATATGATGACTTGCGTGGATTAATTTTGGTAGCTGTAGGAGCAGGCCTTATTCAAGGAGCTTTACTCTATATTCAAGCTCGCCACATATCCTTAAAAGACATGTAATAGCTTACAATTAAAAAGAGGGGAAATCCCCTCTTAACTTATTGCGCTTCTAAAAATCGGCCATACTCTTCTACAGCCTTCTTATGGGAGTCATGGTATGCTTGGACAAGCAATGGTTGCTCTTTCTTAAGCCAGCTTAAAAGCGGCTTAAGACGCTCCAAATCCTTCTCAAAACTCTTTAACGTCCTCAACTCCGCTTTGAAGACAAGTTTTCCACCATCAATATAGATAGCTTGATCTCCTAAGAACCCGAGGTTATTCTTTCGAATAAGCGCGCCATCTGTATCTTGAATTCCTCTCTTCGAGCAATGAAGGAGAAGTTGGAAAATTTGATCCAGCCTCTTTGCCGCTTCGTCGACTTTGCCTGCAGCGACAAGCTGAGAGATCGTTGGTTTAATATGCATTGCTTTCTTCTGGAGCATAAATTGATAGTTATCAAGATCAATGAGATGCTCATTTCCTAAAAGATCAACGATTGTTATCGTCTGAAAAAGACCTTTCGACTTATTCAGATGCATGAACAACATCGCCGTCTCATCTTTCGCATAATCCCAGCTCGTCTTAAAGCTACGGAGGAGATACTCCTTCCGTCTGTTTAACGATGCAATTCGCCCCTTTCTCCATTCGCTGAAGACAGGCACGTCCAGAATTGATGCAATGATATTTGGCAAACGCAGTCTTTGATACCGGAAGAACTTAATGACATATTGGCGATCTTCGCTCTCAAAAGCGTAGCATTGAAATCCATGTCCTAAGTAGTAAAACTTTTGATTGAGCACGCTTTTCGCTGTCTCAAGATCTTTGTCACTATAGGCAACATCCCAACGAGCTTCATAAGGAACTTCATCCTGGATCTTGTAAATGCGAAATCCTTCGCCTCTTCCTTCCCACCATTGAATCCCCTTCACTAAGGCAGAGATAAAAAGAACGAGCACAAGCCATCGCTTGATATTGTAGAAGAGCCGAGATGAAAAAAATGAAGAATTGATAGTAGACACTGTTACTTTCTTTGGGCTAAAAACTTTGGAAGAAAAAATTATAAAGAGTAAATTGCAATTCATGCAACTTAAGCATCTTTCATTGCCATAAGAGCATACGAAATGCTCTAAAAAAAAGAGATGGGTGATTTCTCAACCATCTCTTTTAAGCCTACTTAAACCTTCGTTCAATAGCTTCTTTTAAAGCGACATGAACCGCATCGGGTGTCGCGGACCCCTTAGTCTCCTTCATCACCTGACCAACTAAGAAAGCAAAGACTCGGTCTCTTCCACCGAGATATTCTTTAACAGTTGGCTCATTCGCCATGACTACACGATCAGCAATTTCTCGTAAGAGAGACATGTCGCTTACTGGCTTATATGATGGATTTGCCGCTACAATCTCTTTTGGAGTCTTCTCAGGATGTTGGACCATCTCATCAGCGATAAGCTTAGCAATCTTTCCGGTCACTTCTTGATTGGAGACCATATTGACAAGTTCTGCGATCGACTGAGATGAAATACCGCTTTGATAGACGGCTTTTCCCTCTTCCTTTAAGCGACCGGTAAACTCAACAGCGATCCAGTTAGCAAGAGCCTTCGCATTTGGACATACACGAAGCGCTTCCTCAAAAAAGGCTGCCATCTTCTTATCAGAGGTAAGAAAATAACTTTGAAGCTGCGAGAGTCCGAGCTCATTCATATAACGACGCTCTTTCTCTAATGGAAGCTCAGGCAGAAGATGATGAATCTCCTCTATTTCATTTTGTGTAACGACCAAAGGCAAGAGGTCAGGGTCTGGAAAATAGCGATAATCCTCGGCGTTTTCCTTGTCGCGCATCAAGATAGTTTTTCCAGTCTCTGGATCCCAGCGATATGTCGCTTGAGACACAACTTGATCTGGCGAGACATCTGAGTGCTTTTCATACAAAGCAATCTGGCGATCAATCTCATGCTCGATAGCAATTTCGAGGTTCGAAAAAGAGTTCATGTTCTTGATTTCGATTCGATTTCGAAACCCTTTTTCTCCCTCTTTACGAACTGAAACGTTCACGTCAAAGCGGATAGACCCCTCTTCCATGTTGCAGTCAGAGACATCGATATAATCGAGGATCGATCGGATAGCCATAGCATATCCAACAGCATCTTTTGCCGATCTCATACATGGCTCAGACACAATTTCAATGAGAGGAACGCCTGCGCGATTAAAATCAACTCCAGCAAACGAGGAAAAGTGCTTCAGCATCCCAGCATCATCTTCGAGCTGGACTCGATTAATTTGAAATTCTTTTTCAACGCCATCGACAAGCGCTTTAATTCGTCCTCCACGGATCAGCGGATGATCGTACTGTGTGATCTGATAGTTTCGCGGGCAATCTGGATAAAAGTATGACTTTCTATCAAAGCGGCTATAGTGCTGCACTTGACCTTGAACTGCCAATCCAAAGAGAATAGCTTTTCGAACAGCTTCTCTATTCAATACAGGTAGAGATCCTGGAAGAGCTATTGATAGCTCACTTATATTTGCATTTGGAGCATCTCCAAAGCGGTTTGCATCGGAGCTGAAAAGCTTCGACTTTGTATTCAACTGGGCATGGATCTCAATGCCGATAACAGGCTCCCATCCTTTTCGTGACCCACTTGATACCGAAGTCATTGTCTCAGCATCCTCGAGAGAATTTTTTGCCATAATTTTTTTACACGTATACGTTAACGTTAATGGTATAAAATGCGTATCAAATCAGCTAAATCCCTTACTCACATTCTCGAACAATTTGTGGGATCACCGTGTGATAGTCAGTTACTTTTTGGAACGCTTTTCCAACAGCTATAACTTTCGCGTCGTCTTTTTGACGTCCTATAATCTGCATACCAATTGGCATTTTATTACCAAGGAAACCAGCAGGGATGCTAAGCGCTGGAAGACCCGCAAGATTTGGCCCTATCGTATAGATATCTTCTAAATACATAGAGACAGGGTCTTTCTTACTTCCAAATTCAAAGGCGCCTCCCGTTGAAACAGGCATTGCAATGACATCGGCGTTCTTAAAGGCTGCATCAAATTGATCGCGAATACGGCGTCTGACACGTTGTGCTTTTTTGTAATATGCATCTTGATAGCCAGATGAGAGAACAAAAGTTCCGAGTAAGATTCTTCGCTTGACTTCGGCGCCAAATCCCTCGCTACGAGATAGCTCATATACCTCATCGAGCGCTGTAGCGTTGGGTGATCGCACTCCATAACGAACACCATCGAATCGAGCTAAATTTGTCGAAAGCTCTGCGGTCGCTAAGATGTAGTATACTGCAATTGAATACTTTAAAAGATCAAGATCAACGTCAACAACTTCAGCGTTGTAAGCTGTCTTATACGTCTCAATCCCTTTCATGAAGATTGCTTTTGTCTCAGGAGCAAGTGTCTCTAAGAAGTGCCAAGGCACTCCAATTCGGAGCTTATTCTTCTGAGTGACTTCTTCTACAGAAAGAGCTTTATATTCTGGCGCTACAAGCGATGTTGAGTCGAAATCACAGTGCCGCCCGATTACTTCCATAATATGATCAATCTCTTCGCAGCTCCTTGCAAAAGGGCCAATCTGATCAAATGAGGAGCCAAACGCTACGAGACCATATCGAGATACTCGGCCATATGTGGGCTTAAATGCTGAGATTCCGCAGAAAGACCCTGGAAGCCGTACAGATCCACCGGTATCGCTCCCTAAAGACAATGGAGCGAGACTTGCAGCAACTGCAGCCGCTGAGCCTCCGGATGATCCTCCTGGAGCGCATTTGAGATTGTGCGGGTTGACAGTCTTCTTAATGGCTGAATTTTCACAAGAAGAACCCATCGCGAACTCATCGAGGTTTGTCTTCCCAAAAATAATTCCGCCTTCTTTTTTTATGAGATCAATGGCTGTCGCATCAAAAGGCGCAACATAGTTCGTCAAAAACTTGGAAGCACATGTCGTCTTCTGCCCTTTGACAGAGATGTTGTCCTTGACAGCGACAGGAATCGCAGCCAATCTCCCTAACCTCTCACCGCGAGCTCTCTTTTCATCTAATTTTCTCGCCTGCATTAAGATATCATCGGAGTCGAGAGAAATAAATGCGCCAATTGTTGGCTCAAGCGCCTCTACTTTCTTCAAATAAGTTTTTACAATATCTTCCGCTGAGACTTTCTTGGCTATGAAATCACGATGTAAATCCAGCGAAGAAATAAAATGTTCCGTCATAGGATGTCTTATATTTAAATGCTTTGTTTATCTTTTGTTCCTCTCATCCAGCTCTAGATACCACGCAATGCTGGAAAGATCTCATCTTAAAGTAATTCTTTTCTCCTCAAGTCTAACCTTCATCAGACTGCTCAGACATTTCTTTTGTCTTCGTTTTTGAGACAACAGTCGGAACCTTAATCATTTGGGCGACATGCTGTGGAGCATTTCTTAGAAAATCTTGAGTTGCAAGAGTCTGAACCACTTGATCTTCTCGTTGAGGTGTCTGTAGATCGCCTTCCAAGACATAGTAAAGAGGCTCAACTCCGTCGGTATTCACCTCATTCAGCTGTTCGACATACGATAGGATTTTTCCTAGATCAGCACCAAGCTGACTCTCTTCCGTTTCGCTTATCGAGATACGTGCAAGCTTTGCCAGATGGCGAACGGTTTTTTCCGTTATTTTGGTCATGACTTCTATACATCCCTCTAAAATATCTGACAGGCGACGGCCTTATAAGGAACTTTGTCTTAATGGTCGCTTTGAAGCAAAAAATAAGAGTATAAATAAGAGCAGTAAAATTCGTGTATGAGGAAGTGAAAAAAAGTACTATTTGTGAGTAAAAAAGAAATCGGAACCATGATTTTCATCTCCGTTTTCTTTGTCTTATTCCACCCAAAATATCACAACTGTCAACAATCACTTCACTAAAGAACCCTACTGGACCTCAAGAGGAGGAGCAGCTATAAAAAGCTACTCCTTTTTCAAAGAACCGAACACTTAAAGAGTAAAGTATGGAATTAATTCACTCGACAGATGGTAAACGAAACGGAAGGGTACGTTGACGATCCAGAAGATTCTAAGACACTCCAACCGCCAGTAATATTCGTTTTAAGCCAAATAGCTAACTTATCTGCGGAGTCAAGACTTACAAGGCAAGAGAATGTAATTGGAGTGGTCTCATATGTATTAGCGACAGCTGGGTTAGTAATAAAGCTCTCAACTGCCACTGTTGTTGAAGCATAAGGAATTGCAATATAGCCTCCAGCTGAAATATACTTTCGCAGTTCAATATCAAGAGCCTTACCAGTTGCAGGCCATGCTACGTTAGGCTGAACCTCGATTCGATTAATATAGTAGCTGATAAGATACACCCCTGTGCTTGGAACCGTAAATGCTAAGTTTCCATCAAAGGTAATCCCGCTGTTTATTACGTTTGAAGACGGTCCACTGAAGCTTAGTGCAAAAGCCCCTCCTTGGTTGGTCACCAACGAGTATTGAGTATTTGAGGCAGTAACACTTAAATACTCATTGAATGTTCCGCCGCTGGTTCCTGTAGCTCCTGTGGCTCCTGTGGCTCCTGCCACTCCATCAGCACCAGCTGGGCCCGTCGGGCCTGTTGGACCTGTAATTCCTGATCCAGACCCTCCTGGGCCTGTCGGGCCAGGAATACCTTGTTGACCTTGAGGGCCTGTAGCGCCGTCTCTTCCGCGAGGGCCGCGGGGACCTTTATGACCACGTGGCCCGCGACGCCCGCCAAACAATGACTTTTCTTGAACTTGAGACTCCTCGGGGGAGGAAATATTTTCTTGAGCAAAGCCTGCGTTATAACAGCTCTGAACAAGGAACAGGCTAATCGCCAATCGACAGCATTTAGCTATAAGTTGATTCATGGATATCATACTCTCTTCTCTTAGAAATGTTTAAAAATTCTTGTAAGAGATACAAGTATTAAAATCAGCGAAAAATCAAATATTTATCACACCCTCTTAGATAAATGAATTACAACCTGTCATGCCTTCGACAAAATGCGCATAGACTTCATGATAATCCGGCATAAAGAAGCCACTGCCCATATTTATCCATGACCATCTGTATCAAGGCCAGTCTAAACCAGGAACTACGAGATCCAATTGACTCATTTAGTCAATCTTTCGACTAGCCTCAATAAGAGTGAAATATAGTGGCGCTTGAAAAAGATACCTACTGAGAGACAGAACTATACACAATCGCTTCATCTATAAATGTATTGGGCCTCGAGGAGAGGAGTAGCTCATAAAAAGCCACTCCTCTTCTCTGAGGTCAATCACTCGTAACTAAAAAGAGCGAAGCATGGAATTAATTCACTCTGTAGATACATATTGACTTAGTAGGAAGTGTGGATGAGCCTGTGGGACCTTCCATATACATACTACCTGCAACCAGTAATTTGATTGAAACCCCTAGCTGATAACCTCCTGCGTTATATTGCCTAAGGAAAGAGAATGTGAAAGGAGTAGTCTCATATTTACCTGGATTATTTGGATCAGGAATAAAACTCCGAGCGTCTATAAAAGTAGAAGATTCAGGCCTAACTTGATACGTTCCAGAAGAATTATCTTTAATTCGAATCTCTAGAACCGCACCCGATGCAGGCATTGCTGCTGAGGGGTCAAATTCCATTCGATTAATAAAATATGTGATACAATACACCCCTGCGCTTGGAACAGTGAATGATGATTGCCCATCAAAAGTAATGCCGTTATTAATTATAGTTCCTCCGGTAAAAAGTAAATCGATACTGCCGGCAGGGTCTAGACTAGTCCCGTCCCAGGTTACGGTTTCTTCAAACGTAGAAGAAATATTCAAATACGCATTGTAATTTCCCCCAGTAGAGCCAGTAGCACCGGTGGCTCCCGTAGCACCAACATCACCCGTAGCTCCTGTGGGACCGGTTGCGCCAGTAGAGCCGGTAGCTCCCGTGGCTCCTGTGGGACCAGTTGCGCCTGTGGGACCAGTTGCGCCTGTAACACCTGTAGACCCTGTGGGGCCGGTTGCGCCAGTAGAGCCGGTAGCTCCCGTGGCTCCTGTAGGACCTGCTGCGCCAGTAGCACCTGTTGCTCCTGTAGGACCGGTGGCTCCTGTAACACCTGTAGACCCTGTGGGGCCGGTTGCCCCCGTAGCTCCAACATCACCCGTAGCTCCTGTGGGACCGGTTGCTCCTGTAGCACCAACCTCACCTGTAGACCCTGTGGGACCGGTTGCGCCAGTAGAACCGGCGGCCCCTGCGACGCCAGTAGCTCCAGTTGGCCCAGGATCACCTTGAAGACCTTGAGGACCAGTGGCTCCTGTATCACCTGTGGCTCCCGCAGGGCCAGTTGGTCCTGTGATTCCTGATCCTGATCCGCCAGGCCCTGTTGGTCCTGGAATACCTTGGATACCCTGTGGCCCTTGAGGACCTGTCGCTCCATCTCGGCCACGAGGTCCACGTATACCACGATGACCGCGAGGCCCACGACGCCCTCCGAATAAAGATTTCTCTTGATTTTGAGATTCCTCGGTGGAAGTGATTTCTTGAGCAAAACCAACGTTATAACAGCTTTGAACAATGATCAGACTGATCGCTAATCGACAGCATTTAGTTATAAGTTGCTTCATAGACATCATACTCTCTTCTCATAGAATGACTTAAAATCATCTTTTATGAGCTTCGAGTATTAAATTCAGTAAAAAATCCAACTATTTTTTAGCTTACGGTGTGCAATCCCAGTATGAATTAGGCATACTTTCTCGGTCAAAAAATCGGCGGATGAGGAAATAAGCTGAAAGTAAAAAAACAGAATGTCTATAGCCGATCTCGCCTCTCATCAGAGAAAGGACTCCTCTTTAAAAGAACAAAGAGGAGATCACAAAATATGTAATCAACATCAAGATTAAAGTTATAAGATAGCACAAGCTAGACCGCTTTGCTTTAGCGGCTCTTTTATTTCTAACGCCTCAGCTTTCCGGTTCTCAAGAGAGTCAATCACTTCCTCTCCCTCATATTTCGAAATTACGTCCATTTATTGTGTAAGTGATATTGATAGAACCAATAAACCGAAATGATTCAGCCTGATAATCAGATGGAGAAAACTTGCCTCCAAAATTAAATTGACTATCTGGGCATCTAACTACTTTCCTCAGACCTTGGGCAACATCGTCTCTCATCAGATCTGGAATTGCGAATATTGATTAAAGACAAACTGAGAGTCTAAAATTGAAGCTCGTTTAAAATATGTATTTAAAGGGTACTGCCGCAAACCAGTAATTCTCGAGGTCATATTCTGTATAATTGTCTCATGATGGCTTTTTTAGAGATTTTCTTTCTCATTTAAGAATGATACACAAAAGGCTGAAGATGTGAATGTCTTGAAAGATATTGATTCCGTAACCGATTGCGATCAAGGAAACCATCTCGTTTTTAGGAACAAAGGCAATTTTAACAACGATTTACTCTCAGTGCCTTTGCCTTAAGAATCACGCCAGATTTACATCGAGAAAAGAGAAAAACTTAAACATATTTGAGAGAAGTCGTTATATAAAGAGATACTCAATCCTCAATTCCCTCATTGATTTTCGACCAATTCGTGGGCGTTGAGGGTATCTACAGCACTGCATATAAGGAATTGAGCAATCATAACCTGAGGTTATCACATTGAGATGAAGGAACATCCTCCCGTCATAGTATGGCTTCGACAAAATGATTTTAGACTTCATGATAACCCAGCATTACATGCAGCTTGCTCTTCAGGAAAATCCGTCCTCGTCGTCTATATACACGATCATCACTACCGAGGGCCATCGAAACTAGGATCTGCAAGCGCTGTATGGTTAGAGAAGACTATAGATAAATTTTCAGCAATACTTAAGGAGAGTGGGTTTCTTTGGTCTCTACGACAAGGAACTCCTCTTGATGAGCTTCAAAAAATAATCAACGAGACTAAAGCCTCACGCATCTATTGGAATAGACGCTATGAGCCTGATCTCATCAACATTGATAAAGAGATAAAGGAACAGCTCAAAATTCAAAATGTTACCGTGGAATCGTTTCCTGGAAACGTTCTTATCGAACCTTTTACTTTTTTCAATAAAAGCTCAAAACCATATCAAGTATTCACGCAATTTTTTAAATCACTTTTCCCCCTTCTTAGAGAAAAGAATGCTGAGGCTACTTTTACAAAACCAGCATCTCCCTCATCACTTTCATTTGATACACTTGACATCTCAGACCTTGAGCTGACTCCAAAACACCTTTCTTGGCCTGAAGAGGTTATTTCCTATTGGAGACCTGGCGAAGAAAACGCGCGAGATATACTTACTCATTTTCTCCGTGAAGGTCTTTCTTCCTATGCTACCTCAAGAAATATCCCATCACTCATTGGCACATCAACCCTTTCACCATATCTTCATTTCGGTGAGATTTCAGTGCGCCACGTCTGGAATCAAGTTCTGCGACAAGGATCAATAATACCTGATACCCTCTTGTCTGATGCTGACCATCGAGGCCAATTTTTAAAAGAACTGGCATGGCGCGAGTTCAACATTCATCTCCTTTATCACTTTCCTCAATCTATTACATCTCCTTTAAGATATGAATTTGAAAAGTTTCCATTTCGACAAGATGCCTCAGAGCTCGTAGCTTGGCAAAAAGGAGTTACAGGAATTCCTATCATTGACGCTGGGATGAGGCAGCTTTGGCAAACAGGATGGCTTCACAATAGAGTGCGGATGATAGTTGGATCATTTCTTGTAAAACACCTTCTCCATTCATGGAAAGAAGGCGCTCAATGGTTTCACGAGACCCTCTTTGACGCAGATCTTGCGAGCAACACTATGAACTGGCAGTGGGTTTCAGGCTGCGGAGCGGACGCAGCTCCCTATTTTAGAATCTTCAACCCAGTTTTACAGGGAGAGAAATTCGACCCTGATGGTTCTTATGTGCGAAAGTTTGTTCCGGAGCTCTCACGAGTGCCCGACAAATTTATCCATAAACCATGGGACGCGTCTCAAAAAGATCTTCTCTCCTGGGGGATAGAGCTTGGGGAAAACTACCCTCAGCCCTTAATCGAGCTCGATCTTGGAAGAAAAAGAGCGCTTCATGCCTTCTCAACCATCGTCTCAAAAAAGGAATCTTCAGGAGAATAAACATCTTAATAGCGCTGACAAAATACTGGATGAAGTATGCATATATTCAGAAGAGATAGTATCTTTGACTGCGAAAAGAATGAGCTCTACAAGCTTCTTTCTCAAGAAAGCTCGTCGAAGCTTCTCTCTCCACCCTGGAAAAAACACCCTCCTAGAATTGCTGAACAATCATTATGTAGTAAATCTCTCTCATTAACTGAAACACTACGTAAGAGACCTTACTCCAATTGGATTCATGAGAAAAAAATCGTTTCCGGTCCTTTAGAGAGACAGAGTGTTCTTCATGAAACAATAGGATATTCGCTTGCCACAGCTCCAGTACTTCAAAAGCTCTTGAGTCCTTTTTACTCTATAATCGATCAAGACCTCGAGCGCACAATCATCTACCAAAAGCATATGATTGAATATCTCTTGTCTGTGAAACCCCAGCTCATGCCGCTTCATAACTCTTCGCCGCCTCGAAGAATTCTCATTGCAGGAGCTTCCGGATTTATAGGTACGCCATTACTACACCTGATTCAGTTCTTAGGTCATATCCCCATACAGTTAGTTCGAAGAGAACCTACAGGACAGCACGAAATCTTTTGGGATCCATCCCGGTCAATTCTTCCAGCAGTAGAGGATCTAGGACCAATTGATGACATCATCTGCCTTTCGGGCGCATCTATAGGACACGGACGGTGGACTAGAAAAGTAAAAGAAGAGCTTGTAAAAAGCCGCATCGAGCCTCTTCAAATGCTTCTCTTCATAGCTCAAAAGCTGCCTCGCCCATTAAAAACATTCGCTGTCGCTTCAGGAATTGGCATCTATGGAGAGAGCGGTAATAGCGCCATCGATGAGTCTTATACAAAGACAAGCAATCTCTTCTTAGGACACCTTGCTCAAACAATTGAGAAATATCTCTTTGAAGAAAAGGCAATTCCAATAACTACCAGGAAAATAGCTTTACGCCTAGCTCCGGTTATTGGTCTTCAAGGAGGAATGCTTAAAAAACTCTACTATCCATTTAAACTTGGCCTTGGTGGATCTTGGGGTAGTGGTAATGAATGGATAAGCTGGATAAGCCTTGAAGACACTCTTTCAGCCATCCTCTACTCAATTTTCTCTCCAAATATTGATGGCGCTGTTAATCTCTCCTCCCCTCAACCAATTATGGTTAAAGAATTCGCATCTACACTTGGAAATGTTCTCAAGAGACCAACTCTTTTTTCCCCGCCTCTCTTTGCTCTTTATTTATTCTTTGGCCACGAACTTGTCCAAAATCTCTTCCTCAATTCTCAGAGAGTCGTCCCTCAAAAGCTTATTGATACAGGCTTTCACTTTCACTCGCCATCATTGAAAGATTGCTTGCGCGCCACAATGGGTTTTTCAAAGGAAGAGTAGAACAATCTCTCTATCTACAGACGATTAAAGTTAAAGTTTCATCTTAATACAATCTTTAACTTAAAAAGCGAATCTTGAGATAATTATTTTTACTTATTAATCATACAACATAGTTTAATTATGAAATATTACATCCTATTCCCTCTCTTACTTCTCAGCACATTCGTCATAAACCTCTCCGGAGCTGAGCCATATCCTCAAACTCGAGATATTATTATCATTGGATCTGGTCCTGCAGGACTTGGAGCCGCGCTTGTTGCTGGCTTAAATAATAAATCTACAATCGTACTTACAGGGCCGACTCCAAAGGGAGCTTTTCAATACTCACAACATCCTAAAAACTGGCCAGGAGTATCCGAGAAAAGCGGCAATGACATCATGACCCAAATGTATGATCAGGTCGCCACTTTTCCAATCCAATTTGTAGAAGAAAATGCAATAGCGGTGACCTTTGAGACATCCTCAGGGCTTTTTTCACTCGTAACTGATAAAGGAAGTTACTACACTGCCAAATGTATCATCGTGGCTACAGGAACATCCCCAAAACGCCTTGAAAAAATCGAAAATGGCGCTTTATTTAGAGATACAACTCTCGTAACAAGCCTAAAGAAGAACGACACCACATGGTGGGGAAAGAAGATTGTCGTCGTCGGAGGTGGTGACGACGCAGTAAGTAAGGCATTGAAAGCCGCTGAAAAAGCAGAGTCTGTTACACTTCTTGTACGTACGAACTCACTCAAAGTTTCGCAAGCTTCAGAAATTGATAAGCTATCAAGTCTGTCAAACGTCTCGATTCTTTACAATGCGACCCTTGTTCGAGTTGATGGATATCAAAATCATATGACTTTTGCTACTGCTGAAATCATTGATGACGAAAGTCCTCTTGGATTCAGACAGCTCTCTATACCTTGTGAATTTGTAGTCGAAGCGCTAGGAACTCATCCAAATAGCGATATTGTCAAGCCACTCGTCGCTTGCGACGAGAATGGCTACATCATAACAAGGAAGCCGACAACAGTGACATCTTGCCCAGGAATATTTGCCGCAGGTGTCGTGAGCGATCCATCTTATCAACAAGCGTTTATTGCCGCTAGCGAGGGAATGAAGGCTGGATACGATGCAATCAAATTCTTAAAAAACAAGAATAGAGAATCTGCAAAAGCTCAGTGAAACGAATTATTTATAACATGCCCTTAGCCAGAGGATATAAAAGCAATGTCTATTTCAATTCCACATGTTGGATCGCTAACTTATTCAGATATAATGGGACACTTACTTGAAGCCCGCACTTCAGCATTAAACGCTTATAAAAATATCCAAGAACAAGCTTGTGAAGCATACAAGACTATCTCTACACAAGTTGCTGAAAAGTCAGTAATAGCTAAAGACTATGCAGGCCGCCGTTTCCAAGAGATAAAAGCAAGCACACTTCAATTTATTGAGCAAAATAAAGCGACTTTTCTTGATGCCGCAAGAGAAGCTGAAAAAATTGCAAAGATTACATTTATTGCTGTTGGAGCTCTCTTTCTTTTCTTGTCCAATTCCAGCTTATTCTTAGTCGGAGCTGTCTGCGCCTACTTTGCCAAAGATAGAATGAGATCTGTTCTTACAGATATCACCAACTCGTGGGATAAGTCTCCTTTAGCTGTCAAAACTATACTTGTGGCAGGAGGAATCCTAGCTTGGCCTTCCGTTTTCGCAGTAGGCGCATTTCTCTTAGGAGGAGCTTCTGCATTGTATCTTATCGACAAGACAACACCACAGCCACAAGAGTCCAATGAAACAGACACTCTTCAAGCATCGCCTATGCAAGAATAAGGCTCTTTATAAAGCCTCTTGAAAAGATAATCTACTCTCACGTCTCTTCATCACAATCGTATTGAGCTTGAGATGAAGGGGCGTTTTTCTTTATCAAAGAGCTCTTAAATTCCTTATCTTTTTCGCTCTCCCATCGCGGATGGAATGTGTAAAAGACTTCTTGAATCTGAGACTTGGAAAGATGCGTATACCTATCTGTGCTCGAAATATGGGCATGACCCAAAAGCTCTTGTATAACTCGAAGATCTGCTCCTCCATCTAGAAGGTGGGATGCATATGTATGCCTAAAGGTGTGTGGAGAGATCGATTTTTGTAGCCCTACTTTCTCGGCATAAAACTTAACCCTCTTCCAGACAAACTCACGGGTTACCCGCGACCCCCTCGAATTAACGAAGAGCGCGTTCTCATGTTCGCTGTCAAATTTACACCTCACTTTAGCAAGATATGAATCAATAGCTTGAAGTGAAGGTTTACCAATCGGGATCACTCGCTCTTTACCACCCTTGCCTTTCACTCGAATCACATCATCAGAGACATCATAAATAGAGAGGCCACAAAGCTCAGATACGCGAAGGCCCGTCCCATACAGCAGCTCAAGAATTGCTCTATCCCGAATCCCCTCGTCTGATTGGTGATCGGGAGCTTTAATGAGGAGCTCGATCTCATGATATCCTAAAACAGTGGGAAGCGTCTGCCACAGCTTCGGAGACTCCAACAAGTCGGAGATGTTCTTATCGACTATTTCCTCACGAAATAGAAATCTCATGAAGACTTTAATGGCCATCAGCTTTCTCGCCTGAGATGAAGGCTCCATTTTCAGTTCATGCAGATGCTTCATGTAGGCTAAAATTCCATCATATGTTGGAGGCCAGCTTAAACGTTTTGGCGATGCTGAAGACGGAGCTTGGTGAAGAAAGTCGTATAGAGACTCTAGATCTCTTTGATACGCTTCTTTTGTATGATGGGATAGCCCTTTCTCACTCTCAATATAGACTAAAAAATCATCTATAAGTGGGTCTAGCTTCTTTTCAATCTGTGAATCTGTCTGAAATGGTTTATTTGTCATCTTGCCTATCTAAGGGGTCATTATCTAAGGGAGAAGCTTTAAAGCATCCCATGATTCGACTCGAAACCCTATCAATCAACTCTTTTGATAAGTCTTGGGGTGGCGACTTAAAGAGTATAGTCAGACTTGGAGCTTGCGCTTCACGACCCTCATTCTGATCCCAAATAAAAATGACGCTTCCATTTTGACCGCGTCGCCTCTTAATAACCCCGCCACGATGGAGGATGAGTGAAAGAACATATTGCTCTTCTGCATTCTTGGTATATTGCTTCTGAGAAAATAGCTCTTCTAAAAGCCCCTTCAATTGCTCTCTTTGCAAAGCAGGACCTTCATGAGCAGTAGCTTTTTTTGACTTTCTCCAGATCCACGTGGCAACATATGGCTTCTTTGAAGAGCGGTGCAAGCCTCTTTCTTTTGCAGCCTTATTGGACTGGTCAAGGGCTGCACATTCAGGACACAAGTCGACACGCTCTATGCCACCAGATTGTGCGGCAACTCCCTTTGTTCGTACTAAAAGCTTACTTTTTCCTTGCAGGGCAGGTTTCAGCGTCGCATTGCATTGTGAGCAAGTGACATTTTTTTGAGGCAGTGCATGCTCATAAATCATAAGAAAGGAGCCCTCATCATCAATCCCAGTAAGAGGAATAAGTTATTTCGCTATCATATTCACTAACATCATCTCAACATCAGAAAGCTCATCCTTACCTCTTTGATCATCTTGTTTTAGGTGATTCAAAAATCGATCGGCTAAGATTTTCCCTAGTTGAACACCCTCTTGATCAAAAGAGTTGACCCCCCAGATAAATCCTTGGAAAGCAATCTTATTCTCATAAAGAGCTAAGAGAGCCCCTACTCTTTGAGGCGTCAGTTGATCGGCAATCAGAATAGATGAAGGCCTGTTTCCTGAAAAAGAAGCATTTGGGTTTTCATTTGATTTTCTTCCCTGCGCTAGAGCCAAAGCCTGAGCGAACATATTAGCTAAGAGTTTGTAGTGCGAAGAAGTCCCTCGGAATGCGAAGTCATGACCGCGTTGTGACTTACGAAACCCGATAAACTCAACAGGGATAATATCAGATCCTTGGTGAATGAGCTGGAAGAAGGAGTGTTGAGCATTCGTTCCAGGCTCTCCCCATACAACAGGCCCTGTCGCAAAAGAAGCCCAACGTCCAGTTCTCAAAAAGCTTTTCCCATTAGACTCCATGTCGCATTGCTGCAAATGAGCCGGAAAGCGATGAAGACCTGTAGCGTATGGGATAATTGCTGTTGTCGGATATTGAAGAAAGTTTCGATTCCAAATTCCTAAGAGAGCCATAAGAAGAGGCACATTCTCGGATAGATCGGGAGAAAGAGCTTTCTCATCAACTTGACGTGCTCCTTCAAGAAATTGCTTAAAGACATTAATACCCGCTAAGAATGCAATAAGGACGCCTCCGACCATAGACGTGGATGAATAACGACCACCTACGAAGTCGAAGAGATGAAGGCATGCCCTGTAGTTTTGAGGATTATCCATTGGAGTGCTAGGACATGTAACAGCAATACTATGATCCTTAAAGGATAGTCCTTTCTTTTCATAGAAGTCTCTTACCCGTGCTTCATTTGTCGCAGTCTCTAAAGTCGTTCCTGACTTAGAGACAATAACAACGATTGTTTTCTCAGGAAGAATCTTTTCAAAAGCATGCGAAAGCTCATCTGGATCGACGTTTGCCGCATAAAAGACTTTTCTATCCTTCTTCCAATATGGAGCTAGTGCCTCGGCTATAGCGTGAGGCCCTAGCTCTGAACCGCCAATCCCAATAAAGAGCATGGTATCAAAGCGACCATCTTTTTCGATATCACTCATGACACTTTCTAGCTTCTGAATTTCCGTTTCAGCAAGTCTTATAGCCGAGGCAGCCTCTTGTGAACTAGATGATGATGAAGTCCCTCTCATCGCAGTATGAAGCGCCGTCCTCCTCTCACTAGGATATCCTTCAATCCAATTGACAACTCTTCCTTCCTGCATTGCTTGCATCTGCTCGATTACTTTTCTCTCAGACGCAAGGAGCTTTAGCTCATTAATTATCTCATCATTAATTTGCTGAAAACCATACATCAGCGTAAATCCTCCGCAAGAGGCTTGGTACTTTTTAAGTCTCTCGCTTGTAAGAATCTTTGCGGAAGTAAGATCAGGCAGCCTTCTCGCTAACACCTGTAAAGAATGATATGCTGAAGTTTCAGGAAATGGCGGAGTCTTCAGAAAAGGAGTCTTCCAAGTCGCACTTTCATGAGAGCTAGAGTCTTGTGCTGAAGCTTGATCGATTTTTGCCATATTGCTTTCCCTTTTGAGATGACTTGAAACTCTTTAAATGAATACGACTAAAAAAGTGTGCGTGTATCGCTCGTTGGTAGGAACCTGTCGTTTATCTACTCACTTTTATCACATCAGTATGGGAAGAGATCAATTTAATTTTCAAATGAACAAAGTTAAAGTGAAGAGAGCAACACTCTCCTTATAACGAACTTTTCCAACATAGGCGGAAAAATGCAACCTATTAATACTAAACCATAAACATAAACAACATCCATAATGAGTGAGGTATAAATGTCCAAGTTTAGAGAAATTGGATACAATCTTTGGCTAAAATAACACGTATTTTACCCTTTCACTATTACCACATATGCTCT
Source organism: uncultured bacterium (assembly GCA_964427425.1). Lineage (GTDB taxonomy): Bacteria > Chlamydiota > Chlamydiia > Chlamydiales > FEN-1388 > CAYRUD01. Next base: position 65,951 of record CAYRUD010000013.1, read on the forward strand.
CAAAACAAGACTTTCGTATTCCCTTTGAAAAAGATAAGCCTCAAGTAGGCATCTTTGATAGAGTATTCTTTATTCCTCCTACTGCGGATCGATCGCAATTTACCTTTCCTGGGTGGGACTCGCCACTCCTCTTCGGAGAAAGAAAAGGTCCTATTGCTGTTGAATTTTGTAGCGGAAACGGCTCATGGGTACTTGAAAAAGCACAACAACACCCATCTATCTCATGGGTTGCTGTTGAAAAGCGTTTCGATCGAGTGCGAAAAATATGGGTAAAAATGAAACGCATGGGGCTCGATAACGTCATTATCGTTTTCGGGGAAGCACTCAGCTTTTCGACTTCATATATTCCGACACAGTCGATTGATACTCTCTATATTAATTTCCCTGATCCATGGCCAAAAGCTCGACACGTCAAGCATCGTATTATCTCCCCTCTTCTCATGAGTGAAGCCGCTCGTACTATCAAGCATGAAGGAAGATTTATCTTTGTTACTGACGATGCTCCATACTCAAGTTGGTTCGAGGAAATCTTTGAGGAGTGTGGTGCTCCATCATTTACCTCAGTCTTTCCCAAGCCATACTTTCAAGCACCCCCTGAAGATTATGGTACGTCGTTCTTCGATACGCTCTTTCGAAGCCAAGGAAAGACCATACATTTCCACGAGCTTATGAGAACAAGCCATGAATCATCTACGAGCTCATCACTCCACACTCTACCTACAAAGGGACTTTTGACATCAATTTCGCATATGAGGCTTCAACATGAGTCGAAATAACCACGCCCATGATCACGACCACGACACTGATGATGAAGATGAAATGATTCTTGAAGCACCTCAGCTCAAAGGAGTACGCGCCCTTCCATACGAGCTCATTCTTCGAGAAAAAATCTCCTCTCATGATGGTGAGACAATAGCAGCTATTATTCCTCTTGATGGCTCTATTAAGAGTCATTTAAACTGGAGCGATGCGTTTCAAATTGCTGATACATGTATCGAAAAAGGTATCAAGATTATCTTCAATCTTGAGCTTGGTCTCTTTAATGGACTTGAACACCCTCTTCCTCATCAAGGACAATTCCAAGCACTTACTCTCTCTTGCGACCACTTCAGAAGAGAAGCTGTGCCACGTTTTGGCAATTCATTATTAGGTGTCATCCTCTATCAAGGAGCAATGAATACCACTCACACAAAGACTCACACCCTTTCATCCTGCTGGGATGAGTTTGTTTCATGGCTTAATAGCCATAAGATCGAGAATATCCCTCAAGATGAAACTGAAGTTGCCGTATCGCCCACTCTCAGATGGTATTATAAGCGATTCTGCCACGAGCAATGTATTGAGTTTATCAGAATCCTAAGCCTTCAAATCCCTGATACAATTCATAGATTTATCCTTCTTGATCCTTTGCAAGCTCCAAAAGCACACTCAACATATGAGATGTTACGGCAGTGCGCAAAAGACCTCTTAGATCCATTAGCCCCTGTCGTAAGCGACAACTCTTTTATCCTTCAGAGTTCAGTATGGAAAGAAGGCCTTGGCACTCATGCCTTCTTTGGCTCTAACATGGTCGACTTCTCATCCTGTGAAGAGATAGACTCCGAGTCACTCTCTACGGCTCTTCTTATCCCTTACTATCAAACAATCAATGAAGAGATTTGCGAAAACCTCAAAAAAGCAATTGAAATCATTGAGAGTAAAGGGCTTTCAAGAAAAACACGAATCGTGCATGAGTCATACTTTACAAGTGAGTGGGATGGACTAGACACTCTTATCTATTCATCAAAAAGCGTACAACCAGATGGCAAGAGATCGATTCGAGGCTTCGAAGCGGCAGGCGGAACAACTATTGACGTCGATCAAGAAAGAGGCTTCAAGGATCTCCTCTCATTGATTACCTAGCCCTATATCTTTCATCCTTAACTAATGGGCTCATGTTAACATTTCATTTTCAATTAACATGAGTTCATAAGCCATTTAAGATCTAGGAAGAAAGAAACACAGGAAAAAGAGGTTTGACGCAAAAGGAGGAAGCCCTTTAGAATATTGCCGTCACTTCAAGCATGGCGATCGTAGCTCAGTTGGTTAGAGCGTTGGATTGTGGTTCCAAAAGTCGCGGGTTCGAGTCCCGTCGATCGCCCTTTTTTCTCTTTTCCTTTCCTCTATCATTGACATAAAGCACCCCTCTCATGAAGATAGCTTCATAAGACGTAATAAACTCTTTAGAACGCAATTTAAGATTTTTAACTTCACTTTCTAGAAGTTATTATGTAAGTTGTTGTGTCTTTATTGATTCTCTCACTAGATTGATACAAAGAATGTTTGAGAAGATTTTTACCATCCTCTTTCGCAAAAAAGCAATTCAGCAGCATAACGAGCTTGCCGCTGTCGTCTGTTTCATTTTCGCCGCCATGCAGCTCGTCTCGCTCATCTCATTTTCCTATAGCCTTCCAGAGAAAAACGTATTAGGCCTCTTCGGTTACATCTCTGCCTATTGCTGGTATCTTCTCTTCGGTCCTATCAGCTATCTAGGAGTCATGTATCTTTTTATGATTTCTTGGAACTGGTGGAATAAAAAATTTCACTCATCTCTTGTTGTTCACTCAATTTCGTATTGCGGAGCGCTCTTTTCACTCTGCATGATGATGTGCCTCCTTACAGTCCTTTTTCCTAGCATGAATCAAGGCTGGGCAGAACTTATAGGCTTTTCACCATCTCTTTATCATACGCTCATACGTCAAAAAGCACTCTTTTTATTCCCCGCAGCGGGACTTCCTATGTCTGCCGTTTATAGAGACATCCCCTACATCAACTTTGAAACTCTCTTCAATGTGATTGGAACGGCACTTGTTGCATCGGCAACACTTTTTGTTTCTTTAACACTCCTCTTTGATATTGATATTAAAGCTCTCTTTGCCACGCTTTTCAAGCGATCAAATACACCTGAGCGCACAATCTCTACAGGAATTACAACTCCAGGACGCATGCAAGAGAGCATGAGCGAGACGACTACTCGTAGAGGACAAAAAAACAGTGACGCCAATGTCGTGCCAAACCCTCTACCTAAAGAAATTCAACCGTCATTTAGAAAATCTATCGATGGTCAACCTGTTGAAAGAAATTTAAAACTCCCTACTCCAGTGCAGAGCCTGCCCGCTGAAGATCGGCCAGCTGCTACAGCCGCCAAAAAGAGTCTACTCTCCACTTCACAAGATATACCCTCAGACTGCAAAGACTACGAACTACCCTCAATAGACCTTTTGAATATTCCAAAGAAAGTTGATCTGTCAAATCTCCAAAAAGAATTAAAAGAGAAAGCGGATCTTTTGGAAGAGACTCTCATGAGCTTCGGAATTGAGGCGAAAGTTGGTCAGATTCACTGCGGGCCTACAGTCACTATGTTTGAAGTCCATCCCGCAGTTGGCGTGAAAATTGGCAAGATTAAGACGCTAGAGAATGATATCGCTCTGAACATGGAAGCCAAATCAATCCGTATCATCGCCCCGATTCCAGGAAAGGCCGCGGTTGGTATTGAAGTTCCTAATCAATGTCCACAAGAAGTAAGCTTCCGAGAAATCCTTGCCGCGTATAAAGAACAAGGAACTTCTTATAAGATCCCAATGCTACTTGGGAAATCAGTCAACGGAGAGCTCGTTTTAACAGATTTAGCTAAGATGCCACACTGCATTATTGCAGGCGCGACTGGCTCCGGTAAATCTGTCTGCATCAACTCGATCGTCATGTCCATTCTCATGCTCGCAAAGCCAGATGAGATTCGACTCCTCATGATCGATCCTAAAAAAGTCGAGCTTACTCCTTACACTGAACTTCCTCATATGCTTGCCCCTGTCATTACGGAGCCTCATGACGCCGCCCTTTCCTTGAACTGGCTTGTCAGAGAAATGGAGAAGCGCTACGAAATCCTCAAGCTGACAGGACAGAGAAACATCGACTCATTCAATAAACGGAAGCGAAATGTTGATCAAGAGGCAGCCCTTCCTTTCGAAATTCCTGAAAAGCTACCCTACTATGTTGCAATCATCGATGAGCTAGCCGATCTCATGATGGTATCAAGCCAAGACATAGAGACACCTATCGCACGTATCGCGCAGATGGCAAGAGCAGTTGGCATCCATCTCATACTTGCAACGCAGAGGCCATCCCGCGAAGTGATCACAGGACTTATCAAAGCAAACTTTCCTGCGCGCATTGCCTTTAAGGTTGCTAGCCGAGTCAACAGTCAAATCATCCTCGACGACGTTGGCGCCGAAACACTTCTCGGTTATGGCGACATGCTTATCCTTCTTCCAGGAAGCTCACAACTCGTCCGAGCTCAGGGAGTCTACGTCAGAGATGAAGAGATCTCTGGAGTGATTAATTATATCACTAGCAAATTAGGCACCCGTTACATCATTAAATCTTTTGATAAGAACGAGGAGCTCGTCTCGTCTCTTATGGGAGGAGGAAATGGGTCTAACTCTAACGAAAGCCTCGACTCCCTTTTTGAAGAAGCCAAATCCATCGTATTTTCCACAGGCAACGCTTCAACTACTTTCCTTCAGAGAAAGTTAAAAATTGGATACGCCCGTGCCGCAAGTATTATGGATCAGCTCGAAGAGCAAGGAATCGTTGGACCTCAAGAGGGAGCAAAACCCCGTAGAATTAACTTCCCTAAGAAACAGTCTGAAGACGAAGATACATTTGATGATAGTATCTCATCAGGACGAGAGGGTTTTTCTACCGATGAAAGATTATCTGAAATCAGCGGACAAGACGATGAAAGCGATTTCAGCATGAAAGCAGATAATAAGGATAAACTTCTTTCTTTGCGCGATAGAGGATCTTTATCACAGCTTTCACAGAGAGCTTCACATCAATTTGATGATGACGAAGCAAATGAAGATGATGAGCGTTTCTAGAGAAATTCATGAAAATGACACCTTGTCACAACGAAAGTGAATTGTCAAAGAGGTATCGCTTATTTAGCCTTACGCTCCTATTATTTGCTGCTTTAGCGTACTCAGGCGCCTTCTTCGCCGAGAGAGGAGTCTTTTCTTTCCTCCAAAGCTTGAGCCCATCCTCTATTGAGCAAATTAAAAACGCGTCGCTCCCCCTCTTTCTTTTCTCAGGTCTTTCATTTTCATTAACTTGGAGTAAATAAAACAAAATAAGTACGCGCAAAGCATTTAAAGAGAGTACAATAAACCTTCTAAACATAACTATTTAACAAAATGCAAGTTACCTTATGAGCCACAAGAAAACTATCACCTTCTGCCCTCTTGCATCAGGCTCTAAGGGGAACTCTGTATTTATTGAAACTCCTGAGACATCCATCCTCTTTGATGTAGGTCTCAGCATGAAAAGCATTCAAGAGCGCCTTGCGGCGATTGGAAGAGACATACAATCTATCGACGCAATAATCATCTCACACGAGCATCACGATCATATTTGTGGCCTTAAAGCGATTACAACCAAATATAACATCCCAGTCATCGCAAACTTTGATACCGCTGAAGCGATTGTTGAGGCCATGGGCGGCGATTGGTGTCCAAAGTTTCATATTTTTACGACCGGTGAGCCATTTGAATGGAAAGATGTTGAGATTACACCATTTTCCGTTCAACATGATGGCGTAGACCCTGTCGCTTTTTCACTTACTACGCACGGAAAGAAAATATCACTTTGCACTGACCTTGGATTTGCGACAACATCTGTAAAGCACCACTTAAAGAACTCCAACATCCTCTATGTTGAAGCAAATCACAAACCAGAAATGGTCCATGCTTCTTCAAGACCAGAGAGTTACAAAAAAAGAGTCTTAGGAAGAACAGGCCACCTATCAAACGAAGACTGCGCACGAGTCATTGCGGATACCGCCCACGATCTACTAGAAAGCGTCTACTTAGCCCACCTTTCGAGCGAATGCAATAGTGAATACGTTGCTAAAGAGACTGTCACTTCTTTCCTTAACAGTCATGCTATAGCTCTGCCGATTGAGATCGCATACCAAGAAACACATAGCAAGGTAACAACCCTTGTCGTGTAATCTAAATAGTGGAGTATGGTTTGTGGACAGGGACGAAGCTGCAAGAGCTTCTAAACCTGAAATATTGGCTCTTTATAGCTCTTACAACTTGTCTCTAAGATAGCCGTAGACAAATTCTCGAACTCGAAAGACGCTCTCGGCTATGAGCGTCCTGAGTCTACGAAAAAATGCTTTAATCTCTCGAAGAAAGTCTTTTTCTTTGGAAAATTACTCTCGCTGGAAAGCTTAGCAAATTCTTCTAAAAGCTCTTTTTGACGTGATGTGAGATTCATTGGAGTCTCAACAGAGACCTTAACGATCATATCACCTTTGCCACCACCTTGAAGGCTTGGAAATCCTTCGCCTTTCACACGAAAGAGCTTTCCAGACTGTGTTCCTTCAGGTATTGAGATTTTGGCAGCAGCGTCGCGAAATGTCGGAATTTCTTTCTTACACCCGAGAGCTGCCTCACTTATAGTGATAGGCAGATCCACCAAGATATCATTACCTTGACGCTCGAACAACTCATGCGGCTCAACAGTTATATAGACATAAAGATCGCCAGCAGATCCACCGCCAATACCCACATCTCCATACCCATTTAATTTTAAGCGCATACCAGTATCGATACCGGCAGGAATATGAAAATGTACTTTTCTCTTACTCTTGACTCTTCCTTCACCCTGACACTCACGGCATGGATCAACAATCGTCTGTCCCTCACCATGACATTGTGGGCATGGCATGGACATACTGAAAAAGCCACGTTGTTCAAAAACTTGGCCGGCCCCACCGCAGCGTGTGCATCTCTTAATACCTTGTGAAGATGTCGTACGTTTTCCTTTACATGACTCACAGGTAATGTAACTTTGAATGGTGAGCTCTTTATCGACACCAGTCATCGCCTCTTCAAAGCTGATAGTAACGTTGGCTCTCTTACTTGCGCCCTGTTGAGATCTCGCTCCCATTCCAGAGACGTCATCACCACCAAATCCACCACCGAACATACTCTCAAAGATAGAGTCTCCGCCGCCACCTCCGAACGCTCCCATAAATGTTCTAAGAGCCTCTTCCATCGAAGAAAAGCCACCAGCGGTCCTACCTCCACGAGCTCCTGCAAAACCGTTCATGCCGTCTTTGCCATAACGATCGTACATCTCACGCTTTTGAGGATCACTTAAAACCTCATAAGCTTCGGAGATCTCTTTAAACTTCTTTTCAGCTTCTTTATCGCCAGGATTTCTGTCTGGATGGTGTTGAAGAGCCTTCTTCCTATATGCCTTTTTTATTTCTTCCTGTGATGCGCCTTTTTCTACGCCAAGAATGTCATAATATTCGGCCATAAGATCTCATTCGCCCGTAGTTAGATATAGTTAGAAACTTTTTGTCTTGATAAAGACGTTCAAGCTCAATAAGGAGGGTGCGTGTATTCCGATAGAATGGTCACATTACGAAAAGCCAAAAGATGAAGTTTATTTTTCTCTTTTGGCTTTCCAGAGGACAATTATGCCCTGAATTATCCGCGCTGTTTCTTGTATTTTGAAGCAGCTTTCGATTTTGCGCGAGCTTTAACGGAAGGCTTTGAGTAGAATCTATGAGCTTTTACAGCCTTCATGATTCCTTCCTTATCAAGACGCTTTTTAAGTGCTCTAAGAGCTTTGTCAATCGATTCGCCTGGTCGAACTTTGACGGTTGTCATGTAGCTTAGTCCTAAGTGAAAATCAAATTTAATTCTTTAATTGAGAAAGCGGTTCCATGAAGTTAACATCCCTCTCTTTCTCGAATTCTTTGTTAGAAGTCACGACATATGGTATCGAACGTTTATGTTATTTGACAACTACGATCGATCATGAATTCATAGGAAATTTCATAGAATCCAACAAACGAAAGAGCAGAATGATAATGAAAAAACGCTCATAAGAAATATGCACTCATAACTTACACAGCAATGAGTGATATACTATGAAACGCCATAAGAGCTAGTATGCTCTTTCTATTAGTCTTGTACCACCTATCCTTTTTAAAGAAGACCTCTTATCTTAGATGCAATAAGTGTACGCGTTTATGGCTAAAAAAACGATAAATTAAATCAAACAGTTAAGAAGGTGATACTTAAGGAGCATCTAAAGAGAGTCTCCTACGTAAGAGCAAGTAATGGGAATTTAAGGTAAGGAGCCCTCAAAATGAGGCTTATTTTTCTTCATCTCTAGTAAATGCAGGTCAATGCAATACATCCTGCGCCGGATACGAAAGACCCTTTTCACTATCTTCTTAATTTGTGTAATTGTTCCTTCTGACGCCACACAGTAATAGCTCTTATGGGCGATCGAGACGATATTAGAAAGTTGATACAGTGAGGCAAGCCAAAATACTATTAGAAACGCAACGTTTTTCATACTCATTACAAATATTGATTTTATTTGTAATAAATTTTACAAAATAAAGATTAAGATTTATTAAATTTAATCTTTAATAGACAATTTTGTTTCCCATTCAATTTCGGCTTGAGTTTTTCTTAAATACTTTAGCGAAAGCGTATCCCAATCCTTCCATTCTCGATCATGAAAACGATCAAAAACAAATCGAGCAATAAAGAGGTCCGTTACACCCCTATCACTCTGTTTGAGCTCAGATATATGCAGCCACTTCGATCTCATCCATTCCGGAATCAAGGCCAGAGAATCTTTTGCTTGTGCCTGCTCGATACTAAGAGACGAGTAAATACTATCAACTCCTTGCACTGCATCTGAAAGGAGCGTAACTGATGGAGATATAAGCATGGGCTCAGAAAGGACTACTGAATTTTTTTCATGAGGATTCTTTTCGAACAGCTGTACATAGAAGCCTCCTACCTTCGCATCGAAAATAACCGCACACTTTTCATGCTGAGAAAAAAAAGCTGGAACTTGTGTAAGAAGACTTGAGACTTCGATAATTGGTTTTCTTGTTGTGTACGCCATTGTCTTTATAATCGACGCCGCATTTCTCAAACCCGTGTATGAGCCAGGGCCCGTTGCAACGGCAAAAAAATCAATAGAATCTAATGAAAGACTCTGTGATTCGAGAAGAGTCTGTATATCATATAGTGGAGACTTCATCTCAAGCACATTGCGACGAACAGAGACAAATGGCGACCCATCCTGAAAGAGGGCGATTACCCCTACATCAAAGCTCATATCAAGAAAAAGGCATAACATGGGGAACCTCTATATCCCTTGGAAAAAAGCGATCTCGATACAGACGTAAAAAATATCCGTCAGTCATACCCGCGATATAATCAATCACGAACTGCTTATCGCTATTTGAGTCAATGTACTCTTGCCGCTTGCTATGGAGAAAGTAATCCCACAGAATACTATGCCCCTTTCTGCCTTTGAGCTTCCAATCGTCCAAAATCTCTGTAAAGAGCAACTTGAACGCCCTCTCTATTTTTTGAGACTCTGTTTTCAACTTCTCATGCCAGTAGATCTTATCGAAGTTGAATTTTCTCAAGAGCTTCATCGCCTCAAATACTTCTGTCGAGAATCCTATTTCTCCTTCGTTGTAAAATGTAGAAATTATATCAGATGCTATAGTCTCCAGCATATCAGAACTTGTCTGCCCTAAGATCGTTTTTGGAAGTTCACTCGCTTTAATGATTTGCAATCGGATCGCATCAACGATATCTCGAACTAAGTAGCTTGCAGTATCAGAGACTTTTACAACTGCCGCCTCAATCGTCTTCGGCTTAAGATCCGCTTCAGGATCTTTTTGGCGTAAAACACGCTCTTCTAAGTGCTTTTCCCAGGTTTTATCAGTTTGAATAGATGCCAGGCGACTTCTCATTCCTCCATCATGACATAAAAAACCGTCTAGCGTCTCAAATTGAAGATCAAGCGGCTCTATTAAACTTGTCAGCCTGCACGATTGGAGCGCATGAGAAAAGCATCCAAGACCATTTTCTTGTGCAATCATAGAAAGATATTTTTCGCCTTCATGCCCGAATGGGCAATGTCCCAGATCATGTCCTAGACTGATAGCCTCAATAAGATCGACATTGAGATTGAGCTTTCTTCCAATGAGTCTGGCTAGATGACTTACAAGCTGTACATGCAAGATGCGATGCGTAATATGATCATTTTCCAATAGATAGACAACTTGTGTCTTATCTGCATATCTACTGAAAGCTTTCGAGTGGAGAATCTTAAAGACATCGCGCTGAAATCCCTCGATAACTCCTGAAATATTAGCGCTCACATTAGCTACTGAAGATTTCTCGAATTTAGTCATTATTTTTTCTCACTTTTCCGAAAATCTAAAATATTAATTACAACTTCACATATGTATAAAAAGTTTGACTTTCTACCAAATCAATCTTAGATTCCACTTTTGAAGTAAACATCTATTCAATCAAGAACAGCCACTCCAAGGACTCGATAGCTCATGGAAACAATGCTTCCACTTTTGTTCGGCTCCAACTCAACTCATGTATTCGTTTTTTCGATCATTATCGCTATCTTCCTCTATATTGATCTGGCATTGATTCATAAGAAAAACGAAAAAGACTCCTTCACGAAGAGCATATACATGTCTATCTTTTGGATAGTTCTCGCTCTTGCCTTTAATGGCTATATCTGGTGGGGAATAGGTAAAAAAGAGGCGCTTGACTTTCTTACTGGATATGTTATTGAAAAATCACTCAGTGTCGACAATCTCTTTGTTTTCATTCTGATCTTTAAATGCTTTTCAATCCCTCCAAGACTTCAACACAGAACGCTCTTTTATGGTATATTCGGTGCTTTCTTATTCCGCATTATTATGATTTTTATAGGCATAGATCTGCTAAAACGATTTTCGTGGATTATATATGTGTTTGGAGCCTTTCTCATATACGCTGGCATTATGGCGTTCTTACACAATAGCAAAGACGAAGAGCCTCAGAGCGTAAAGTTAGTAAAGAAATTAGAAGGAAAATTGCCTATTACCCATGAGCTTCATAGCGATACCTTTTTTATTCGCACTGGAAAGCGCCTGATCGCAACACCTCTTTTTTTGGCACTCATCACAATCGAGCTGTCAGATATCGTCTTCGCTCTCGACTCAATCCCAGCCATTTTGGCCATTACAACAGACCCATTTATCGTCTTAACATCCAATATCTTTGCAATCTTAGGGCTTAGATCCTTATATTTTGCTCTCGCCCCACTTTTAGAAATATTTCAATACCTTCATTATGGAATAGGAATTATCCTCGTCTACGTTGGCATCAAATTTCTTATCCAACCAATTTTCCATATCCCAACCTTATTCTCTCTTTCTTTTATCATGCTCACACTGACAGCATGTATACTCACCTCTATCTGGGCTAAAAAGAGATAAAAAAAGGGGCACTCACCTACATAGATGAGTGCCCTCTTAATCCAGAGGATAATGTCGAAAACTTATTTCTTCATTTCACATGCTTGCGAAAACATTTTTTTGACCTCTTTAGCCGATAATCGCTTACTTGAATTCTGATGTATTGCTCCACAGATAGCTTTATATGCTAAAGATTCTCGTGAACTCTTACATGTTTTTGCTTTGTCTTGTAAAACAGATCTCACACGCTCTAAAAGCCGCTCAGAGTGATAAGCATAGACATTCGATAGAGGATGATGAGGCGGCACCGCGTTTACAGTCCCGTCACAGATGGCTTGAAATAAGTTTTTATCAAACAAGTACAGCATCCCTACACCAAGCGCAAACGTATCGATCTTCTTAGGATCAACGACCCGTCTTCTAAAATATTCTGGAGGAATAAAGCATGGTGCATGCTGTATGGGGGTTGTATTTGGATCATAGGATTGAGCTTTTTTCAATAATCCGAAATCGGTAATTCCTGCTTCAAGCCCTCCTACAGATTTCTTTTTAGACTTCACAAGAATATTACCAAGATGAAGATCCCGATGAACAAATCCCTGATTATGAAGCTGAGAAATTCCTTGAAAACAGTCTCGAGCTATGACAGCTTTTTGCTTTATTGAAAGCTCTTTGCCTAAGGATTGCACTTTTTCATAAAAATCAGCCAAACATCCATAATTGTAGAGTGGGAAAAGGAGACTGAGTCGTTTTTCGCGAGTCTTTTCTTTAAGATGCTCACCCTTTGAGAGGTGCGTAATGAGCTTCTTTGCTCCTCGAATAGCCTCATGCTTGCGAATTTCCTTATGATCTGAACTACCAAAGACGCAATTTGCTACAAGTGTTGGTTTGTTTTTATCATACTTGATTGAAAGGGTTACTTCTTTTGTGGCTCCTGACCCAAGAGCCTTTATACCATGCTTTTTAAGATGGATATAGATCGATCCATCTTCTGCTCTCTCTACAGTTCGTGGAATGAAGTATTTTTCTTTCTTACAATATAAAGACCCTGTCTTAAGTGAAGGAAGTTTCCCCTCAATGAAAGAAACAAGCTTTTTAATCTCACTTTTAGTAAGACCTAGCGGTTTCTTCGAATCAAGCTTTCGTATTGAGCTCACTATTTTCTTATATGCTGCAGACGTGATCTCATCTCTGTATTCATCGGCAAATTGTGACTTCTTATGAGCGAGACCTATACTTGCCGCTACTATCTTCTTTAAGGAATTATCTTTTTCCCAATCGGAATCGTTGGTGATTTTCTTAATCGCACGAGCTAAAAGCTTCCCTGTTTTTTCTTTCTCATATAGAGCTTCAGCTAATTTTTTTGGTTTTAAAGCCTCAGGCTTTTGAACCCCTACGGACTTAGCGTATTTGTAAAGACCATTAATACCAGACATAACACTACCACTTAAATTAATTTAATTAATCTAAGTATAAATAATTAAGACGGCATTAACATCTAATAAACCATTTATTAAACAGATAAGGTGTGTTATCACTTATTAGATGATAACACACCCTAAAAACGAGCAAGGAATCACAAGAAAATTACTTCTTTTTTAAGGCCTTTTTACATGCCTTTGAGAAAAGATCTTTTGCTTGAGACGCTGTTAATCTCTTAGATGGATTTGGATGGAGAGCTCCGGAAATGGCTTCATATGCTAAAGCTTTTGCCTTTCCATCTTTTTTCTTTGCATGTTTTTCTATACTCTTTTTTAAGCGATTTCTAATCTCATCAAGCCCTTCTTTAAGCTCTTGAGCATATTTCCCAGAGTGAGGATTGCCTGGATTCTTGACTTGTCCAGCTCCTTTCGAGACCTCAAGTAGTTTATCGAACTTTCCTGGAGCAAAAAGACTGAGCATTCCAGCTCCAAGGGCATACACATCGCCTTTGGTAGAATCGCCTACAGTCTTTTCAAAATATTCCGGAGGCATATACGGATCAACGTGTTGGAGATATTGAGTAAGAGGATTGTAATCACTAGCCTTCATCAATCCCCCAAAATCAGAGACTGCGGCTTCAATCCTTACAGGTGACTCATTTTTTTTAACAAGAATATTTCCCAAGTGCAGATCTCGGTGAATATATCCTCTCTCATGGAGAGATTGGGCTCCCTGGAATGAGTCGCGAGCGATAGCAAGCTTCTTAGGAAAAGATACATCCTTATGAGACGATCGTTTTCTCTTCATATAACTTGAGACTGAACCTTGATCATAAAGAGGAAACAAAATACCCAAGCGAGCTTGGCCACTTTTCTCTTTAATATGCTCTCCATGAGAGAAATGAGAGACAAGCTTTTCCATCCCTTTGATCTTTTGCTGTCTATCAAGCTCATGCTTCAGACCTGCATCACAGATACAATTTGCGACGAGCTCAGGAGAGTCCTCGTTATATTTAATTGAGAGAGTCGCAACCTTTTGATACCCTTTTCCGAGCACGTCAATGCCATGGCTTTTGAGGTGAATATAGATAGATCCATCTTCAGTTCTTTCAATAGTTCTGGGGATAGAAAATTGGTTTTTCTTGCAATAGACAGGACCGGACTTTAATGTAGGGAGCTTCTTTTGAATAAACTTGACAAGTTTTTTTACATCTTTCTTCTTTAAGCCTGTCTCTTTCTTTGATGATAGATTAAGAATAGCCGAAACAGTTTTCTTCACCTTATCATCAATCGCTTTTGACTTCTCTTTTTTCAACTGTTTAGAAACTTTCTTGATCTCTTTTCTATACTTTTTCTCTATATGCGATTTCTTATCTTTAATTAAGCTTGCAGTTGCTTTAACCACCTTTTTCAAGGTTTTATTCGATACCAATCCCGAACTTTTCGCTGCTTCTTTAACAGCACGAGCAAGCAATTTTCCAGACTTGTCTTTCATGTATAAAGAAGACACTAAATCACTTGGATCCATCTTTTCGGCATTATGAATATCAACCGATTTAGCGTAATTATATAGACCACCTTCCAATGACATATTAATTCCTAATTCTTATTTTATATTTAAAATTAATAAATAATATTAAATTTTAAATAATTAACTATTTAATATAAATAAAAACATTTTTAGAAAGAATATGAACAGATAAACAAAGAGCCACATTACCGTTGGAGAGAAGAGGCGTACGCTCTTGCTTTTTGTAAGACTTCCGAGGAAGATGCGGATAGAAGTACTTGAGATGCGAGCTGGTCGACTTTTTGACCTTGGGAAAGCTGAATAACTTCTGATACTTCACGGGCACGCCGAGGCGGAACTGAAAAAGAGGTGATGCCAAATCCAAGGAAAATTGGAATGAAGAGCGGGTCACTTGCAAGCTCTCCACAGAGACAAAGAGGAATTTCTTCTTTCTTTGCCTGATTAACGATATGTTTTATAATATGCAAAAATCCAACATGTCCTGAAAAAGGATGTTGATCGCCATCTAAAGGAGTGTTACTTACTCGATCGATTGCCAAAGTAAATTGGAGTAAGTCATTTGTCCCAATTGAGATAAAATCGATATCTTCCTTGAATTGAGAAATCTGAAGCGCAGCAAGTGGCAGCTCAATCATGATGCCCACTTTCGGCTTCGCTATCAGTTGTTCTTCTATATGCTGCTTAGAATAAAGTTCCCACGCAGAAGAAAAAATTGCGAGATATTTTTGGAGAATCTCTTTCGAAGAGACCATTGGGAAAAGAATGCGAACATCGCATCCACGACATTGGTGAGCCGCAGAAAAAATAGCAAGAAGTTGTTTTTTCACAATGTTGGGATAGGCGCTAATAAGAGACACCCCACGCTGCTCATCTTTAAGCGCTGGAATCCTTGAATCAAGTTGCCCTTCACTCTTATCGGAGCTAAAATCAAAAGTCCGAAATGCGATAGGTTGGCCATTGAGTGGCTGAATACATTTTTTATATTCTTCAACCTGATCTTCAAAAGAAGGAATTAAGCGACGTTGAAAGACGAGATACTCAGTTCTATAAAGCCCTACTTTCTGAATATTGTATTCAATCGATTGGGATATCTCGTCAGGACCATCGACTGTTGAGCAGACCTCAATATTTAGGTCTTTCTCATCAGAATGAGTTTCAGCATTCAGGTGACAGGAAAGAACCTTTTTTGGAATTTCTGTTAGTGGCGCTCGTTTTCCTTGAGGTCGCTCACTCCTTCTTAAAGAACTCTTCTTCTGCGCAAGACAAGCATTCAGACGCTGTAGAGTTGGATGTATAGTGACAATTCCGAGTTCAGGTTGAATGAGTATTGCATCTGAAGTTTTAACTTTCGTCAAGATATCCTCTGGCACGCCGCTAATATACGGAATACCCTTTGCCCGACACACGACAGCAGTATGCGACATTGCCCCGCCTTGGCATGTAATAACAGCTAACACTCTATTTGCAGTCAACTCTGATGCAATAGAAGGTGCCAAGGAATAAGAAACAACCGCTCCTAGTAAACCAGGGCGACGAACTTCCTTTACAAGCTTGCGAAGAAGCTCCGACTCTTTTCTTCTCTTTTTCCTATTTAGGGAGGAAAGAATTCTATAACAAACATCTTCTACATCATCATAGCGCTCTGAGAATTGACTACCAGGCATACATGAGAATGCGTGACGAAGGTGAAACATAGCATGAGCAACAGCTTGCTCAACACGCTGCCCTCTCTGTTTAATACCCTCTTCAATAGCTGATCTAAATATGGGATCGGAAATGAGCGCTATCTGAGAGGCTACAATATCGGCCTCAATACGATTATGAGTAGATTGAAACTTAAGAGATAAAAGTTCAAGAGCCTCTAAACTATGGCGAAGAGCCTCATGAAACCTACTGAGCTCAGCATCAACTTCAAAAAAGATTGAATGATTGAACTGATCGACATCGATACGATTGTCGACAACTGCACTGATATGAGTATAGATAGGGTTTCCAGGAACAATAGTATGTCCTTGAAAAAGCGTCTCACGGCTTTTTGGGACACTGGAAGAGACTAGCTCTTCTACTTCTTGTTCATATTGACCCACGTGGATTTCCTCTTGCGATCTCATATCAAGATGAAGGGCCCTCCTCAAACTTTCTTATAAAGGCAGCCTCGAGCTCTTTAATAACTACCTCAGCATCTTCTCCCAAAGCTTGAATTGTTACCGTTGCATTCTGTGGTGCCGCGAGTAGAAGAATTCCCAGTACGCTTTTGGCATCGATAGTTTTCTTTCTATAGGTAATCGTCACTTGAGCCTTATAACGAGCAACTATTTTAACTATCTGAGTTGCCGGTCTCGCATGAAGTCCTTGTGCATTTCTTACTCTCAATCGAGCGCTTATCACACCATCCCCATCTAATTTTGATGCCAAGCAATGTTGAACGAAGCTCCACGCCTGAGAACATGTTTCATGTTGAGCCATGATGATACCCGTGCATTACATTTAGCCTCTCAGGGCTTAGCAAAAAGATATTGAAAAAGGCTTAAAAAGCTTTACGTAGCCAGGAAAGAAGAAGTTCTCTACTCACATCCTATTCTAGTAGAAAAGCTCCCTTTTTTATAAGAGCTCTTTTTCATCCCAAGAGACAGATTATTTCATTTGAGCAATACATTTAATCGACCGCGATGAGTTCTAAGCTCCCACTTCAAAAGACATTGCATCATTTGACATTGAAATACCGCTTTTTTTCAACAACTGTCAAAAAAAAGTGTATTGGAAGACCTATCAAGAGCATTTTAAAATTAATTGTAGACAGATTTAAGCCTAGAGAATGCCTATCCATGGATGAGATAGCAAATAAATTATGGAAATATCAATTTTCAATAGTTTAAAATATTTCCTCGGGCTGCTGTGAAGGAGTTGGAGCTTTTGGCGCGCTCTTCGGGAATGGGCTTACAGCTTGCTGTGGAGCCCTCTCTCCCATAGGAGGGACAGCGCCACCTTGAGCTCTCATTCTACTTAATTGCTCAGCATCTCGGGAAAGCCCAGGCAGCCCCTGAGGAGCACGTGGAGCTCTTCTTACTGGCATTCTTGCGGGCTGTGGAGCATTTGAATCATCTTTTAAGATATTGCCAGTTCTATATGTCACTTCGCGTCTTAATCGGATGAGATCTTGAGCGAACTCCTGGTGATGGCACATCATGCTGATTGCCTCTAACCTTCTTCTGAAGTACTCCAAATCTCTTAAAGAGTTTTCTGCATTCGATCTATTAAAAAGATGGTGAATCCAAGCGAAAAAACCCTTCGCTTCAAGGTATTTTGTCGTAGCATCCTTCAACCGATCACACATATGAATAGCTTTTTCTAAAACCTGGCGATTCAATTGGTGAATATAAGGACACTCAAGCCCTTTTTGGTCTGCCAATCTTAAAAGAGAGAGAAGTTGAGCAGTCACAGTAGAAAGTTTCTCAAGCTCTCTGATATCATTTCTCGTCAATGGCATTGGCTGCCAAAGAACTTGCTTTACCCTGAATGGGTTGATATGAAGAGTCCTTTTGTATGGCTTAACGATCTCTTTTTCACTCCACACAAGGAGTTTGTCATAAAAGCCGTGCGCATCGAAATCGCGCAAATCGTTTTCAATAGCTCGCTTTTCTTGCTCTTCTCGTCGACTCTCCTCCTTCCGAGGATCCTCACGAGGTATTTGATTAGGTGGTGTTTGAACTGCAGCCATACTATTTTTCTGATTTTTATAAATTAAATGATATTGTACAGATTTTTAAATTTTCTGTTGGAAAAAAAATCATAAACCCAAATCATCTATATCCTTAACAGAGACCCTACAAATTTAACACCTCAAAAAAATTAGAGTACTCCAACTTTTTATATGTCAGCTTCGCAGCCATCTCAATCACATACAAGCCCTCGATTTTCGATCTCGGGCAACAAGGTTTTTTTTGTTAGCCTAGGATGTCCGCGAAATTTAGTCGATACCGAAGTCATGATCGGCATTCTTTTAAAAAATGGATATGAAGCTACCAACTCAATAGATGATGCTGATGTTATCGTTATTAACACGTGTGGATTTTTAGAAGCTGCACGACAAGAGTCAATTGAGACTATCCAATCAGCAATAGCTCAAAAGAAACCTACAGCAAAAGTTGTTGCGACAGGATGCATGGTTCAGTCTCACAAAGAAGATATCGAACGATCATGCCCTGGTATTCACTATCTTCTCGGATCAGGAGATGTTGAAGGAATCTTAAAAGCCGTCACTGAAAAAGAGCATGGCGAGCTTGTTACCTCTAACCGCAGCTACCTCGAAGTTGGCGAAGTTCCAAGGACACTTTCTACTCCTCAGCACTACGCTTATCTGAAAATCGCTGAAGGGTGCAGAAAGCGCTGCTCATATTGCATCATCCCAGAAATTAAAGGACCTCTTAAGAGTAAGCCTCTAGAACGAGTGATTCACGAGATGAACGCTCTCATCCAACAAGGCGTCAAAGAAATCATCTTAATTGCGCAGGATTTAGGTGACTGGGGAAGAGATTTAGGGTTCTCAGGATCCCAAGGATTAGTTCATCTCTTAAATGAGATTGTAAAAGATACGAGAGATTTTAAGATCAGACTTCTCTACGTCTACCCAGACGAGATTTCATCATCTCTCATCGATGTCATGAAGAATAATACTCACAAGATTATTCCATATATCGACATGCCGATACAGCATGCGAACAATGAATTACTCAAGACAATGCGCCGAGCGACAACAAAAGAAGACATCGTCTCGTGCATTGAAACATTACGTAAAGAAATCCCAGAAATTTCCATCCGAACCAGCATTATTGTTGGATTTCCAGGAGAGACAGAAGAACAATTTCAAGAGCTTTGTCAATTTGTACAAGACATGCGGCTTGACAATGTCGGAATCTTTACCTATTCAAAAGAAGAGAAGAGCCATTCAGCACAATTACCAGGACATCTTCCTGAGGAAGTGAAAATCGAGCGCTTTAAAAAGCTGAATGCCATTCAACAGAAAATCGCTCGTTCGATAAATAAGAAGCGATATCTTGGAAAGAAAATTGAAGTTGTTGTTGAAGGCTATCACCCTGAGACGCAACTTCTCATGAGAGGCCGACATGACGGACAGTGTCCTGATATTGATGGCCAAGTCATTATTAACGATGGACGCCTGGTTCGAGCTTTCGGTAGGCGCTATATTGTTGAAATCACTGACATATCCGAATACGATCTTGTAGGACGAGTTGTCCAAGAGATTACTCATGAATCTACCAATGATAAACGCCACAACAGCTCACAAAGGAAGGCGAGGTTGCGCATAGTATGACGAAACCTGATTACCACAATACAGAAGACTTTATTGTTCGCTCTAAAACTCTCCATGAATTACGGGAGCTCGGAGTCAATCCATATCCCCACCGATTCGATGCAACTGACTCAGTTGATCAGATCATCGAATCATTCGAGCGGACTAAAATTGGATCGAGCGACGATGCTGAAAAAGGCATAACACGTGAAGTGGCGCTTACTGGCCGTCTTATGCTCTTTCGCGCTATGGGAAAAAATGCTTTTGCCCATATCCAGGATCGAGGAAGTCGCATTCAGGTTATGTTCAACCGCGATCATACCGTTGTCAAGGGCTACAAGCCACAGGACGAAAACAGCCTTTCTCACTTTAAATTGATTGAGAAAAAGTTTGATCTTGGCGACATAATTGGCATCTCTGGCCACCTCTTCCACACACAAAAAGGAGAGTTAACTGTCTATGTGAAAGAAGTCGAGCTTCTTTCCAAGAGCATCCTTCCTCTTCCAGACAAGCATGGCGGTCTTGCAGATAAAGAGCTGAGATATAGAAAGCGTTGGCTCGACCTTATCAGCCACCCAGATGTCCAAAAGACATTTAGACAAAGAAGTGAGATATTCTCAATCATCCGATCCCACTTCTCCGACCTTGGCTTCTTAGAAGTTGAAACTCCAATCTTAGGAACAATCTACGGTGGTGCCGAAGCCCGACCATTCACAACAAAGCTTCATGCTCTCAACCAAGACATGTTTTTGCGAATCTCCCTTGAGATTTCGCTGAAGAAACTTTTGGTGGGTGGAATTGAGCGAGTCTTCGAGATTGGCAAAGTTTTTAGAAATGAAGGAATTGATAGAACTCACAACCCTGAGTTCACCCTCTTAGAAGCATATGCGGCATTTTGGGATTACAACGACATGATGCATCTCGTTGAGACCCTCTTTGAGAAGATTGCTCTGAAGCTCCACAACTCGACCAAAGTCGCCTTCTACTCTCCTGAGAAGAAAGAGACACTCATGATCGATTTTAAAGCTCCTTGGAAGCGTATGACAATGCAAGAAAGCATTAAGACATATGCCAATATCGATTGTGATGCTCTCTCAGACGATGAGATGAAAGCGATCTTAAGAAAGAGTGGAATTGAGGAAAAAGAACTTCAAGAATGCTCAAGAGGCCTTCTCATTCAGCTTCTCTTTGAGACAAAAGTTGAAGAGCACCTTATCCAACCACATCACATTACAGATCATCCAATCGAGACTACCCCACTTTGCAAACCGCATCGCGATCCTATAAAGGCAAAACAAGGGCTCATCGAGCGATTTGAAAGCTTTGTCATCGGAAAAGAGATCTGCAATGCGTATTCTGAGTTGAATGATCCTCTGCTTCAGCGACAGCTCTTAGAGCACCAAGTTGAAAGAAGAGAAAAAGGCGATGAAGAGGCAAGTCCACTTGATGAGGAATTTGTCGAGGCACTCTGCCAAGGTATGCCACCTGCAGGAGGCGTCGGTATTGGTATTGATCGATTGATCATGCTCTTTACTAATAGCCAATCTATCAGAGACGTTCTCTTCTTCCCATGGATGAAGCCACGTCATATGGTAACTGCGGAAGATCACGAAGAATAAATGAAAAAGAGCGCTTGCTTCCAATAGAGACAAGCGCTCTTTGTCTTTTATACCCGAGCAGGTTCAAGCATTGCTTGCAAGGTACGATAGGCAATCTTTCCTGTTCCCATAATAGGGAGCTCTGGAACGATTTGAATAGAGTCTATCTTGACCAAATTTGAAAAGCCCTTCTTTCGAAGCGCCATATTCACTTCTTGGACAGTCACTGGATATGGAGTAAAGAGAATAAGCTTTGGGCGACCTTCTTCTTCTCCAAGTGGAATCACAGCAAACCCCCCAACTTCGAGTCCTTGAGATCTCTTCGCTTCAAGAGAGCCTCCTTTCATCATCTTCTCTTGCATTTCCTCTTTCCAGCGAGGTATGAATACCGAAAACGCTCCTTCAAGGGTATCTTCAATAGCGCCAAGACTAATCATCTCACCGCCCATTTTAACAAATCGCTTAAGACGACCTGTAATATGCAATGAGCCTTTTTCATCGATCATGCCCATATCGCCAGTAATGTACCACTTTGTTGGTCCTTCAACATAAAAAGGCTGAGGAAGTTCAGGTTGAAGGTATCCTGAGAAAATATTGGGGCCAGATGCCAAAATCATTCCGCTCTCTCGGACTTGAGATCGCTCTACACCATAATTTTCAGGATCGACAATCTTCAATCGGACATTTGAAAGTGGAGCTCCGACACCATGAGCCTTGCCTTTCGTATTAATTGTAAGAACTGGCGAGCACTCAGTAATCCCATATCCTTCAACAAGACTTGCGTGTGCTGTTGACTGATTTACAAGACTGTACAATTCCTCAGGCGCACGTTCTGCCCCTGATACGACAATCCGGAGCGAAGTAAAAGGCTCATCTCCCACACCTCGCCTTAGTATATTCTTCAAGAATGATGGAGCAGAGCAAAGAAGCGAAATTTTCCAGTATCTCAGAGAATGCGCAAGTCGTGGAGCGTCAAGTGGGCTTGGCGAGTAATAAACACGAAGACCTGCCAATAGCGGCATCAAGCCCGTGACTGCAAATCCAAAAGAATGAAACGGCGGCAGCATACTCAAGACTCTATCGCTTGAAAAGAGCTTAATAGAATGGAGAGCCGCTCTCAAGTTGGATAAAATGTTTGCGTGAGTCAGCGGAACACCTTTAGGCATACTCTCAGTTCCGCTTGTGAAGAGAATGACAGCTCGAGACTGTGATGTCACAGAAGCATATCCAGGGAAGATCTTAGTATATTTCTTGATCCAATCCCAAGGAAAGAGGGATGCGATCTTTGCGACAATATAGTTAGACCATGAGAACGTTGCCTTGGCTTCTTCAAGCACAACTAAATGTCCCTTAAGAGCTGACAGATCAACATTCTCTAACCGATCAAGGAAGGCCCATGAGGTAAGAACCACCTTCAATTGAGCGTATTTAACCACTGACTCAAGATGATTGCCTCCAACCGTCCAGTTTATCATGACAGGGACTTTCCCCGCGAGCTGAGAAGCCAACACAAGAATATTGGCGGTCAGTGATGATGGAAGAAGAATCCCGATATTTTCTCCTTCAAACTTTGCAATCTCCCTCGCTAAAAAGAATACTGCAGCTTTTACTTTTGAATACGAGATAATTCCACTTCGTGCATCTCCTGCAATTGCTTGCGATGAATACTGAGACGCCGTGGTAAAGAAAGCATCGATAATGGTCTCAGCTTCTGGGATAAAGAGGCGCTTTTCTTCGCGCGGCTTCTCCCACAGAGTGGTATCAAGAGGTGGATCGACTAACTCTTGTTGGAGGTTTAATAACCCAGCTGCAAAGAGCATCGCTTTTCGGACAGAAGTCATCTCCTGAGGATTGATCCCCCGTTGATCAAAATGAACTTCAATATAGGTAATAAGCTCTGCGATATTAAGTGAGTCAAGACCTAAGTCAGCAACAAGATGCTGCTCGGGTTTTATTGACTCTGGAGAGCACTTTGCAAGCTCTGCTATTTTCTCAATCACCGATTTGCGGATCTCGTCTGGGACAGTAAATGTCTCCTCTTTCTCCTCTTCAAATGGAGGAGGAACAGAAATTTCCTCAGACCAGCACGACTCTCGAACGAGCAGCAATGGCTCACCTGATCTTGGCCCATATTTTTTCTCGAAAGGCTCATTATACCATTTCTCTAGCCACTTATTAAACTCAAGACGGCCTTTATCTAATGGAAGCTTGAGCTGTGGTTTTTCTGTCTTAACTTGAGAAGTAGGAGGCAAAACTACTTCAAACTCAACAGAGACATCCCTTCGTGGCGAGAAAAAGAAGAGATTCTTTAAAAAGCACTTCAGCCCTACTTTAAGAGCTGTCATCATATCGACCTGCTTTCCTTGGGTGTATGCCCTTGAAAAGCGACTCCCCCATAATCCAGTAGTTCGAACTAAAACTACAGCAGTATTAGGATACTCTTGGAGCAAGTCATGAGCCGCGAACGCCCCTCCAATAATTTCACGAGGACCTTGCTTTGTCGTTCCTGATGGATACAGAAGGAATGTCTCACCCGATCGTAAGCCCTTTCGTACTTCATCTAATGTTCTTTGAAGGCGATCAATCTTGATCGAGTTAACCCCTGCTGAGAAATTAGGAACAGGCAAAGCCCCTATCCATTTCATGACAGGATGAAACACGGGATGAAAATACATGTACTCGGTGATGAGGGGACGCATCTTCAAAGGCACAATAAAGGGAAGAGCAACGATAAGAGGATCTACCACTACAGCAGGGTGATTTGGAAAAAAGAGAACTCCACGATCTTTATCTGTAGCGCCTGCGGCTTCACCTTCTTGGCTTACTCTCTCATGTTGATATTGGGAGACAAGATCCAGCGCCTTCTTCAATCCCACATAGCGAACTCTATACCTGAGGCAGAGAAGAGAACGTAGCACAAAGACTGCCAGCCTTAATATACACGTTCTAAAAGTGCTCATTACACTCCTCCAAAATACGATTGAATTAATCAGATTTCTCAGGCGGCGATTGTGACGAAAAGGCAGCCTTTCCTACAAGAGTCTTTCATCATCCAAAGAAAAACTATGAAGTTATCACACATACTCGCTTTAATCTCCTTCAGTCGAGAAAAAGGGAGACGAATGGCTTTCTCATATGATATATTTTTAGCCTATGACGAATGATGTGAAAAAGCTTACTAGCTCATCCTCTCTTTTTCCTTCATCGCCTGAATAAAATCACAAATGACCTCTTATGTAACAGTATATGAAATCAAGATCAGCCGCGCATCAACTCATTGATTATGCTCTTTCGACAATCCCAACTGATATTCCTCTCAATAGTCGTATTATTGTCGGTTTATCGGGCGGTGTTGATTCATCTGTGTCTGCGGCGCTTTTAAAAGAGCTTGGCTATGATGTTGTAGGGCTTTTCATGAAGAACTGGGAAGAGGATGAGGGCGACGCATCCAGCGCATGTCCGGCAGAAGTCGATTTTCGAGATGTAGCCCATACAGCGAATGTCCTAGGAATCCCTTACTTCTCTGTCAACTTTGCCAAAGAATATAAGGATGAGGTCTTTCAATCTTTTCTTGATGGCTTAAAGCAGGGCCGAACTCCAAATCCTGACATCCTCTGCAACCTCGAAATTAAATTTAAGCATCTTCTTCATAAAGCGCTCTCCTTAGAAGCTTCTGCTTTGGCAACAGGCCACTATGCTGGAATCTCTTACGAGACTCATAAAGATGAAACGACTGAGTATTTTCTTGAGAGAGCGGTAGACCTTACAAAAGATCAGACATACTTTCTTTATACCGCATCTCAAAAGACGCTCCCACACACGATTTTTCCTCTCCATAAGCTCAAAAAAACGGAAGTTCGAGAAATCGCGCGACTCTTTAATATTCCAGTAGCAGAAAAAAAGGACAGCACTGGCATCTGCTTTATCGGAGAAAGAGACTTTCGCTCCTTTATTGCTAAATACCTTGGATACAGCCCTGGAGATATGGTGACCTATGAGGGCAAAATTGTAGGCAAGCATCAGGGCTTGGCGTACTATACGCGAGGACAAAGAAAAGGCCTCGGTATAGGCGGACAAGGAAGCGCCTGGTTTGTCGCAGACAAAAGGCTCGACACGAATGAGCTTGTTGTAGTCCAAGGAGAGATGCATCCTGCCCTTTTCTCTGATGAGCTGTACATCAAATCGATCTATTGGGTTTCCGGAAAAGAACCCGATCAATTTCCATTTCACTGTTCTGCCAAAATACGCTATCGTCAAGTCGATCAGCCTTGCTACATAGAAAAAGTTGAGGCAAGCACTAATAAAGACCCTCTTTACCGCGTTGTATTCTCTACCCCACAGAGAGCTATTACTGAAGAGCAATCATGTGTGTTGTATAAAGGATCTCGCTGTCTCGGCGGCGGTATCATTCTTCAAAGAGGTCCTAGTTATTATGATCTCAAAAAAGAGCTTCCTCTTGAAGGGATTAGCCTCGATGGCGAAAACATTAAAACTAGTAGTCCTTCGTAGGGAATAGACAAGGGACCACGAATACACCCTCTTTGACAAAAGAGTTACTGCAAAAATATTACTTTTTTTGTAGAAGAGGCGCAGTAATTCATATGAAGACCCTTGATGTGCTTTTATCTCTTTCTCAGAAGCAGGTCTTCCAGAATTTCATTAACTTCTTACTCATAAAAGGTTATGAAACTTTAAGACCTCGACTATCTTACGTTGTCTTCCAACATCTCGTTGAGACTTCCAAGATATTGAGCTAAAGACATATTAAGGAGCTTCATGGATACCGAAATACTTCACCGGCTTCAATTTGCGTTTACCGTAACATTTCATTATATTTATCCCCCTTTAAGCATCGGTCTTTCTCTTCTCCTCATTATTTACGAGGGTCTCTATTTAAAGACCGGCTCAAAATTATGGGAAAGCATTACGAAATTCTGGACTCGCGTATTTGCCCTTACGTTTGCCTTAGGTGTAGCAACAGGTATCCCTCTTATTTTCAGCTTTGGAACTAACTGGTCCCGCTACTCAAGGTTTATCGGAGATATCTTAGGAAGTGCGCTTGCCTCAGAAGGACTCTTTGCCTTTGGCATCGAAGCAGGATTTTTAGGCATCGTTTTATTTGGCTGGGGACGCATTTCAAAGAAGATGCACTTTTTAGCAACCTGCATGGTCTCTTTCGGCGCCCATTTCAGCGGCTTCTGGATCGTAACCGTCAACTCCTGGATGCATACTCCTCAAGGTCATGCGTTGATTAAGGATGCTAAAGGAAATGAAAGTGCAGTCGTCGCTGACTGGTTTCAAATGGTCTTCACGCCATCAAACCTTCCTCACCAAATTCATGTGATCTTAGGCGCATGGCTCAGCGCTGCCCTTCTCGTCATTAGCGTCTCCTCATACTATCTCCTAAAAGACAAATGGCGGCAATTCGCTATCTCATCGATGAAAGTTGCATCGGCATTCGCAATCGGCTCCGCGATCCTCCAACTTATCGCATCTCATCACCTTGGCCAAGTCATCGCAAAAGAAAACCCAACAAAGATGGCGGCGTTTGAAGGGACATTTAAAACTGAAGAGTACTCTAAGCTCTATCTCTTTGGCCATGTCGACATGGAGAACCAAAAGGTTTATGGATTAAGTATTCCAGGGGGATTAAGCTTCCTCGTACATAATGACCCTAAAACACCTGTTCAAGGTCTTGATCAAACACCACGCGAGGAGTGGCCAAATGTACCATTAGTCTTCCAGATGTACCACTTGATGATTTTGACATGGGGGCTCATCTTCTTAGCTGCCATGATAGTGGCCTACATGTGGTACAAAGATAAATGGAACCTTCGCCCATTTCTCATGAAATTCTTAGTTATCTCAGTTGCTTTTCCTCAAATCGCAAATATTGCTGGATGGTATTCAAGCTGCATTGGCCGTCAACCATGGACTGTCTATAAGCTTCTCAAGACAAAAGACTCGTTTACGCCAACAGTAACATGGCCAGAAGCATTCACATCTCTTGTCTTTTTCGTGATTATCTACCTTCTTATGTTTGTCCTCTTTTTATTCTTGCTTGATAAGAAGATCAAACATGGTCCAACAGAACTTCCAGAGGAGTCTCCATATAGAGATCCATTTAAACTGCATAAGTAAGGAACCTTCAGCCTCTAAAAGAGGCTGATCGAATAATCGCTTTTATAAATTTTTTGAAGACGAAAGAGAGAACTTCTATATGGATATACAGATTCTTCAGCTTATCTGGTATGTCGTATTCATTGTGGCCATGTTCGCCTATGCGGCACTCGATGGTTTCGATATTGGTGTAGGCTGCCTTCACCTCTTCTCCTCCACTGACAAGGAGCGACGCTACTTTATCAACGCGATTGGTCCTGTGTGGGACTCTAATTCTTTGTGGGTTATTATTACTGGCGGAGCCCTCTTAGCCGGATTTCCTAAAGCGTTCGCAACCCTCTTCGGCTCTTTTTTCATTCCATTGAACATCCTCGTTATTGGCTATATCTTAAGAGCCGCAGCTGTTGAATTCCGGGGAAAAATGGAATCTCAACGGTGGAGAAACATCTGGGATAGAGTATTTGCTGTAGCAAGTTATATGCTCGGCTTCGGCTTCGGCTTTGTTCTTGCAAATCTCTTACAAGGGCTTCCTATTAATGAGAACGAAGAACTTCAAGGATCATTCCTCGATATGATCTCACCCTACTCGATAGGATTAGGTTTTTTTACGACAATCATGTTTATGATTCACGGAGCTCTTTTCTTAAATATGAAACTTGAAGGGTCCTTGCAGCAGAAAGTACAGGGATGGACTAACAACATCCTCTACCCTCTCTTCTTAACTGCGTGGATCTCAATTACAATGGCAACATTAGTCTTTGAGCCAAAGGTAACCCAGCTTATGAGAGATGCCCCATGGCTCTTTGCTGTTGAGATTTTAGGTGTTGCAGGTATTGTTCTCATACCAAAATTCATGAACGCAAAGAGAGAAGGATTTGCTTTTATAAGCTCGACACTCGTCATTGCTTCTATGGTTATCAATTATGCTGTTGGTACATTCCCAGCAATCATTCGATCGACTATTGATCCCGTCAATAACTCGCTGACTATTTATAATTCATCCTCTTCTCAACTGACACTGCAGATCCTCATCGGCATTGCTCTCGTTGGCGTTCCCCTCTTTATTTTATACTGTGCGTACGCATTTCGCATTTTTAGAGGAAAAGTAGAGCTCGACTCAATGAGCTACTGATCTTAATATCAATAAATATGACCCACCTTCTAAGAAAGAGAATTCAGTATCTGAAGTCTCTTTCTTAATTCATGAGTGGGTTTCTAAGAGTTGAATATACTCATCTAACTTGTAAGAGAAATCATACATACGGGCTTTTTCTCGAATCGATACTTTAGTTACCTCAAGAGAAAGAAGCTTTTGTATTCCTATAATGATTCCTTGGGCAATCTCTTCAGCTTTGAGTTCTTTGGCCACATAGCCGATCGAATCATCAATCACTTCTGATCCACCATTCTCCGATGAAGTAACTGTCCAAAGCCCCATTGCTAAAGCCTCAAGCGTAACATTGGCAAAAGGATCATATCGAGATGGGACAACGGCAATATTTGCCGATTGGAAAAGATGATTTGAAGCGACTTGTTTTGGAATAAATTGAACGAAATGAGCAATACCAAGTTTTTCCGCTCTCTTTTGAAATTGAGCTGGATTTCTTTCTTTACCCGCTATGGTTATATACAGAGGAACTTGTGGGATCGCCTTTACCACGAATGGAATAGCTTCGAGTAAAATGTCCGCCCCTTTTCGAAACCACTCATGACCTACCATAACGATATGAAGAGCGTCTTCTGGAATACCCCAATCTCTCTTTGATTTCTGTGGCAAATGGATAGCTTCCTCAAACAGAGGTTGAACTCTCATCCAATCAACACCATTGTGTATAACATGAATCCTCTTCGGATCAGCTTTGGGGTAATATTTTAAAATTTCAGATCGAACGAGGTTCGAGTTACAGATAACCTGGGTCACTGGCGATTCATAGGTCTTTTTTTCCGAAAGAAGCGTACACCAATGAAGAGGATTCAACTTAAGCGTTATCTTTTTCAACCACGAAGCTTCACCTTTTCTGCGTTCTAAATACGCCCGATGGCAGCCATTGCCTGCTCGGTAGAATGAGAGTGGAATGAAATGCCGATCAAACCCAAAAAGTAGCACATCAGGATTTTTTCTTTTCCAAACTCTGGTATAGGCATCAAAGAGTAATAGTTGAATAAAAGAGAGCTTCAAAAATGAAAGAGGGAGCGAAAAGATAATTAACCGGACTCCCTCATGCATTCCATTAGTCGTGAAAAAGCTCTTCGAGAAAGACTCCCCTTTTACCTTATTGTACGAAGAAGTAAGGATGGAAACCGTATACCCCCTCTTCGAAAAGAATCGGGAAAGCTCGAAGCAATATTTTTCTAGACCGCCTTGAAGCTTAAACGTCTGCTTCACAAAGGCGATATGTTTGTTTTGTGAGTTCATTTGGACAGAAGACTCGTGTAAATAGCATGAAAAAGGGGCGTTTTTGAAGCGCCCCTTGTTTTCACATTCTACCCATCTCCGTCGACAAAGACAGGTTTTTTCATTATTCGAGGTAAGATAGTTACCTTTCCATCATTGACCGAGAAATCAACTTCGAATCGTTCGCTTTTTCCAAAGAGTAATTGAAAACGCTGCATATACTCACGGAATCGCGTTCTTAAAAAGTTCTCTCTCATCGCTTGATGCTGACGCGCGTAGCTATTGAGCATAGGCACAGTTGGCGAACTCTTTGAAGCTTGAGTTTTGCTTAACATGCGCTGCATCGCGCCTCCGCTTGAGGCTTCTACAGCAGGCGCTGTCACAGGCGGCATCATTCTCAAAATATACTCATCCTCGAGTACCTTCGGATCAATAAATTGCACCTGATACGAAAAGAGATATGTATTATCGCGAAGCTCAGGGACAATGACAACTTCAATTCTATCTTTCACGATATCTAAGAAGAGCCTACTTACATCACTGACATAGAGTGGAGAATCAATCAATGAGACAGAACGATCATTCATAATGATTCCAAGCGCTTCAAGCGACAGAACCTGTGGATTAATGCGATTAATCGTTGAGACCGGGTAAAAAATTCGCACTGGAACTCTCAGATCGATCTGCAAAAGAGATTTACGTAAAAAGTCAATACGTAAATGCTTAGCTTCTTGTCCATTTATTGATTGAAGAGAGTTATTCAGGAATGGAATTCGAACTTTCTTCCAACTCTCTGGAACAATAAAGCTGACTTCATCAGGAGCTTGAGGAGAATCACCTGAAAGCGAATCAAGATCATCCTTGGAAACTGTAGAGAGATCAAAGCAGATCTCTAACCCCTGTTCTTGAAGCCTTTTAACATCTTCTTCAGGACCAGAGACAACATGAAAGAGCTTTTGAGGCCAAATGTCTAGGAATTGGTACCCTTCAGGTGGCTCACCCTTTGGAGGCATAATATACACAGGAATCTTCTCTGTAATCAGCCTACTCAAATGAATGACAAATTCACCATGAGATAAGTGAGTAATATTATGCATAAGTTCGATATCTGGGTTCAAACTCACCAGATTCTTCTTCGAGACTTGTACAACCCACTCATCACCCTTGTCTGAAGCATCGATGACTACTTCGAAATCCTGTGAGTCGAGGCGATCAATAACATCTCTCGTTCCAGTGAGCGTAATGGTCATTTTTCTTTCTAAAACGCCATTAGGCATAAGACCGCGGATCGTCTTATCGACTGGTAGGTTTACAACGCGAATAGGGACACGAGTGAACACTTTGGTTGAAGTGATCGAGTTGTTAACGAAAATCCAAATCGCAACAGCAGCGAGCAATGAAAAAAACTTTTTCTGAAAATTATCTACTATGAGCTTTTTGAAGAGGCCTTCCATGTACCAAACCAGTTCTTGATTTTCGAACGCATCCCAGGATCATCTTCAGGTGGCTCAAAGATGCTCCTCAAAACTCCCTTAAACCTATCTACTTTGACGCTTCGCGTCATGATCCCTTCACGAGCGATAGATACTTTTCCTGTCTCTTCAGAGACTACAATACTAATCGCATCGGAGTGTTGGGTGATACCAAGTGCAGCTCTATGACGCGTTCCCATAGCGCGTGATATCTGCGTGCTGTCATCAGCCAAAGGTAATATGACCGCCGCAGCAAGAACCGATGTTCCCCGTACGATAATCGCCCCGTCATGAAGTGGAGATGTCGTTACAAAGATCGATTCAATAAGCTCTGAAGAAAATTGAGCGTTGAGAACTACCGATTTCATAGCGTATTCTTCAAGGCTATCCTGGTTCTCTAGTACTATAAGAGCACCTATCCTTCTCTCAGACATGCGGTATACGGAATTGCACAAGCTCTCTAAAAATTTATCAAATTCGGAAATCTCTTCGAATTTTTTTCCTCTTACATTGAGCTTGGCTAAGGCTAGTCTCAATTCAGGCTGAAATATGATGAGCAACCCAATGACGGCAGCATTAACAAAGTACCTCATTAAGGCTTGTAGAACGGGAAAATGGAGCCAGCTAGCTAGGGTAAAAAGACCTAAGAATACAACTATGCCGCCAGCTAAATCCATCGCTCTCGTATTTTGGAAGAACGAGAGGAGGTAGTAGAAGACACTTGCTATCAGCAGAATCTCAAAGGCAGGAATGCAATATGATATAGCCCCTTGAAAAATCATACAGTGCGGCCTAACTAACCTCTTTCTTACTCATAAATAGTTCAAAATCAGTCACTCGAAAGCAATTTTCATACTGAAAAAAGCTTTCTATATCAGAGACAAAGGCTAGGGTTAACTCTAATGAAAGTCAATAACTATTCTCGTTTAATTGCAAACGAGAGCACAAGACTCCTTTTCTCAGGACAAGCACCGATTTACCCAATTCAAGGATTTCACTTCAACATCTATAAATCGATAACATCTTAAGCAGGCAGCTCTTTGAATGCCTTCACTACTTGCAAAAGATCCGTATGAGCTCTAACATCATGAACCCTTAAATAATCAACCTCTTGTTCTAAGAGAAGAGCTCCAGCCGCTAAAGTGGCAGGAAGCCTCTCATCAATAGGTCGATCCAGAAGAGCCCCTATCCAAGCCTTTCGAGATACGCCATATAAGACAGGGCACCCCAACTCTTTAAACCGCGAAACTGACCGCATAAGCTCAATATTTTGCTGAAGCGTTTTACCAAATCCGACACCTGGATCGATGATAATTCGATCTGTTGATATTCCCTCAGATGCCAGCTCACGAATTCGCTGCTTAAAGAAATCATACACCTCGTTTACAACCCCATTCGGATAGCATGGATTTACCTGCATCGTCTTGGGCTCGCCTTGCATATGCATTATTACCACTGCGACATGAGGATTATCTTTCAAACACTGTCTCATCTTAGGATTAGAAAGACCAGTAACATCATTGATAATCGTAGCACCTCTACGGATCGCTTCATAAGCCACTTCAGGCTTCATAGTGTCAATAGAAATCGGAATAGTGGTTAGCGAAGACAATGCCTCTAAGAGTGGGCATACCCGCTGAAGCTCTTCTTGAAGCGAGACAGGTTCGGCACCTGGGCGAGTCGACTCTCCTCCGATATCGATTACATGAGCTCCATCACTAATACACTGCTTCACATATTTCAATGAATTCTCTATGTGATGCAAGGTATCAATGCGAGATCCACTAAAAAATGAATCAGGTGTTGCATTTACAATTGCCATTATCTGAGATTTCATATGAGATCCCCGTCTTTCAAACTCGTTGGATGAATATTAACCAGATTATTCTCGAACAACACTAGCTTGTAGAGGAAAGCCTACTACTTTTTCATAACACTGAATAAGGTGATGAACGCCATTCATAGCTCTATGCGGATGAGCCTCTCTTTCAAGTCCCATCTTTTCCGCTATTGTATCCTTTGAAACGGACATTGTCTCCGTCTTTGACCCAGTTTGTTTATTCACTAAAACTTTTGCCCAGTACATCGACGCTAAATCAAGCCAGTGATAAGGCCACCTTTTTTCTTCTTGGAGATATGGAGGTACAATTTTTGCAAAAAAAGGCCTATCAAAAGAGGGATTTTGGCAGATAAAAAAAGCTCTCCCTCTCAAGATTCCGATGCTGGAAAAAAGAGAGATTATATCGCTGCGGATATCATCTTTTGATCGAGCGTTTCTCATATCGCTCAATGAGAAACCATTTACATCTAAACTTCTTGGATCGTGAGATTTCCACTGCGTATCGTCGAGAAGAACTTTCGATTGATAGTCCCCTCTTCTCTCTGCGGTCGCCAAATCAATGATTGAGAGTGCAATCTCAAGGGGTTCATGTTTAAAGGGATCGAGTCCGTTTGTTTCAATATCTAAGAATATTCCCAGCATGATCGCGCGCTCATCACATCGTTAGAGAACTTCAAAAAAAGCTCAATCATTTGAATCTTAAACAGTTAGTTTGCAACAATAACAAGCCACTGGCATTTGAAAGATAAATTAAATAGCTTACAAAAGTGAATTCTTTAAAAGCCACCCTTCTTCTTAAAGAAAAAGTAAAAAAACCTACAAGCCTTCAGGATATGGCATATATCCTGAAGCTTCGTCATTAAGCCTACTTTTATTTGACTGCCTGCGCATTTAAAGCAGACCCCAGCCAAAACCATGCGATCTGCTTCTCTGTATAGCTATGGGTGAGCATAATAGTTTCTACAGATCCATCAACATGGTTAATCCTCAGTTGAAGAGGATTGCCAGGACTAAAATCTCCGATATCAACAAAATCAAGAACATCATCTTCTCGAATTTTGTCATAATCAGTTGGATTTATAAATTGCAGTGCTAATATCCCCTGCTTTTTTAAGTTTGTTTCATGTATTCGAGCAAAGCTCTTTGCTATGACAGCACATCCTCCAAGATACCTCGGCTCCATAGCAGCATGTTCCCTCGACGAACCTTCACCATAATTTTCGTCTCCTATGGCAACCCAGCCTATACCATTTTCTTTGTATTGTCTTGCAATCGATGAGAACGGCTCTTCTTTTTTCGTTAAGAGATTAATTCCCTTGCCAATCAAGTCACGAAAAGCATTCACAGCACCTGAGAACATATTATCTGAGATTTTATCAAGATGACCGCGAAACTTGAGCCATTTTCCTGCTGGAGAAATATGATCGGTTGTACATTTGCCTTGAGCTTTTACAAGAACACGTAGATGAGCGAATTGGCCCTTATTCCATGGCTTAAAGGGCTCTAATTTTTGAAGCCTTTCGCTTGTTGGAGCAATCTCAACAACAATCTTTGACCTCTCTTTTGGAGCCCTAAAAAGACCGAAAGATGAATGATTAAATCCAGCCTCAGGCAGATCCCTTCCTTGTGGTGGACGAAGATAAAACTCTATACCATCACTTGAAATTAGCGGATCTTTAAGAGGATTAAAGGTCATTTTTCCTGAAAGAGCCATAGCTACTACAATCTCAGGACTTGCGACAAACGAATGAGTCCCAGGATTTGCGTCATTTCTTCCCGCGAAGTTTCGATTATATGAGGTAAGAATCGTATTTTTCTCACCTTCTTGAACATCATGACGCTTCCACTGGCCAATACATGGGCCACAGGCATTTGCAAGGACCGTACCCCCTATCTGCTCCAGAGTCGCAAGAAGGCCATCTCGCTCTATTGTTGCTCGAATCTGGTCTGAACCAGGTGTAATAGTAAGCGGACACTTTGCCTTTATCCCATGCTCTATTGCCTGCTTTGCAACAGATGCTGCCCTTTCAATATCTTCATAGCTTGAATTTGTGCATGAGCCAATGAGTGCAACCTTTATCTCCTCTGGATATTCATGAGATAACACAGCATCCTTTAAACGAGAGATTGGCCAAGCCCTATCAGGCGAGTATGGGCCATTGACATGAGGCTCAAGAGTAGAGAGATCGATATGAATCACCTGATCATAAAAATTCTCTGGCACATCCTCAACCTCTTCATCAGGAATCAGAGATGAGGAGACCTTCTCTGCTAGGGAGGCTATCTCTGAACGCTCAGTTGCCACCAAGTATCTTCTCATTGACTCATCATATGGAAATATAGAGGTAGTTGCGCCAACTTCTGCGCCCATATTGCAGATGGTAGCCTTCCCAGTACATGAAATTGTCCGAGCACCTGGTCCTATATATTCAATAACATGACCGGTGCCACCCTTTACTGTAAGCGAATCGGCAACTTTTAAGATGATATCTTTAGGTGACGCCCACCCTCTTAATTCTCCAGTGAGTTTTACCGCAATCAGCTTAGGCATTTTCAATTCCCAGCCAAGGCCTGCCATCACATCAACAGCGTCAGAGCCTCCGACACCTATTGCAAGCATACCGAGACCACCCGCATTTGGAGTATGAGAGTCCGTTCCAACCAAAAGACCGCCAGGGAATGCATAATTTTCTAACACCACCTGGTGAATAATCCCAGCACCTGGCTGCCAAAAGTCAATCCCATATCTAGCTGAAGCAGTTTTAAGAAAATTATAGACTTCTCCACTCTCCTGTATGGATTTTGATAGATCAGAAAGCGCTCCACTCTCTGCTTGAATTAAGTGATCACAATGAACCGATGCAGGACATTGAACCTTATCTATTCCAGAAGACATGAATTGCAGGATAGCCATTTGAGCCGTTGCGTCTTGCATAGCCACTCGGTCACAGACAAATTCCTCATGACTTTTACCACGCACCGCATCCTTTATTCGATTTTCACTCATATGCGTGAAAAGGATCTTCTCTGTTAGCGTCATAGGACGCCTGAGAATCTGCCGAGCGAGAATTACTTTTTGCTTAAAGAACTCGTAGAACTTTTCTATCTGAGGCAGCTCAAGCAGCATAAAAGAACACCATTAAAAGCGATGAATATTGGAAATAGCCTTCGCAACAAACTCTCTTTTCCAAGCCACATTAAGTTATACTCAACCTCAACGTTTGAGGCAAAAAAAGGCAAGCATAAGACGAAAGACAAGACTACTAAAGAGAGAAGTTGCGGCATTGCAACGACTCTTAACATGTAGCAATAAAAGCTTTATTTTACAAAGTGAAGAAAGGAAAGAAAAAAAGGAGAGCTGTAAGCCGGATTCTGGAAATTGGGGCGGCGAACTTCCCAATTGGCAGCCATTCCTCTAGGAGCCTTGTCACCAAGACCCTCCAGCGCTTTTTCAAGAAACCATCATTAGAAAATCATCTTCGAATGTGCAAGAGCCGTACAATTGAGAAGATTTTACGATTTTCCATTCCGTTTCACAGCTTGCATCGGATAGGGTTTACCTCATTCATATGTTGCCATATGATGGCAAGAGATATATCACTCTTGCATTTCACCCCTTATAGCCATCTCAAATTCTTGGCAAAGCAAAGAAAAAAAAGATGACGGGATTGCTTTCTGTTGTACTTTCCGTAGTCTTTTGACCCCCAGACTTTCTCTGGTATCCGCTCTTATGATGTCCAGACTTTGCCTCTCGCTACCTTTTCAGTAGCGAGCGGCTGCCTGCTCTCCTGCCGAGAAAAATAAAATGAAGAAAGTGGAAAAGCAGTCTTTACAGTTTAATAGGAGCTGCTTTCTTTCTACGCTTAGAAGCTGTTTCACCAAGCTGATGATCGTCACTATGCGGAATATGATCGTGCCAATAATGTATTCTTGAGCAGTGCTCACAGAAGACAATTTTTTCGCCCTTACGAACAATATTTTCATGCTGAGCTGTTACAAGAATATGGCAACCACTGCAGCAGCGATTTTCAATAGGAACGATCACTCGATCTTTTTTGTTCTTGAGAAGCTTCTCATAAACTTTCATGATCTCTGGATCAGCCTTTTGAGCAACTTGGGCTCGCTTTTCCATCAACTCAGAACCTTCAGCATTGATCGCTTCGATACTGTCTCGAATTTCTTGCTCAATCTGATGGCTGTTCTCTTTTGTCGACGCGTAGCTATTCTTTAAATTCTTTAAATAGTCATCTTCAGCAGCAACTTTGTCATAGTGGTCGCTTAAACGCTGCTCTTTTGCAGCTTTCTCTCTTTCGAGAGCGGAGATTTCATGCGTAAGTGCATTGAACTCTTCGACCTTACGAACAGAATTTTGCTGAGATTCAAGCTTTTGTATTTTTGCCGAAAGCTCTTGAACTTCGCCTTCGATAAGCCTGACCTGTTTTTTAATCTCTATAATCTCGCTTTCTTTGAGAATGACTTGATGATGGAGATCATCGCGAAGCGACCGAACTCTTTCGAGTTCTGTTTGCCGCTCATTTTTAAGTCTCATCAAGCGGATCATTTGGATATCGTACTCTTGGACGTCGAGCATCACTTTGAGAGCGTCACGAAGCATCTCGGTACCTGCAAGTGTTGAAAAGAAGTGTTAAAAAGAAACTTTACAACAAAATTATATCTGAAAACGAGAAATCGAATGCAGATTAGCATAACCTTGTTGTTCAACACAACAAGTTTCCCCAATCAGCTGCATGCTATCTACCTTAATGATCTCTTATCCCCTCTAGAATAAAAAAATTTACGAAAAAAAATAAATTGCCGCAGAAGAATTTGAAATATATATCCAAGAAAATGATTGTATAAAATTCTTTTGAGTTATAACGAAGAACTAAATGCATAATTCGTAAGAACTAACTTTTTTCTTCAGGGAGGAACATGAAGAAAGAAAGCTCGATCCCTCAGTCAATGAGAAAAAAAACAAAAGGGGATATTCAGATTAAAAGCACCCCCTCTTTTTCTGCCTCCGCT
Organism: uncultured bacterium; assembly: GCA_964427425.1. GTDB lineage: Bacteria > Chlamydiota > Chlamydiia > Chlamydiales > FEN-1388 > CAYRUD01. The sequence goes on from CAYRUD010000013.1 coordinate 104,026, forward strand.
TCAAATGCCAAGGCAAACTTAGATATGTTTGAAAATGGATCGACACCCCCCTGTGCTCCTCAATTTCAAACACCTGTTGTATCTAAATCAACATGTAAAGCAAAGATGCGCTCACAGTGCGCTGAAGCCTCACCAAAAAAGCAAGCCAAGAAAGCTGAGACTCAGAAATTGACGAAAGCTCGTACTTGCAAAAACAAGCCTCAGGATCCTGAAAAAAAATCAACCACCTCAACCAAATCCACTACTATGAAAAAAAATGGCGCTCATACCAAGAAGACCAAAATTATTGTTAAGTATGACTGCGGCATACCAAATAACCTCTTTATACGAGGAGAGGGAGTCGCTTCTTTGAGTTGGGATAAGGGTGAGATTCTTCACAATGCTGCTTCTGACGAATGGATATGGGAGACAGAAAGACCATTTACTGACATGGAATTCAAGATATTGATTAATGATTCCCAATACGAAATAGGTGAAAACCACCGCGTTTCCTACGGCGCAACTCATATCATATCCCCGAAATTTCAATAGAAATCACTCTTAATGAAGGTCCTTCGATGATTCAAAGAGACATCATACATTTTTTTAGGAATGAGATGAGCTCAGAATCATCGAAGAGAAAGATCTTCGTCGGTTTTGATGGATTTGTAGACTCAATCATCCATCCTGTCGATCAACGTAAAAGCGCATCCGAATGGACAAGAATTCAGACGATCCCTGAACTTGCCAACAGGATCTCAGCATCAAGTGGAAAGAGTACAAATATTGAATGCGTAGAGACTTGTTCTCTTTTAGGTGGGAATGCCCCTCTCCTTGCGCAAACCTTAGCAACAGTTGGAGAAAATGATGTAGATATTTCCCTAGCAGGGACGTTCTCTCTTTCAAAAGAAAACACGCAAGTTGATTCTATATTCGCTTCTCTTCTCACAAGGGAAAATATCAAGTACACATCTCTTGGTCCATCTGGAAAAACAAATGCCTTTGAGTTCAATGATGGAAAAATTCTGTTCGGCACCATGCGCGGCGTCGACCAAATTTCTTTAGAAGATCTTTTCCAAATAATCCCTGAGTCACTCTTTCTCCAGCATTTGCCTTCGTATAGCGCCATAGCTACAGTAAATTGGACAATGATGCCCCTTGTTCACCAATTCTGGAAGTGGCTCGGACAAAAGAGCTCTATCACACTCAATCGCGAACAGCGTCCTTATCTCTTCATCGATTTCGCAGATCCCAAGAAACGGCCATTTGAAGATCTTCTCGAGGCTTTAGAACATCTTAGAAATTGCGCTCAAAAAGGATTTAAAATTATTTTAAGCTTAAACCTTTCCGAAGCGCTCCAGGTAATGAGAGCACTTGGTCTCCCGGAGGTTGATAACGTTTCATTATCCAACGCAATCGAATCAATAAAAGAGAAAGAAGATCTCTTTGATATTATCGTTGGACATTCTCACAAAGAAGTCTCAGCAATTTCTCATGTTGAATCAAAACAGCTCACAGCATCCTTTCCCGTCCCTTATATTGAGAATCCTACCGCTACGACAGGAGCTGGAGACGCATTCAACGCAGGCTTTCTATATGCAATATCTGGAGGACTTTCGATCCAGTCAGCCCTTCTATGGGCCCTAGCTACAAGCGGCATATGGGTCCGAACTCGCACGCCTGCGACTAGAAAACAAGCACTCGCTTTTATGGCTTCATATCAAACAAATAAGAGACAACCTGAGTTCTTCGCGTAATACGCTCATTCTTTGAATGAGCGTTCCCGATTGACAAAGAAATTATTTGTTTCCTTAAGTCGGTTATATGATAGATACATTTTTGAGAGAGTAATCAAATTCGATCTAAGAGCCAGCTGATTCACTCATAGTTGTGAGCCCTTCTTATACACAAGGAATTAAAGGCCATGGGGACATTCGACTTTACCTTTAGAAGTGCAGATAAAACATACGCTATTCAAGTAAGCTGCGCATCAAATAAAACACCTTTAAAAAGAGATGAACTCAACGACAAGGTAAAGAAAGCCGCAAGCCAAATCTGTGGTTCTTGCACTCCGACAGAGACTATAAAACTAAGAATTAATAAAGACGGAACAATCTCTCATCATATTAATACGAAATGGAAAAAGATTGACGTTAGTACAGAAACGAAATCTGATGGGCAACTCTTAGAAACTCTTCCTTCCTTCCCAAAATTTGAAGATATCCAGAAATGCCAATCACCGCTTGCAGTGTTTTTACAAAACATTGCAAACAAAATCAAATCGATCATTCCATATTTCAAGAAGTTGAAAGAGGAAGAACAGAGACTCTCCCTCGGGATTTTAAAAGAAATTGTCGGCGAAATTCCAGCCCATAATACGTTATCAATGCGAAACGTCATACAATACTGGATCAGATTTCTAGAAAAGAGCTCCTTGCCAACTATCGAAAATCAAATAATCAGGGAAGAATTAACAAACTGTTCTCGCCGTTGCGCCATGATCGAGACAATTCAGCAGAAGAAAGATCTTCACGAGACAGCTTCCATTATCCGCTCAACGACCAAAGCATTCGCAACTGAAATCGCTGCGCTTAACGAAGGCTCGAAAATGCTCTTGCCATGTGGATACTGGAAGGAATCAGCAAAAAAAGAGTATATCTTCCAAGATATCCTTCTTGAAGTCACGAAAACCTCAGACGATAATTACACAATTTCTTCTTACTCAACGGACTCAGACGTCCCATCTTTTTCTATTAAAGATCTATCTATTGAGAACATACAGAATCATCTTCCCCTTATTCTCGCCCGTACACATCGCTCAAGCATTGAGCCATCTCACCTCAAGCTTGATAAGATTCTTAACCTTGGCGCCATAGCTTCTGCGTTCATTAAAAAGAAACCAAATCAAGTTCCTGCATCTACATTGATACCAACAGATGTAGCTGCTTTAAAAGAGTTATACTCTTTCGGATCTAAAATAGAAATTTCTAGCGTCAATCAGACTCAATCTCCATATGCGCAGCCAGGACAAGTAGCTCAGTTATTTTTAAAAGAGAAAGGCATTATATCTGACATTACTCTCAAAAAATTCCAAAATGAGTTCGAACTTCTTCTTGAATCAACTCGTGGCGACGAATGGAAAAGCTCTCAAGAAATGAGAGAAACTGTCACAGTCACCGCCAGAAAACTTTTAAAGGACTACGAGAACCTCGCAAGTCAATCGACTTCAAATGAGAGTAATAAGACGTACAAGATAGCAACAAAAACCCTTGATACGTATCGATTAAAGCTCTTGGAAATCCTGGAATCCACATCTCATGGGCCACGCAAAATCTCCGTTAAGAAGAAGGATGTCAACCGTACTTTCCGTGATAAAGTAGGGATTCGAAGCGCTCCTATTAGGCCTGGTTTAGAATCAAACGCTACCTCTGCAATCTCCCTTGATAAGAAACAATTGCCAATTGGCGCCCTCTCATCTCTTTACAATCATGAAAAGACATTTACATTTGAACACGCAAAAGACGCTACCCTCATAATCTCTTCTCTCATTGAAAATGGTAAATATGAAGAGGCCCGTCAATGCGTAACTGACATTCTCTTAACAGCGCCTCTTCAAACTCAGCAGTCAAAAGAGCTTGTTGCGCAACTAAAAGCATTGCAGTCTGAAGCTGTAAAAGCCGCGCTCCTTGTTGAGGACCCATCATCTCAGCCTATTTCATTCCAATTAGCCATTTTTTCACTAGAAACGCTCTTACAAATGGCAATGGGGACCGAACATCAACTTCACAACAACAAATTAATGTTTGAGCAGCTTAAAAATCATAAGCTCTTTTACTGCTCATCATTAGTCGAAAGCAACAGATACAAAGAGCTTGAGAATTTCTACAATCAGCAGAGTGATCTCCAGTCTAGCCTTAACGAACAAAAGCGCCTCTCAAACGATGAGATGGATTACTTAATAGCAAGCCAGCTTATTTATTCTGGATTCAAAGTACTTAAAGGGCGAGGCCAGAAGGATTCAATCAATCTGCAAGAGCTCATATCAACACTTCAAACAGATCCTTCTATCCCAATCACAATACAAAATGCTCATGACAAATTAACAGACAATAAAAACCCTATACTATTAAAAGTCGGAAATAAGAAAACCGAGATCTTTCTTATCTCATCTTTTGACTCTAGTCAAAAATCAGGATCACATTATCTACATACAGCCCCTGCTTCATCTTCTGTTTCACGGGCTGCAATCGCTACAGCCTTTTCTCCGTTTGCTAATAAAGAAGACGAAAAAAATTTCTTCGATATTGAAGAGGGTTTTAAAAGCCAGGGCGATAATAGCACGTCTGAAACACAATTCCCGGAAGACGCAAGAAAACAAGCTATTGATTCTCTCATATTAAAAGATGCTCTTTACGCTATTGGCAGCTCTGATTGGAGACAAACAACTGGTGATCAGACTTTAATTGAAGAAAATGACGCTATCCAAAGAATACGTCAATTAGGAGATCCAGTAACAAGTAGTCTTAACAAGAAAGAGCGAGAAGCCATAACGAGACTTGCTGTCAATTTAGATGCGCCAGGCGGTAAAGAATTCCTTAAGGAGCAGCTATTCTCAATTGTAAACAGCGATATGGCTTACATAATTACAAAGCCTGAGATCTCGCCCTTGATCAACAGCATTATTCTCGATCCTAGGCTATTTCTCGCGGACAGTAAAACATGTGAGAAATTACTATCCCTCTTGGACCGTCGTATTGCTGTTCTTCAGAAAGAGATCGAAGGCTTAAAAAATGGGCAAAACGACAAAACAACTCAGGAACTCATTGATAACAAGAATCAAGAAGTAGTAGGGCACACACTTTTAAAAACTCGGATCATGTTAATGAGAAGTGAGGCTCCTCCTCCTCCTATTGAATCTTTCTCTCAACTTCTCTCTACAATTGAGACCTTCAAGACCTTACCTTCCACGCTTAAAATGTATAGGTATGCTGAAACGCTGTCTTTAATCAGGCAAGCTTTCCCTTTCGGCAGTCTCAGCGAAAGTTTAAAGGATAATAAAAACATGCCCCTCTTCCAGCAAGCGATCGGCCGCTGGATAGAGCTCGCCAACAGCCCTTATAAAGAGACAGTCCCAGCTCAGTTTTTAGCTCAGATTCACTCCTTCATGCTAGAAACTCAATCTGTGCTAGATTCACCTAACACGCTAATCCCTTCCGCCCTCAAAGAAGCTAAGTATACCAACTATCCAACTGATGGATGGGTATACAAATCCGAGCAAAACCTCTTTATATCGGGAAATTATCAAATCAATTTGACGAATGGCGTAGTGATTATTGATGGAGAATGTTCCGTCAAATTACCGTCACATATTAAAAACAGCCCTGAAGTGCAATCACTCGCTTCAATTATCGATCTAAACCAACTCTTTACCGTTAAAAAATCATTCGACAGAGATTCTAAGGAAAATATTACTGTATACTCGCCTCAAGATAATGAGCATCTACGCATCGTTGTAAAGGAAGAGCAAATCGTTATACAAAAGCAATTTAATGGCAAATGGCACGAGAAAACTAGTATAGGCATCGCAATACCTATAGCGCTTGAGAGACTTTCTGAGCTCAGATCTATATGGATTCCAATTGATACGAATCATCCATTAGAGGTTATTTTTTCCGATAAACGTGCGCCATTTAATCAAAAAGAAACCGTATCCTTAAGTAAGGATAAAGCAATCCGCAGCGTTAAGGATATTGATGGTAATAGTTATGTAAGCATTAAGCCTTCATCTGAATTAGATCTATTCTTAAAAAAGTTTGACTCACGATATACGGCTTACGAAGCAAAAGACGGGTCTTTGAAGGTTGTTTTTCCATATACATATCTGGAAAAAAATCAAAGACATCCTCTTGAAGTTTACATCGACGCTCATGGCACAGTTAGTTTATCCCAAGAAGGAAAGAGAGTAGAATGCCTCGGAAATATGCGCTCTCATCTTACGCACAGCATGAATGCCAATACTCTAGAGAAGTTAAAAGTACAACTTGCCGCGCTTCCCTTCGCAATACAGGATTTTCAAGTCATCGCGACCGAACCTGAAAAGAAAATACTTCTTCCACTTACAAAGCTTTGCCGGCAGTATGAAGGAACAAATGATCCAGAAAAGTCTCGACTGTATGATTTATTAAAACCAGCTCTTGAAGATGAAACAGACTCAATACTGCTAGAGTGCGTAATACAAGATGATGGCAGCCTTCGTTTTAGTAAACTTGGAAACGCCTACTTGACGTATCTTGCACTCACCCAAAGAAAATATAGTGATGCTGAGTACTTAGCAGAGCAATTTCTTCTCACTCCGCTTATACCTTCTGACTCAGCTATAGGGCAAATATATAAGGCAATTCTTTCCTGGGAGGATTACTCGGGAGAAGCATTTAAGCTAAGAAGCCGTATCCGCCTCAGTCAAGCGCTACAGCAAGGAGAAAGGCATGACATTCTCCTTAAAAACATCATCATCGATAGCGTCCAATGCTGCCTTAAACAAAAGAAAAAGCCCATTGAAACTGAAGCTATCCAGTTACTCCAAAGTCTTCCTAAGAACATCCTCTTTGAATTAGAACCATATCTTCATGATCAGATTTCACTCTTAACTGAAATCCGAAAAGCTAGCCTTGAGTTAATGAGCTCAAACCTCTCTGACTTTCTTCAAGAAATTACTCATACTGATAAAGCCGCCATTATTCTCTCTGGGATTGATGATGAGGCAAAGAAACAATTAGGACTCCTTCTACAGTTAGCAAAATCGGATAGTACTTCGAGCGCGCAAGACCTTATACTCAATCTCTCCACTTCCCCTGATGAGACAATTATCCGTGAGTCTAAACGTTTCTTTGATCTATGTAAAAAAGATAGTAAAGACCCATCGAGAGAACCCCTTCTTAAGGCTCTCACCTTATCCCAAGCTCGAACTCAAGAAGCAACAGCCATAAAAAGCCTACTCTTAGTCGCATTGGAAGAGGAGCCATCAGAAGAGCATTCATCACTTAAATTCCCTGAACTTAAGCGACTCGGAATAAAAGATATTTATGGTCTAAGCCAAGACATCTCATCGTACAATCCTTCAAACGATATTGTCAGCTTCATTGAAAAAATCAGCGAGAAAGCCAATAAGCGACGTGAAAGACGAGAAAAGGAATTAAAACAAAAAACTCAAGAATCGATAGAGAGCTCTGACCCAAAGCTTGATGAGAAGAAATGGGTAGAAGAATTTAATTCTTTGCTAAGTAAAGCCTCAACTCCATTACAACAAGGCAGCCAGCAAAGCTATTCTACTACTGAATCTTCGCAGCTTTTCCAACATACTTTTTCAGCCTCTAACGATTTATTCGAGATTCAGAGCAAGACAACTCAACCTCCTTCAGTTCTTCCTGAAAAATTTTCTTCTGATTTGGGAGATCAGCTACAAGATGACCTAGGAAAATTCATTTCGAGTGAATTGACTCAAGAAATACGCTTGAAAGACGGTATATCCTTAGATAATCTCATAGAACTTGAGAAAACTGCCACAGAAGTCCAAAAAAACATTGAAACAACTTTAAAGACAACCAGAGAACTAGTAACCGCAGCTATTTACAAAGGGATAGATCAAGACACATCTCTCACTTCAATCGAAACTCGCAATCAAAAAATTGTCGATCGCTTAATTGGAGCTTACATTAGAGGGAGTGAGCAATTCCAACTAGCAGCTGAAGAACTGGGATGGAAAGGAAGTAATGAAGAGCTCGAACGGCTGGAAGGAATGATAGAGGCATTCATTGAAGACAGCATTAAGAAAGCCCATATCAACGACATTATTCGCTCAATTCACACATGCTCTAAAGAGATTCAAAAGAATAATTCCGTCTCTGCAGATGAAAGTAAAAAGCTGTACACACTCCTTCAAGCTGAGAGGGCGTATACTTTTGACCCAAAAAACAATTTCACAAGATACCTTCTTGGCCTTGAGTATATGAACGGATTTATTATCCGAAAACAAAACATCGATCTTGTCAAAGAAGTTCTAGAAAACCAAAATGGAACATTCCAATTACCTCCTGGCTCAGGAAAGACACTTGTAGTTACAAGACTCCTAGCTGCCGCGAAAGTAGATTATACACATATCCCCACGCTCATTGTTCCTGAATTTCTCTATGAGGGTAATTTAAAAGACCTTGATGAAGGGCTCCGTCAATTATTCGGACAACATGTCTTCGCCTTTGACATACCTATGGACACTTCATTATCTTCCGAGCGCATCGATTTTTGGATAAACAGAATCGAGAGTACAATTAAAAGCGGAGGCGTCATGGTTACAACAAGACGCTCTCTTGAGACTCTACGCAACCTCTTCGATGACTTAGAGCTGAAAATAGGGGCATCTGAATTCCAAGATCCTGAAACCCAAAAGAAGATAGAGCAGTATAAGAAACTTGGATCTTTGCTCGTCCTCCTTAAAGAGAAAATGGCATGTCATATCGACGAAGTCGATTCCATCCTCGATATCCATCAAGAAGTAAATCGCTCTGTTGGAGAGAGATCCCCGATCTCTCAAGAGAAAAGAGACGCATGTCAAGACATCTTTGTACAGATCAATGAACTGGCTTTAAAAGGAGACTCTTTTGCCGTTAAACTGTTGAGCAATACTCATGTTGATACCACAGCAGAATCTCGTCAGGAATTCATTAAACGTCTAGCTCAAAAATTCCTTGAGAAAAACAACATCCAAGTATCCAAGGAAAACATTGCTTATTTCTCGACAGGAATGATTGAAGGGACAACTGACAAATGGCCTCAATTCATGGAGATTTTGCGGTCTTCCAAAAATGAAGACGATCAGAAAAAATTCAGGCAATATGCCTCAGCGAAAGCAATAATCAGTGAGGTATTACAAAATTCTGTGCTGCCTAAAGCCCAAAACGTAAAAGATGGTTATGGCAGACATAAAGATGGATGGAAAGTTGGTCCTTACCTGAATCCTGGAGAGCCTTTAGAAGGGTCAGAGTTCAGCACTGATTTGGAATTGCTTGCCTTTACGTATCTAGACTATTTGCAGTCAGGAGTATCGGACACTCAAGCTCATGAGCTTTTTGAAATCCTGGGCTCTCCAATCCAAACGGATACAGGAGATACTATCAACGCATCTTCCGCACAAGAGCTGAAAAAGCAAATTAATGAAAAACCTGCGCTTAAACTCTGGCTTATAAAACATCATGTCGCTCCTAAACTCTCGTATGTTAAGCAGCAAGTAAAAGCTAACGCCTTTGACCTTGTCGCCATGGCCCATTCAACATCAGGGATGACAGGAACCCCATATAATTATGCGACGTATCATCCAGGAATTGACACTTCAAAAGCCGTGAAAAAAGGCGCTGATGGGCAAACACTCTATGCAATCGCAAAGCATAGTGCAGAAATAAAGGTAGTAACTATCGACAATGAGTCCGATCTTCTAACTCACGCCATTAAAAGTGAGAAAGACGGTATTATTGATGCTGGAGTCTATTGCAGAGACACTAACTCTCTCGATCTATCAGAAAAAGCATGTCATGCACTAAAAGACACCTCATTTAAGTATGTAATCTTTGTTGATGAAAACGGAGCTAAAAAAACACGAACGGTCGAAGATGGGAAAGTAATAGACTATAACCCCAAAGAGCACACACACGAGAACTCATTCACAATTTATCAGCGCTTCATTGGGGTTGATATTAAGCAAAAATCCAATGCTAAATTCAGTGTATCTGTTGGAAACGCTCTCTTCATTAAGGACTTTATACAAGCCGTAATGAGATTGAGGGAACTCTCTTTGAATCAATCATTCGATATCGTACTCACGAATGATGTAGCAGCTGTTATTCGATCAATTACAGAAAAAGGAGAAGCAGAAGATCTTACAATTGAGGACATCATAGCCTACTGCGTTCAGAACCAACAGGAAAGTGTCAAGAAAGACACCCTCGAAGCCCACAAAATGATTCTCAAGCATATTCCTAAACAATCTCTCTTTGAAGCACGAATAAAGTGGGCAGCAGAACGCGTAGCAAATGATAATCGTGCGATCTTTGACACACTCCAAAACCTTCACTCAAATCGATCTTCGAGTTACCACACAATGATATTGGAAGGGAAAGCAGAGGGAGTTGAAGCTGATGGAGTGGAATACGAGCAGCTAGCTCAAATACGCACGAAGACAGCATCTACTACGTCACTTTCGTCTCTCACGGAATCCTCTATCAACACATTAAACAAGGTCGCAACAGAACTTAAATCAACTTCTCTTAAAGAGCACTTCGAGACACATAAAGCAAAAGCGTCCCGAGAGCTTGAGCAGAGACAAAGTTCTTACTTGGAAGAAAGCGATAAGTGGGCGAGACTCCTTCCAGAGAATGATATTTCGACAAATATGACTTTAGGAAGCTGTACCATAAGCACACAACAATCACAACAGCAGTCGACGCAAACAACCCAGACCGTTACCCAACAAGTAGTAACTCAAATCAAGAAGCCATCCACTAAACTGCCTGCTAATCCTGAAAAGTATATTCCACTCTTTGATCTATCCAAAGCCAAAGACTCTCAGAGCGCTCATCAAGCACTCCTAAAAGGGCTTGATGATCCTGATAAATTCCTCGCCGAAAAACTTTCTAAAGATGGTGAAGGCGTTATCAAGGATTATCGATTTGGCTTACGCATAATGCACATCAAAGACAATGATTTCATACATTGCTCGAGAAATCTGTATAGAGGCTTCTTATCAGCAGCATATCAACCAGACTTAAATACCAAAAAACCGCTCGATTACGTCCTCATAAGAAAAATTGGCGATAAATACCACCTCTACTTGCTCGATAGAACAGACACTCAGACATTTCTCCATCTATACGATCAGTGTAAAGACAGCGTAGACAATGACTCATTAACATTGGTATCTCTTCATCAAGTTCCACCTCAAGAAGTAAGAGGAAAGATTCCTTCGGAAGATGATCCTCAATTCTGGAAGCTTATTGCGTTTGCCAAATTACTCGACGGACAAGCCTCCTTTTCTTCCGCAAGTGATCAAATTGGTCTTTTAGAAGTACTAAGAAACTGGGTCGATTTAGAATTTACAGACTACATGTTTCCTAAACAGCTGCAATTACTTACTAAAACTCTACTCCTAGCTGCAACAGAAGAAGAGATAAGAGAAATTGGCCTTAAAGCACAAAATAAGGAACTTACATCCCCCTTTACTGAGCTTGTAGGAATACTAAACACAAAATTGAAAAATCCAGACCATATGAGCCGCTGGAAAGAGGAATTTAAAATTCGAAGAGAAAACACTGAAGAACATATTCCTCCTGAAGAGTATATTCTATCGACGGTATGCGCACAACTTGGACTACAACCTCCAGCTCCATAAACTCGTGCGTACTTCATGCTCAATATGAGCTTTGAGTGTATCGATATCTTAAAATCCAGAGTCGATACACTCTGAGCATATGAGTAGATATATCAATCATATATACATGCGGGAAGAACATGCCATTTACTATTGGTGGAGACTGGACACCGAGCGCTCCAGCAAGGAAATCAGCTCAAAAACCTGTGAAAGTCCGCCTTATCAAAAGAGGGAATAACTTGATAACAGCTATCCTTAACCTCGGACTTGACCCCAGACAGCTCTTAAATCTTGCATCGACACTTAAAAAGAGGCTTGGCTCAGGGGGAGCTATTAAAGATGGAGCGATTGAGATTCAAGGCGATAAGGTCGATGAAGTTAAAAAGCATCTTCTCGAGATGGATATCAAGTCATCTTAGATAGATACGAATAAAATTATCCTTCCTCATTTTCCAGAATTAATCAGATTGGTAGACTTCCCTATTTTGCACTTTTACTTGAAAAGGAGCAGTTTTCTAACCTTCGCTTATTTTTATCTCTCATCTACTTTACTTTTGAAACTATTCTGTAGTATCCATCTATTCTTTGGACCTACAGCCCTTGCCTCTGCTCAAAAAAATTTGCTACCATGGTCGATGTACATTGTATATTGTCTCATCGTGCAAATTGTTCATTTATCTGCCACACTTTTCACTTGGGGGGATCTTTTTACCTATGAGCCTACTCGCATCATATCTCCATGCAACCCCTGTAGAACGACGTAATACAGGAGCCATAGCAACGTTAGCTGTTCTTGACCACTTAGCTCAAAGCGCACCTAAAGTTGCTGCATCTATCGTACAAGAGCTCAAAGACCAGCGTCGATTCCTCAAAATGATCGCCTCTGAGAATTACTCTTCCCTCTCGGTTCAGCTTGCCATGGGTAACTGGCTCACTGACAAGTACGCAGAAGGATTTCCACATCACCGCTTTTATGCGGGCTGTGAACAGGTCGACTCCATTGAGGAAATGGCTTGCACGCATTTAAAAGAGCTTTTCCAAGCCGAACACGCCTACGTTCAACCGCACTCAGGAGCAGACGCGAACTTAGTTGCTTTTTGGTCGATTATCACCAAGCGAATCCAGACTAAGGAAGTTGAGAGATTATCTAAGAAGAGCATTGATGAGTTTACTCCAGAAGAGTACGAAACCCTCCGCCAGCAGCTCGTCAATCAAAGACTGCTTGGCATGTCGCTCAACTCAGGAGGCCACCTCACTCACGGCTATCGCCATAACGTCTCGTCTAAATTCTTCCAGTCTTTCTTCTATGATGTTGATCCAAAGACAAACCTTTTAAATTACGACGAGATTCGCAAGAAAGCAAAAGAAGTAAAACCTCTCATCTTGCTTGCCGGATATTCTGCCTATTCCAGACGAATCAACTTCAGAATTATGAGAGAAATCGCTGACGAAGTTGGGGCTACGCTTCTTGTCGACATGGCACACTTTGCAGGACTCGTCGCCGGAAAAGTTTTCCAAGGCGATGAAAATCCAATCGCGCACGCTCATATGGTAACTTCGACGACACATAAGACGCTTAGAGGCCCACGCGGCGGTATCGTACTCGCGACAAACGAGTATAAAGAGTTTGTCGATAAAGGTTGCCCTCTTGTTCTCGGAGGCCCTCTTCCTCACGTCATCGCAGCAAAGTCGATCGCATTCCAAGAGGCAAAAACTCCAGCGTTCCAGCAATATGCTCAACAGATTGTTAAAAACGCAAAAGCTCTTGCTGAAGGCTTAATGCGCCATGGAATCCGCGTCATTACCGGCGGAACTGATAACCACTTAGTCATTATTGATGTCTCGCAGTTTAGCATTACTGGACGTCAAGCTGAAACTGCCCTCAGACAAGTAGGAATTACCGCTAATAGAAACGCAATTCCATTTGACGCTCAAGGTCCTTGGTACACCTCCGGTGTTCGCTTAGGAACTCCAGCTCTTACTACACTTGGCATGAAAGAAGCTGAGATGGAGATTATCGCTTCTATCATCGCAAAAACTCTTTCACATACAAAAGCGCTTCCTGGAAAAGATGGCTCTATTTCAAAAGCTCTTTGCCAAGTAGACAGTACTATCGTCAGCGCCCTCGATGGTCAGATCAAGGAGCTTCTCGCCCAATACCCACTCTATCCTGAGCTTCCAGAGCTCTCTTTGAAAGCTAATGAGAATGATCCATCGGCGGCACCAATTCCTTTTTGTTTCGATGGAACGCCGAGGCAACTTTTAGCCTCCATGAGATAAAAGAAAAAAAAGAGAGAAGACTTTGATTGAGTCTTCTCTCTTTAAATAATCTGATCATATTTCTGATCTTGCATTCTCTTTTCTCTATTCGTACAATCCACCATACATGATATTGAATGATAATTTTGTTATTAACCGATGCTTAAGCCCTCGTAGAATCTCTGCGAGAGGCTGCAAGCCCTGAAAAAAACTGAGCTCATATACAAGCTCGAAAGAGAAAACGGATCTTTAACCCCTCTCCTTTCTATGATCTCAAGAAGACGAGATGATGAAAATGAGGCATTCGACAAAGTAAGATCCCTCTATCTAAGGAGATAAAAAGATCAATGGCTAATGCACATACAGATGAAGCATCTTTACCATCAAAAGCTCATGGTCTCATCACAGGAGCTCAAGCAAACACTCAAACTGCAAATACGCAGCTCCATCGATTAAATGATCAAATTGACGCTCTTCTTCTTACGCAAAGAAAGCTCTTCATCTCGAAGCCAATCGATATGGAAATGGCAGAAGATATCATCCGAAAGATATGGTATCTGGAAGCTCAATCTGCAAAAGATCCAGTTCTCGTCGTCATTACATCTCCAGGCGGTTCTGTTGACGCTGGATTTGCTATTTGGGATCAGCTGAAGATGGCGTCTTTCCCAATCACAACACTCGTCACTGGTCTTGCAGCTTCTATGGGATCCGTTCTCTCTTTAGTTGCTCCTAAGGGAAGACGCTTTGCGACTCCAAAAAGCCGCATTATGATCCACCAACCTGCAATCAATAGCGTTGTTCAAGGACAAGCGACAGATCTTGAGATCCAAGCACGTGAAATCCTGAAGACAAAAAAACAGATAGTAGAACTCTATAGCGAAGCGACAGGACGCCCAGAGAAAGAAATTGAGCGCGCTATAGACCGCGATATGTGGCTCTCGGCAGAAGAAGCCAAAGATTTCGGTCTTATTGATAAAATCGTCAGTTCCTATAGCGAGATTGGGTAAGAAGCAATTTGAAAAATGAGTCAGCTCAATGAGATTTCAATACTATTCCGGAAGCGGTAACAGCTTTTTAATTAGTTCATGCCGACCCGATGAAATGAAAGAGCTGACTCAACCTCATATCATCCATACGATTGCTCATTCAGCAACTCCAGCAGTCGATGGCGTACTCCTTCTCGAGGTCAATCCTCCCGAGCTTCCCTTCTATCTCAGAATGCACTACTTTAATAGAGATGGAAGCCGAGCGAGCATGTGCGGAAACGGACTACGATCAATTGCCCGATTCGCATACGATACTCAAGCTCTAGACACTGATTCCATGATCATTGAGACAGATTGCGGCCCTCGCTCTGCGAAGATTTTCCCTGATAGCACTGTAGAGGTTGATATGGGCCTTTATCCATACAATCATCTATCATCTGAAAATGCGGCCGTGAAAAGCGCATTTATCCCTATTACGGAGACTCCTTCTTTTTCTCGATGGGGATACATAACAAATACTGGGGTCCCCCATGTCGTTTTCTTCTCCTCAGCGGTCGATGAAGAACCAGTATTCAATTTAGGCAAGATTGTACGGCACTCTCCCCTCTTTCATCCGCACGGAACTAATGTCAATTTTGCCGAAATTATCTCATTGAAAGATTGGACTGTCAGGCTGAGAACGTACGAGCGCGGAGTTGAGGATGAAACAGGATCCTGCGGCACAGGAGCTTCAGCAACAGCATTGACCCTCTCACACGTCATCCCTTTTTTGGGAAATGAGTGCGAGAGAACAATAAAAGTGGTATTCCATTCGTCCGAAGAGGCTTCTATTCGATTGAAAAAAGTCATTCAAGGTGAGAGTGTCTATCTCAGACTCTCCTTAAGAGCTGGCGTTGAAGCCGTACCTTCAAAAAGTTTTGAATTTACGCTAGACAATGAGTTACTTGAAAAAGAACCAGCCCTCTCGCTCAGCACACAAGAAAGGTAGCCTTCAGTATGTTTTGTAAATCAGCCTACTCATTCCTCGATTACCTTCGCTGCATCAAGAAATCTTCTGAACATACTGTTCGAAATTACGCAATCGATATCAATTGCCTAAAGCAGTTTCTTGAGGAAACTATTCTCAAAGACACACCTCCTCATCTTCTACCGCCTAAAATTGATTATACAGGAGCACAGCCCAAACAACCCTTAGAGGAAGCTCAGCCCCCCGTTTTATTAGATCCTATCAACTTAAGCCAGCTCGACAGAAAGCTCATGCGAGAATTCATATCTTATATGAGACAAGCATCTACCAGTAAAAAGACTGTCGTTAGAAGGCTTTCATCGCTCAGAACTTTTTTTAAGTACTGCATCAAAGAGGGCTTCATAGAAAAGAATCCTCTCGAGGAAATTGAGTCGCCAAAACTCGATAAAAGCATCCCTAGATCACTGACGTACGAGCAAGTAATGAAGTTCTTTGATATGCCGGATATCCACACATATCTAGGCTTAAGAGATCGTACGATTATGGAGCTATTTTATAGTTCCGGGCTTCGAGTCAGCGAGCTTGTTACCTTAAACAAAGAAGATTTCGATAAAGAGAGCATGCTTCTTCGCGTCCAAGGTAAAGGGAAAAAAGAGCGAATCGTTCCTATTACCAAGAATGCCGCTGAATGGATCTCAATTTATCTTTCTTCCGAAGAGCGTCACCGGGATGTGGAAGATCATAGAGCTGAAGCTGATCCTAAAGCAATCTTCCTTAACAAATTCGGAACTCGCATCACGACAAGATCAATTGACAGAATGTTTGTTAAATACTTAAGGATGAGTGGTTTATACGAAGACATCACACCGCACACCATAAGACACACCATCGCAACTCACTGGCTTGAAAATGGAATGGATTTAAAGACAATCCAGCTCCTACTGGGCCATAGTTCGATGGCTACAACGACAATCTATACTCATGTTTCTACAAAACTGAAAAAGGATGTCATCGATCGCCTCCATCCCCGGTCTTGAAAAAAGGGATATGCTAGCTTAAGAAAAGATGTATTCAGCATGCCATAATTTTTCTTTTCTGCTAGCATTTCCTCAATCTTTCACATCTAAACTAAAAACATTACCCATCAATAAATTGACCATCAATTCATGATAGTACTCGATCAAATCACTAAAACTGTCGGAGCTCGCCTTCTTTTCGAAGGAATTACTTGCTCATTTTCCCCAGGAAACCGCTACGGTCTTACTGGTCCTAACGGCGCTGGCAAATCCACCCTCTTAAAAATTATAATAGGGACTGAAGAGCCAACTAAAGGAACTGTTTCAAAGCCTGCTCGTGTCGGTATTTTAAAACAAAATATCCACGACTATGAGGAAGAAACTGTTATTAATACAGTCATCATGGGTAATACTCGGCTCTGGTCTGCGCTCATACGCCGTGATGCTCTCTATGAAATGGAAATGACTGACGAAGTTGGCATCGAATTAGGTGAGATGGAAGGCATCATCGCCGAAGAAGATGGATACTCAGCTGAGGCAAATGCTGAAATTCTCCTTCATGGTATCGGAGTGACTCAAGAGTTTTACGCTAAGAAGATGAAAGAAGTGCCTCAGGATATGCAATTTCGAGCACTCCTCTGTCAAGCCCTCTTCGGCGAGCCAGAAGCCCTTCTTCTCGATGAACCTACAAACCACCTTGACATGGAATCGATCGGTTGGTTGGAGCAATTCTTACAGCAGTACAAAGGAACACTCATAGTCGTCAGCCACGACCGCCACTTCTTAAATGCTGTCACAACCCATATTGCTGATATTGATTATGAATCGCTCATTATCTACCCAGGCAATTATGATGACATGGTGGTCACAAAATCATCTGTCAGAGAACGAGCAGAGCATGACGCGAAATCAAAAGAGAAGAAAATCGCTCAGTTAAAAGAGTTCGTCTCCAAATTCCGCTCTGGTACTCGCGCAAGTCAGGTGCAATCTCGACTTCGAGAAATTGAAAAGCTGCAGCCACAAGAGCTGAAGAAATCAAACATCCAGCGCCCATATATCCGCTTTATTCCATGTGAGAAGCAGCCAGGAAAGGTGGTCTTGAAGGCGGAAAACGTCTATAAGTCGTATGATGATGGCGAAAATAAAGTCATTAATGATTTCTCTCTCGAAATCATGAGGGGTGATAAAATCGGAGTTATCGGTAATAACGGAAGAGGTAAGACTACCCTCTTAAAATTATTAGCAGGCGTCTTAGCCCCAGACTCCGGATCTGTTGAACTTGGCCATAATGCTATCTTAAGCTACTTTCCTCAAAACCACGCTGAAGTAATCGACAAGAGTATGAAAACCAATCTCTTTGATTGGCTCAAGCAAGTCAAACTCGGCGTTTACGATCAAGATGTTCGAGGAGTCCTCGGTAAGATGCTCTTCGCAGGCGACGACGCTTTCAAGTCAATCTCAGCATTATCCGGAGGCGAGACCGCACGTCTCATTATCGGATCTATGGTTCTCTCTGATCATAACATTATCATCATGGATGAGCCTAACAACCACCTCGACCTTGAAGCAGTTTCCGCTCTTGGATGGGGTCTTGATGAATATAAAGGCACCGCGATCGTAGCGAGCCATGACAGAGATATGATCTCTCGATTCGCGAAGAAAATTATCGCTTTCGAGGAAAATGGCATCCGCTTCTTTGATGGAACTCTTGATGAGTACCTTCAGGTGCATACGACGAGCTCTGCCGCAAAATAAATTAAATGACCTCGCCCATGGCATTTTCATTTTCTGAAAGTAAATTTCTCTCTTTAGAGCTTACAGCAAGGCATAAAAAATGCTGTGAGCTCTTAAGAGCATACGTCTCTTCGATCCATCAAAAGAACGCTCAAGGTAGACTTCTTGAAGAGATGAGACAAGAGTACACAAAATGGTGTTCTTGGATGGACATTCAAGCACTCCAATCACACGAATGGGCCTTCACATATCTTGAAGAGCGATTTCACTTGCATGTACGCATGAGTGGCCGCGGAGTTCACGAAGCTGATTTTCTTCATATAGTACATACAGAAGATAAAGGTGAGCCTAAAGCTCCATTCTTACAAGTAACGACTTACCTTGATGGCATCCGATCTGCCCATAATATCGGCAGTATTCTTCGGACTGTCGAGGCACTCAGACTAGGTCCCGTTGTCTTTTCCAAGGATATGGTTTCTATTAATCACCCTCAGGTACAGAAGACATCAATGGGAACTTGGTCCCATGTCCAAGTTTTTCAAGAAAATAATGAAACCCATATCGATTCACTTCCCTTACCAAGACCATGGATTGCTGTAGAAACAGTAGAAGGTGCCATTTCATGGAAAGACTTTTCGTATACTGATGAAAAGTATACACTCTTTTTAGGAAATGAAGAACGCGGATTAAAGGAGACCCTCCTCCACGCGTGCGATGTTATCATTCAAATCCCTCTTTATGGGATTAAGAATTCGTTAAATGTTGCGAATTGCCACGCCATCATTGCTGCTGAAATAGCGGACCAGATGAGAAGAGTGTAAGAATCACCTAAAAGAAGCTATCAGCGATGAAATACGTGAAGCTCCGTTTTCTCTATGAGTGAAAACGTTGAAGAAATCGATTTTCCTCCTTGTCTCAACGATGTAATAGGCAAGACTTAAATTGAATAAACCTAATACTGACAGAAGAGTTCTTAAAGTGAATACCTATACAGATGAGCCTTCTCTTCTCAATGAAGAACGTATTGTAAACGCGGCTACTACACATTTTCCGTCACCAATTGATCACAAGGCTGTCCATGCGTTCTCTGAAGAGGAGAAAATCGCTCAAATTGCTCATCACTTTGAGCAAATAATGAAGACTCTCGGCCTTGATGTGACTGATTCATCGCTGCAAGAGACTCCAGAGCGAGTTGCACGTATGTATGTCAATGAGATTTTCTCAGGACTCGATTTTAATAAGTTTCCTCCTATTAGTCTTTTTCCAAGACAAAAGTCTCCTCAAGAAGCTCATGAAATTATTATCGTGAAAGCAAGCTTTGTCAGCTTCTGCGAGCATCATTTTGTTCCTATGACGGGAACCGCGTACGTAGGATATGTCCCATCGCATCAAATTATTGGTCTTTCGAAAATCTCTCGTATTGTCCGCTACTTTGCATCAAGGCCGCAACTTCAAGAAAGACTCTCAGCGCAAATCGCAGATTGTCTTACTCAACTCTTAGGCAATGAAAATGTTGCGGTATTTATTAATGCTAGACACTATTGCGTATTAGCCAGAGGAGTAAAAGATGAAAGTGCCGATACATCTACTCTCTTCGCAAAAGGCATATTTCAAAGCTCCCCAGAGAAGAAAAAAGAATTTTTAGATCTCGTACAACTAGCCCAGCTTCAGAAAGAAGACGCTCCGACTGATTACCATAATTGAGTTCAGATTGAAAAATTTTAGTCGATTCAAGCGATGAAATATTATACAATGTGTACCCACTAAACAAAGCACTATTCTTGATTATGATGAAGGAGCAGTAGCACATAACCTGTGAGCCACGAAGACGCAATCTCCATCACATGTACTGTATGTAACAATCCAGTTCTCTTTAAGCTCCATACATTCGACTCGTCGAGACCTATCGTCACCGAATGCACAAGCTGCGGGAAAGCTTATGGCATAGAACCAGGAACTGTTTCTCGCCAGATCGGTCTTTTTGTCGACCTATGCCGTCAAATGAAAAAAAGTGAGGAGATCCTAAACTCTGCTTCTATCGCGGTTTCTGTCGGACCTCATGAAGTCAAGGTTCCATTCAAAATTCTGCTTACCAGACTTCGATCAACACTTGATCTCGATGTTGGCGGCTCAAAAGTTTCTATCTCATATAGGACCGAGCCTCTTAAAGTCGCTCAATCAATCGAAGCGGCTCAGAAGAAAGAGGAAGGGGAAACCGACTTTCCTTCTACAATGTAGAAGAAAAGGGAAATAAGCGGAAAAGCTTGACGAAGAAAGACTTCCTTCTTACAACTCTTATAAAAAAAACAGCCATATCCTTTTTTTTCCGTGGAAGACACCCTTACTGGTATCAAATCCGCGAGCAAGTATTTTCTCCAAACGAGGTGCATTGTGAGTCTCAATCAGCTTACTCAATTAAAACAGATGACTGTTGTTGTCGCAGACACTGGGGATTTCGAATCGATTAAAACCTATGTGCCTCGCGATGCGACAACAAATCCAACACTTATCCTTCAGGCGGCTCAAAAGCCCGAGTACCGAAGCCTTATTGAAAAAGCAGTCCGTGAAGCCGAGAAAGGAAATTCACGGGAGGAGAAGAGAATGCTCTTAATTGATCATCTCTTTGTCAATTTTGGTCTTGAGCTCCTCAAAATTGTTCCCGGTCGAGTATCGACAGAAGTTGATGCGACCCTCTCATTTGACGCAAAAGCAAGCCAAGAGCGAGCAAAACACATCATCTCCCTATACGAGAAGGCAGGAATTCCAAGAGAACGAGTTCTCATAAAACTTGCCTCCACATGGGAAGGGATCCGAGCAAGCGAAGTTCTCGAGATGGAAGGGATTCACTGCAACATGACCCTCCTCTTCTCTCTTGTTCAAGCTATCGGCTGCGCGGAAGCTAAAGCCACGCTTATCTCTCCATTTGTCGGACGAATCCTCGACTGGTATAAGAAACAAAACCCATCACAAACCTACACTGGTGAAACAGATCCTGGCGTACAATCCGTGCGGACTATCTACTCATACTTCAAAAAGTTTGGATATAAAACTGAAGTGATGGGAGCCAGCTTTCGCAATAAGGACGAGATCATCGCCCTCGCAGGATGCGACCTTCTCACTATCTCCCCTAAACTCTTAGAAGAGCTTCAAGCATCCCAAGAGCCAGTTTCCTTGAAACTCTCAGAAGAGATGGCAAAGAGCGCATCTATTGAGAAGATCTCTCTTAATGAATCAACTTTTAGATTCCTTATGAATGAAGATGCTATGGCAACAGAAAAGCTCGCCGAAGGGATTCGAAACTTCGCAGCCGATATGAATAAGCTCGTCGCCTATATTTCAAAAGAATTTCGAATAGAACTTTAAGAAATTATTCGCTCAGACCGTCTCGGCAAAAGAGGTCATTTTCACTTTGCCGAGACCGTATTCAATTCATATCTTTAAAGCCCGTGTAGCCTCGCCAAGAGCCTTTTAAAGATCGCTCTCTTAATGATCCCTCCAGGCAAGACACGCAAAAGAAATCGCTCTACAGCCCATTTCCCAGGATAATAAAGCCCATCTTTTCCTTTGATAATACGCTTGACTATTCGCTCAGCTAGTTTTTCAGCTTCAAAAGATGCTGTCTCTACTATCGATTGGTTGAGGTCATCTCCTCTATGCGCAGCTTTCTTTTGAAAAGCTGTTTGGAAACTTCCTGGACACACAGTGAGAGCTTGGATATCCACTCCACTATAAGCAAGCTCCGACCGAAGCGCCTCCATCCATGAAATCAGAGCGCTTTTTGATGCGCCGTAGACTGCCATTCCTGGCATCGGAATGAAGCCTGCTAATGATGCGATAGAACAAAGAACCTTCTTCTTATTCCCCTCAAAGGGCAAATGGTTGAGCCAGAGATGGGTAATCTCCATTGTTCTCACGAGGTTGACAAGAAGAAGTTCCTCATGATGAGAAAAGGCCTCTTCTCCAAACATGCCGTACCAACCAAGTCCACAATTGTTGATAAGCACCTCTGGACGATGTTGAGTCAGAGCATGATAAAGATTTGAGCCCTGCAATGGCTCTTGAAAATCATATTGAACTAGCGTGCAGGAAAAAGACTCTTTTGGAGATCGCTCATGAAGTAGTGAAGAAAGAGAGGAAAGCTTATCTTCAGAACGACCTACCACAATGAGATGATCAACATGTGGCAAAAGCTTCAGCGATAGCTGAAGCCCTAAGCCGGAAGTCGCTCCAGTGACAACAGCACAACGATAGAGGCTTGTCATTCTTTCACACTCACTATCAGACAGGCTTTACTCGATGACGGGCAGGATACTTCACTCTAAAGTGTCCAATGGAGAGAAGACTTCTGACCATAGTCTTCTTCACAGTTGTCAACTCTTCGAATGTCAACTGGCACTCGTTTAATTGACCATCATCCATTTTCTCTTTAATGATCTGCTCAATCAGACGTGTAAGCGTCTCTTCAGTAATTTCTTCTAATGATCTTGAAGCCGCTTCAAATGAGTCTGCAATCATAATGATCCCAGCTTCTTTCGTTCTTGGTTTAGGACCAGCATATCGGAAATCCTGCTCATTGACCTGCGAATAATCGTGGCCTACAGACTCGAGCTGCTTGTGATAGAAATAATAGACAAGGCTTGTGCCATGGTGCTGTTTAATGATATCAATAAATGGCTCAGGAAGCCCTGCATTTCGTGCGAGTTGCACTCCCTCGGTCACATGCGAAATTATCACCTTGGCGGACTCTGTAGGAGTTAAAAGCTGGTGAATGTTCATCCCCGACTGCTGATTCTCAGTAAAATACTGGGCAATAGAGACTTTACCAATATCGTGGTAGAGAGTTGCGACCCGGCAAAAGAGTCCATTACATCCTATAGCTTGTGCGGCGGATTCTGAGATTCCTCCCATGATAAGCGAGTGCTGATATGTTCCAGGAGCTTCGACCATAAGTCGACGAAGCAGCTCATGATTAGGATCCATATATTCCATGAGATTGATATCTGTCAGGATCTGGAAGCATGATTCGAAGAGCGGAAGAATTCCTAAGACAAATACAGCAGTCAACAGCATGAAAGCGCCAGCGCTTCCAAAATCAGCAAAAAGGCTTACCCCAAGGCGAGATTTATCATACATATAGAGCGCTGTAATGATAACACAAGCTGCAACCCACCCTCTGAATGAGACTCCAATGATCTCAAGCCTTCTTCGAATGATTTTTGTGTAAAAGATTGCAACAAATCCAACTAAGACATTTGTCAGTAAGAATCCTTGGAACTCAAACGCAAGAGACAAGTCAAAGAGGACAGAAAGCAGCGAGACAGAGAATATAGCCACATGTGGACTAAGAAGCGTACAGAGGAGAATTCCAACAAATGGTGTCAGGAGCGGATAGCGGAAAAGATCAACAAGATCGCTGTTAGACCGTAAAAGCAACATCTCACACAACTTTGCCACCACAAGACCTAGGATGATCAACGAAGTATAGAGAAGATAGTTATTATTCGAAAAAGCGATATCTGGATGGTAATTTCTCAAGAAGAGCATGATAATTCCAACACAGAGAAGCGATAGGGCAAGAGAGCCGAGCACTGTTCGTGGATGCCACAGATTTCTTCTTTCAGCCATCGCCTGCTTCATCGCTTGAAGCATAGCAATGTGGCGAGCATTCACCCTCTCACCTGAGTCTATGATACGACTTCCAGAAGCTACGCTTGTAAATTTATAAGGAACAACTTCTTGAATCTTCTTTCTGATTTTTCTTACGGTTTGAATGTCCTCTTTCAACGTCCAAATTTTCTCTCGGAAAAATGAGAGAAGGAAATCTATCGTCGAAGGCTGAAATGTCTGCTCAAAAAATGCTCTGTTGCGAATAAACTCCCAAATTTTATCTGGGAAATAAGCCCCTTGAGTGAGATCTACAGGAGCAATCTCATGAACATATTGACAATCCATGCTCAGCTGCTTCATCTTCTCAAGAGTTCGAGGGTCAGTAAAGCGAATCTCGAGCAATGTCCTCTCAAGCTTTTCATTCGCTCGACACATCTCATCAAAAGTTGCTTGAGGAGCCCTATTTCGCCATGACTGATCATAAATGAGCGAGTTTTCAAACTCGACCCCTCTTTGAAGAATATCTTCAGGATCAATCGAGTAAATTTTACCAACATCGAGAAGAGCTTCTTGACGAGCAACAGTCGTTGCCTCTTCGTCCAAGAAAGCAAAAGGAACTTCAGCAACGATATACTTAGTGGCAATCGACCCGAGCTCCAACATAGGAACTCTTACTTCACGGACATGAATGAAGAAGAAGATGGCGAGGCCTAAAACCGCAGTAATAATTGCATGAAGGGTCGATGAGGCATCCGCATCCTTAATAAGAGACCGAATAAATGAAAACAAAGCAGGCTTTTCTTGCTCAGGCATGTGATTTAAATCTTTAAAAAAGACCGTTCAGTGGCACGATCTGATTGTTCATGAGACAAAAATCAATTAAACAGCTTTTGATTTATTTCTATCTGTTTTGTACGCATTTTCATTTAAATCTTCCATTTAAAAGATGCATACCGCTGCTGTTGTTTGTCTCACATTCTAAAATCTTTCGTTATCTTGCTCAGTGCGAACGGCCAATCGATCGCTCCCTACGAGTGAAAAAATACCGAAAAAGATATGTCGTCTCGATTGAGAAAAACATCTTTCCTCAAGTAGTCTCTATATACTATACACATCTCATTTTTAAACTGGGATTTTCTGCCTATTTTTTTACTAAAAAAATAGATCTTCCGTACAAGATTTTCTTGTGGAATCATCAATTTGTTCAACGTTCAAGCCCTGAGGTGCGAAATGGCCGACTCCTATCAAGTCTTTGCCCGGAGGTTTCGACCACAGACATTCAGCGAAGTCATCGGTCAAGACGCTATAGTTACGACGATGAGAAACGCCCTTAAATCCGAAAGACTAGCTCATGCTTATCTTTTTTCGGGATCTCGAGGTACAGGAAAAACATCTCTTGCCCGCCTCTTTGCGAAGGCAATGAACTGCTCCTCTTTTACCGAGGAAGGAGAACCTTGCAACCATTGCGCTTCATGTAAAGAAATCACTGAAGGACGCTCGCTTGACGTCATCGAGATTGATGGCGCATCTCACCGAGGAATTGACGACATTCGAGCAATTTCCGATTCCGTTTCATATTCCCCCACGCACGGGAAATACAAGATCTATCTTATCGACGAAGTTCATATGCTTACCAAAGAGGCATTTAATGCTCTTTTAAAGACTCTTGAAGAGCCCCCTCCAAAAGTCAAATTCTTCTTTGCAACTACAGAACCGCATAAAGTTCCAGCAACTATCGTCAGCCGCTGTCAGCGATTCAATTTAAAGCGGCTTTCACCCCAATCTATTTCTAAAAAGCTTAAACTTATTGCAGAGAAGACTAATTTACAAGTCGACGACTCCGCAATCGAAAGAATCGCTCACTATGCTGAAGGAGGTCTTCGCGATGCCGAGTCTCTCTTTGATCAGGTTGCCGCGTTCTCAGAAGGCTCCATTGATGAGGCTGTCGTCCAAGATGTATTAGGGCTTTCTCCGGAGGAGTGGTTTCAAGAACTCGACCATGCAATTGAAACAATTGATTATAGAACAGCTTTTTCATTATCTGAGCGGCTGTTCATGGAAGGAAAAGATATTGGATATTTTATCCATGATCTTTCAGAACATTACAAAAAAGCTCTTTCAGCAAAAATTGGTACCCTACAGCCAGGGCAACACGAATCAAAAGCTTTAGCTTGCCTTTCAGTTCAAGACTGCATTCAAATCCTCGATCTCATTGCGAAAGCCTATATTGCGATGAAAAGTTCTTCGTCCTCTTCGAGAATAATTCTTGAGTGGGTTCTCATTAGCATTATACAAACTCGTTTGAAAGTTCCGCTTCCACACGTTGTCAAAAAGCTTATCGATTTCGAAAAATCACTCTCATCGTATGAGACCAATCAGCCCACAACTTCAGAGGCCAGCTCGACTCAAGCAAAGACTTCAGCACCGCACACCCTTCCGATGCCTCCCGAAGAGAAATTTCGTGAACCAAAAGAAGTAGAAGGGAAAAAAAAAGTCTTAATACCGCCTGTACCTCTTGATCCACCTAAAGAGAGACAAAAAAAAGAAACCACTCAGTATCAAGAAAATAAAGAGCTAAAAAAAGATCCCATTCATGCAAATACTCAGACTTCAGCTTTGCCTTCACACCGAAGCGGGTCTCAGAGCCATGTAACTTACGAAAAGAAAGAGGAAAATCAGAATAACGGCGCACATCTACAGCAAATAGAGAAAAACTCTTTCAAACCTCATGAAGCTCACGAGTCCGCTCAGCAAGAGGCGAAATCTCAAAAAGCGGCTCCCACTCCCCTTACAGCGTATGTTGCGCGCACAACACCGCTACCATCAGAAACTGAAGGACAAGAAAAGAGCCGGCAAGAGAGTATTATGCAATTCGCAGCGGTAGAGCTTGAAGGAACACTTATTAAAAAATCGATTAGGCCTTAACACCCTTTTTGAGAATTTATTTTACCGACTTAAGATGAAAGGAAATTGAAAAGACTATGGGAACAGGATTCGCTAAAAAGAAGAAGCAAGCAAGAGAAATGCAAGAGAGAATCGCACAGCTTCAGCAAACTGTATCGACACAGCTCGCGTCCCTCGAAGTTGAAGGAAAAGCTGGAAATGGCCTCGTCAAAATCACGTTGAGCGGAACTGGCGAGATGAAGAGGATTAAAATCCAACCCGAATGTGTCGATAAAGAAGATATTGAGGGCTTAGAAGCACTCATTAAATCCGCCTACCAAGATGCATTCCGTCAAGTTCAAGACTTAGCAGAATCTAGCTCAGGATTAGGCGGTATGCCAGACCTTTCGATGCTCGGCTTTTAACTATTGAGCACCTCATCAATCGCGCTTCTCTCGATGAGGGGCGCACTCTCATGCTCTATACCCTCGCATATCGCTTTTGCCTCCTCCCACGTTTCGCGGCTCTCTAAAAGATATGGCCACCAAGGATAGGTCCGACATTGCTTCGGCCGAGCTTCGTAGATACGACAAAACTTTTTATCGACGAGAAAGATACAATCGTAGCTCTTTCCAACTTCCTTCAAGGAGCGTCGCTCATTATCACCAATCAATCGAGTATACTTCTCTTTCACTTCCTCAACACCCTCTTTCAAAAGCGCTGATATCTTTTGCAATTCCTCATCAGTTACCCAAACCGCGCCTGGAAACCCAGTACAGCATCTGCCGCAGCCAGTGCATTTGAAACGCAAGCCCTCGCTATACCATACATCTTTATGCTTGTCTTGCTTACCTTGCACCACAGGAAGTGGAGAAAATTGAGAGGGTACTTCGCAAGAAAGAGACTCATTATTTCCTACTTCTGATCGCTTGTTCGAATCACACATATCAATTCCAGTTCTCTTATTTCCTCGTTCTTTTTCCTGCTTAATCTCATTAAGGCAATCAATAAGGCAAAAAAATTATACTTGATCAGAAGCTAGAACTCAAAGTATAGTTATTCCTTATGGAACAGAAATACTTTTTTGTAGCCACTTCCTTTAGCTCCCTCACTACCTCTACCACATTCGGTACAGGGTGGGTCCTCCCCACCATTTCATAATCTCCATCCCACAATTATTGTATTTTTTGTCTCCCTCGCTCTCAGTAAAACTATTTTTGAGAGTCAGGAAGATCGCAACCTGAAAATTGTATTTTAGAGTTCATTTACATTGATAATGTTTGAGGATCCGAGTCTCATCGAAAGAGATACTGAGACAAGATAAAAGTTCCTCACGAATTAGGTATTACATTCATATGAGTAAGCAACGTGAAAACTGGAGCTCGCAGCTAGGCTTCGTTATGGCAGCTGCAGGTTCTGCAATCGGCCTAGGCACCCTCTGGAAATTTCCTTATATTACAGGTGAAAATGGCGGAGGAGCCTTCTTCACAGTTTATCTTCTTGCCACCCTTTTAATTGGTGTTCCTGTTTTTGTTGCCGAGCTTATCATTGGAAGATCATCAGAGCGAGGCGCAGTCCTTGCATTTCCAACACTTGACAATCCTTCAACTGGCTGGAAATTTGCTGGTATTGCAGGCGTTGCCTCATCGTTTCTTATCATGTCATACTATAGCGTTCTTGCCGGCTGGGGCATGAACTACGCTTTTATGTCGCTTCAGCAATTTTGGATTGGCAAGAGCCCTGAGCAAATTGAGCAAGCGTTCGACATTCTCTCAAAAAGCGGCGATATCACTCTTTTCTGGCATGCAATCTTTACCATGATCACAGTCTATGTTGTTTATCACGGTATTCGAAATGGTATCGAGTACTGGAGTACTATTATGACTTCTTCGCTCCTTGTTCTTCTCGTATGCCTCTTCGCCTATAATATGTCTTTAGATGGCTTTATCCCTGCGGCAAAGTTTGTCTTAGCGTTCGACACAAGTAAGCTTAAACCATCATCTATCTTAGAAGCATTAGGCCTCGCTCTCTTCACCCTCTCATTAGGTCAAGGTGTAATGATCACCTACGGCAGCTACATGAGAAAAGAAGAAGACATCCCGAAGACCGCATCAATCATCTCTTCAATGGTTATCTTGATCTCAGCATTGTGCGCTCTCTCAATATTTCCTATCGTCTTTACAGCGAATAGACCACCTGAGGCAGGATTTGGCCTCGTCTTTAAGACAATGCCACTCCTCTTCTCTCAACTTCCAGGAGCATTGATAATCTCAACGCTTTTCTTTGCACTCTTTGTCTTTACTGCCCTGACATCAGCTATAGCCTTAGTAGAGGTTGTTGTGGCAACAATTATTGAAATCTATGGCTGGCCACGAAAGAAGGCAAGTATTGTCGTAGGATTAGCATGCTTTATTTTCGGCCTTCCAAGCGCGCTTTCCAACACAGGCCTCATCTTTCCTAACTGGGAGCTTCTCTACGGCAAGAACTTCTTCGAGACAATTAACTCCTTCGTCTCAAACTGGCTACTTCCTGTCGGAGCTCTTATGATAGCGCTCTTTACTGGCTATAAAATGGATAAAGAAAAACTCCGTCAAGAGTTTTCCCAATCGAGTAACTTCGGAAAGCTTTTTGAGATATGGCATTTCTTCATTCGCTATATCGTCCCTCTTAGCATCCTTCTTATCATGCTCCAGCAAGCTGAGATCATCAATATTGATCACATTGTGAAAAATCTCAGCACATAAGGAATGAGCGATCTCTTCCTCCCTATGCCGGGAGGAGGAGCTCATCATCTATACTCGCTTAATCTGAGCTATGTCTGTTATTAACCTACTCTTCCCCTCTTTGAACTGAACTTCTACCCCATAAGGCGTAATCCTCACCACTTTGGCAACCATTAACGAGCTGTCGTTAACCTGAATAAAAACGAACTCTCCCGTCTTAACATTTTTCCAATTCTTAAAAGATCTGAGCTGACGCGAAACAACTCGTACATCAATCCACCTCTCCTCTAAAGAAGATTCAATCAATGATCGTACTGAAGGAGGAACCCTTTCAGAATCAGGAAGGCAATGTAGAATATAGATGAGAGCAAGTGAGTCAAAGAGATCACTCTGAGCTAAAAATACTATGAAGTCTTTAGCTTTTAAGCTCTCTATTTCACTCATTGAGCGACCAGCTATAAGAGAAGAAAACATCCATAAGTGGAGATTTGCCGAAAACAGCTTCTCTCCCAGAGAGTTCTCCTCGGAATAGACCGTCTTCTTCTCTTCAAAAGCAAGATGAAGATGTTTTGGATCTCTTCGTAAGAAGCTCTCAACAAACTTATCAAAGCTTGAGACACCAGTAAATGGCAGGAATCCTTCTCGAGTAAATGTTACCTGAAAAATTCCAGATTGAATTCCATTTAGACAAGCCCTCGCTATCTTAAATTCTAAAGACTCATCTGTCGAAGGAATTTGGACTCCATAGTTCGCTAATAAACTGCTCAAAATGTCTTCTCTTTTATGCTGTATTAATCGCAAGATAAGCTTCTCAACGTAATAATATCCCCCATGCAGCAAAAAATGCTGCGCATACCTCGAGTTAGAAATGATATGTGTCCAAACATCCATATCTACTTGATCAAGTTCATCGAGATTGTAGTTTTGAATAACTCCCCAAGTTCCTGCCAACGTATCGTGTATTGCTTCAAGGAGTGTTAATCGAATGCAATCTAACTTATGAGTTCCTTGCAGATCGCTCTCAAAAAGATGTACAGAGAAAGTTAAAGCCCTTTTTACTTCATCATAGAGTGGCACTTCATGAAATTCTATCCCTGCTGCCATAGAGCGCATGAAAATCTTCTCAGCAGT
The DNA here is from genome assembly GCA_964427425.1 of uncultured bacterium. GTDB lineage: Bacteria > Chlamydiota > Chlamydiia > Chlamydiales > FEN-1388 > CAYRUD01. The sequence continues at coordinate 134,724 of CAYRUD010000013.1, forward strand.
TTGAGTCATGCGATCGTTCATATTATGCCCTATCATCTTCACATCAATTCGAGCATTCTTCTTGATGACATCGTATACTACTTCAATAACCGTGCTATGATTCTTAATGGGGATATTGTACTTTGTTGTTAAACGTGGGTGCGTATATTCAGTGGTGAGTATATTGGTTTTTATTTCAAGAATCGTCTCCATGTATTCAATTGAGTCTTGAATAGATGTTATTGTCTCATGAAGTAGCCGCATCTCATCCGGAAATAACTCTTCCCATTGCTCTTTATGGGTTGCCATGAAAGCCGCTAAGACATCCTGATGCATAAGCGTAAAGAGATCCTCGAGAGTACATCTATGTAGAGAGTACTGACTATCGGCTCTCCCGCTATTAATAACGGCAGCACTTACATTAAAATCTGGAGTGGGGTAAAGCTGAGCTTCGGATAGATCCTCTATAGCTTCAAATTGCTCATTTATTCGCTCGAGAGCTCCCTCTCTAAAATCATCATGACACTCCTTTCGAATTGAAGGGTGGATCGCTCGAGTCCATTCTTTAAGAAGATCAAAGGATATTGTTCTTACCCAATAATTCACGACATTCTGATATGGAATAAGCATTTCTTTAAAGCGAATCGCTTGTAGAGAGCGATCAGCATAAAGAGGACTACTCTTCATAATCTTAATAGCGCGGTCATATACATCAATGACCGCATGAAAATATTTCATGAATGCAGTCTTGACGATAGTCTTACCATCGTGGATGGCAAAATATGTTTTTTGAAACTCATAAAACCGAGAGAACACTTTCTCATTAAATTGATTGAATAGTTCCTCGAATTTATCAGAATCAGCCCAGAGAGCCTCCCTCTCTTTGAACTCCTGAAGATGATCATTAGCCTCACTCACTTGCTCTAGAGCACTCCGTATCTCCCTTAACTCGAGATGCATGAGCTGAAGAGTATCTGCTATATCCTCAAGTGACTTCTTATAGGCTTCAGGAAACGAGATATTCACCCAGCTTTCCAAGACATGAAGCCGTTGAAATGTTTTTATCATTTCCACCAGTCTTGAAAGGGCGAATCTTGATTTGCTTGATAAAATTTTTTGAAAGAACAGACTCCAGTCTTCAGCGATCTTTGGAGACAGAATGACTTTTTTTGCAACCTGGCAAAGCGTGAATACTCGTCTTATCTCTTCAATACAGGGAGCTTCGTTTTCATGATTTGTATACACGAGGCGCTCTCTATGAATCGCTTTCGCCCTATTCTCAAAGAATACAAATTTTTCCAGCTCTAAGACAGAAGGTTTTGGGAAGTAAGAAAGATCGAATTCTCTCAACTGTGAGCGCTCTAAAAGCAATTGAAGAAGCGAATCAGCTCTTACAATCTCAGCTGAATTCCTCTGTAGAAGGAGAGCCTCTATTCGTTTTGCTGCATGCATACGATACATATGCTTACCAGTTTCAATTTGAAGCCCGATGAGAAGGATATTCTTGAGAATTTCGACTCCTCTTCTTTTCTCTGAGCTATCAGTAAGTGAGCTAATCGTATGGTAGAGCCATTTTGCAAGCTGCCTCATAGCGCTCTTGGCCACGGTAATATCGTGTGAAGAAAGATCTGCAAGAAGCCCTCTTACGTCTCTTTTATCTCCTGCTTCATGCTCTTCGCTCTCACTTACCATGAAAGTCTTCCATAGGAGATTTACAATCTCTTTATCCTGGAATTCACGTTTTTGAATCGATTCAATGGCATGAATTGGATGCCGATACCATCCAGAACGTATGACCGACAACAAGTTCGCATCCAAAGGAGAGTCTTGAAATTTCGCTAAGATTATTCGACTTGTTTGCGAGTCAAGAAAGAGGATTTTTCCATCTCCCTTCTTGCTAAATATATTTGAGTTGAACTCGCTACATGTGAAAACGTGGATTCCCAGTTCTCTCAATACGCAAGCGTAGTGAGAAGTTGCAACTTCCGCACGATTAACAATAACGGCCTTGATGGAGTCTGCAAGACCAATGTTTGCCCTCTGTGAGAAGGCCGAAAAGGCACGCTCCAAGTTAGTTTCATAAAGAATCTCTTCAGGATGTTCTATACAAAGGCACTGTCCACCTTCCATCGCAACAACTTCGCCCTGTAATATCAACTGAATCGCTGATTTCTCTTTAAGAGCTTCAAAGTCAAGATACGATGGAGATGAGCTGACACGATGAACTATAGGCCTCACCTGAACAATATAGAATTGATCTTGAGACTGGTCATATACCCATTCAACATCGACAGCGAAGCCATAGTGTGAATGAATGCGATCCAAAACATGTCGAAGTCTTACAATCAACTCGTGAGACAGCGCTGACCGCTCAATAAACGACGTTGGATTTTCAACAAGCTCATATCCTCCTTTCATATCTGCTACTAATCTTCTTGTTTTCGGACGAATAACATCATGATGGGAGCCATCTTTATATACATAATAGGTATCGACAAGAAGAAGACTATCGACAACACCTTCATTATGACCAAAAGTTGCTTGTATCTGATAAAGGCCTTCTGTTTGCCCTAATACCTCTTCAGTATACGCAACGCCAGACACAGGAATTAACAAAGGATTCGTATTACCAATACGTTCGCCGATCATAACTTGGAGAAAAACAGGCAAAAGAGGCGTCTTTGATAACGAATCTTTGACTAATGATCTTTGCGTCATTGATCGGTGTGAGAAATATGAGGCAACAACCTGCCCAATAGCCTCTGATATCGCTTCATGAGCTATTCTTACTCCAGCTACAGACAGATTTCCTCCCGCATTCGTATGGTAAATAGAATCTTCCATCCCAGAGCTTCTCACCATAAGAAGCGACTCCTCATCAAACTGAGAAAGGAAATTCTCAATCGAAGATGTATTAAAACGATGTGTTTTGAACAGGTCTTCTATCCGCTCTTGTATCTGAGAAAGAAAATTCAAGCTATCTTCGGTAAGGGTTTCATCAGACAATGAGTTCTGGACTTGGACCCAATCTTCTTCATATGCGGGATAGTAAGTAAGGATATGGCGCAATATCTCTTTGTGTTGGATAGGCAAAAAATGAGGAACTGAGGCCTCTTCTCCAAGAGCTTTTTGTAAATAGACTAAGCTTGCGGCTTTATTCCCAATTTGAATTGCAGTCTGATACTTACCCAATCCATCCATCGACAGCGGGGTTATATCTTTATAATCTACACTTGAGTCTAGCTCAGACAGCTCTCCATGAGGTGAAAAACAGTAGTTACATATGCTTCTTTTAAGGGGTTTATGAATTCTCAAGTCTTCTGTTGAGTATTCTTCAGTATCAGAACTATCCTGTATTAATTCTCTACTATTATCATGTGGAGATTCACGAGATGAGCTGGCCTTGAAAAGAGATGTAAGCCTATTTTCCTCACACCTCTGAACTGTGCGGCCTATCCATTGATCCTTTCTAGCAGAGCTGTCGTTTTCGATTACTTGAGAGTCCTTCCAAATCTCTTCTACCTGGGACTGCTGCTGAGACAAAAAAACAGTATTCGGATCAATGGACATAAAACTATCTCTAATAAAAATTTAAACAGGAAAATGAGTTATGATTTTTGCGATTAAAATATAAAAACATCTTTGTCAAAGAAAAAAACAATTAGATAATCAGAAGATATGGAAGGGATTCAACCGAAAAAAAAGATTTTTTGGCTTAAAGAATAATATCACTCGTCAAGTCTTTATTTGGCGCATGATATCCTCGAATTTGTTAAGAGCAGAACTTAAATCACCTCGCTTAGCAGGATCTGAATTTGTCATTGTCTTAAGCAAATCGCCAAGCTCATTAATTGCCTTCTCATCCAATGAATGCTTGCTTATAAGCCCTGACACAAGTTCATCAATATAGCCATGGATTTCTCTTTCTGCATTCTCGTTAACAGATCTAACCCCCAAGCGATTTCCTAAAGCCATACTGAATGACCGACTGTACACTCGCACTTTTCCTCGCAGGCTTTTTACCTCTGACTGAGGGCAGTCAGCACTCTTAATAAGAAATTTCTCGATTCCCCTTCTTGCCTCGTTTGGTGGTATTGAATCTACGTTATCAGGTTCCTTGAGCAAATCCTTCTCAACAAGCAGCTCCTCTTCAAGCATACGTATCAATATAAGCGCAGAGCTATACACCTCTGATTGCTTGCTCAAAACTCCCTCAGGGGCTGCAAAGCGAGGATTGCCCGTGTACATAACTCTTGAATCATCAGATATTTTCTGGGCTTTGCCAAAGTCTGCAACTCTTACCTCAGCTATCTCTTCTATCGCACTGTCTTTCTTCTTTCCGTATACTAAGACATTCTCTGGCTTGAGATCTCCATGCACATAGGAAGCTTTATGTAAATGTGCCATCCCTTGTAAAAACTGCCTGCCCAACACTAAATTCCTAGGAAAACAGAAGATTTCAGCTTTATTTTTTCCTATTAAGGCATTCTCTAAGTCCCCTATTGCCTTCTCGGTCCGCACTGTATATTTTCCATTGATTTGCTCATCACCAGTGACTTCTGTAAGATCAACAGCAAGCCCTTTCACAGAGCTCAAGAGCTCTTCTAATTTCGTAGGATCAGTTTTTAATTCTAAAATGAACGATTTTAAAGACGTAACGAGCTGAGCTCGTTCTTTAATAGATGTAGACTTTGGTAATACAGAGGTGAGGTCAGCGAATAGTATAACATCGTCTGAACCGCTGACATTGTTGATAATCTCATCTATGGTGCCGTATTGAGCAGCTAAGTGCATTGCGATTGCTGATCTCTCTTCCTCGGTCTTGCCAATTCTCCTATCTACTAATCCCCTCTCGAGAAAAATATGCACCCCATTCTTCTCAAAGAAACTGCGAACATCTCGAGCTGTAGCTGTCTCTCTTCGCAATTCTGACTCTTTACTATTAAACAAAGCGCTCGCCTCAACAGGCGTATAAAACACATGCTTAGGACGCCCTTTAAAAGCCCAGACATCCTTGGCTTTTCCGTGCCCAATTTTTGTAAGCTCTTTTAAAGCTACCGATCCTGACTTACATGAAGTTATATGCTGCCTAAGCTGTTTTTCAAGTTGGAGGATCTCTTCTTCGTCAGCGTCATTCTTTCCATAAAGCATCTCCAATCTTCTTAGTGATGCTTCAAGTCCTTGATACAGATCAGGAGACCTCTCTTTTAAAGCCGGCGTAACAAATTGATAAAATTCAGATTGGATCTGATTCAGATTTTCTTTTACCTCTTGTCCAACTACGACTCTATCAACACTTCCATGCTTTACTTCGCTAACATGTCTCCTAATTTCTTGGTCAGATATACCCTCGCTCGTTGCTGATCTCACAATCTTCGTTGATGAAACAGCCTTGGATGAGCGCTTAGAATGAAATATAGAGCGGATAGTGCCTACAACGCTTCCTACTATTTCACGAATTGAGAATGATCTTGTTCCACCCAGACTCTTCTTCATTTGCGAAGAATCAAGAGTTGATTTGTACTTGTTTGAAGTAGGATCTATATGCAAGCTCATAGAGTTGGCTATCAGTCTCGTTTATATACTAAGTCACATACATCCCTTTCATTATCAAATAATTAATTTAACAATAAGCATTAAGTAGAAGAGTTAACGATTCTTGAGAAATAGCCATTCCAGCAGAGACTTGTTGCCAACAAAGACCATTAATTGCCCAAAATGTCATTAATACTTAATGAGAATGCGAACAAACAGATGAAGATACTTGCAGGGATTTCTAGAAGACTGGTATAGTAACGACCACTTTTGCCACATACCACATTCCAATGCTCGGGTGGTGAAATGGTAGACACTGGGGACTTAAAATCCCCTGGGAGCAATCCCGTGTCGGTTCGAGTCCGACCCCGAGCACTCTTTTTGCTTCAATTACATTCACAGATTACGTATTGCTCGAGCTCGTTACTGGCTCACTTACGTCTGTCTCTCCGTATAATGAATTTAAAAACTTAAATCCTGTAAGTTGAGATGGGACAGTTTTTATCTCTAATACACAATGGCAGATATCGTTTATCTGTTGTGATATTGACTCGAAGTGGCGACGCCCAGCAATAACAATGATTGTCGACTGAGGATCTTTTTGATGAAGATCTTTAACTGATTGATAAAGAGAAAGATTTCTTACTTTCGCAACGTTTATCACCCCGTCAGCGAGTTCATTAATCTTATTTAGAACTATCTTAATTGCATCTTGTGTTGATTCACTTACATTTAGGGCCCGTATCCGATTCAATAGCTCAAGAGTTCTCCTCTCTACCTGAATTCTCCGTATTAGTTCCTGCGAGAAACAAAAGAACACTTCATTATCCCATCCCATAATAGTATGTGGATGACGAATAAGATCTTTACCAACTAAACACTCGTAAGCCTCATCAAAGGCTTCTTGCGAGCTCTTTACCTGATGGGAATCAGTTGGATCTCCCTCTACCCCCTCGAGTAAAAAATAGATTTTATCTCTTGTACTCTTTGCTGAGATAATCTCATTGATCATCTTTGCCCTGATGAACTTTTGAAGTCTATCTGAGTGATAATCCCCTATACAAATCACTTGAGCATCCTTGAGGCAGCTATTCCCATGGATCGCGCGCAGCATGACATTTGAGATCTTAGAAAGAGAAGGATCTCCATAGTAAGGAATGAGTGCTGCTTGAGGCTCAGTAGAAGTTTGAGAGTGATTTTGGTTTATGACAATAGAAGAAGGCGTAAGAGAAGAAATTGAAGACATAATAATGTATTATAGAGATTCGTGAGATATTTAAAGGCATTAAACAATACGCTTGTCAAGCATATAGAAAAATATCGATACGGAAAAGTGGCTATTGAATTCCTAAACACGAAACAGCTTTTAATAAAAAAAATTATTCAGGTAAGACTTTAAGTTAATGAATTGCATCTGAAAAAACTTATTCTTAGAATCACTATGAGTGAAAATACGCTAAATACTGAAGACCAAAAACTTAGAAAGAAATGGCTTATTACGACATTCTTTTTATTTGTCGTTCCCCCTCTTCTTTATCTTCTTCTCTCGTTAGCTCTTGCGAATAGCAACTCTCCGGATGAGCCTCAAGAAGCAACAATCGATCTATGCGCAAAAGCTGCCACATTCGGGATTTTCTACTTTTTCACATATAAAAGGTTTGGCAATAAGTTTCTCACTTTCGTCCTCGTCGTTACTCTCATCTCAATGATCAAAGATCTTGTTTCTGGGTGGAGACTGTTAGAAGGACTTGTAGAAGTTACGCTGTACGCTTTATATATTGGCCTTTATGTCTTTTGGTTTAAGCTAAGCCTTCGCGTATGTAAAGCAAATAAGCGAGCGCGCTTTGAGCGCTCTGAAGCCCATGAGCCAGTCATAAGAAGCTTCGAAGAAGTTCACACCCTTGGAGAGCTTGAAACTACCTATACTCAGCTTCTGAATAAATGGCCAAAACACAAGGGTATCATTAAAGCACTCTATAAAGAGAAAAAATTATCCCTTCCAATTGAGTAATGAATAACGGCGATCAATAAGAGGGAAGCTCTGACCAACGGGCTTCCAGACTCTCTATTCCTTCGCCGCGTGTCTCTTTCTTCGTCATCATCTTTAATGCCTTCTGAATTCCACCCAACTGATTTGCTTGAGTTTTAGAGAGCTCAATTGCAGGATTATAGAGATAGAGTCGATTCTTGGAGTTTGTGCTGGAAGACTTCTTATAAGCCCCAAGAGAAAATCCAAGACGAGTAAAGACAATAAGTGAAGGGATATTATGCGGATCGATACTAGCCAAAAGCCCTCGAAACTCTTTTTCCTCGATTGAGAACCCAGTCGATGAGAGAGAGACAAGCTTCAGCCTTTTTCCGATGTATGGTTGTATATGACCCTCAAAAATCATACGCATCGCTTTCTCCGCATCTCCCGACTGCGCACGATCTTTCAATGTGAAGACACCGATCTCAATATAGCCACCTCCTAAATCCACTGGCGCGATCTCAATAGCTCCAATTGAGGAATCATCCCTTTCAATGAGCCAGATGCCTACAAAGGGAAGATGAGGAAGATTCATCTCTTGCTGAGCTCGAGCTTGAAATGCCTCAAAAGGGACTGAAGCTCGATCACTCATTGATAGCGCATACGGCGATCCCGTCTCTTTAAAGAGCACATATGTAGCGTAGGCCTTTTGTAACAACTCAGTATCAGATCCCACTCGCTTAAGAGAGACAAGTCCTGACTCTTCTGCCATGCAGCCAGAAAATACAAATAACGAAAGAAACAAGAAAAAGCATCGAGTCAATACAGTCATTTCATCTCCAAAATCGACTACCATTATTATATAGTTTATTGATTATGGCAGATTAATTAATTTTCATGTTTCGCAAGCGCAATGAGTTTATAATAACTGAAAGAGAACTCAAGCACATAGCAAGACTTGCAATCATCGGATTTAATAAGATGCCTGTGAATGGATACAAAGCTCCAGCGGCCGCTATTATCCCTAAACAATTATAGATAAATGCGAAAAATAGATTCTGCCTTACATTTTGCATGACATGGCGGCTTAGTCTCATTGCTCGATGAAGACCTAAGAGATCACCTTTCACCAATGTTACACTAGCGCTTTCGATGGCCACATCAGTGCCTGTTCCCATTGCGACGCCAACATCGGCTATAGCTAATGCTGGAGCATCATTAATCCCATCTCCTGCCATTAATGTAATAAAACCGGTCTCTTTAAATCTCTGAATATATGCCAGTTTAGACCCAGGCGTACATTGAGCGTGATATTCATCGATTGAGAGCTCTTTTGCAACTAATCGAGTAGGCGCCTCATTATCTCCCGAAAGGACCACCACACGTAATCCCATAGCATGTAAATCTTCAATTGCTGAGTAAGCTGTCTTCTTTATATTGTCTCGTAATGAGATCGCCCCAACTAATTGATCATCAATTGATATGAATACAGTCGATTGCCAATTTTCCGGATTCTTTTGGATATCATCTATAACGACTCCTTTAACTCCCCGTTCTCTCAAAAAAGAAGCCTTTCCCACGAGTACGTTCGTGCCATGAATCTTTCCTTCTACTCCCTCACCTGCGATTGAACAAAAGTTTGAAACAGCGTGAAGAGGAAGAGACAACTCCCTTGCCCTTTGAACGATTGCGTGAGCTAGGGGATGCTCACTCATAGACTCTAATGATGCAGCACTTCTCAAGACATCTTGATCATTAAAGCCATTATACGCTTCGATCTTTGATACTTGTGGCTTTCCCTCAGTGAGAGTCCCTGTCTTATCAACAATAATGATATCGACCTTTTCCAGTTTTTCTAATGCCTCTGCATTCTTGAATAAAAGACCCATCTCAGCCCCTCGCCCAATACCAACCATGATCGACATAGGAGTTGCAAGGCCAAGAGCACAAGGACAGGCAATAATAAGAACTGAAAGACTGGCAAGAAATGCAAAGGAAAGTCGCGGCTCAGGCCCAATAAGAGACCATGTCAAGAAAACAATAAGTGAGATTCCGATAACAATAGGCACAAAGATGCTAGAGACCTTATCAGCAATTCGCTGAATTGGCGCCTGGCTTCGTTGAGCATTCAAAACCATCTCAACAATACGAGATAAAACAGTGTCATTTCCTACCTTTAGGGCCTTCATCAAAAAGCTGCCTGCGGAATTCAGTGTTCCTCCAACAACTGAGTCCCCTTTCTTTTTCTCAGCAGGGAAAGACTCCCCTGTAAGCATAGACTCATCAACTGAACTTACACCGTCAATAATCACTCCGTCGACAGGCACCTTTTCTCCTGGGCGAATTCTAAGTATGTCTCCAACTTGTACCAGCTCAATTGGGATCTCTTGTTCAGTGCCATTTTTAACCAACCAAGCTGTCTTCGCTCCCTTATCAAGGAGTGAGCGTATAGCCGCACCAGTCTTTGATCGAGCTTTGATCTCTAATATCTGCCCTAAAAGGACTAAAGTGATGATGACAGCCGCTGTCTCAAAATAAAGAGGAGCCTGACCATGAGTCTTAAAAGCGCGCGGCAATAGCTGAGGGAAGAAAAATGAGAATATACTAAAAAAGTATGCAGCTGCAGTTCCGAAAGCTATCAAAGAGAACATATTGAGACATCGATTTTTAATGGAAAGCCATCCACGTTCAAAAATCGGCTTCCCAGACCAGAGAACGACTGGCGTACTTAAAATGAATTGAAGCCATGCAGATGTCTCTAATTGTACAAACTCGTTTAAAAAAAACATCTCTGACATAACAAGGATGAGTATCGGAATGGAAAGAGAAGCACCAACCTTGAGGCGAGCTATCATATCTTTTGACTCATCGCTCACATCATCTTCTACAACTCCCTGAGGCTCTAGATCCATACCGCAAATAGGACAAAAGCCTGGTCCATCTTGCTGAATTTCTGGATGCATAGGGCATGTATAATATGAAGCCTTTTCATGAGAAGACTTAGTATGCATTGAGCATTGAGACATCGATGATATTACCACTTTATACGTGAGAGTCTTTTAATAGGCTGATTGCAATGACCCTTTTAACATCATTTGATAACTAATGACAAATTCATTGTTAGTCTAATTAACAGAACCCTCCATTGACAGAATAAATTTTAAAATATACATGGAAAGATAGAGCGAAGATTTGAGCGGAGAATCATGCATGAGTATTGACATAAGATCTCAACAAGCTATTCAGAACTGGGCAGCAGAAAATAAAGAAGAGACTAAACGCATAGGTATTCTTAAACTTGCTGGGTCAAGCACTGATAGACATATTGAGTATGTGCACTTTAAGGATATCTCATTTCTGGAAAAAATCTGGATTTCATTCCAATCATTTTTCCAATTCGGTAATTACAGTCTTAAATCAGTTGCTAGGTTCATTGACTCAAACCTAGAACATCTCTCTCTTGATAACTCATCGATCCAACTTTTGAATCTAAAAATACACAAACATAATGCAAGCAAGCTGTTCAAAATTCAGGAAATCAGCCATCTCGGCAAACAGAATATTCATAGAAATATTCGCCAAACACAGGATTTAGAAGATAGCTCCTTGCCAACCCCTCAAAATCCCATTAAGAGACTCAACGACCGTGCAAAGTCTCAAGAAGGCCTTCCTCAGTCGGCTGCATCAAAGAAACTACCTTACGATCTTGCCGAAGAGGTCAACAAAGCTCAGACTCACGAACAAAAAGCTGAGGCCGTATTCAAACATCATAACATAGATTCTCAATGGGGTGGAATGTGGAGATTCTTCATAGTTGGACACCCTGACACCTCTGCAAGCATCCGTGGAGGATATGAGGATGCCAGAAGAATGTGGAAAGTCTTTCTCAATCCAACACGTGAAAACTTTTATATTGTTCTTCATAGAGTTATCGAGGCTGCCAAAAAGGAAGGAATCTCCTTCGATGCTAAAATAGCTTGTGATGTTGAAAGGAAATCAGGTCATAAAGTCCCTGATGACCCATGCGAGCCAAAGCTCCTCCTTTATGTAGTAGCAGAAGAGCCGAAAGAAGCTGCAGAAAAGCTAAAAAAAGTTATCGGCATGCTCGAGAGAGAATTCTCGAAAGAAGAGATGTCTTCTCTTGCACATGACGTAGGAAAAAGACAGCGAGATCATGAAGTTGTTGATCAGTGGGGACCCTCTTTTACAAAAAAACATACGAACCTGATCTTCTACTCTCAGGGCGGTTTCACTGAATCAGGACGAAACGTGTATCTAAAACAAGGTAGGATCAATGAGAAATTTGAAGGCGAAAATTACTATCTCTATAAAGGAACCAGTGATCCTCTAGATTAGCCTTTAACCCCTTCTTAAGAAAAGAGACAATTTTAGAGCCTTCTAGCGGTATCAAAAGAGCAATAGAAGACTCTCCAATATTTCTTCTCTAATATAGCTTTAATTGCTCTGTAATTAATCCTCAGAAAAAAGGATTAATAACCTTAACTATTAAACAAGCTCTTTCAAACCCAACTTTGACAAATAAACTTTTAAGGTTTACAACCCAATTTTTGCGATTCAATGTGAGAGGATGTGATGGACGTAAAATCCAAAAAATCAATTGAAACATGGGCGAAAGAGAACCAATCAAGCGGCCCTAAGAAAGGGATACTGCGGCTAATAGGTCATGGAGAAGAAAGAGAGATCGAGTATGTGCGATTCAATGATCTCCATCTGATCAAGAGAGCTTGGATTTCATTTCTCTCCTTCTTCGAGCTCGGAGGTACTAGCCTTAAATCTATAACATCTTTCATTAGCGAACAACAAGTGCAGCTAGATAAGAGTACAACAGATCTCTTAATTGCAAAAATTTCCACCTATAATAAGAAGAAAATTCATCAACTCTTCAAAACAAATATCCCGGAAGAAATCAAAGCGAGCATAAACAGACTTGCTACCCAAAACTTCTCACAAAATATCCCTCATAGCACATCTGGTAGGTTCAACCGATCAAAAATTACAGCATTCAATAACGAAAAAGCTCAAGAATTTACTGAAGCAGATATTCCAGATACGCTCTCAGCTGAGGATGTATTTTCCCAAAAGCCGCTCTCCTCAAACGACAGTGATCGTGTATCACATGCAACACAACGTCTCATCACGTTCGCGAAAGAAAAGTTGATCGCTCATCATAAAATCACGAAAGAGCGAGATCCTAAGAAGAAGAAAGATCTCATTAATAAGCAATTTGAAGCTGATTTTGCTCACAAGGTTGCCCATACAAAAGTGATGTTACAAGAGGGGCAAACAGAGCCAACAGATGAAGAAATCGCGGCATGTTATAATATGAGTGTACACGAGGTACGTGCCCAGCGAATAGCCGATCAATTTGCAAAATTATGTATAGAGAAACATGGAAAGAGCCTTCACTCAGTTGAACAAATCAAATCGCTTGATATTACATTCACCGCTGAAGAGATAGCCACCAAACTAGGCATAGATACCGCGACACTCAATGAGTGGCTTAATAAGGCTGAAGAGTTCAATGAATATTGCCAAGAGTTTACGGCACTTGCTACATGGTTTGATAAAACTGTGTATCAGATGGCTCAAAAAGTCAGCATTCAGCCTAATGAAGTAAAATCTCATTTAGATAGGATCGAGAAACTTACTACATATATTCAGAATAATATCTCTTCTTTCTCAACACCTCTGATAATTCTCAAACTCTACAATCTTCAAGAGCAGATAAAGTTTATTGAAGAAAATAAAAGCAAATTCAGAATCGAAAGAGGTAATCAAGCAAAGCAACTATTGGATGCAACAGAAGATCTCTTAGGGCAAACTATTGAAATGATGGAACTTCATCGACAAGGCTCTGTTTGGAAAATGATGCAATCCCAAACCACTCCCAAAGAGCTTCGTGAGAAAATCCAATCAAAAACTTGGGGAGTATCTACGTTTGATATTACTACCTCTAACTTCTATTCTATGTCAGTAAAGAACGATGAGCTCTCTACTCCAATTTCTAATCAAGATCTGGCCGACATAACGCTAAAGAACGCAAAAGCTCTTCTTGAAGAAGTACAAAAAGCTTCAAAAAAGCCAAAAGCCATTCCAAACCTTCCTTCTAAAGAATTAAATAAATTCATTACAGAATCAAATGATAAAGTGAAAGCGTACGAAATCGCTGAGTCGAAGATAAAAAATGTGATCCGTAGGCAAGAGAGCCGTATAGAGCGGATGATGACAGGAGAGGCCATCGACATCCCCCTTTTCTTTCATGCAACCCCAAAAATGGATGTTATGTTCCAGGTTGCCGGATCTGGCATTCGTTACTCACACGCAACTTATAATGCGGCGTTCATGTCTACCTATCCTGGCATGCTTCGTTATGGCGGAACAATTATCGGCCTTGGAAGTCAGGCAGCTTTTTCAGCTGAATTAAGTACACATAGGCACGGAAAAAAAGTGTTAGAACCTGGAAATGATCCAGGATTCAATCATGGTGTACTTCGAGATAAGGATACTGAGCGATGGATTGGATTCTCAGATCAAGTCATTATCAACTCGAAGGCTGCTGAGGTAAAGCACTCATTTCTTCAAAAACTACAAACGGAAATAGTGTCTATTGCAGGCAACTCATCCGAATCCATAGACCAATCCGCCCTCCACGAAGTTACAGAGCGCTTATTCTCTTGCCTACAAGAAAACAAGCTTACGTTTTCTCTAAGTAACGATGGGAAGAATTGGACACCCCTCTTTCTGAAAAGAGGCAAGTACGAAGAGCTCAGCAAAGATGCCTTATACGAGGCATTAAACCAAACAAAGGGATATTTGCAATCGGAAGAAGCAAAAGCGATTTGCGAACTTCTTCTAAATAATGTCGATACGCTATGGAAAACAATTGGAGGAAACAGCGAAGGTGACAAAGTCTCTATAGAAGGGTCGGCTCGCTTTCCACAATCAGTATACTTCATCGGTTTTGATGACGAGAAGGAGATATCTGACTATTTTGAAAATGATCACTCTTATCAAAATAGACGTTATAACAAAACGTCTAGTTCTATTTCTCAGATAAGAGAGGAAGCCAAGAAAAGATACACTGTTCAAGGAATGGATAATGATCAAAAGAAAAGCCTGGAGGAAGATCTTGATTTATTCTGTGTTCCCTTAATGGAACAGATTGTCGAATTCGAATGCCTCTCACAGTCTACAAAAGGCGCAGCGATTCTTAAGAAATGGTATACGGAAAATCAAGAACAGAACTAAAAAACTGTGATGCAAATTCACTCAGTACTATAGCCCTGACATGAAACCCAGGGCTATAAGACTCCTTTCATATCTTAAATTAAATACAGTTCGTACTCATTGCCAAACAGCGAAAAAACCGCATTAAGAAAGTATCAATTTTATAGTGGACAACAGCAGAAGCTTCATGATAAAGCTTTTGTTTTAAAGAGCGAGTCAAAACCCTCTTTAAACTGTGATAGAGAGCATCGTTGTGGTACGCGTCTTAAATAAATATCCTTAAAGCAATCATAAGCTGTTGAAGATGAGTAAAAAAGCTAAATTAATCCTCTCTGTTCTTTTCTTCCTTGTTGCAGCTCTTGCATTCATGGTCTATTTAGGCGCGGGAGGCTACATACTATTAGATCCTAAAGGAGAAATAGGACTGAAGGAGAAAGATCTGTTGATCACGGCTTTTCTCCTCATGATGATTGTCGTTATCCCCGTTTTTGCACTCACCGCTAGGATAGCTTGGAAGTACCAAGCAAGCAATGAGAAGGCAAGATATGAGCCTGAATGGGATAATAATGTCTGGCTTGAAGTTGTTTGGTGGGGAATTCCCTTTATCATTATCGCGATACTGAGCGTAATCACCTGGAGAAGCTGCCACGATCTCGACCCATTTAAGCCTATCGAGACAGGTAAAAAACCACTTACTATCCAAGTCGTAGCCCTTCAGTGGAAGTGGCTCTTCATCTATCCTGAGCAGAGGATTGCCAGCCTCAATTTAGTACAATTTCCTGAGAATACACCAATCCATTTTGAGATCACGTCTGATGCGCCAATGAATTCATTTTGGATACCTCAGCTTGGCGGTCAAATCTATGCAATGCCCGCGATGAAAACACAGCTTCATCTCATCGCGAATGAAAAAGGAACATTCAGAGGATTATCAGCTAATTTTAGCGGCGAAGGGTTTTCAAAGATGATCTTTACTGCTAAGGCGACATCACAAGAAGAATTTGATCAGTGGGTTCAAGAGGCAAAAAAGAGCGGCACCCCCCTTGAGCAAGAGGCTTATACCGTTCTTGCAAAGCCTAGCATGGACAATCCTCACGCAACCTACTTCTTAAAAGATCCGGGTCTTTTCGATTGGGTTATTATTAAGTATATGCTCCCAGTCCCTGATATCCGTGGATGCAAAGTGTGGATCGAATAAAGACAAGTCGTAACGCAACTATTAGCCATCGAAAGCAATTCAGGAAATGATATGTTTGGAAGATTAACTCTCGATGCCTTCAAGCACGATCAAGTAGCCATGGGCGGTGTCCTTTCCATGGTTTTCGCAGGCATTGGAATTATTGCCCTTATAACCTACTTACAACGCTGGAAATGGCTTTGGAAAGAGTGGCTTACATCTCTCGATCCTAAGAAAATTGGAGCCATGTATATCATTGTCTCCACTACCATGCTCTTAAAAGGCGTTATTGACGCAGGCATGTTGAGAGCTCAACAAGTTATGTCTGTAGGAGACTCATACGGCTACTTATCCGCTGATCACTTTCAGCAGGTCTTCTCTGCCCACGGCACTACGATGATCTTCTTTGTCGCCATGGGGTATTTATTCGGCCTTTTAAACCTCATTGTGCCACTCCAGATCGGTGCACGAGACGTCGCATTCCCCTTCCTCAACTCAGTAAGCTTTTGGCTTTTTGCTGCAGGGGCTCTTCTCGTGAATGTCTCATTGGCTATCGGAGAGTTCACTATCGCTGGATGGCTCGCCTACCCCCCTCTTTCTGGAATTCAATACAGTCCTGGTGTTGGGGTCGACTACTGGCTATGGAGCATTCAGATATCTGGTATAGGAAGCCTTCTTTCAGGGATTAACTTTATAGTGACTATCTTAAAGATGCGCTGCCCTGGCATGACACTTATGAAAATGCCCATCTTCGTCTGGTCAGCACTGACAAGCATGCTTCTCCTCATCTGCGCGTTTCCTATTCTAACAGCAACCCTTGGCATGCTCTCACTCGATCGTCTCATGGGTATGCACTTCTTCACGCCTGAGCGTGGCGGAAACCCTATGATATACGTAAACCTCATTTGGGCCTGGGGCCATCCTGAGGTATATATCCTGATACTTCCAATCTTCGGAATATTCTCTGAAGTTGTTGCAACGTTTTCTCACAAGCGCCTCTTTGGCTATACCTCCATGGTGTACGCTCTTATCGCGATCGCCTTTTTCTCATTCGTCGTATGGCTCCACCATTTCTTCACAATGGGAGCTGGCGCTAATGTCAACGCGTTCTTCGGTATCATGACTATGATTATCGCCATACCGACAGGAGTGAAGATCTTCAACTGGCTCGTTACCATGTATCGAGGAAGGATCGTCTTTACAACACCTGTCCTTTGGTTTTTGGGATTTGTCTTCACCTTTACAATTGGTGGCATGACAGGAGTCCTCCTCTCTGTCCCTGCAGTTGATTTTCAAGCTCACAATAGCCTCTTCTTAGTCGCTCACTTCCACAATCAAATTATCGGAGGTGTTGTCTTCGGCCTCTTTTCTGGCCTGGCTTTCTGGTTTCCAAAGTTTACTGGCTTTAAACTCAATGAGAGACTGGGTGTATGGGCATTTTGGTTCTGGATTGTTGGATTCATACTCGCTTTCGCACCATTGTATGTACTCGGATTTATGGGCGCTACACGACGACTTGATCACTATGATGCAAGTCTCGGCTGGCAGCCGCTCTTTATCATTGCAGCTATTGGCGCTGTCATCATCGTAATTGGCGTACATCTCCAAGTCGCTCAAGTTATTGTAAGCTACCTTCAAAGAGACAAGCTTGCCGATACTACAGGCGATCCTTGGAACGGAAGAACACTTGAATGGGCTACAGCCTCACCTCCACCATTCTACAATTTTGCAATCACTCCACATGTCTCTGAAAGAGATGCCTTTTGGGATATGAAGCAAAAAGGAATATCTCAGAGAGCTACCTCGAATTTCGAAGATATTCACATGCCTAAAAATAGCTCTATAGGGATATTTGTTGGCGTATTTAGCTTCCTCTTTGCCTTTGGGCTTATCTGGTACATGTTCTGGCTTGCATTAGTCGGATTACTCGGAATTATCGTCTCAGTAATTATCCGCCTTTCTGATGAAGAGACTGATTATTATGTATCCAAAGAAGATGTTCGAAAAATCGAGACTGAAAACCGCAATTGAGAAGAAGAGAGGATACACATGTCACAGGGTGTAACAGTTCAGTCAATAGCGCATGAAAACAATGATGCGCATCAAGACAATCACTCAAAAACCATCTTTGGTTTTTGGGTATACCTCATGTCCGACTGCATTCTCTTCGCGTCGCTCTTTGCAACGTATGCAGTCTTACATACATATACATTTGATGGACCTCCAGCTAGAAAGTTGTTTCATCTGCCGTTTGCTTTAAATGAAACACTCATCTTGCTTACAAGTAGTTTTACATCAGGCTTAGTCATGTTGGCCGCTCATAAGTTGCAGAAGAAAAATGTTCTCTTCTGGTTAGGAGCCACATTTTTACTAGGCTTGTCCTTTTTAGTCCTAGAGATCAGTGAGTTTACACACCTAGTCCATACAGGAAATAGCTGGCAAAGAAGCGCATTCCTTACTTCTTACTTCACATTAGTAGGAACACACGGTCTTCATATCCTCACAGGACTCTTATGGATCGTGGTTCTTGGAACACAGATCGCATTTCGAGGGCTAACACCTACAGCCTTACGAAGAGTAACTTGCTTTAGTCTCTTCTGGCACTTCCTCGATATTATCTGGATTTTCATATTTACTATCGTCTACCTGATGGGAGCGAAATAGAATGATGAACGACTCACTCTCGAATCAAAATACTGTGCATGGATCATTCCGTTCATATGCTCTCGGCTTTATTTTTTCACTGGTCTTAACCTTTTTAGCTTACTTTATCGTCGTGAAGGATCTAGTATGTGAGCAGTATCTTACAGCTTCACTTATTACCCTTGGCGTTATCCAAGCAGCTATTCAAGTGAAGTTCTTTCTCCATGTTGAAAAAGAGCCGAAGCCACGCTGGAACTTGCAAGCTTTTCTCTTCATGACCATGGTTGTCGTCCTTTTAGTAGGCGGCACGTTATGGATTATGGACAACTTGAAATATAACGTCATGCTGCAAGAGGGAATACAAAAGAGCTGATACACTGGAATTCTGATATCAACCGACGTTTAAAACACATTTCACAATGCTCAAAACCTACTTCCAGCTTGCCAAACCTGGGATCATCTTTGGCAATGCCTTGACTGCCGCGGGAGGATTTCTTCTCGCGTCACAAGGGCCTTTTAACTTTTGGCTCTTCGGAGCAATGCTCTTTGGACTCTCATGTATTATTGGATCAGCATGTGCATTCAATAACTATATCGATCGTGATATCGATAAAAAAATGGATCGAACAAAAAAAAGAGCGCTCCCAACGAAGATTATCACTGTTCAAAATGCGCTCATTTTCGCAACAGTATTAGGCTTCATCGGCCTCTTTATCCTCTTAGAGTACACTAATACTTTGACAGCAGCACTTTCTCTGTTCGGCTTTTTTGCGTATGTTGTGATATACGGCTTATCTAAGTATAGATCGGTTCATGGAACGCTCATTGGAAGTATCTCAGGAGCCATCCCCCCTGTAGTGGGATACTCAGTTGTTACGAACAATTTAGACACTGGAGCGTATCTTCTCTTCCTCATTGTCGCGCTTTGGCAAATGCCCCATTTCTACGCAATCGCAATGTATAGAGCCGAAGAATACGCAAAAGCATCAATCCCTGTACTTCCGCTTGTTAAAGGAATATACACAACAAAAATCCATATTCTCTTTTACACAATTCTATTCTCGATCACAAACCTGATGCTCACTTATGCAGGCTACACTGGGAAAGCCTATCTCGTCGTCATGGGATTATTAAGCATCGCTTGGCTATGGATTTGTATAAAAGGGTTTAGTACAGACGATAATACGACTTGGGCAAAGAATGTTTTTCGCTTCTCCCTTCTCGTTATCGTAGCATTTAGTGCGATGATCTCGATAGACAAAGTCATTTAATCATAGCAGCCGAGATAACTCTCGACTGCGTGTATCTTCAACTATTCCTTCTCTATTCTCTTTCTGATCTTCATCCGAATATCATCGCTCTCTTTTTTTATCTGATCTATATCTTTATTGAGCGAAAGAGCCTCAAGGAGAGAGTGGTTCTCGTTATCATTAAGAAATTTTACTCTATTCTTCTTTTTACCATGCGGATTAACAACGGCAGTGAATGCCTTATGAACCTTATCATCGACTTTATTAGAAGAAACTCTATTACATAATGAGAGAATCTCCGGGTCAGTTAAAAGATCTCCACCTACATACTGGTATACTTCAGGAGCATTCGTAAGAGCAAGAATAGCTATCGCTTTGTCATTACGAAGTCTTTCACTTGCATAGCGTAGCGCATCACCATTTCCCTTAACCGCCTCTGAGACTACGTCAAAGTTATCTTTCCACTCATTAAGATATCTCAATATAAGCGGATTTTCTCGGACTTGCTTTATAGCCTGATCAATCTGTCGTTTGTTAAGCTCTTGAACAATGTTATTTTGCAACTCAAGCTGTGTTATTAATGAACCTGATTGTTTAAAAATATTATTCATATTACCCCCCTAATTAGGAATTAACATGGTAAATAATAACCTTTAAAGATGATTTAAAGGAAACAGCCAAGCAAACATGGCGATCTGACATTCAAAACCCACTACTTTCCCTCATTAAAATAGGGGAAAAGATCGACTCCTCGCTTTACGATTATTTCTCCTGTGATAGGATATCCTAGGGTTTTCTCGCAGAGGGCTCAATTCTTCTAAGAGAAACCCACTCTATATAATAATCCCATAGAGGAGAGCGTGCATGAAACTACATGACACACATACCAATAAGAAACGGTCGAATTTTACGAACACTTTCACACTCTTCGCGCTCCTTGCCATTTTCGTTGCAAGCCTACTTTCTCTTTCATTCTTCCAATTAGAAGCGACAAGTGTTGATGATTACATTTATGAATATGACTCAAGCTATGGATACACTGTTGGGAAAAAGCAAGAGAGCGATAAATACATTCAATACACCCTTTCCATGAAATCTCAATCGTGGCGGAAAACTCCTGAAGTTGACACTCCGGTATGGACGCATGAACTTTACATAATCGTTCCAAAGAAAGTTCGAGCCACAGGGTCGTTATTAATAGTCAAAGGCGGGTCTCTTTCTAAATCAGACAAAAATGAAAAACCCGTTACAAAGAACATGATCGATACAGCTCTTGAGACGAGGTCTGTTGTAAGCGTACTTACCCATGTTCCTAATCAGCCCATCCGCTTTATTGATGAGCAGAACAAACAGTACACAGAGAGTGGCCGAAAAGAAGATGCCCTCATCGCATATAGCTGGGATAAATTCATGACAACAGGCGACCCTCGCTGGTCAGTTCGCCTTCCTATGGCTAAAGCTATTGTCAGAGCTATGGATACCATTCAGGATTTCACCTCGCGATATGTATCACAAAGGCCCACCATCAAGCGATTCGTACTTGCAGGCGAGTCTAAAAGAGCATGGGCTGCATGGGTCGCTGCAAGCTCGGACAGCCGGGTCGAGGGCTTGATTCCCATCTGCCTCGAACTTGGTGACATCAGTGATGCCTTTGTAAGACACAAAAGGGCCTATGGGAAGTGGTCTGAAGTTCTTAAGGACTATCTTGAGTTCAATATTCAAAATCGCTTGAACACAAGCGAATTTAACCAGCTCATGGAACTTGAAAGCCCATATAGTTCATTAGATCGCGTATTAATTCCAAAA
The DNA here is from genome assembly GCA_964427425.1 of uncultured bacterium. GTDB lineage: Bacteria > Chlamydiota > Chlamydiia > Chlamydiales > FEN-1388 > CAYRUD01. The sequence continues at coordinate 156,331 of CAYRUD010000013.1, forward strand.
CTTGTGATTAACGCAACGGGAGACGAGTTCTTTTTACCAGACTCATCTCGATATTATGCTGAGAATCTTTTTGGGGAGACGCACCATTTAACAATCCCAAACTCAGGTCACAGGATTGATGAGCAAACCTACTGGCCAGCAGTGAAGCATTTCTACTCATCTCTTATCTCGGAAGAAAAACTCCCTCAAGTTAATTGGAATGAAAGTGACAACAAGCTCGCTGTAGACTTTGATCAAAAGCCTACTCGAATCCTCATTTGGAGAGCCCATAACCCTAACGGCCGTGATTTCCGCAATAATATTGTTGGAAAATGCTGGAAAGCAGAGCCTGTCGATATGAAAGACATCGACAAGAGCTACTCTGTCACATTCGATATCCCTGAAAAAGGCTGGAGCGCTGCATTTGTCGAGCTTCAGTTTGAAAGTGAAGGTGATATTGTATGGAGATGTACGAGTCCTGTCTTCATTCTTCCTGATACATATCCATCCGAGGATTAATCAGAATACCAACCGAGACTTCGTATAAAGAATCCTATTTCATTAAAGTCTCTCTTTATTAAAGTAGGGAGAGGCTTTACTTTTTTTTCATACGCTATGAAATTACATTTCCTATATCGAATAGTCATTTTATTTATATGTACCTTTCACTCTTATCCCCTGTATTGCACGATGTATCATTTTACCTTTCCTGATCGATATCAAGAAAAATCCTGCTCAGAGGAATCAATAGCCCCTTTTAATGAAATGATCATTTCATGGAATGGCTCACGCCCTATCCAAGATACATACCTCATTTCATTCAGGCTCAGAGTGCAATTAAGCCCGAAAGATACACAACCACAGTGGACTCCATGGATGAGCTATGCTCTATGGGGATGTGATGGGCAAGCAAGCTTTTGCGAGAATAATCCATCTTTTCACACAAAAGTCGATGAAGACGTAATTTCGCTCCAAAATGGCTTTTCAGCGAACGGCTTTCAAGTAAAAGTCTCCTCAACTACTCATTCAACTCTACCAATCGATATTCGCTCGCTTCATATCTATACTGAAGATAGTACACAAACAAGCTCTAGCCTAAGTGCGGAGCAAGGAAAGTCCACATCGCCATTAAATGTACCGCAAATATCTCAACTCACTCTTCAACATCCTCGCAATCGAGATCTCTGCTCACCCACATCCTTAACCTCAGCTCTTTCATTTCTTATGAGTACTCCCATCGATCCTCTTAACACTCCACAAGAAGTTTGGGATAAAAGAAGTAATATCTTTGGAAATTGGGTCTTTAATACGGCGTACGCCTCAACTGTTCTTGGAAGCAAATTTTCTGTCTGGGTAGAAAGATTATCCGGATTTGATAGCCTCTATGCCATACTTCAAAAAGGCCTTCCAGTCATTGTAAGCATTCGAGGAACTCTTAAAGGCGCGCTTATCCCCTATAAAAGTGGCCATCTCATAGTCATTCGCGGCTATAACCAGGAAAAGAAGACGGTCCTCTGTATGGATCCTGCCTATCCGGATGATTCTATGACATATGTTGAATATGATCTCGATGAATTCATGGAAGCGTGGAAAAGAAGGCGTTATATTGCATATATTTTTCACCCTTCAAATAAATAGAGTAGCAAATAAGAAGTGTCGCTTAAAAACCCCCAGTGATTTATTAAAAAATAAATTGCTATAGTAATGTTAATTTATAGCTTCACTAAATTTTTACCTCGTCATTTGCTATGAATATCTCTCAATTTTGCACAAGCGTGAGTCAAACCTCTTTTGGAACTCAATTTCAGTACTCACTTGAGGACGGAAGTATAAAGCCTCTTCCTCAAACAGTATTTGAAAAGATATTCCACGCATGCGAATTCTACGTAAATAAGCTTTTTTTCCGAACAAGCTCAATAAAAATCTCGGGCCTATTTTCAAAAAACAACTCACACAATTACAGAATAGATCTTACTCATTATTTTGAATCGGTCTTTGGAAAAAGACGGATAGAGCGGATTCTCTTGGAGACAAACTTAAGCCGCGATACCACCTCTCCCTACTCGAGAGAAGAGATTAAACAAATCTTTTCTAGACTTGTCTACTTACAACGAGAGGATTATGAGGATCTTATCAGCGAGATTCGAGGGAAAAAACCGTTGAGAGAGTCCCTTCTTCATCGCCGAGAGGAGCTTCAAAATACGTTCCAATCAATCAATTGCCTCGACGATTGCTCAGTGAATGAGGTAAGAGAGCTCGACAAACTCCTTCTCCCTTTTTCTTCAGCTGAAGAGGCTTTTTTAGGAGACACTCCTTCCCTTGATCTTTCGTTTTCCACGTGGATCTCACGAGAAGCTTTAGTCAGGCATGTAGCCTATTGCGTAGAGACACTCCGTCGCAACACTCAGTCAATAGATAACTGGGAAGTATTTGTAGCAAAACGACTTTCCCAACCTGAGATTCCTCAAAAGCTAATCCTATCTCATCCTCTTGGATGTCTTGAGAGAAAAGAGACAATTCAAGAATCAGGAGCTTATAAGATTTTGTTTAAAGCAGTAGGAAAACCCTCAGAAGAGGGCCCTACAAATTATGTGGTATATCGAGGTACGAGAGGGCATCTTGCAACCGACACTATCCGCTCGTGCTATGAGACGGTCCGCGAAGACATTACCAAAGAGCTTGGAGCTCGGGGAATTATCGCCACCTATGAGAAGACGAAAGATGCCCTAACGAAGCTTGCCGAGAATGACGAAAAAGGCTTTACATTCCTAGGATACAGTTTAGGCGGGGCTCACGCTCAAAGAGATTGTATACTCTTCTCTAAGCATTGCAAGAGGCTCGTTACAGTATCATCACCAGGAATTGACAGTGAGAGCATCCCCCTCTTTTTATCTTCTTTCAAACACAATCCTGTATTGAAAGAGATCGTTCACAATATCAATCCATACGATATCGTTCACGAAGCTGGTGATCGCTTAATCGGCGCCGAAATGTTTAAGACAACATCAAATGAAGATGACGCAGCATTAGACAAAAAAGACACTCTTCCTAAATTGCGCGTTCGAGTCCATCTTTCGCCAAAAGATGAAGCAAGCAATCAGCTTTTACGCGAAGAAGAGTGGAAGAAAGAGTCATGGCCGATCTCAAACAAATTTGAGCATATCATCCGCCGTGGGCCATTTAGTTTTATAAGCTCACTTGTCCGCTCAGCTTTCGCTCATATGTATACTCCGCTGCCATCTGAGTCTGCGACTGAAGAGACTCGTGCAATCGAGCTGACCTCAAAAAATATTGCTCACCTGAGGCATATTGAAGGCATAGTTCATCATAAAGAAAGCCACATTGATCCTCGGTATGAGTCTATCCGTAAGATGTTCTCCTTCCGCCTTTCAACACCGTTTCATCAATTCATAAAGACTGTTCTAGAAAAAAATAGCTGATAAAGCTCTCTAGTGAATAGAGAGCTCTTACCTTGATTACGAAATATACATCTCAACAGATGCTGAGGCTATTTTAGTGAGATAGCCAATGTTGAGGAATTTCACTTCTTCTTGATCATCTCCCTCATCTGAGAATATGTCATGAATTTCACAAGATGACACACAAACCTTTTCATTTTCTACAGTTGTATCATCAGAAAAAAGCTTCCTGCATGGACCTTTCAATTCTCTTTCATCAGTTTTTTTGATATAGTCTAAAGAAAGAGCTAGCCTCCCATTTAGTGAACTACATGAAAGATCTTTGTCATTTGTGATGAATTGCCTATAGACATCTATGATCTTTTTCTCATTCTTCACTGTGTCTTTCATCACTAATGAAACCTTTGACCAGCAGCTTTCATATCCTCGAGAGAAATAGAAACTCTCTTCCTTTGGCGGTTCAAAAGTAAATCTGACTTTCGCTCCTTTTGAGACTCTTTCCATACTTGTGCAGGCAATATTTTGCACAATCGTATCTCTTTTCCAAAAAGGATTTTTAAAGCGAACGACAAGTTTAAGCTTTAAACTACCGCTTTCTATTTTCGCACAATCATCGGCCGTTAACTCAAGTGGTTCGTCATCAGAGGAGGAAGAGTCATCTTTCTCGGCAGACTGCAGACTATATTTCAATGGCGATGTCTGATTGACACTATAAAATGAAATAGACATTCGAACACCTCTTCCTCTACGTAATAATTAGTATTGTAACTCCGCCGGGATTGTAGATCCTATCGGCATTGTAAAGAGAATACCGCCTGATGAAGAGGTATCTTCTTTCTCTTGCATCTTTAGTCTATCTCTATAATAGGATTCTGAGATACCTAGCGGCTTTAGCTGAAGCTCAACAGCACCTTGTTCTTGCCCATATTTGTACGCCTCAGTGAGCAACTTTCCACCTACCCCTTTTACTACAAGTCCTGCATGCGTTTCGGGCACTTGAGCATGGAGCTTTAAGTTCCATGGAGCTGTAAAGAGAGTATGAACATAGACGTATTGAACTTTCTCTAAAGTTTCTTTAAGCTCGAAATCACAAAACCCCTGAATCAGGTTATCTTTTCCGGTAAGCGCTACAATTTTTCTATTCTTTGATTGAAGTTTTTCTACACAATTCGAGAACTGATTAAGGAGTTCAGAATATCCCTTCTTAAATTCAAGATCTTTACTAAGCTTCTCTCTTAAACTCTTTTGCTCCTCTTCATTCGTTTCTTGTTGTATTGCGATTCTAAGCAAAGATACTCGATCTTCAAAAATCTGTTTCCAGTTACGAGCAGTTGTTTTGAACTGCTTTACAAGGATTTTTTTGTCTTTTTCGGTTGTATTCTCAGAGTCTAAGCAAACGAAAGAACTTTTAGAATCAACAATTTTTACTATTCGTTGATCATTTGTATCTTCACTGATGTTCGTGGTTTGAATATCAAAAGAAGATCCACC
>CAYRUD010000014.1:0-642326 GCA_964427425.1 uncultured bacterium
GGTATGGTAAGTTGAGTTGATGGGGAATGTGAGGAGGAGAGTATAACGCCAGTGTGACTTGCGAATGTTATTGGAAAAAGGAAAACAGAAGTAGCAATATAACAGGACGTGAAGGGAGAGGCTGCAGCATCCCAGGATAACGAAGACGCTCCTGAAGTAGAGGAGACTGTCGTTGAAGAGGAAGTGGTGGAGGAGCCTGTAAAGCCATCTTTCTTTGCAAGTCTCTTTGGTGTATCGAAAAAGGCAGAAGCTGCTCCACAAGACGATCAGATGATTGCTGAAGCATCCCAGACTACAGAAGAGGCTCAAGAAGCTCCTGAAGTAGAAGAGACCGTCGTTGAAGAAGAAGTGGTTGAGGAGTCTACGAAGCCATCTTTCTTCGCAGGTCTCTTTGGCACATCGAAGAGTACAGGAGATGCTCTCCAAGAAGGACAAGCAGCTGTAGCAGATAATCATGAGCCTCAATCTCAAGATATTACTGTTGATGATCCTTCTGTTTCTGAAGCTTATTGTACTGAAAAGCTTATCGAGGAATCTACGGAAGATTCCCAAGAGGGTTCTTTCTTCCAGCGTCTTTTTGGCATGATAAGAAAGCCAATTGCCTCGGCACAAGATGATAGTACTATAGCTCAGTCCTCCGAGCTTCCACATGTTGAGGATGAAATTCCTCTTTCTGAACAATCATCTTCTGAAGCTGAAGACATAGAGACAAAATCCCCTACATACTTCGTTTCAGAGGCTTCTTCATTGTCAGATGAAGGTGCATTTATTCCTCAAGATGGAGTCGATGTCGAACAAACATTCAATGAGAATAAACCGCTTGCAACAGACGAAGAGTTGCCAGTGCAAGACAGCCCTCAACAGGAGATCCAACAGGCAGCTCCTGAGAGAAAAGAAGAGATTCATCCTCCGGTTGAGAGCAAGTCACTCTTATCATGGCTTTTTAGCTCTTCTCAAAAGGATAGCTCGTATGTTGCGCTTGAAAATGATGGGAATGAGACGACTCAAGATGATGTAATACCTCAAGCTCAAAAGACTGAAGATGAAAAAAATCCATCTTCAGATCAAGTAAGTGAAGAGGATGATTCAAAAGACTTTGCATTTGAAGAAAGACCGTCTCAATCGACGAATGAATGGCTTCCTGTCGAAAGTGAGACAAATATGAATGATGAGCAAGAAGAATCGATTCAGCAGGAGGAAGCTGATTCTGTAAAAAAAGAAGACGCTCCAGAAGAGGCTGTAAAGACATTTTTCGCATCACTTCATCAGCTTATGGATAATGAATCTAAAGAAAAATCAGAAGGTCTTATTGCTGCAGCTCCAGACATTAATCTTTCTGTAAATAGTGACTCAACAGGAGTTCAAGTACAAGAAGAGGTGTTGCCTTCAGATAACCCTTCTGAGATCCCTTTTGAGAGTAAAGATCGAGATGATATCCGAGACGAAGGAAATTTCTTTGCTTCTCTTTGGAATTGGGGAGCATCTTCTGAGGATAAGTCAAAAGATGTGGTCTCACTTGTCGCAGAAAGCGATGAATCCTCAGCTGAGAAAGAAGAGCTTCAGGTTCAAGAAGAGATTACGATCACTGAAGAAGAGTCTCCTATTGCTCACGAGCAATCAAAAGAAGAAGTAGAGGAAAGCCTCTTCTAAGGTAGAGTCACTGTTAAGTGCTATAAGCCGCTTTTTTTCCATAACAAGGGTTAAAAGCGGCTTTTTTGTGCCCATATGTTCTTACCAATCAGGAACCTTGAGGCATAATTATAGCTCTTATGTATTATTCAACTTGGGGTATTCAGAGATAGGGGTGGTTATACGGAGGCGATGAGAGGGGTATTTCACAATGATATTTTTTTATAACCCAGTTGAAACGATCAGTCGACTTAGCTCTACCACATCTTTAGATGAGGCCTTCGAAGAGAATATTGCTCTCCCCTTCGGCGTCAAGATTATTACTCGCCAATCCCTGCCTGGTAGGACACTCTCATGGATATACTCTCTTTGCGACTTTATCTCTCACCAAAGGCGGGGATTTCATGAGGAAAAACACTTCCACAATACTGTCATAAAAGTAAAAGAGATATATCAATGTGCGGTAGAAAAGCTCTCAGATGAGAAAAAACCTCTTACTGAGCAAACGGTTTTGGAGCGCTCTGAGAATGTTGTTCAATGGCAAGCAAGACTTCTCTTGGGTTCTGCGTTAGACGAAAAATTTAGTGTAAAAGTCGCCCGTGTATATAATCTCTTTTTCCCCTCCACAGGAGATAGTCAGCAATATGATGATGAATTAATGGGCATTTCCTTTTGCTCAGCCCAAGCCGCAGAAACAGTGCTTGAGGATTTGTCTGGCTATAGCCAGGAAGAGACAAGAGAGTTTATCCAGAAAGCGTATGCTTGGAAAACCACAGAGGATATTCGTTCGTCCTATCATGTTTTGAATTGGATTCAGGATTTAAATCACTCTTGTCTTGCTTGCATATCTCCTCGGGCTTTTATTAAAGTTGTAAAAAACGCTCTTAAAGATAATTCTGAGGCGGCTTTAGATTTAAAATATAGTGTGTGGAGAGTTCTTTGGAACCTCTACGATGCAGGACTCCGAATTGGAAAAGCCGAGACTCAGCATATTGTGCGAGCGATTCGTGAAGGAAGAGATCATGTAGGTGTTCGATATATTTATAGACGCACTAATGATCAAGATGAAGAAAACTCTACGCAGAAAATTCAAGTAACATATGACAGAACGCTCTCAGAGGCGACATCAGATCTATTTCTGAGATGGTATACTTCCTCATCAACACCTGAAATTGCTCTTGTTGAGTCGGAGGTGCCTTTTTTATTGGGTTTATGGGCATACCAGCAGCAGTTTGGGCAATTTCTTTTCCCTCCTTTGCCTGTGCAATATATCTCTGATGATGGACATACAATTATTGTTCAAAAGCCGGTTTCGACTGTAGCCAGCATCATTTCGTCCGGAACCTCATATGAAGAGAGTATTCGTTTAGGCAGTATGATTGCTCAGCGTCTTATCTCACTCGATCACATGGTAGAAGTGGATCTACATTCTATCTCAATCATGGAAGGTGGCTCCCTTGCTTGCCTGTGCCCGCTTCGCAATAGGGATTCTCGATTTTCTCTTCCTTTTTCATGGATAAAGTTTGAAAAGCAGATTAGAAAACTCTTCTCACTATCTGATGAGAGGGTCGTGCATATTTATAGAGATGCAGGGGTATGGAAGCATCCAAGTCTTATTTGGATGGATAAGGTTATTATTTCATATGGTTTCTCATTGACACTTGGTGATATTGATAGAGAGTGTCGGCTTGCGAGTGGCTCTTTGGCAGGATATATGTCAGCTCAGCTCGTTCAAGAAACGTTTGAGAGATTCTGTATTCTATTACAGCTCTATCGGCTGTTGGAAGAGCGGAATAATTACAGTGATAACGGGAGTCAATTTTTTAAGAACGCGCTCTTTGTCCAAAAGAAGAGAGCCGAGATTTTCACAAAAGATATGGAGCAATTGTATCAAGCTTATCTTAAGGAGTTTCCTAAAAATAATTCCAATTAATCTATCCTCGAAGACATATGCAAGTTGCATTTCTTCCGGTAACATTGTCTCTTCGAAATGAATAAAAGAGCGTGGGAAGCGTATAAGTAGATATGGATGCGCATTCCATTTGTTCTCGAGGGACTCCGCAGGCTTTTAGCTCGTCTAGAGAAGCTTGCCACAGATTGAGTTTGTCATTTGTAATGTCAATATAGGAGTGAAGAAATGCTGGAAGTTCCTTCTCCCATCCTCTAAATTCATACTCTTCAGGCCCGATACTCGGGCCTATAGCTGCAAATATCTGTGACGGATTGGTTCCCCATTCCTTCACCATTCTCTGAATAGTCTTTGTGGTGATCTGTTGAGCTATACCCTTCCACCCTGCGTGGATGGCAGCAATAAGATTGTTTTCAGGATCGAAAAGAAGAATAGGCTGGCAGTCAGCATGCTTTGACATTAATATGAGATGTGGGACATTCGTAATGAGTGCATCAAAAGTCTCTTCATTTGCGATTTTAACGTCGCGTTCGGTTCGTATAGATAGAATTTTGTCAGTATGAGCTTGATTCATTCCAACAAGTATCACAGGTTTCTCTTGAGTCTTCATTCTCATTTGAAATGAGCGCGTAATGAGAGCTTTATTCTCATCAACTGTCTGATCTTCATCTCCAAGACCTTTGCCTACATTTAGCCCTTCAAATGGTCTTTTACTCTTTCCATAAAGGGAGGTAAAACAGCCATGCAAGATCTGATCTTTAAATTGCTCAAATAGCTGAAATTGAAACCATATAAGAGGAGTTGAGTCGTAGTTAAAGATCATTTTCTCTTTCATTCCTCTTTAAGAAGGGTCTATTGAAGACTGTAAAAAGATTGTCGGATCTGTGTCTTCTGTTCTTTTCTTTAATAAAAGAATATCTATATTGAAGACATAACGGCTTTTGTTATTGGTTACTTTTATAGAATATTTCATTAAATTACGATATGGCCTCAAGTAGATTCTTGTAAGGAAGGCTGCTTGTATGTATGAAGAAGAGAAAATGGAGTAAAAAAAGTGGCAAAGAGCTGCGAAAAGCCCATGCAGGAAGACACGTACTGTAATGTTTCTATTACGACTCTCTTCTATTCCTTCATTAACAAGAGCGTAATATATCTCCTTCTCATTTTTTCACTCTGCTCCATTGTATCTTGTTCAAACTCAAAATCGATTGCTCGCACTAAGAAGAAAAATTATACGATAGCAATCCCATCTAGGTGGCAACATACCTTGCTGTATGACGCCGACTCTCATGTTACAGGATTTCTCTCTGATTTCACGTTCGCATTTGCGCAAGAAGGGAAGTTTCATATTCGATTAGTCGTTGTTGATCCAGAGAATATGGCGGGGCTTCTCGAGAATGGTTTGATAGATGGCTGCTACACAGCTCTTCCAAAGACTCCAATATCTGAGAAGAGTTATTATTTCTCTCAACCTATCCTCATGAATGGGACAGTGGTAGTCGTTGACAAAGAGAGTCCGTTTGTTTCATTAAATGATCTCAAAGATAAAGAGATTGCTTTTGAGAATTCACTCGGAAGAACGAATACCGCAGGAGCTCATGCCTCATGGTTATTAAGACCGTATGAGAGCAGCATTAAAGCTTTAGACGATCTTTCGAGACATAGGCTCGATGGAGTTATCCTGAATTATATGCAGATGAGGCTTCTTACAAAGTCTTTTTTTGAGTCAAAGTTTCGGATGCTGTCGCCTCCTCTCACTTCTCAAGATATTCGTCTCATAACATTTAAAAAGAACTCAGAAGATCTTGTGAAGGCCATAAATAGCTATCTGGATATTGCGAAGGAGAAAGGTTCATATCACGAACTACTGACCTATTGGAGTTTAGATACTCCTATAGATAAGTAATTCGCTGATATCTGAAATCAAGCTGATACTCAATTAACAATCTATTTTACACCAGATAAGAGACTTCATGATCTCTACTGGGAGATAATCTTCATATACGCATTTAGAATCTTCTCGTAGTAATCTTTTTGAAGAGGCACTGGCGAGATATTCCAGATGTCTTTTGCGTACTCGTTAATAGCTCTATCTGTTGAGAATTTGCCCATCCCAGCAATATTGTGAATTGCATTTTTTGCCCACTCGAGAGGATTCTTATAGAGCTCTTCTACTTTCTTCTGAGTTTCATAGTAATTTTGAAGATCTTTTAGGACGAAGAATCTATCCGGAGAGCCTCCCCAGCCGCCTTCGAGAAGGGTGTAGTAAAGTGAGCTTAATAGTTGATGCTCTTGATCACCTGTAGCGAATGAATGGTCTCTCAAAGAGTCTACAGCTCTTTTGATCGCGGGGTTGCTCGAATATATTGACCAGGCGTTATACGATTTATTCTTTTTTAGTTCTAAAAGCTCTTCAGCCGAGGCTCCAAAGCGAAATGGCCAGAACTGATCGCCTACTGCTTGTCGCATCTCGATGTTAGCTCCATCCTCTGTGCCGATTGTCAGAGCTCCATTGATGGCAAATTTCATATTTCCTGTCCCAGATGCTTCCATACCAGCGGTTGATATCTGCTCAGAAAGATCTGCTGCCGGAATAATAATCTCGGCTTTTGAGACATTATAATTTTCTATATAGGCGACATTGAGATACTGACTGATGACAGGATCGGTGTTCACTTTCTTAGAAATACAGTGGATAAGACGGATAATGGTCTTTGCTGTTTCATAGCTTGCAGCAGCTTTTCCTGCGTAGATGACAAATCTCTTTTGCCGAGGTCTATACGGATTCTCAAGTATCTCATGATAGAGCATGATGAGATGAAGGGCGCTTAAGAATTGCCGCTTATACTCGTGTACCCTTTTGACTTGAACATCGAAGAGATAAGATGTGTCGGCGGTGTATGGAGCGGGTATTTGGTGGCCGTTTACATCTTTTGGTCTTCCATCTTCTCTTAAGTACTCTAAGAGTCTATGCTTAAGAGATTCTTTAATTTCTAAGAATCTTTTTTGCACATCGACATTGCCAGCGAACGATCTCATTTCTTCGATCTTGCTGAAATCAGTTTTCCAGCTATCTCCGATACATTCACAGATAAGATCCGAAAGTTTAGGATTGCAATACTGTAGCCATCGACGTGGAGTAACTCCATTTGTTACGTTGGTAAATCGATTTGGCCATAACTCGTAGAAGTCTTTGAAGACATCTTTCTTGAGAATTTCAGTGTGTAATTTGGCAACTCCATTGACTTTATGTGATCCCACGATTGCAAGATGGGCCATACGAACTTGATTATTCTCGAGCACAGACATGCGGCGTACTCGATCTTCGTCTGAAGGGAATCGCTCTCTTATTGTATTACAGAAGTCTTGATTGATATGCTCAATGATGCGGTATTGCCGAGGAAGTAGGTAGCGAAAGAGGTTTTGATCCCATACCTCTAGGGCTTCTGAGAGAATTGTGTGGTTTGTATAGCTTGTACATTCTTGGGTTATTTCCCAAGCCTCTTTCCAAGAGATTCCAAAGCGCTTTGTAAGTAGTCTCATGAGCTCAGCAATGAGCACCGCAGGATGTGTGTCATTGATTTGAATTCGAACTTTGTTTCTGAACTCCGTTAAATCTTCGTTCTTGGCAAAATAATATCTAAAAATATCCTGAAGAGAAGATGAGACGAGAAGAAATTCCTGCTTGAGGCGTATTCTCTTTCCCGTTTCATGCTGATCGCTTGGATAGAGAACATCAGTAAGAGTCATGTTCTCCGCAGCTTGATCGAGGCGGCCTGCATTGTAACGCTGTAGCTCAAAATTACGAGGGGACTCTTTCGTACTCCAGAGACGAAGTGTTGTGACCGTATAGTCAGGGTCAGGACTATAGCCGACGATAGGAATATCATACGGCATAGCCCATACTTCTTCGAAATTAGTCAGATCATATGTCTCGTCGCCATACGCGTTTTGTCGTTTGATGGGTGATCCGCAGAACTTGACTTGGATGCGACGAAGATCTCGACGAAATTCCCAAGGATTCTCGTTCCAGAGCCAGCAGTCGGGTTTTTCTACTTGAATACCATCCCAGAGCTGCTGCTCAAATAGTCCATACTGATAGCGAAGGCCGTATCCCCTTGATGGAATTTTGAGAGTAGCGAGGGAGTCTAAGAAGCAGGCAGCTAACCGTCCGAGGCCGCCATTTCCAAGCCCTGGATCAGTCTCATGAGTCATCAACTCCTCAAAGGAGCGATTCAGTTTATACAGCGTTCTGTTGATGACTTCTTGATTTTTCAGGTTGAGGACGTTGTTATTTAAAAAGCGGCCAGGGAGAAACTCCATTGAGAGATAGAAAATCATTTTAGAATTAGAGTTCTGCCATGTCGCTGCAGTCGCTTGCCAGTTGATCATGATCTGTTCTCTGATCGCATAGCAGAATGCGCGGTAAAACTCATCAGGGTATGCTTCTTCTAGTACACGCCCGAAGACAGTGATAAGATAGTGCTTGATCTTTCGAACAAGTAGATCTGACTGCTCTTCAATGATATCTTGAGACACTATCGACATGACGTATTCCTAAACGTTCTTCCTCTCTTGCGTAAAACAGGAGATTGATGAGTTCATTCACAAATTCAAAAAGGTAAGGATCTTCCCTAAATTTGAACAGATATCGACTCTCAAGGAATTTTTCAACATCAGTCTTTCTTTCAGCTTTAAATAGAAGTTCAATTCCAGAGAAAAAAATCAGTTGTTTTCATAAATCATGGAGCTCCTTAGTTTGTATGCGCAAGAAGCGATTTCATAAGCGATAAAAAATAGGATTTTCTTGATATGTCACATTTAAGCGAAATTGAGCTTTCAATGGCGATAAAAGAAATTGCGAAAGAGATCGAGGTCGGAGAGACATATGTTCATTTCCGATCTCCTGATAAGCCTTATATTATTCTTGCTCTCGGTCTTTTTGAACAAAATGAAGAGCCATGTGTTGTTTACAAGGCTCTTTATGGTGAGAAGTTGGTGTGGATACGAGCAGTTTCAAAATTCTTAGAGCGAGTGGAGCATAACGGGGAAAAAGTTCCTCGTTTTAGAAAATTGTAAAGCTTTTTAGCTGAATAAGGCTCTCTTCCTTCACGACTTTTGAGAACGAAGAGAGCTTTTTTTATGGGGAAATAAGATAGCTATAGCCTGAAGAGAGAATCTGATACCAGATAATTGAGAGGAGAGCGCCTCCTGGGATTGTGATAATCCAAGAAGCCACTATGTCTTTCAATGTCTTCATATTAAGCGTCGCAATACCACCTGCAAATCCAACCCCGATAACTGCGCCAACAAGCGTATGTGTGGTGGAAATTGGAAGTCCGCATTTTGAAGCGAGGAGAATGGTCATACTAGCTCCAAATTCAGCTGAAAATCCACGGCTAGGCGTTAATTCAGTAATGTTCTTGCCAATAGTCTCAATCACTCTCCATCCCCATGTTGCCAGACCAATAACAATGCCTACACCTCCAAAGAGGAGCGTATGAGGTAAAAAGGTCATAGCAAGAGAAGACCCTTGAAAGGATAGTCCTTCTAAGACTGCTTCTAAAGGACCTATCGCATTTGCTACATCATTTGCTCCATGAGCGAAAGCCATAAGGCATGCTGTTGCTACCTGTAGGACGCTGAACAATTTTTCAAGTCGTAGGAATTGCTTTTCTTCGTATTGAGCAATAGAGGCAGGATGAAGATGGATTGCAATCTCAGAAAGCTCTCTATCAATTGCAGCTTTTTCCTCTTGGTAGCTATTTGAGTTATCTGAGGCCGAATTTAAAAGAAGGAGTGATTTTCTTCTTCGTAAAGAGACTAGCCTTTCCATCTCTTCAATGTGAGCTAGCTCTTCTTTTGACTCTTTAGAAATGAAAAGGTGTTCTGAGAGTTGAAATAATGCAACAGAAACAAGCCCAAGACAAAGTGAAGAGAAGAGGACAATATGCGCTTCATATGATTTAGAGCTCATCCAAATTGCTGATGAGAGAGTGATAAAGAGAGCAAAAAACCAAGGAAGAACTTTCTTCGCAGCTTTCAAGGGGGCAGGCTTCGAAAGGATCGACTTTTTGATCGTGGAGAAGATAAAGTAAGCGCCGAAGCCTCCCATGAGCGGAGATATAATCCAACTCGAAGCGATTTTCCCAAGCATAGGCCAGTGAACGACAGAGAAACCCCCGGCCATAATTCCAAAGCCGACGATTGCGCCGACGATGGCATGCGTTGTAGAGACCGGAAGCCCTAAAAATGAGGCGAGGTGCAGCCAGACACCCGTTGCTAAAAGCGCAGAGAGCATTCCTATTATTATTCCATGCTCGCCGGCAGCTCCAGTGGATATTGCCTTGATATCCAAGATGCCCGATCTAAGTGTCTCTGAGACATTTGATCCAAAAAACCAAGCACCGGCGAATTCAAAGATCGCCGCGATGATTACGGCTTGACGGAGTGAGAGGCTTTTTGATCCAACTGATGTCCCCATAGCATTGGAGACGTCGTTGGCTCCTATATTCCAAGCAGCATAAAAACCAGCTGCGAGAGCTAAAAACGTTGTTAAAGTTAACAGATCCATGAAGACCTTTGTTCTAAAACGATCTTAAGAAAATGAGTTCATTTCCAGGATAAGTATTCTCTCATATAAAGAGAAATTCTGCTTAGCTATTTGATGTATCAATTGTCATACGTACTGATAAAGCAAGCTTTTCTGATGCATTGGCTATCATTCCTATGACTTCAAATATTCTCTGCCATTGATGAAACATCCCAGGGGTCAATTCTGTATCATGCTGAAAGAGGCCTCGTAAGAGCTCTCTTTGTATAATATCAGCTTCATGCTCAAAATGAGAGACTCTGGAAGCTAAGAGAGCAACTTTCTCAGCTTCAATTCCGCTGAAAGATGTCTCGTAAAGTCCGGGAAGCTCTTTTATAATATCATAGACCATCTCAAAGGCTTCTTTATTTTTTTCGACAAAGGTGAGAAAGTCTGATTTAAGATCTTGAATAAAAGGAAGTTGTCTTAATGTGATGAGGACAGCAACATCTTCAACCGTATCAGCGATAAGATCCTGAGCTTCCAAAATTGCAATGATATCTGCCTTTTCACCCGAGAGGAAAATAGTCCCAATAAGCGCATTGCGTATATCATTTTTCAGAATGTCCGCTTCATGTTCTAACTCAGAGATCTTTAAGGCTTTTTCTTCGATCTTAGTCGAATTGCCCTCAATAAAAGCTTCAATTAAGGGTGTCAATTGATCAACGCATGCTTTTACGCTTTGCATATGGCGAAGGATCGGAGTGTATGGAGATGCTCCAAAAAGAGAAGAAAGAGGCAGCATAGGATATAGCCTTACTTCAAAAAGTATCGAATATTCAGATTTGTATACTCTTTGAGGCATGAATTTCAATCACGAAATTCATGCCGGAATGAAGAGATTATAAGAAACCTTTCTTATTGCAAGACCGGAGTAGGAGATTGAAGTTCTTCTTCTGTCAGGGATGATTGGATCTGTTTGAGTCTTTGGATCGCTTCACTGATAGTCATTCTCTGTTCCGGATTAATAGTTAAAAGTCCGCGTATGATTTGGTTGTAAGGGTCATTTATTGATACGAGAAGGGTATCGAGAATAAATTCAATTTCTCGAGGGATCTCTTTCCACTTCTTAGGCTTGTCAAAATATAAGCCCGAGGGAAAATCGCGCACTCCAAATCTCATCTCAAAGAGAGTGCATCCTACAGCCCAGGCATCGTAGGCTTCATTAGGGGCCCAGTTCAATTTATGCGTGTTTGTTGGAAAAAGCTCTGGGGGTAGATAGTTAGGCGATCCACGAAGCTCTCCCTTCGGCTTTTTAATGAGAGTAGAGAGCTCGAAGTCGATAATTTTGATATCATCATCTTCGTCGAGAAGAATATTTTCAGGCTTGATATCTAAATGAAGGATGCCTGCTTTTAGATGCATATCGTGAACTGCTTCACAAAGTTGAAGAGCCCACTTGGTACGTTGCCCTAAAGAGAGGGGGTTCTCACGGATTCTTTCATAGAGATCGCCTCCCTCAGCAAAGTCTGTTACATAGAAGTAGGATGGCGCTACTTGGCCTTCTTTTGATTGTCTTTCAAATATCTGGAAGGCTTGTATTTGAGTGATATATGGGATGCTAGTTTTTTGTAATAAAGAGTGTGCCTGGTATTCTTCTTGT
Organism: uncultured bacterium; assembly: GCA_964427425.1. GTDB lineage: Bacteria > Chlamydiota > Chlamydiia > Chlamydiales > FEN-1388 > CAYRUD01. The sequence continues at coordinate 11,734 of CAYRUD010000014.1, forward strand.
ATGCGAAAAAGTTGCTTTTTTCTCTCTTTATTTTCTGGATTGGGCTTTGCTAGTGCCATGAGGCGTTCTTGAGAAATATTGACCACAGCATACACCTTCTTAAAACAGCCCTCACCAAGGTATGCAAGACAGTCTTTGTTTTTCATGGATGGCTTTACATAGACGTGGTTTTCCTCTTCTCCTTTGATAGCAATAAGAGAGATCGCTCTGCCGCCAAAAGTAAGACCCTTTTGTTTAATTATTTTTGTCTTTTCATTTTCCTCTAATTCTCTTAAGAGTCGGCTGTGGGCTAAGGCAATTGCTTCATGCTCTGTTTTACGTGCGTTTATATCGCCTGGATGCTCTATGTCATCAAAGAGGTATGAAATAATGAGGTCTCTTTTTCGGAGTTTGTTCTCATGCTGCGTCTCAAGCTCTTTTGTGCTAACATAAAGATAGTAATCATTGTCTTCTAAAGCTCTGTATTCTTCTTGATTATCCTCGAATATCTGACGAGCCACAAGTGCTGTTTTATTTGATTTCGGTAAGGTGAAGATTTCTACATCATTGAGTATTTCACCTCTAAATTCGGCGACGGCAGTTCCTCGTATTGGGGAAGTGGAACATGGTGTAAACGACTGGATGGATATCTCGTTAGAAGAAATAAGCGACATACTATCTTTTAACTATAATAAAATTTAATAAAAAGTTTGTTTGCCAATAGGCTGCCGCATTGTATGTATTTTTTTTAAATAAAGGGAAATATAAGAGTGAAGAGGGCTAGGAAAAGAGCTCTCTTCACCAAGGAAATAAAAGCTTTAAGGCTGTTAATTTATTTTTTCTTGAATAACTTGGAGTCTTTTGAAAGCTTCTTCCAAGCTCATTCTTTTTTGAGGATCTAAGGCAAGAAGCCCTTTTATAATTTGATTACATGGATCATCTGGTGGATTGAGGAGTGTGTCGATTTTCGATTGCATTTCCTCGAAAATTTTATTCCAGTCGTTGGGAGATTGAAAATACCTCTCAGAAGGAAAGTGTATTAATCCATACTTCAATTCTAGAAGAATACACCCAATAGCCCATGCGTCATATCCTTCTGTTGGATCCCAATTATAATTTTTAGTCTCTATTGAAAAAAGCTCTGGCGGCAGATGGCTTGGAGATCCACGCAGCTTTCCTTTTGATTCGGACTTCAATGATGAAAGCTCAAAATCAATAATCAGGACATCATCGGTTTCAGTAAGAAGTATATTCTCAGGTTTGAGATCTAAATGAAGCATATTCGCTTTTGTATGCATGCTATAGATTGCTCGGCATATCTGTAAGGCCCATTTGACCCAAGTCTCAGGTGTAGGTATTCCATTCCTGAGTCGTTCATAAAGGTCATTTCCAGGAGCAAATTGCGTGACATAGAGATATGTCTCAACTTCATGACCTTCTTTGTTCTTCTTCTTGTAAACTTGAAATGCCTCTACCTGGTTTATATGTGGGATATTTCCCGCTTGAAGTAGAGATTGAGCCTCATTTTCTCTTGTGATTCGAGTGATTTGCTGTGTTCTATTGCTATTTTGAGAAAGCGGTTTTGCCATTGCCTTGAGCTGTTCTTGGGAAAGATTTGCGACCTTAAACACCTTTTTACAGAAACTCTCTCCCAGTTGCGTATTGAGATCTTTGTTTCTTTTAGCGGCTTTAGCATAGACTTGAGGACCATTTTCACCTCTCATAGCAATAAGAGAAATGACTCTTTCTCCAAATGGAACATCTTTCTTTATGGCAACGAAAGCATTTTTCTCGGATATCTCTTCCAAGAGCTTCAAAGAGACGAGCGATATGTATTCGTGATCTTTATCTCGAGCCTTTATGTCTCCCGGATTCGTGATATCTTGAAAGAGGGAAGAGATGAGCGTATCTCTTTTCTTGAGTTTCGCTTCGTATTTTTCCTGAAGGAGAGCTTTCTTGATGAAGATGGCTCGGTTTTTTTCTATTATGGTGACATGTTCCCCACAAAAGTAGGTGAGCATCGTTTGTGCGATTTTAGATGCCAGTCCTGTGTGAGGCAAACAGATTGCTTCAATGTTATCGAGGCGCTCGTTTTTGAATTGTACAGAGGCATATCCATCTAATGAAATGTTGGAAGCGTTTTTAAAAGAATGTAAGGAGAGGTCACTCGAAGCAGTAGAATTAAAGAGCATATAAACTTATCGCATATAAATTTTTTAATAACATTTTTTCCGGAATAATAGAAGGCGGGTATGTTATTAATTTGAATTATATAATTAAAATGATAAGTTTATTGCATTGCTCGAGTGTCTAAAGATTAATTGGTTGTATTTATGGCTTTGAGTTTCTCAATAGCTTCATCTAACCCCATTCTCTCACTAGGATCGATCGCAAGAAGACCTTTAACTACCTCATCATAAGGATCATTTTCTTTGAGCTTTTTATGGAGCTGTTCTTCTACTTGCTTGGGAATTTCTCTATCCCAAATTTGATTTAAGAAAGCTTGCCCTGCAGGTGTCGGATCCACTGTGCCGTATTTTAGCATAAAAAGTGTCATGCCGACGGCCCAAGCATCATATTTTTCTGTTGGATTCCAATTATTTCGGTTATTAAGAAAAAATTCTGGAGGAATAAAATTGGGAGTCCCTCTGGGTGCGCCTTTATCACTCTCTTGAGTAGATGTAGATAATCCAAAGTCGGTTATTAAAATCTCTTCATTGCTTCCGATAAGGATATTATCGGGTTTAATATCTAGATGAAGTAATTCGCCTTTAGTGTGCATCTCATGGATTGCCTGGCAAATCTGAAGGGCCCATTTTTTATACTTAGATGAGTCGTCCTGATCTCTATTTCGGTCAATATAACCCTTTAAGCTTCCCTTTGAAGCTAAATTCGATACATAGACATACTTATTATACAGTTTTTTCCCTTGATACATTTGTAAAGATCGAGGCGTATTAATATATGGGACACCCTTATTTTTTAGGTTATTAGTAATTGTATACTCGCGCTTGATGTCTGTAATTGCCCCGTTCATTCTCTCTTGTAAATTAAACGAGGGTTCATCTTCATTTTTTCTTGGTTTTGCCATCGCCATCAGTTGCTTGTTTGAAATATCAACGACTTTTATTACCTGTTTGTAGGTCCCTTCTCCTAGGATTGTTTTTCTAAAAGAATCGCTTTTAGATGATGCTTTAGCGTAGAGATCGTATTTGCCTTCCTCATTCTTCAGTGCTATGAGGGTAACCTCTTTACCAGCAAACGTGGTTTTTGCTTTTTGAACATCTTTATTATGTGCTGTAGCTTTCTCTATAAGTTGACTACAAGTAGTATGGATAACCTCAATCTCTTTTAAGAGATCTGGGGAGGCTTCTTGTGTAATCTCTTTTAGCAAAGGGATTGCTGAATCTACTTTTTGAGCTAGATCTAATCTATGAGTTAGATCTTTTTTTCTTATATAGATCCTCTTTCCGTCACTCAGGTCAAAGGTGTAGTGAGTTTTTCTAAATATACGATCTAAAATTTTGCCAAAAAATTTCCCAGTTTTACTGCCTCTATCTATTCCGAAATACTTCACATCATTAATCTTTGAATTATTCCATTGAACAACAGCCCTTCCCTTCCACTTTGAAGAGGGATTGGTATTGCTCACCTGTATGCTATCGTCTGGAATGGGTGAGGAGCCAGAGATTTTATTTTGGGAGTCCATATGTAACCATTCTTAAAATAAAAGCGCGCTACCTTTCCGTGTAATATTTTTTTGAATTTAAGTGTGTAGCTTAATGAAATTTACGGGTTCATTCCGTACGGAAAGATAGGTAATTAACTTCTTTTCGAGTGGCTAGGATGGGCGGACTTATTTGTTTAAATTCCTGAAGGCGATCGGATAGAGTTGTCTTAGGCTCTCTTATTACGTGTCGTTGTAACATGAAAGCCTAAGAGTCAGTGCTTAGTTTATTTGGATGAGACTTCTTCGTCTTGGACTACTTTTTCAGGGACAGGGCGATCAGGAGGGGCGACGAGCTGGATATTTGAGTCAGTGACGAGATCTATCGCCTCATTCTTCTCAATATGGTGTCCTACTGTTATGAGAGAGCCTCTTTCTAAGAATGAAAACGCTTTCAAGTTCTTAGGGAGTTCTTCTTCAGTGGTTGGAAGACGGCAGCCCATATGTTTTTTGCCAGCGGTTCCGCAGAGGAAAAAGCGCTTTTGTCCCATCATATCGATAGGCGGGCTTATGACGCGATAGAGCGGATCTTGAACGAGCTCTCGTTTCTTCATAAGAGGAGATCGGATAACCAAATAGCTCATCTTCAGGGAATTCAAGAAGATATCGGCTCCTCTTTGAATCTCTTTCATAACAAATGGCTTTTCCCACTTTCTCTGCGCGTAGCAAGGGCTAGAAGAGAGAAGGGCAGGGCATGCTCCTTGCCAGATGCAAGGCGCTTGAATCTCGTAACCTTTCTTGCTCAACGCTTCGCGAAGAAGGAGGATGGTTTTGTTGTGTGGCTCTTTCGACGAAAGGGAAATAATCAAAAATCCATTTTCATCTAATCGATGGAGCGCATTCTCAATCAGATTAAGTGCCTTCTCCTGAGATCCAGATGCGATTTCATTGAGGGAGTGGCCAATAGTAATCAGATCGAAGGGTCCTTGAGGAAGAGGTTTTCTTGGCCATAGCCCTTTTTCTCTTTTTGCGGTGAATCCCCAACGTCCAATGAGCTCGCTCGCCATATCTAAAAAAAGCTGGGAGTGATCGAATAAAGTGACATCTGAAGCACCATGGAGGAGCGCTCCGAATGCATATGAGCCTGGCCCTGATCCGATATCAAGAACTCTTTTTGGAGCATAAGGAAGCTCACTTAAGAGCGATACGCTCTCAAAGACATGAAGCGGCCAGTAATAAAGGATATAGTTTAAAGCAGCAGTGCGAGAATAGCGATCATCTAACAATGCTGGTATTGGGCGTGACGTCTCTTCGCCTTCTTTCTCAAGTGGCGTGTCGATCCATGAATCGATTGCTTTAATAATCTCACACGAAGTGCGAAATTCACGGGTCTGCAGTCTATCAGGTGGTCCTGAAAGGCCACTGATTCGACGGAATGTTGAGATGGCGTGTTGCATGAGCTCTTCGCCATTGACAGTAGGGTGCTTTCGTCGAAAAGTCTTCTCTTTCGTCATGAATTGGCTCGAACCTCATCTTCGTTTAAAGTCTCTTCAGGTTGCGCTTCTTGATCAGTCTTATTGCGTTTTTTCTGCCCAGCGAAAATGAGATTTTTCTCATAATCTGTCAGGTATCTCCAAGAGCCCTTTGGCAGTGTTCCAAGCTTTAAATTGCCGATACGTACGCGCTTTAGCTCATATACATTGAGTTTAGCTTTTGCTAAGAGAATACGCACTTCGTGTTTTTTGCCGTCAACTAAGACGACTTTAACTGTGCCTCGACGGACTTTTTCTACTTTGATGGGCTTTACATAGCGGCCATCGATAAAACACCCTTTCGAAATGGTAACGAGATGCTCATGGGAGATCTCCTGATCGACTTTTGCGACATACTCTTTTTCGATCCGGTATGAAGGGTGCATGACTTGATGGGCGAAATGGCCATCGTTTGTGATAAGGATGAGCCCTTCAGTGTCTTTATCGAGTCTTCCAATTGTAAAAAGACGAGGAGGCTTATTCTCATCATCAATGAGATCGGTTACCTTTCGTTTTATCTCAGGAGCGTTTGTTGAAACATAGCCTTGCGGCTTGTTCAGCATATAATAGATTTTCTGAGGAGCTTTCTTAGCTATTTTTTTGCCATCAATGGCAATGACATCAACATCAGGATCGACAAAAGTCTCGGGCTTTACTGCTTTTGTTTTATTCACTGTGACTCGTCCTGCAAAAATAATCTCTTCGCAAGCTCTTCGCGAGGCGATTCCCCAAGAAGCTAATATTTTGCTCAACCGCTGTTTCATACCCAATTTTTTAGTCCTTATCTAACATAGCGATATTCAATTGTGTCTTTCATATTCGATACTTTGATCCTTCTTCCCCTCATGCTGTTTTTTCTCTTCTATGCATGAGTGAGAGTTCAAAAGAAGAGCCATTTTCCTCTCGAATTGATCCCTTTTTGAAGGGGAAAACCGATTATGTATTGTCGATACAAAGCTTGAAACTATATGTGCTGTACACGAGTAAGAAGAAGATCTTAAGAACTTTATATCGGGGTCACTTCATTGGTCTTTTGAGAGCTGAAACTTACGGGATAATGGCATTTGGGAAGTACGAATGGTAAACATTATAGCTAATAGATTAATGAAAATCCATCGAATTGGTCTAAAAAAGAAGAATGAAAACGGTTTTTTATAGCGATTATAGATAGCTTGCTTATGCTTCTCTTCTATTATCTTTGCTTTTTAAAAGAGGTGGGTTTATTCCATATAGTGTGTAGTCATCGTGTAATTAATATTACTAATAACTTTTTAATTAGAGGTTTGTTGGCTTATGAAACAAATTTTATTTTCGTTTTTTGCCACACTTTTTCTTGTCTCCTCTGTCTATGCGCAAACAGAATATCAAGTTGATTTCTCACAACCTACCATCCACAAAACTCCTAATATTGAAATTCGTGTAGGACCAGGAACACAATATAATTCCTTTTATGGAAACTCATGGCTTATGCATTACAGCGGGTCGAGCTTTATCGAGTTTGAGTTTGATAAAGATTATAGGGATTCGGATCCAGCTTTTCTGGAGATTACTCACCTTTCATCACTTGTGAATGGGCAGCCATACTCTCCAATCTCTATTTATGTAAATGATCAGTCTTTCTTGCCGCATCACGATCCACATAATGGCAATTGGATCCATGAAAGATTTGATGTAACAGGATGGCTAAAAGACGGCACAAATGTTATTCGATTAGAGCTAGATCACGATGCTATCACAAACTATTGGATTCGCGACGTAAAGCTCACTATCGGTGAGTAAGTATTTAAAACAGATAGAATATTTGTAATCATTCTACAGGCAGTACAATAGTGATTGTACTGCCCGTCGTATCGTACCTTATTTTGTCACACGATGAAAACGAGAGTCTTTATATTCATAGAAAAGAGGCACTCCAGTTGCTAATTCATATGAAGGGATTTCTTCATCGGAGATACCTTCAATTTCTTTGATGATAGATCTCAGCGAATTTCCATGTGCAACAACAAGTACATTCTTTCCCTTTGTAATCCAAGGAAGAATCATTGAGTAAAAGTATGGAAGCGTTCGTTTCATAGTCATCTCTAGGCTTTCTCCATTTGGAGGAGCAATCTTGAAGCTACGTCGCCAGATCTTTACCTGCTCTTCGCCAAACTTTTGCATGGTCTCTTTTTTATTAAGCCCTTGTAAGTCACCGTACATGCGCTCGTTTAATGCGTCTGAAAGAAAGACGGGTAATGTATGTTGAAGCGTTTCATCAGAGTGAATTTTTCCCCATTGGTGAAGAGATGAAGATTGCTCCTCATGTTGAATAATGGGTGTTTTCGTCTCTTTTCCCTCTCTTTGGGCTAAAGTGATCATAGCTGTCATAATAGCTCTGACCAATGTAGAGGTAAAAACTGCATCAAGGTGAGTCTCTTTTAATATTTGACCTGCTTTCGTAGCTTCATCAATGCCTGTTTGAGAGAGAGGAACATCTACCCATCCAGTAAAGAGGTTTTTTTTATTCCATAAAGACTCGCCATGGCGAAGTAAGATAAGCTCTGACATACGAATCTGCTCTCTTCTTAAAAATTTGGTAATGGTTAGTTGATAAGTGAAATTCCTTCCTTTTACTTTCTTTCTGAACTATTTTTAAACAGTTATTTGAAAGTAAAAAAGTTCCCTTCTTTAAATTTAGATGCAATTTTTATAGTATTTTTTAAATCCCGAGGGGAAGTTCTGAAATGAGAAGATGACTTCCTTTTAGATATCAATTATAAAACATACACTTTTACGTGTATGAGAATGAACCAGATACTTTATTTTTTCTATGTCTTATATAGCGTCTCATTTTTAGAGCGTCTTTAGAAGCGCACTAGTATAAAGTTTCTACTCACGGATTAATGGTCATATGGCAGCATCTCCTCTGTATTTGGATAATGCGACAGTGCTCCCTCCACTTCCTCAAGTTGTAAAGGCAATGATGCCCCTGTATGAAAATGCATGGGGAAATTCCTCTTCTCCTCATGAAAAAGGTCAAGAGCTCTATCAAATAATCCAACGAGCTTATGAAGCGGTAGAGAAGAATCTGAATCTTTTACCTGACGCTCGATTTATTCTTACCTCAAGTGGGGCTGAAGCTACGACACAGGCGATCTTTTCGGCATATCGCCATGGATATTACGAGAGCGGCAAAACACATATTGCCATCGCTCAATTCCATGATGCCGCCTCGATTATGGCGGCTCAGGCGCTGACCCAAGACAGCCAAGCGACAGTGACTTATATACAATCGACAAAAGAAGGGTTGATTACCTCAGAAAAGGTTATTGATGCCTTAACACCTCGCACTTCTTCTGTTGTATTCCCATTAGTTCATCCTTTGACTGGTGTTGTTCAGCCGATTGAGGAGATAGAAAAAATTTGCAGATCAAGAGCTATTCCGATGGTTGTAGATATCTCTCATGCAATCGGCACTATCCCTTTAGATCTCTCGATGTATCCTACCGCGTATTATACGATTCGAGGAGAGGCAATCGGCGCTCCAATTGGCACTGGCGCTTTAATAGCAGCATCGGAGAAAGTCCATCTTTCATCTCTCATTTATGGGGATGAACATCCGCTCCTCCATCGTGGAGGCCCTATTAACATAGCAGGTCTTGTGGCATTTGAGACAGCCCTATCAGCCGCAAAAGGAAAAGAGATACTGTACTGTACTGAGGTATTGAGGCTAAGAGATGCTTTTGAAAGAGAGATCACAAGGAAGCTTGGAGATAATGTTATATTCCCATTCTCATCAGTTGATGGAAGGGCTCCTCATATCTCATGTATAGCTTTCAAAGGTGTGAAGAATGAAGCTCTTCTCTACCATTTGAATAAGAAAAAGCTCTATGCGACCATTGGCGGGGGCGGCTTCCAGAATTTAGTAGATGTGTTAGAGGGTGCAGGATTTGGGTCCGAAATAGCTTTCAGTGCGATTTCGTTTTGTTTTAGCGATCAAATCAAAGAAGAAGAAATATTCGAGGCGGTCGAGCGCCTTCATTCGTGTTATACAGTCTTAAGCCGGATAACACCATGGAAGAAATTCAAGTAATGATGATGTTTTAGGAAGGTAAAAACGGGATGCAGCATGTTCCAACTCCATTTCCTTGGTCAGCATATTCTAAGAAACTCGCTTTGCGAGTAGAGACTCCTTACTGTATCGGCGCATTTAGCGCAGAAGATGCCCAGTCTCGCGCAATGTTTTTATCTGAAGGTGAAGCGGGTTCTGTAGAAGAGGGAAACCTTGTTTCTTTATCTTGGCTTGTTGATCCAACTGACGGGACTATTATTGATGCTCGATTTTTGGCCTTTGGCGACTCGGCACTTATTGGAGCCTGTGAAGTGTCATGTGAGCTCGCTGTTGGCAAGAACTATGATCAGGCAAAGAGAATTTCGGGCGAACATATTGATAAATATGTGAGAGATAAGAGTGACAAAGATGCTTTTCCGAAAATTACATGGGGGCATATCAACCTCGTCCTTGAGGCTGTTTTGCAGGCAGCTCACGCTTGTGAAGGTATTCCTTTGCCCGAGAAATATATAGCTCCGCCTGTCTCTCAAGTTGAAGTTTTAGTCAATGAGGGCGGGTGGCCAGGCTGGAAAGAGATGGGTCTTAAAGAAAAACTCGGAGTCATTGAGCACGTTATCAGCCAAGATATTCGTCCTTACATAGAGTTGGACGCTGGTGGAGTCGAAGTTCTCAATTTGATAAATGGTGATGAGGTCATCATAGCTTATCAGGGATCTTGTACAAGTTGTTTTTCAGCGACAGGAGCGACTCTGTCGTATATTCAACATGTATTAAGAGCAAAGGTTTGGCCTGAACTTAAAGTCACGCCAAATCTTTAATTTTAGACGTCGTTCATTACAGGCCCGAAGAGATAATTTCCCTTTCGCCAGTTTGGCTGTTTCGGATGACAAGGAGGCCCTGGGGAGTGATATCCTCAACTATTCCCTTCTGTAGATTGCCATCTTTTCGATGAGTGGTTATCTCCTCTCCTTTGAGCCAAGATATTTTGTGGAGCCATTTTTGGAAGAGTGATGAGATAAAATCAGGATCGTCTTTAATATGCTGTAAGATCGTTTGAATCAGATTTCTCGCTTCATCGCGTATGGTAGATCTCTCACCAGTCTCACTCAATACGCTGGTAATTGGGCGATCTACTATCATTTTACACTCTTCAGCAGACATATTGAGATTCACTCCAATGCCAATAAGAGCATACAACTGGAATGACGTGTCGGCATCAGGAGACTGCCGCTGGGTTACGGTCATCGTTTCAATGAGAATCCCAGCTATTTTTTTCCCGTTAACGAGAATATCATTAGGCCATTTGATTTTAACTGACTCAATTCCGAATGAGGCGATGTACTCGTAGACTGCTAAAGAAGTAAGCGGGCATAAAAGCTCTGGAGATGAAAGGATTGCCTCAGGAAGAGGAATACCGACGGAAAGATAGATATTTTCGTTCGCAGGTGAAAACCACTTTCTTCCTTGCCTTCCTCGACCTTTAGTCTGTTCAAATGCTACAACAGCGACAACGGCATTCGGCTCAAAGTCGAGAGTGGATAATCTTCTTTTAAGATCATCTTGAGTAGAATCAATAGAGTCGAATTCGAAAATAAGGTATGAGGAAGGGGTTTTATTATTCATATTCGCATATTGTGACTGATTTGAAAGGTTTTTAGGGACATTCTCCTTGCACAGTTATAACATTCTACCATGGTCTAAAGTATTGAGAGAAGTAAGAGTGTATGTGGTCATTTCAAACCCTCTTTCGAATTGATTTCAGGGTTGTCTTCATAACGTTAATTATTCAACTTATGGGCTTATGTACGATTGCAGCCTATTCAGAGAATTTTTTAGCGTATGATGTGCGAGAGCCTGTCTCATTTTTTTTACAGCCAGCTGTTCGATCACAGCTGATCTTCATTGCATTAGGATGGGCAGCGTTCGCCCTCTGTGCTATTTCGGATTATAATAAGCTCAGAGAGTGGACCTGGATTTTGTATGTACTTGCTCTCATTGCTCTCATCGGGCTATTTTTTACGGATCCAATTGTACGTGTTCAGCGCTGGTATAAAATTCCAGGCCTTGGGATTAGCTTACAGCCTTCTGAGCTTGCAAAGCTATCACTCGTAATTACGTTGAGCTGGTTTTTTGAGCGACGCTCTACTGATTCGGATTCTTTTCCGACATTTATGGGGGCTCTTCTGATCACTGCGATTCCATTTCTTCTGATTTTGAAGCAACCAGATCTAGGCACTGCCCTCGTCTTATATCCTATTACTTTGGTTATCCTTTATGTAGGCGGAGTCAAACGCGGGTTTCTTATGGCTCTATGTATTCCAGGATTAATTGCTCTGACTCTAGTAGCTCTTATTTTCTCAGGAATTCTTCCATACGAAACACTAAAGCCATATGTACTCCAGTTTATGAAAGAGTACCAATATGAGCGCTTAAATCCGGAGACACACCACCAAAAGGCCTCTCAAATCGCTATAGCCTTAGGAGGTCTTACGGGGGCAGGCTGGCGCCAGGGTGATTTCTGGCGAGCCGGATCACTTCCCGCTCCTTATACTGACTCTATCTTCGCAGCTTTTGGAGAAGAATTTGGCTTCTTAGGCCTACTCTTTCTTTTGGCTCTCTACTACCTTCTTATTTCGTTTTCTTTTAAGGCAGCTTTGGTCGCAAAAGATCCTTTTGGCCGACTTATCGCGTCAGGACTTTCTGTCTATCTTGCAGTTCATATCATCATTAATATCGGTATGATGTGCGGCTGTCTTCCAATCACTGGAGTTCCTCTTGTGTTAATGAGCTACGGCGGCTCTTCTATGATTGCGACAATGATGGCATTGGGACTTATTCAGGGAGTGTACGCACGTCGATTTATGTTCTAATACTATGTTTAGATTCGATAGAATATTGCTTGTTTTTCACCAATTAATTTCATATTTCAAGCCGAATATAGATCATGGATCATTTCTTATTAGTTCCTGGTGAGTGGCAAGGGTCTGGTACTGTCACTTTGTCAATGAGCCCTGAGGTTCTCTCTTTCAAGACAAGCTGGATCATCAGCTCAATCGATGAGAACACTTTTCAAGCTATCCAGACAGTTGATGTCACTGGCGCGGATACAATGAGTAATGTCTTTACCTTGAAGAGAAGAGATCGTTTGTCAGACGCTTTTGAGATTCTTCTTGAAAATGAGACGCTAGGAACTTTTCACGGTAAAGGCGTGTGCAACCAAGAAACGATAGCGTGGGAGTTTATCTATCCCGGAGCTTTAGAGGGTTTAGAGATTTATCAAAGAGTGAGTGACCCCTCTACTTCCCGTACGTATTATCAATTTCGCGCTGAATATAACGGAGGAGATGGCTATCGTACGTTGATAGAAGGATCGCTATATCCGTATGGAGCCTTTGCTTCGGATTCTTCGTATCAGGATATCAACTAGATTGAAGAATAGCGATTTATCCTTGTGAGAAACTGATAGAGCATTTCCATTTTAGACCATTCTGAGAATCGTTTATAGAGAGAAAAGCAGCTTCGAGCCAAAAAAGGAAATGATTGTTGGTCATAAGATTCTACAGTTTTGTGGAACAGGGAATGCAGGAGAGTGACGCCCAAGAGAGAAACCTTTGCAGAAGTCACTATGCAATTGCTGTTCTTCTGATGAGAGAGTTGTCTGAATCTAAAAACGTTATTTGTAAGCTGGAGATCTACGGTTGATTGAGTCTCCATCGGAAAAGTCTCATATAAATACTTAAAGGCTTTCTCGGAATCCACAAATGTCATTTCTTTAAGCTTTGATATATGTTTGGCTTTTATATTTTGAGGATCGCAACGGAAGAAGAGAAGATAGTATTTGGCGATTTCAAGATTAGGTCGAGAGCCTCTATTCGCAATAAAAAAACGATTTTTCCAAAAGACAATCACGATTGAGTGATTTTCGCTGCCTCCTGCTATAAAGACGGGATGATCTCCCTTGCGTATCTCTTGCTCAAGAGTTGCAGAATCAATACTTTCTATCGCTTTATCAAGCTCTATGCTTGTTAGATCAAGGGTGGATTCAAAGTGCTCTAACTCAGTCGGAAGGTGCTTCTCTTTATATTTCTTTAAGAGCCATGAAAGACAAGGATATATTTTATATTCATATGGGGCAGGGTATAAGCTTCGAATGTAGTCGATGGTTCTGAAGTGGCCAGCTATTTGTTGAGTAAGAAGCGTTAGGTTATATGTCGGGATAGCGTTTATATTAAAGCTGAGGTGATTTATTCCTTGAACGAGCTCTTTTGCTTCTCTTGAATAATTAGGGTTATATTTAATTTGAGAGTAAAGCCCTCTACCCCATGAATTGTAAAGTACTGATCTGTGGATGGATATTATTCGAGAAGCGACTGTAAAGAGCTTATTTTTTAATGCCTTTTTCACAAGAAGAGCTCTTCTACTGAGCTTTAAAAAGCATTTTTCTTGAGAGTGCATTGAGATATCGAGTATCGCAATAGCTTCCTTTTCATATCCGAAGTGGACTGCTGTTTCAATAATCCTTCTTCCAAATTTATCTTCATGAATAAAAGCAGAATAGGGCGCTTCTTTGAGCAGCGCGTGGAATATATTGAACTCTCTTTTCATTAAAGCGAAATGAAGCGCATTCGGCTCCCCAATAGGTGCTTGAAAGGATGGGAAATCAATTTTCTTAAGGATGTCTATTCGAGATATATTCTGAGTTGCAATTGCATACTCAAAGATGTTCAGTCGCTTGTTTCCTCTCCACTCGTAGACCTTCCTCTCTTTCAAAATTGGTAGTAAAAGTGAGATATGGAAGGCTCCATGAGCAGCTCGATCGATTAAATGGAGTATTTTTCGTACGTAGGGGCCGATTTTGTCTGCCAAGATGATTTGACGATGAAGATCATATATCTCTTTTGATATGGAATTTAAACTCAATGACTGCCGATTGCCGATATGCTGTGAATAGGTCTCACGACATAGATGTGAAGTATGTGAATTATAGTATAACGTGACATACGGAGTAATAGATGAATATCCTCCATAGAATTGAGTAAGCATAGATAAGATGTATCGATTAGAGATTAGATTGAATTGATATCATGTGTTTCCCGAACTGGTGAGTCGCTTGTAGGTATTCATTATTCTTAGCTTAGAAAATTGAGAAAAAGCTTTATAGATCTGATAGCAAGTAGACATATTTTCTTTAGTGATTTTACTAGGCCATAGATAACCTATAAGGCTTGCTAGAATCCCTGTCTTCAATGAGGTGATGACACAGTTGCCTATACTTTGGGGGCTGAGAGGGCAAGCCTCGTATATCATTGTGTCTAGTGCCTCAATACGTTGAGCTTTCACCTCTTTTAGAAAGGTAGAATAGATGTATCGTAGGCTTATCTGTTTTTCTCGAAAAGCCATGTCAATAAGTGTAGCTATAGAGTCTTCCGTAATTGCCTTTGGATTTATTTTCCGAGCAATAAGGAAAGCCTTCTTGTTAAACAGCTCTAGCGGCATATTCCCCCTATTGCAAATAAACATAAGCTCTTTGTGAAAGACAACAACAATAGAGTGTTTGTTGTACCCAGTATTGATAATAACTGGAGCTGACTGGGCCTGAATTCGAGATACTATGGATGCTGGGGAGTCATCGCTAATCGCCATGTTGATGGCATTATGAATTGCTCTCTTCCATCCATCCAGCTTATTGGGCGTAAAAAGCTGTCCTTTGAACCTTGCGAGATCGAAATTCCTCCATAACCCAGCCATAGATGGATACATGTCATCCTCGCTACATCCTCTTTCATCTGGTTTGATCAGTTTACGAGATTTCTTACCGGCTATTTGCGAGAGCATGATATGAAGCTGCCCTTTGCGTAAGGTATGCTCTAACCAATAGGATGTAATGCCTCTTCCAATTACTGCTTGCTCAGCAATCTTGTTGCGATAAAAGATGGAAAAAAAACGAAGTGTTCTTCCCCAGTTATCAGCTATGGGGCAGTCTCTGAGTTCCAGCATCTTTTTGAACAAATTATTTCTTCCCTTTTGTATGCATCGTACATAGGTATAGAATCTCTGAGACTGGTTTTGAATAATGGAAGAAAGATTGGAGATATTTTTCAGTAAAAGGAGGGCAGATTGTTCATCTCCTTTTTCTAAAGCATATTCAAACGCTGTTTCTCCTTCCATATTAGTCACAGACAGTGCTGACGTAGGAGCAATACAGAGAAGTCTTTTTAGAGCCTTTGGCTTATTATTATCTATGCAGAAGTGAAGAATGCTTGTCTTGAGCTCCTCTTTGGGCAGGTACTGCTGAAGCTCATATTTGCCGATGATATCTATAGAATTATTCTTGTTTTTTAAGATTGCGTCTTCGAGCAGTGTGTTTCCTCTTTTATTTCTCCAAGATAGCACTTGGGGTAATTTGGCTATCTTTGAGAGGAGCTTCCTTCCTCTTATGCTATGACGAAACTTTGTGCAGTATTGGTGAAAGTTTTTTGCCTTTTCTTTAGTCATTCCATTAAGGATGATGTCTATATAAAGTGTTTTAACCCTAATGAGTGATGCCTGTAATCGAGTCGTAATGATTGACGATTGATTTTCAACAGGTTTGCCTCGCCATATTGGACTTTTTCTTATTCTAGGAGGGGTTAGGCTCTGGAGATTGTTAGTATGGGATGGCCCAAATTTTTGTGTGAGCCAAGAAGAGGCTTTAGGCGTGATAAACATGGCAATAGTATATGTATAAGGGCGTTTAAGTAATAATTTAAAAACTATTGCCGGGACATTATATTATAAGATTATTCTTGTGTCTGTATAAATAGATAACTTTTTCTTAACTATTCTCTCTTAGATTGATATATGTTTATTCATGTAAGATATGGCGTTTATATAAAAGAAAAACCTCTATTGGGAGAGTACTCTCCCAATAGAGGTTTCTTTTAACTCGATCATCTAATGAGAAAGGGAAGAAGTCTTCCCTTTATATTATTAGGTCGCTCGAATCTTGATGTCGACACCAGCTGGAAGGGTCAATGTCTTAAGAGCATCGATTGTCTTCGCTGTTGGGCTGAGGATCTCAACCAAGCGCTTGTGAGTTCTGATCTCGAACTGCTCGCGTGATTTTCTATCAACGTGAGGTGATCTCAAAACTGTGAAGATCTCTCTCTTTGTTGGGAGAGGGATTGGTCCTACAACTGCAGCACCGGTTCTTTTTGCTGTTTCAACAATGTCTAATGTTGAACGATCGAGGAGGCGCTGATCATAGGCCTTCAGGCGGATGCGAATACGCTGCCTGACAGCTTTAGGCTGCTGCTGCTTCTCAATCTTTTGTACTTTTTCTTGTTTTGCCATGTCTTGACGTTATGCCTTCTTGACTTATTTCTTCATAATTTCTTCTTCGATCTTCTTAGGAACTCGCTCAAAGTGGCTTGGTTCCATAGAATATGTTGCTCGACCTGAAGAAAGGGAACGAAGTTGTGTCGAATAGCCGAACATTTCGCTAAGTGGAACTTCAGCGTGAATAATCTGAGCACCACCTTTTGCGGATTCCTGACCGAGAATTCGACCACGTCGTCTGTTGATATCACCTAACACATCACCGAGCGATACATCTGGAGATGTGACGTCAACTTTCATGATTGGCTCCAAGACCGCAGGGCTTGCTTTCTTAGCAGCATCTTTAACTGCCATAGCACCGCAAATCTTAAAGGCAATTTCGCTTGAGTCGACTTCATGGTAGGAACCGAAGACGATAGCAACTTTTACGTCGACGAGAGGGTAGCCCGCAATAGCGCCGTTGTTCAATCCTTCCTCGATACCCTTGATGACAGCAGGTATGTACTCGCGTGGGATGACACCGCCAACGATCTTGCTGACGACTTCATTGCCCTTGCCGCGCTCGTTTGGCTCGATCTCGAGTTCAACGTGAGCGTACTGACCGCGACCGCCTGACTGCTTGACATATTTTGTCTGGGATGAGCCAGAAGCGAAAATAGTCTCTTTATAGGCAACTTGAGGTTTTCCGACGCTAGCTTCGACATTAAATTCGCGCAACATTCTGTCATAGATGATCTCGAGGTGGAGCTCACCCATACCAGAAATGATTGTCTGGCCAGTTTCTTCGTTTGTGCTGACGCGGAATGTTGGGTCTTCATCTGATAAGGATGAGAGTGCAAATGCCAACTTTTCTCTGTCTGCTTTTGACTTTGGTTCAATAGCCATCGAGATAACTGGCTCTGGGAACTCCATCTTCTCAAGAAGAAGTGGTCGATCGAGCGAGCAGATAGTATCGCCTGTTGTTGCACTCTTTGGGCCGACAACAGCTGCGATGTCTCCTGCAAAGAACTCATCTCTTTCTTTACGCTGGTTTGCGTGCATTTCGAGAAGACGTGAGATACGCTCTTTTGTATCTTTTGTCGAGTTCAGGATTGTTGTACCCTTCGTCAACGTACCGCTGTAGATACGGATGTAGGTAATACGTCCAACATATGGGTCAGACATAATCTTAAACGCAAGAGCTGCCAATGGAGCATTGTCTTCTGGCTGAACAGTGAACTCTTCATGAGTGTCGAGTTCATAAGCTTTCAATGCGCCTCTATCGATTGGCGAAGGAAGCCATGCGACAACTGCGTCGAGAAGCTGTTGAACACCCTTGTTCTTGAATGCGGAACCGCACAAGACTGGTGTGATTTTGTTGCCGCAAACGGCCTTTCTGAGCGCAGCATGAATCTCGCTTTCAGTTAAGCTGTCTGGGTTTTCCAAAACCTTGTTCATGAACTCTTCATTATCATCAAGAGTTGCCAATTCTTCGAGGAGGGCTTGGCGGAGCTCTTGTGATTTTTCAAGAAGATCAGCTGGAATTTCAGTTTCTTCCCAGTCTGCGCCGAGTGTCTCGTCATGGAAGAAGTATGCCTTCATTCTGATGACATCGATCATACCTTTAAATTCGCTCTCTGCACCGATTGGGCAGTGAACAGGATGAGCGTTAGCTCCGAGCTTTTCTTTAATGCTTTCAACAGCGTTAAAGAAATCAGCACCGGTTCTGTCCATCTTGTTGACGAATGCGATTCGTGGTACGCCGTACTTATCAGCTTGTCTCCAAACTGTTTCTGACTGAGGCTCAACACCTGATACCGCGCAGAAAACAGCTACTGCACCATCGAGAACGCGAAGTGAGCGCTCAACTTCGATAGTGAAGTCAACGTGTCCTGGAGTGTCGATTAAGTTGATGCGAGCATCTTTCCAGAAAACTGTGGTAGCAGCAGAGGTAATGGTGATGCCTCGCTCTTGCTCTTGCACCATCCAGTCCATGGTAGCCGCGCCATCGTGCACTTCACCGAGCTTGTGTGTTCGCCCTGTGTAATACAGGATACGCTCGGATGTTGTCGTCTTACCAGCATCGATGTGGGCCATGATACCAATATTACGGACATTTTTAAGCTTTTCATTAGGTGATCTGGCCATAGATCTCTTTTATCCCCTGTGTTACCACTTGTAGTGTGCAAAGGCCTTGTTAGCCTCAGCCATACGGTGGGTATCATCTTTTTTCTTAATCGTAGTCCCTTGGTTGTTAAAGCAATCTGTCAACTCAAGAGCAAGGGCGTCTTCCATTGCTTTGCCTGGTTTCGCTCTAGAGTGAGCAATAATCCATCGCATAGCTAAAGAGATCTGACGGTTCATTGGAATCTCGACAGGCACTTGATATGTCGCACCGCCAATACGTCGGGATTTTACCTCGATAGCAGGCTTTGCATTTTCAAGGGCAGTTTCAAATGCTTCGAGATGATTTTCAATCTTAACACGCTTTGCAAGCTTCTCAAGAGCATTGTAAACGATACGGCGAGCGGTTGATTTCTTGCCGCTTTCCATGACCTTGTTAATAAATTTGGCAAGCAGCTGGCTTCCAAATACTGGATCTGGATCGATTGTCCGAGCTACAGCCTTTCGTCTTCTCGACATAAGGTTAGTTCCTTTGATGTTTTTAACACACTGATGTAGAACACATGACGTAGAGAGTGTCTACTTTCAATTCACTTTAGTCTCGAAGAAGAGTCGAAGTTGTTCACTTGGGGCTTGTAGATTTGAAGTCCCATCGTGCGAGGGCTTATGATCGAATTCTTTTTTGTCTCTTTTTAGACTGGAAGAGATCTATCAGAAGGCCTCGTAGAAGAATGTAGATCTTCTTCTTATTCCTACATCCTTGAGGTTACTCCGGGCGAAATCGTATGTTTTTAAAGGATCCTCATTCCCTTAGAAACGGATTTAAAAAAGCCTTAATTACTTAGGCTTCTTCGCGCCGTACTTCGATCTTCCTTGCTTTCTATCTTTTACAGGAGCGCAGTCAAGAACTCCGCGAACGATGTGGTAGCGGACACCTGGTAAGTCTTTTACTTTTCCACCGCGAACCATAACGATGCTGTGTTCCTGGAGGTTATGGCCTTCACCACCGATGTAGGCGATAACTTCTTGCCCTGTTGAGAGGCGGACCCAAGCTACTTTTCGAAGAGCTGAGTTTGGCTTCTTAGGAGTCTTTGTTTTAACTTGAAGACATACTCCACGCTTTTGAGGGCAGGAGCGAAGCGCTGGCGATTTACTTTTTACTTTTTTCGGTCTGCGTGGTGCGCGAACCAATTGGTTAATAGTTGGCATAGTGCCTTCTTTTTAACTCCTCTTTTATTCAGAGTCCTCTTTGATAAAAGTATAGGTCGTAGTAAAGGATGATATGACAGCTCTGCGTTCCCTGCGATACGTTCTTTACTTTTTAAGGGAGCAAAGTGAATGCAGATTGCAGAGTGAATACTCTCAATACCAAATACCTATGTTGTATCCTCTCTCTTTTTCAACTTACCTTCTTCCCTTCTAAAGAAGAGGTAGGCAAGAGGAAAAAAGCGATATGCGAAAAGGATACGGCATGAAGTCTATCATGGAAAAAGAGTTCCCCTCAAAGGTTTTTATCATGGTCTCTTATGAAAAAATGGAAAAAAGAGACTAAGAAAAGATAGAACGAGGGGAAGTAACTAGAGGATCACCTTATACTTTAAATTTTTTGATGTCTCATCGTGTTTATGGCCATTATCTAAGAATGGATGGGGATAATGACCATAGTTTGAAGTTTTAATTATGATAATAAGTCTTCTAAACTTAAGTCGATTTTATAAGCATGTAGATTTAATTGTAAAAATACAATTATTCCTTGTGATTCAGCTTATCTTTTAATGTCTCGATACTATCAACGCCAAAGTACGTTAAAAAGAGAGGTGTTGTTCGATAAAGGCTCGGCCTTCCGGGACTTTCTTTTCTACCGGCGATTTCTATAAGCCCCCGTTCCATGAGATGCTGGATAATGCCTGAGCAGTCGACCCCTCGGATGGCTTCAACTTCAATACGTGTGATAGGCTGTTTAAAAGCAATACATGCGAGAGTCTCAAGTGCTGACTGAGATAGCTTTTCCTGGCGGCGACCTACGTGAAGGCGCTCCACAATATGGGCATATTCTTTCTTTGTCCGTAAGACGTAGTTTCCTCCGCCTACATCGATAAGTTCAAACCCTTTACTATGAAGCTGATACCAATCTCGAAGAGTGCGGATTGAGTTCTCGACCCAAGAGATTGGAATGTCATACTCTTCTTTTAAAATGATGTGGATATCTTCTAGTGAAAGGGGCCTCGATGAGGAAAAAAGGAGTGCCTCAACAGAGGATGCAACAACAGCTCCTAATGATTGCGTGATGGAAGGATCGGCTTTTTGTGATTCATGGCTTACTTCATCATAAGCTGTAACTAAGTTTGTGGTATTCATGCTTTTCTTACTCGGCGAGACTTCTTAGGTTCACTCTGTGTATCAACGCTGTTAGGGTTCTCTTTCATTCCCTCTCTTTTCTTTCCTATGAAAGAAGTATGAAGGAGAATGGGGTGTAGTTCTTCTTGGGAAGAGAATAGATCTTTTTCTACTCTCGTGAAAAAGACATGGATAGTTCCTTGTTTAATGAGCTCGAGAAGTGCTAGAAAAAGAGAGATACAGCTATCAATAGGTATTTCGTTATCTTGATTCCCTTCAAAAAGAGCTATAAATAAAAGCCCTTCTTCTTTTCTATCCAATACCTTTTGAATTACTATCGTAATAGCCTCCTCAATAGTCCATGCATCTTGTCCGACATGATGGACTGGACGGTTTCTTTTCTTTTCAATAAGTGTCTGAAAAAGGGATGCGAGGTCTTCTACTGAACAAGGGAGCTCTGATGGAAGCCTTCTTTGAAATGGGCCATAGATTCCATCAGGACGGGTAAAGGATCTTCTTTCTTCTTTTTCGAGTAACGAAAGGCTATGTGCCCAATTCTTCAATTGCCCATACTCATATAGAGCTTTCATCAATTTTTCTGCCATCAACAGATCATCTGATGGAGCTGCAATATCTGAATTTTCCGTCTGTTCATTATCTTCTGCTATTTCTAAATCGCATATATATTCTGAGACGAGGGAGCTTGATTTGAGATAATGAAGTGTCGAGCAAGCAGAGATAAATTCTGATCCGTGCTCGAGCGGCTTCCTTGTTTCTTCGTCTTTAAAAGCTACATATTGCTGTACGAGAGTCTGAAGCGGTATCTCATGAGCCGGGACTTCCTCTTTAGAAGCAAGCGCTAAAAGCACTGGTAGAGGTCCTTGAAACATCTCGCCAAGTTCAATCATAAGTTCGCGTTGTGGCTGCGAAGTGGCGGCTAAGTGATTAGGCTCAATTTGATTCTGATGCATGCAAGAAATTTGACGTTACTACAGTTAATGAAAGTGACTGATCAGGCCTCTTTGTTGAAATTCTGAGATACCTCTCTTTCACTATAAAAGAAAAGTACATTTCTTCATCTAAGAAGCTTTGAAAAAGCGTTTTTTCTCAACAGGCTGCGATTCAATAAAAAGGTATTGAAAATATCTTTACTTGTAATCCTTTTTGCTCAATTTAAAAATAAAATAAAGTTTTGTTGATTTGAGTGTTTTGTTTACTTGGTAGGGAAGACATGAAGATAAAAGATTCACATGAGTTGTTCCATCGCGAGTCGTCTTTACAGAATAATTCTGATGAAAGCCGTCATGACAGGTTCAGGGGGCGATCAGTGAAAAGGAATCCCTCCTCGCAGAAAATAGCTCAAACTATAGAGACAACTTCTCATGAAAGCTCAAAATCTACTAAGAAAGTCGCTGCACATCATAAAAATCCTGCTATTAAGCGAAAAAATGAAACTGCGGATTCTCCCCAGTTCTCTAGAAAGGATAGAGAAGTTTTTCTTAAGGAAAAGCTGCAGTCTCTGGAAGGTTTAAAAGAGGTCCTTTTTTCTCTTCGTGACGGGCAATTGGAAGTAGATGAAAGCGAAATAGATAAAATTATTGAAAAGGCTCTTTTATTTACTCAAGGTAATAACAATCAAAAGTCTAAAGATCAGGAATTTATCGATTGTGTCTGCAATCGCTATCAGCAGATTACAGCTTCAAGTAGTGAAGTTCCCGAAATTTTCCTAGAAAAGCGTATGTCGCTTCGTTATGCAGTAGCTCTTGAATCTCTTAGAAAAACGCATTTGCCCAAAGAGACTGCAGAAAATGTCGAGAAGGCTCCATCAGATATTGGCTCAAGTTCCCAATCTCATCAAAGTCATAAACCGTATCAAGGGGATTATACGATCAAAAGGCATGCATATAATTTACCTTTCTCTATAGCTACCGATCCAATCACAGGAAATGTTGCCATTTTATTTAAAAGTAAGGTTGAGAAGAAAATTGGTAAGGGTGGCTTTAAGATTGTTAAATCAGCTTTTTTTCTTCCGAAGGATACAACTCTACCAGGAACTCGTGCTGTAGAGGCATCTTCTTCACGTGTGGAAGTAAGTCGAGCAGAGCTTAAGTATATGGAAATGTTTAAAGGCTGCCAAGGCCATGTAGCTCTCTATATGGTAAGACACTATACAAAGAAAGAGAAAAAAACAGACGATCCCACTATGAAGATGGGATTTATCATGCAGCGCTATGACGGATCTATGAAGGAAGTGACGTTGCCAATTGAAACGGCCATAAAAGTCGCTCAAGATCTGTTGACTGGTCTATCAGCTATGCATGAGAAGGGCATCGTTCATGGCGATATTAAACCTGATAATTTTCTCTTTAAGGAAGATAGTGATGAAACCGTGAATGCGGTTTTAACTGATTATGGCCTGAGTCATTCAGATAATAACGCCGGAAGATATAGGGGATATGGAACACCCACTTATGTTAGCCCTCACGGCCTACAAATATGCGCTCTCATTGCTCAGAATAAACAAATCAGTTTCCCCTTCGACCCGAAGAAGAGCGATCTTTGGGCATTAGGTTTGAGCCTTCTAGAACTTACGGAGTTTCAAGATCAAAACTGCTCCGAGTTTAGAGATGAATTTTTAAATGACTTAAATAATGAGCCTTATTTTAAGAAATGGGCATCAGATGTGTATGAAAGAAAGTCGGTAGATATTTCAAATGTGAATAATGCTGCCGCTAAGAGATTAGAAATCTTTAATGCTTATAAAAAGAGAGCTGAAAAGATTATACAGCAGAAGAAGCTATCAAACTCATTGGATGAACAGACTCGAAAAGAGATTAATTATTTATTAGCGGTTACGACTTTATTGAATGAAAGTCTGAAGCAGCCAATCCAGAAAGCTACCCAACAGGAAGGTTTATTGGTAAAGGGGGCTCTTGAGATGTTTCGAAAACTACAATCTCTTTAAAATACATTCTATATAGACTTTAGCTGCGAAGGTTTGCGGGATTTGTAGAAGATCTTTCTCTTACACGTGGCTTAAAATTAAAATAAAATTTATTAATAGTTTTAGGCCACAAGCACATTGAGCGGAGCTTAAGACAGATGAATATTACCCCTAACGAGGCTATTCCCCCAGAGCAAAACACGCAAAAAGACTCTCCACAAGTTGCTACAGGTCGATTTCGTGGGAGGAGGGTTAAGAAAAAAGCCGAGAAAAATACTCTTGTGCCTGAATCTGTAGAGTCTGTTCGGTCTATAATTCCACAAAAGAGTACTTCTCAAGCAAAAGGTGGTAAGCTGAAGAATGCTTCCGTCAAGAGAAAGAGAAATGATTCTACGGAAGAGGTGCTTTCTCCATCTGTCTCTATAAAGAATAAACGATCTCTTCTTAACTCTAGTACAGAACTAATTCATGAGTTAACGCAAGAAATCTCAAATATTCGAGAGGGAATAAGTATTTCAGAGCAGGAGTGTGATCTCATTCTTCGGAGGCTTCAGGTATTAAGCTCCGAGACAGGCCTCATAGGAAAAGAAGGTGAAGTTGAGCTCCTAAAGCGTGTTTTTCTTCGATTCCAGCAGATTGACTCTTCTGATTCTTTGATTACTGATAAGCGAGAGGCTCTTCGTTATGCTGCTGTTTTAGAGGTCCCAAAACGGCCCTCATTTTATCAAAAGACCGCTGAAGTAATCAGTAATTGTACTTTAGGTATTTTTTCGTTTTTAAAGGATTCAAGTCTTCCAAAGACAAATGTGAGTGAACATGGCATTAAACGAGCTGATGAAAATCTGCCATTTTCTATAGCCAAAGATCCTAATACTGGTAGTGCAACTATTTTGTTTAAGACAAAGCGATCGAAAAGGATAGGTAAGGGGGGATTTAAGGTTGTGAAAGCCGCCCTCTATCTTCCCTCAGATTCGTCTATAAAGGCTTCAAATGCTGTAGAAGCCTCTTCATCTAATGTGCATTCGAATAAGCAAGAGATGTTGTTTTTAGAGAAATTTAAATCACTTCCAGGCCATGCATCTTTGTTTATGGTGCGAAACTATAAGAAGGACCAGGCAGATAAAGTTGGCCTCATTATGGATCGATATGATGGAGATATGACAAGACTTGTCCTTACAGTTGATGAAGCAACAGATGTAGCGAAGCAATTGTTGGCTGGGTTGGAAACCATGCATGATCAATTTGTAGTCCATGGAGATATAAAGCCTGCAAATTTTCTCTATCGAAGAGAAAAAGATAACTCACTAACAGCTGTCCTAACTGATTATGGGTTAAGTCATTATATAACAACGAAAGGTAGATATACAGGATATGGGACACCTTTTTACACCAGTCCGGAATGTATAGCAAAAGATGCTCGAGAAGACAAAAATAGCGAGATAAACCCAAAAAGGGGCGATATTTGGGCTTGTGGACTAAGCTTTCTTGAACTTGTGAGATTTCAGACTTCAGAGTTTGAAGAATTAAGAAAACAGATGCTCTTAAAGCTCGAGAACGAACCTTATTTTAAAGAGTGGTTTGATGATGTTAAGCTAGGCATTAGTCCAGAAAATAAAACTGCGTTGAAAGCTGCAATCGAGAGATCCAAGATCGGTGCTGAATTTAAAAGAAAAATCGAAGAGTGTGAAAACCAGGCAAATATGACAGGTTCAATGGCTGATGCTCAAATCCGTAAAGAGCTTGGGTACTTAAAGACCATAGCGTTTATGTTAAATATAAGCAGGGATTCGATCGATTCCTATACGGCTCAACATATTCGGGAGATGTTTTCTCGGCCATAGGAAGAAGGCTTAATTATATCTTTGCACTAAAACAAGAGTGTTCCCCCCCCTACCCAAATTAACCTGAGGATGGGTAATTATATCTCATCTTCATCTTCTATTAATGAATAATAATCGAATTGTTATTAGACAAACAATGTTAGTTTATTTAGAATATCTCGGTCTTTTTAAAATTTAAATATTAGCTTTGATAGTTAGATATTTATTTAAGATTGAGAGGTTTTTCGAAATGACTATAGGCCCTAAGAGAGCGTCCTTGGCTGAGGGATTTATACAGAGTGGGGAATCTCTAGGTGCTCAAGAGGGGTTACAAGGTAATTTTGTAAGAGTAGGCTTAACTCCTTCTGAGCAAAACAAGTCTATAAGTTCAGCTCGATACCATAGCGCCGTACTTCATGAGAAAATATACAGTGCCCCTCTTTGTAAGGCTTACACTATATCACCTCGAGAGGGATCCCTTCCGAGTCCCTCTTTAAAAAAAAGAGAAATCCTTGTGCTTCAAGATAAGCTCCAATCTCTGAGCGGACTTAAAGAGATCCTTTTTTTGATTCGCGGCGGACAATTGGTTCTCAAGGATGATGATTTTAGAATTCTGCTTGATAGGCTTGCGTCAAGAGCTCCGACTGCTGATCAGGAGATTACTGAAGACGCTATAACTATTGACAGGGTCTATAGGCGATATCAGCAGATAATCTCTTCACAGGATGATTTTGAAGAACCTCTTTTTAATGATTACCTATCTCTTCGTTATGCCCTTGCCATTGAGTTTCCAAAAAAACTAGAGAAGCGAATAGAGGATAAGAACCCAGCTAGCTTATTTCCTACAGAGACGATCAAAAGGCAGGAGTATAACCTTCCCTGCTCGATAGCAATAGATTCTTTATCAGGAGATCTTGCTATTCTCTTAAAGAAGAAGAGTGAAGGCGAGGTCGGCAATGGGGGATTTAAAACAGTAAAGGCAGCTTTCTTTCTCCCTCATGAATTATCTTTGAAGGGAACAAGCGCGGTTGAGGCCTCTTCTGCTAACATAGTTGAGAGTCTCCATGAGTTTATTTTCTCGAAGATGTTCCAAGGCTGTCCTGGTCACGCCTCTTTTTATTTAGCTCGGCATTATATGAAGAGTGAGCTGCATAAAGACCTGCAGACTGAAAAAATAGGTCTCATCATGGAGCGGTATGATGGGGATATGTCGGATTATCCCCTTAACGTAGGTGAGGCAATTCATGTTACAAGGCAATTATTGATCGGATTACTTTCCATGCATGAGAAAGGGGTGGTTCATGGAGATATTAAGCCGCAAAATATTCTCTACCGGATGAATGAGGAAGACTCTTTGACCGTCGTTTTGTCTGATTATGGACGAAGCCATTTTATTGATCATACAGGAGCATATGCTGGGTATGGGACTCCTCTTTATGCGAGTCCTCAAAGCATATTGATCAGCGCCTTCCTTCCAATTAAATCGAAAATAGATATCCCTTTTGACCCATCTCAAGGCGATCTATGGGCTTTGGGGTTTACTCTGTTAAAACTCGTAGTATTCCAAAATTCTAAATTTGAGAGGATGCGCTCTCATTTTA
The DNA here is from genome assembly GCA_964427425.1 of uncultured bacterium. Classification (GTDB taxonomy): domain Bacteria; phylum Chlamydiota; class Chlamydiia; order Chlamydiales; family FEN-1388; genus CAYRUD01. The sequence goes on from CAYRUD010000014.1 coordinate 39,085, forward strand.
TCTCGGGATTGGAAAAAGAGGCGTCCTTTGAGAAGTGGTCATCAGATATTTATGAGAACAATCCAGTAGATGTAGAAACAGCGATAAGCGCGAGCTTACGCAGAAAAGATCTTTGGGATAGCTTTAATCTCGAGGTCCATAGATTACTCGAAGATGCGAAAGCTCTGACTCCAGACTCTTTAAAAGAGCTAAATTTCCTTGTTATTGCAACGCTGATTTTAGCTCATAGCCAGGAGCTCACGACTCAAATACCTGTTATTCCATCTACTGGGCAATTGAATGCGCCAGGATCTATGATACAATCGTTGCTGTCATATCTCCAGGCCGTACAATAGATTTCAATATTCTTAAGATGTAGTAGCTCTTCCTCTATAGGCAGATGATTGTCTCATCTGCCTATCTACTAAGTATTTTCTTTCCTTACCTCATGCACTTTTTAAAGATAACTTCTATTTCTCTTTTAAAAAAATTATTGTATGTCTATGCGACGTGAACCACTATTTTTTTCATGATTATGGCCGGCCTTTGATTAGATTGGCAATGAAGTGGCTTTGTAATAGATCCTGAGTAAAGGATGGCAGAGTTTTATGAAGTTATTCTCTAGTATTCGCAATAGCGTGAGCTCTCTTCTCATTCTACTTCAAATCTCTCTTTTTTCCAGCGCGCTTATTGGCTCTCAATATCTCTTTGGAACGGTTTCATCGGCTCAAGCTCGACAAGGAATTGAGAAGCCTTTAAATGTCTGTAATGTAAAAGACAGAATAATTGAGCTCATGAAGGAACATGTTACTTCGAAAGAGATTACGGAAGATATTCTCATAAGAGCGCATAAGCACTTTTTAGAAGATATGGATCCTGAGAAACTCTATCTTACTGGAAGTGAGGCGGATGTTTATCTCGATCCAACTAGAGGAAAAGAATATCTTCAAGAATGGAACCAGGATCAGTTTCATTCATTTGTAAATATGGTCGAAGTAATGAAGAGGGCGATTCACCGCTCCAAGCAATATCGAGAGGGCTTTGAGAAGAAACTTGGTGGTTTCGAAGATTCTGTAGAAGCAAAGCGGGTAGTTGAAGAGTCTGTCAATAGAAAGTATAACAGACAGCTATGGCCTCATTCTGAATCTGATTTGGAAAGACGTCTTGAAACAGTAATAAGCCAATACATTTACGATCAAATCATCTCCTCAGAGTCAACTATTACTTCTCAAGCGCTTTTCTCATGTATTCAAAAAGGATGTGGTGCAGCCGAAAATGCATTCCAAGATGCTGAGAAAGGATGGCTTTCTTTAGAACTCCCTTCAATTAACTCAAAACACAAACAAGTTGACGATGACCCCTTAGCACAAAAGATAATGAAAGCTTTTGTCTCCAGCTTCGATGCCCACTCAACCGTATTTAACGATGAAGAGGCTAAGCAGTTAAAAGAACGTCTCTCAAAACGAGCATACGGAACAGGGATCGACTATTCGATTTCACAGAGTGATGAGCTTATAGTATCTAGACTTTCACCCCAATCTCCTGCTGATCGTACGAAAGAGATATGCCCTGGCGATATGATCATTTCTGTAAATGGCATCCCGGCTGAAGCGCTTATTCGAGCTCCTGAGAAGCTTCAACGTATTCTTGGAGATGCAAATGTGCCCGATATAGTTACGCTTGTTGTGAGTCCGAAGGAGCAATCTCAAGGAAAAAGTGTCTTTGGGGATGAAGCAAGAAAGAAAGTTGTCATTCGAAAGGACTATTTTACTTCAGACAAAGATCGTCTCGATATTGAAAAGTTTGAGACAGATAAAGGATATGTCTACGCTCTTACTCTTCATGCTTTCTATGCATCGGAAGATGAATCGGTCTCAAGCGAAAAAGATATCAAGAATGCCTTAGAGATAATTAAGAAAGATACTCAGAGGATGAATAAACCTCTGTTGGGAGTTATTCTCGATTTAAGAGGCAATAGAGGTGGGTTTCTCCTCCAGGCTGTTAAAGTCTCAGGTCTCTTTATACGAAGTGGAGTCATCGTTGTTGCCAAGTACGCGAATGGTGAAGAAAAGGCGTTCCGCGATCTAGATCCGAAAGTTCTTTATGAGGGGCCATTTATTGTTCTTACATCGAAGATAACAGCTTCGGCTGCTGAAATTGTCGCTCAATCATTAAAAGACTATGGAGTCGCTCTTATAGTAGGTGATGAGAGGACATATGGGAAGGGGTCAATCCAAATGCAGACAGTCACAGATGAGAAAGAGGGCGGCTCCCCTGAATCGAAATCATATTATAAAGTGACTATAGGTGAGTACTACTCGGTTGCAGGTGAATCCCCTCAGCTTCAAGGCGTCAAGGCAAATATTGTTGTTCCAGGCTTTTGGTCAAAGCAAAAGATAGGTGAGGAGTACTTAGAGTCTGCGCTTCCTAATCCCGGGCCTATCCATGAGAGATTTGATGATACGCTCTCGGATATACCATCAAAAGAAAAAGGTTGGATGAGGCATTACTATATCCCATTCTTGCAGAAGCCTAAGGTGGAGTGGGATAAATATGTGCCAGAGCTTCAGCTTCGAAGCAGTCAGCGAATGTCCTCAAATCCAATTTGGAGGGCCTTTATTCTTGGCGATTATCAAGGGGTTTTAAAAGCGCCTCATGACAGACGTGGAACAATGAAAGAAGAGGTTGAAGAAGTTGTTAACAAAGCACAACTTCTTGAAGCGGTTCATATCATTCAAGATCTTCATGAGCTGTCAAAAGAGCCGGCTGTTTTACATTGAAGTCCTTTAATGGAAAGGAATTGGATGAAGAATAAAAAGAAATAGCTTTTCCTTATTGAAAGAAATAGGGAATATGGTTCACAATTCGTGCCATTATTCGTACTTGCAAGTTGCATGTATGATTGTATGAAATGTTCCAAATGGCCAGATAGCTCAGATGGTAGAGCAGAGGACTGAAAATCCTTGTGTCGCTGGTTCGATTCCAGTTCTGGCCACCATTTTTCTTTCTTCCTTCCCATCGCTGTTACGCTCTGGTTTTGCTCGAAAATTAGTATACGCGGGTAAGGTTATTTAAAAAGCCAGGCCCACTGTTTGTTTGTTATAATTTTCGTTCCCAAAAATCCAAAAACACTGTAGCCTGATAGCGATCTATTTTTATCGCAACTGCTTGTGCAGGGAGAGAGATTGAGTTTAGTAGAGGATTTTATGTACGCGATTGTTCAAACAGGCAGCAAGCAATACAGAGTCCAAAAAGGCGATGTTATTCAAGTCGAATTGCTTGACGCTCAGCCAGGTCAAATGGTCGACTTAAAAGATGTTCTTTTGGTCGCTAACGAAGGCGGCGAAGTTCGAATGGGACAGCCAACTGTTAAAGGTTGTGTTGTGAAAGCTCAGTATATTTCAGAAGTGAGCGGACCAAAGATTCAATCGATGAAATACAAGCGCCGAAAAAATGAGTATCGCAAATTCGGTCACCGTCAGCGATATTCACAGCTTAAAATCGTTGATATCAACGTCTAATCGGGGTTTTCTCGGACATGGCACATAAGAAAGGTCAAGGTTCAACAAAGAACGGCCGAGATTCGCATTCAAAGCGTCTCGGAATTAAAGCTGCTGAAGGCGAGTTCGTCAGCGCAGGAAGCATTCTCGTTCGCCAGCGTGGAACAAAGTGGCACGCAGGTGAGAATGTCGGTCGAGGAAAAGATGATACACTCTTCACAACTGTTGATGGGTTTGTGCATTTCCGAAGATCATCAAAAACGTTTGTCTCTGTTTCTCCAATCGAAGCTTAATTTGTATCCAGTGAGTTATTCCTGGTAGAAGAGCTTTGCAGAGAAGAAACATTCAATGTAGCGCCAAAAAGCCTTCGTGTATTTTATGCGAGTGCTTTTTTGGCGCTTTTTAATTTCTCTCTCATGAAACAAATGGGAAGAGATTATTCCTATTCACGGCTGCCCTGAACAGATAATCATTTACTATGTTAATTGATCGAGTACGAGTAGAAATTAGTGCAGGCAATGGCGGTAATGGCGTTATTGCTTGGCGTCGAGAAAAATATATCCCCAAAGGCGGTCCTTCCGGGGGCGATGGTGGCAACGGGGGATCCGTTATCCTCTTAGTTGATCCAAATACCTATGCTCTTGATTGGTTCAAGCATGCCAGGATCTTGAGAGCGCAAAATGGCGGTCAAGGTCAAGGTGGATGTAAAAAGGGTAAAAATGGTGAGGATTTAATTCTTAAGGTTCCTCCAGGAACACTCGTTAAAGATGCGGTTTCTGGGGAGATCATCTTCGATGCCGTAGAGCCTCATCAGAAGTTTCTTCTCTGCCGCGGTGGGAAGGGTGGAAAGGGAAACTTTCGATTTAGAAGCCCAACAAATCAAGCTCCGAATATTTGCACTCCAGGGACTGAAGGAGAGCATACATTTGTCGAGTTTGAGCTCAAGATGATTGCTGATATCGGTCTTGTTGGTTTCCCAAATGCTGGTAAGTCGTCGCTTCTTCAGCAGCTGACATTTCGACATGATGTAAAAATTGGTGCTTATCCATTTACAACTTTGGCTCCGAATCTAGGTTTTGTTTCCTTCAAAGGAGGTCATCGCCTTTTGATGGCCGATATTCCTGGTATTATTGAAGGAGCTCATATTGACCGAGGGCTTGGACTCGAATTCCTGCGTCATATCGAAAGAACGAAGATGCTGATGTATGTCATCGATATTGCCGCAATTGATGGAAGGGACCCTCTTCATGATTTTGAAGTGTTACGTGATGAGCTTAAAGCGTATGATCCAACACTTATCCAGAGAAAGGCTATTATTGTCTTGAATAAGCTGGATGTAGAGGGTGCGCTTGAGAATGCGCAGGCATTCATAAAGCGTTTTCAATCTCATCAGATTCCTATCATCCAAGTCTCTTGTGAGGCTCAAGAGGGGATTCAAGATGTGAGAGAAGCTCTTAAAGAGGCTTTTCGAGAAGAGATGGAGAAAAAAAACCTGAATGATGAATCAGGGGATGAAATTTCATCTTGAACATTTGATGATTGAGTAAACGTTCCTCTTTGATAAGAGAGATAGGAAGGCATTATTGCTCTCTTTCTATCTCTCTTTTTTTTGAGGTGTGAAGGCTATTTTAAGCTCTTTACCAGAGTCGATGAAGACCTTACACCCATCTCCTTTCCGGACAACGCATTCCAAAATGTTCGTCTCATGGAACCGTCTGGGTTTGTAATATCCATTTGCCATACAGGAATCCAAATAAAAGAAGACTCCAAAATGGCTATGTCTTTTCCATACGCACTTTGAATTAATGATTCAATTTGACTCTCTGAGAAGGTTTCAGGGACTGTGCATGAGCTTTGAATCTTTCTTTGAACAATATGACGAGTCATTTTCGTCTCTGGGTCGACACGGAAAAGCGGATTCTTTACATGGAGACGAATGCCATCAGTTGTAACTGTAATTAGATGTCTATAGCGCAAGGATTCGATAATAGAAGAAGCCCTTCCTTCATCAATGCCGCTTTGTTGGATAAGTGCTTCTTGAGACATGGCGCCGCCTCTAGATGCGAGGGTGTGCAGCATGCGAAAGTCATCGATGTTCGCTTTTGATTTTAAGCAGTCGCAAAAACCAGAGGTTTCTTGAAAATGATCTGTCGACAATATCATTTCACCTTCTAAAAGATCCCACAGCATTTCGGCGGTCTCTGTCGAGCGGCCATTTTTATTATATTTTACCTCGAGAAGAAGACATGGAGTATAGAGGAGCTTTCCTGCATTTAGCGTATGCTTTTCAGTCGGAAGGGCTTTTGCCATTTTAGCTGCGATTTCATTCTCTGGGTAGCTGATCTCAAAGGTGTCGATCTCAATTTCTCTCGGAGAAATTTTTGAGTTGATAGTGTGGATCGTACTTCTTAAGAGGGATTCAGGCTGATACTGAGGAAATAAATAGATATAAAGTCCCAAGCCTAGAGCTAAGACGAGCAGCAATTTTATCTTCATAGGTATCCTATCAAATGGTAAGAAAAAGAATGAGCTGCCTGATGAAGATTTGCTTTTCGATTTTTTCTCTGAGTCACTTTGCTGACGTTTGGCCATTGGATCGAGCTCGCTCTTTCGTATTTATGTTTTGATAAAATCTTCTCCTAAAAGAAGAGATATCATCCATAGCAATATTTTCACTCTTGAGATCAAAAATTCAATATGAATTTGAATAAAGAGATAAAAAAAGCCCGCCTTAAATATTTTTAAGGCGAGCCTTTATAAATTTTAGTGAGTTTTTCTCAATGAAGAGTATTAGTCTTTCATAGCTAAGAGAAACTCAATATTGCTATTCGTCTTCTTCAAGCGGCTTAAGAGAAGATTCATCGCGTCAATTGTTGAGAGATCAGCGATTGCTTGACGCATCATGTAGATCTTTTCAAGCTCATCAGGATGGTAGAGGAGCTCTTCTTTTCTGGTTCCACTCTTGATCGGATCGACTGCAGGATAGATACGACGATCGGCAAGGCGTCGATCGAGTACAAGTTCCATGTTGCCTGTACCTTTGAATTCTTCAAAGATAACTTCATCCATTCTTGAGCCTGTCTCGATAAGAGCTGTAGCGATGATTGTCAATGATCCGCCTTGTTCAATACTACGAGCAGATCCGAAGAATCTCTTAGGCTTGTGAAGCGCGTTCGCATCGATACCACCGCTTAAGATTTTTCCAGAGTGTGGCTGGACTGTGTTATATGCTCTTGCTAAGCGAGTAAGCGAGTCGAGAAGAATAATCACATCGTGGCCATACTCGACCATTCGGCGGGCTTTTTCGATTGCCATTTCAGAGACTTGCACGTGACGTTCTGGTGGCTCATCGAAAGTTGATGCGATAACTTCGCCTTTTACGAGGCGCTGCATTTCTGTAACCTCTTCTGGTCTTTCATCAATCAAAAGAACCATCAGAAGGCTTTCTGGATTGTTTGCTGCGATTGAGTTGGCAATCTGTTGAAGAATAACAGTTTTACCTGAACGTGGAGGCGCAACAATTAAGCCACGTTGTCCTTTACCAACTGGAGCAACGAGATCGATAACACGCATTGAAACGTTGTCTTTCGCGGTTTCCATGACAAGGCGTTGGCAAGGATAAAGAGGCGTCAAGTTCTCAAAGTGGATACGCTCTTTTGCTCTTTCAGGTGGCTTTTGGTTGATTCGGTCTACTTTAATAAGAGCGAAGTACTTTTCTTTGTCTTTTGGCGGGCGAATTGTTCCGCTAATCGTATCGCCTTTCTTTAAATCAAAGCGGCGAATCTGAGCTGGAGACACATAGATATCTTCAGCGGAAGGAAGGTAGTTGTAATTTGGCGAACGAAGAAATCCAAAACCATCAGGAAGTATCTCAAGAACCCCTTCACCATATAAGACTTCTCCTGGTCGATCGGAAAGGAGTTTAACTATCTCAAAAACCATTTGAGACTTAGTCATCGAGCCCAAGTGGCGAAGACCAATATGCTTTGCGTATGAATTGAGCTGATCAATATTCATTCGCTGCAGATCGGTTATTTTAGTTATATTTTCGACTACTGCTTGCTCATGATTATCGTGAGATGCTCGTCCATGATCATGATGGTGAGAGTGGTCGTTTTTATGATGTCGCTGCCCATGATGATGTGGGGCGTGATGCTCGCGAAGCTCCGCATCGGAAGGTTTTTCCTCAAGAAGCGGATCGGAGATATTGACATCTGGATGTTGTTGGTTCATAGAAGATAATGAACTCCTGGGGTTTACATGAAATAGAGTCCTTCTGAAATGACAGGGGACAGCGTTAAAAATATAGATAAAGATCTTGTAAGAATGGTTACATGAGAGACTTTCTTTCGGAGAATTGAAGTAAGTTGTGATTGAATGAAGGTATAGAGTCGAATGTTATCAATCATATGTAGCTTCAGATCTCGTACAAAGTAGAAGTTTTTTGTCATGTCCTTCTTTTCTATTGGCTTTGATAGCTCGATACGTTGAGAAATATGACATGCAAGGCTTCCCATTCAACAAGTTAACCTGCTGCAAGACATTTCTCAAATATATCTTTTGCTTTTTGCTCTAGCTCTATTAACGATCCATTATTGACTAGGCAATATTGAGCTCGTTCTCGTTTTATCTCTGCAGGAAGAAATCGGTTGTTTCTCCTCCAGAAATCGGTATCAGTGCCGCCTTTTTGAATATATCGTTGGAATGCATTGCCTGGCGTGCTATCTATATAAATAATAGCATCAAACCAATCTGCGAAACCACGTACAGTAGTCTCAAAAAGTAAAGGCACCTCAGCGACAAATAAGCTATAGTGTCTTTTATTCGTATTATTCTCGTTTATAACAGTCTTATAATGCTCTTGTATCGACTCAAATGCATACTCGTGACAGACGCTTTCGACGGAGATCCTTTTCTTTTCGTCTGTAAAAATTATATCGGAAATTTTCTTGCGAGAGAGAATCCCATGTTCAAGTATGTGATTTCCAAGGAGGGCTACGAGTGAATGTTTAAGAGTCTCGCATCGAACAAAAGCGTCGTGGAGGATTTTATCCGCATCGACGGTATAGGCTCCCCACTGCTCAAAGAAAGAACAGACTGTGGATTTGCCTGATGCTATAGAGCCAGTTACTGCAATTTTTCTCAAAATTAACACTCTTTCCAATTTTTTCCAATACCTATATCGACTTTCAATGGAACTTTCAACTCCGGCATGACTTGTTCCATAGCTTCTTGAATACGAGGGATAAGCTCCTCTTTTTCCTCATCAGGCATCTCAAACAAAAGTTCGTCATGTATTTGTAAAAGCATCTTGGTACGATATTTCTTACTCTTAAGGACATTGTCTACAGCGATCATCGCCATTTTAATAATGTCCGCTGCAGTGCCTTGGATAGGGGTATTAACAGCAAGTCGCTCCTGAAGTGACCGAACAACGTGATTTGAACTTCTTATATCAGGTAGAAATCGACGTCTTCCTGTGAGTGTCTCCGAGTATCCTCTACTTCTTGCTTCTTCTTTTGCTCGCTCTATTGTTCCTTCGACAGAAGGATAGCGGCGAAAATAAGCATCAATAAATTGATTGGCTTCTTTGAGTGATATATGAAGTTCTTTTGAAAGGCCAAAGCCTTTTTGGCCATATATAACACCAAAGTTAACAGCTTTAGCTCTGCGTCGCATCTCTTCAGTGACTTCTTCTTCTTTTACATGAAAGATTTCTTTCGCGGTAATGGTATGGATATCAAGTCCTCTCATGAATGCGTCGATAAGCGTTTTATCATCACTCATGTGAGCGAGGACTCTCAATTCAATTTGTGAATAGTCAAATGAGACGAAGCTCCATCCTGGATGCTGGGGCTGGAATGCTGCTCTTATGCCCTTACCGAGCTCTCCTCGTACGGGAATATTTTGAAGGTTTGGGTCTTGGCATGAGAGTCGCCCTGTTGCGGTTCCAGATTGAATGAATCTACAGTGAATACGGCCAGTTAAGGGGTTAATTGATTTTGGAAGAGCTTCTATATATGTCGATCTCAGCTTTTCCAATTGGCGATATTCAAGAATAGCTTCAGCTATAGGCCACTCTAAAGAGAGCTCTTCCAACACTTCCGCATCGGTTGAAAATGCGGTTTTCCCCTTCTTTAAAGGAGGAATAGCGAGTTTAGTATAAAGAATCTGCCCGAGCTGCTTGGGAGAATTTAAGTTAAACTCTTCACCGGCGAATTGGTAGACTTTTTCACGAGCCTCAGAGAGCTGGCTTTCCACAGCGCTTTTCATTGTTGAGAGCATATCAGCATTGAGATAAATACCCTCGCGTTCCATTGAAAAAAGGATTGGCAAGAGAGGCATTTCGATCGTGTGAAAAAGCTTGTTGAGCGCTTCATTTTCTGAAAGCTTCTCTTTAAAGAGAGCATAGAGGCGATAGGTGTACTCAACATCTTCTGCGCAATAACGCGCTATCTCTTCTTGTGGAGCGTCGCGCATGGAGCTTTGAGGTTTCCCTCTAGAGGCTTTCCCAATCAATGATTCAATTGGGATTTTGTCGATTCCGAAATATCGTTTCGCAAGATCATCTAAAGAGTGAGTACGTTCATGGGCTGAAAGAAGCCATGATCCGACGAGGGTATCAAAAGAGATATGAGGCAGCGAAAGACCGTATCTGACAAGGATATGAAGATCGTATTTACAATTGTGCCCAATTAATGAAATAGCATGCTGCGACATGAGGTCACTAATAGCTTTGATGACCTTATAAGGGTCGAGGTCGCCCTTAGCAAAATCAACATAGTATGAAAGCTTCTCATCTGCCCCAAGGCCCAATCCTACAATTTCAGCAGTATGCTCATCGAGAGAAGTTGTTTCGCAATCTACGACGAGATTCTTCTTCGTGATAATCCATGAAAAAAGACTTGAAAGCCCTTCTTCAGAGGCAATGATTTTTACATCACATCGAGGAGGGGGGGTGTTGAAAGTGGTCTCTGACTGAAATAGATTACTCTGTTGGAGTTTTAACTCTCCTCCTTGTGAAGAGAAGAGATCACCTTCTTTTGCTCTACTAGGAGGAACAGGAGTACTCTTTACATGGTGTTTTGCAGGTAAAAGGCTTTTAAAGCCCTTCTCGAGAAAGAAAGCGGAGACATCATCAGGAAGATCAACTTCTTGTGATAGATATGGATCTTTTCTCTCAAAAAACTGAGGCCCTATCGGCAGTTCAAGAGCGTCCTGAAGAGTGACAAGTTGAAGGCTTAAGAAAGCGTCTTCTTTTCCTTTCTCGAGCTTTTCTTTAGTCTTTCCCTGTACTTTATCGATATTTCGGTAGATCTCTTCGACGCTTCCCCAATCTTCGATAAGCTTCATGGCGGCTTTGGGGCCTAATCCATCAACTCCTGGAACATTGTCTGAGGAGTCGCCCACGATCGCCAGATAATCTCGGATTTGCTTTGGAGTTAGTCCCCACTCTTCAAAGGCTTTCTTCTCATCGATTTGTAGATAGTCTTTCATTGGATTGATGATATAGACGCCATCACCGACGAGCTGCATGAGGTCTTTATCCGCTGAGAGGATGTAAATCGGTATTCGATTGCTATTTCCTTTGTGGAAGAGAGGGTCGTATTTTTTTACATAGTTGATCGTCGACGCGATGACATCATCTGCTTCTACACCCTCTAGATTCAAAAAGGGGATTGAAGAAAGAGAACAAAAGCGCTTTGCCTCACCAATTTGATGAATAAGCTCAGGAGGTGTGGGCTTTCGATGTGCTTTATACTCTGGGTAAAGTGAAAGCCGAGACTGCTTATTGTTTGGCCCGTCAAAGACTGAGACGATGTGGGAGGGCTTGAGATCTTGTATCGTTTTTATCAGAGACCTGATGAAACCATAAAGAGCGCCAGTAGGCTCTCCTGTAGGAGAAGTTAAGGCCCTTACTGCATAGAATGAGCGATAGATAAGTCCTGAAGCATCAACGATGAGAAAAGGGGGTATTGATTTGTCTTGAGAGGTATTCACAGGAGACTGAGGTGCGATCATGTCTTTTAAGGGTGTGTCTGTCATGGCGCTCAATTACGTAATCAGCTTTCAGGGAGGTTTTTCTTTAGCTACAGGAGCGTTTCATAGGAGAGAATAATGTCCGGATACAATTTTAAAATGGGAAGAGGAAGAAACTTCCGATTGTATTATAACACTTTAGCTCCAATATACGGCCAATCTTAGCAAGGGTAGATCTTCAGTTTCTACATTTTTTAATATGCGGGAAAACGTTGGAAAGAAGTCTAACTTTTTCCCGCGATGAGAGAGCTTTTGAAGCAATTAATGCTGTCGATAATAAAGAGGCTTTCCTATCAATTCAGAAGGAAGGTCTCCAGGAACTCGCACGTGATGTTCAATTCGCCCTTTCTTAAGCACTTCTCCTCCGGAGCGGAAAAGATCTGCTATACTTAAGTTGGGTTGGAGCTCGATAAGTTGATATGCTGAAGAGCAGTTAGTCTCTTGCGAGATCTTCTCAAGAGCACTCATCCACGAATTGTTAATCTCATCGATATATCCTAAAGCGAGAGCTTGAGGCCCCATATAAGCAATCGCTCCTTGCTGTTTTAATGACTCAACAGTGATTTTTGGTCTATTGAGAGCGACAAGATTGATAAATCTTGTGTAGTACTGATCGATAATATCTTGGAATGGTTGTCCTTCGTTTTCCTTCCATGGACGGAAAGGGTTGAGCTCATCTTTGTGCTTTCCTGCATGGAGGGTTAAGGATTCAACACCTATTCTTTGCATTGTTGAATAGTAGTTAAAGGTAGTTGGCATAATAACGCCTACATGGCCGATTGCGCTCGGCTCACTTGCAATGATCTTATCGGCAGCAAGAGCGATGAGCATGCCGCCAGAGCAGCATTCGCCATCGACATATGCATAGATAGGAATACCGAGCTTTTCTTTTGTCTCTTTGAGCATTCGATAAATTGAGTCGGAGTCGTCTGAAAGACCGCCTGGGCTATTGATCTTAAGAATGATGCCCTTCAAGCTCCCTGGTTTTAAATCCAGATTATGTAAATCTTGTAAAACATCAAAAAGGCGGTTCTTTGTAATACCAGGAGCAATACCTATGACGCCATTTACTTCGATCTGAAGAAGGGTATCAGCATCTGCTTGGTATGGCTTAGTTATCCAAAAGTGGTTCGGGAGGACAGTAAGTGTTGTATTTTTGGTCGGAGAAGGGGCGTTTAAGATAATGATAAAGAAGAGAAGAGTGGTGAAAATGGAAAGTGTTAATCCAACACCTTTAGATAATGATGAGAAAAAGGTGCGGAGCATGCACTTAAAAATAGACTCCTGACGACAAATCTTATTTCCTTCTTCTGAGGGAGGATAGAGAGTATCTGATGTCATCTAATGTACTATGTCCTTTCTGTTGAGAGCTTCATCTTTTTCTTCAGTATCTTAAAGGATCAATGTGAAGAATTAGAAAAGATACTTACTTTCTTCTGTTATGCGATCTTCTCTACTTTTTGGCAAATTTCTTCCTCAACTTCCTTAAAAGAAAAAAGCTCGATTGATGAAATTATTATTTATTCTCTACTCTGTAATGCGTATCGACATGTAATGGAATGTCGTAATTTTTTAGTTTTTCTAGACAAAGCCGGTGACCATGATAGCGAATAGTGAATTTCTTAGGTCGTTGTATTGCATGCCTTTTGCATGGAATCCAATTAATCTTATTGAGGGCGAAGGCAAATGGGTTTCTCATGTTGCTCAGATCTCAGCGCTCGCTTCCCTGATCACTATTATTTTGTATGCTATAAAGCTGAAGTTTATTAAGTATGACGAAGTCTCAGCGATCAGTATTCCGCAACAAGCTGATAATCAATCGCAAGTAGAGAATAAAGGCTTTCTTTTTAAGGTTCGAACTCTCCTCTCGTCTCCTATAGCATTTACTATTTTTACCTCTATTTATACTCCGCTTCTTACTCTTCTATGGTATGCCGCATCTATCGACTGCATAGACTCTGTGACTGATGGGCTTCTCTCTCATATGGTTGACATGCCCTACTCACTCCTTATTAAAATCGGAGCCGTAGTTGTTTCTGCATGGATGCTCTTTCGGTTAAAGAATGGCCTTATTCAACTGGTTGTTGAGAAGAAGATCGTTCCATCTTCTAAGATCGATCCTCCTACTGCGCAGGCTCTGTCAAAAATCGCAACGATTGGCATTGTTTTTGTTGTCTTTGTGATTTTGCATGATGTGACTGGAATGAGTATGACCACAGTGTTGGCTTTTGGTGGTGTGGGAGGTCTGGCACTTGCTTTCGCGTCACAGGATATTGTGGCGAATTTCTTCGGCGGATTCATGGTTCATGTTACAAGACCATTTATCGTAGGAGAAGATGTTTTAGTGCCATCTGCTCAAATCGATGGCAAAATCGAAGAGCTTGGATGGTATCAGACCGCAATTCGCTCAACAGATAAGACTTCTTTGTATGTTCCGAACTCGACGTTCACAAAAGCGGTAGTTATTAATAAGAGCCGAATGACACATCGCTTGATTAATGAGCCTCTCTATGTGCGTATTTCCCCAGATAGGCTTGTAGGATTACTCGAGGAGCTTCGTCAAAATGCAGCTCGCCATCAGGGGATCGACTCTCGTCAGGGAGTCAATATCTGGGTTTCAGCTTTCTATGGGCAGATAGTGAAAATCACGATCTTTTTATATGTTGGAACGACGAATTATGGTGAGTATTGCCGAATTCGTGAAAAACTTTTTGTCTCGATTGCTGAGTCGGTTCATCGTCATGGTGGAATGCTCACCCCTCCTCCTGAGATGAATGATGCGTGGATGAGAGTTAATTTTGATACTCAGTTCGAGCGCAAGTAGTTTTAAAAAAGATCCACGAAAAGGGTCGAATTGATGTATAATGGATCTTATTCGATCTTAAAGCGTAGGGTTGCTGCTTTATGTTAGAGACACTAACTGATTGGCTTCTCATGTATAAGGACATTGCTCCCTATGCGGTCTTTTTTTTACTCCTTCTTACAGGGTGTAGTATTCCGATTAGTGAAGATGTCCTCGTCATAGCAAGTGGTGTGATCGCGGGTTCTGCTCTTCCAGAAAAAACATATCAACTTTTTTTAGCGGCTTTCTTAGGGTCTTTCTTCTCTGACGCGATTGCGTATTGGATGGGGAGATTTGTCGCAAAGCGAGCAAAGAAGAAGGGAAGTTGTTTTGGGGTTTCAGTCTCCCCAGAATTTACAAAGCAATTTGAGAGATACTTCGAGCGTTGGGGGCTTGTGACTCTTATTATCGGAAGACTCATACCATTCGGCTTTCGAAATGGAATTTTCATGACTGCTGGCGCAGGTCGAATGCATTTCGGAAAATTTATTATCAGCGATGGCATTAGCTGTCTTATTTTCTCTGCAATAGTCTTTTGGCTCTCATTTCATTCAGGCACTGGTGGGCAAGGCATTGAATCCTGGCTCTTCAGAATCGGACTTATCACGTTCTTTCTTGTTTCAAGCTCTATTTCTTTAATTGCTGTCCATAAATGGCGAGGAAGAAAAGGCATTGAAAACGCCGCTTCATAATACGGGAGAGAATTTCACTCTTCAAATGACAGAATCACGCTCGGCTCTTTCAAGGACCTGGAAAAGGCAAGTCCCGAATATACTTACTTTCCTTCGTATCATCGGAGCGCTCTGGTTTCCTTTTATACAGGTGGGCTTCTCTCGATTGTTTTTGCTCATAGCTATAGCTTTAACTGATTTTCTTGATGGGTTTTTTGCTCGGCGTTTTCATGCTACTTCGAAGCTTGGGACCATTCTCGATCCCGCAGCCGATAAGTTATTAGCCGCTTCATGCTGTTTGACGTTCTTCTTCGAAGGAAGTCTCTTGGGCTGGCAAATTGTGAGTCTTTTTACTCGAGAAATTGCTCTGTGTATCTTTGTCGTTATTTTAAAGTTTCAGAAGAAGTGGCAGCATTGGCAGATTCAATCATTTTGGATCGGTAAAATTATTACGACGTTGCAATTTCTCCTCTTCTTATTCGTGTCATATGGGATATCAATTCCGTATTGGTTCTATTATTCCATGGCCTTCTTGGGAGCTTTGTCATTATTCGAGCTCTTAAAGAGAGCTTCTCTTAAGTAACACATTTTACTTCTCTCTCGCTTGTGATTTGTTATGCTCATTATAAAAGAGAAGACCTCTTTCACCTTATTGAGAGGGGAAAGAGGTCTTGGGGCAAGCTCACGAAGTAAAACTACTCTCTCATAAAGAGAGTAGCCTTTGGCATTTGTCTTACGCTGAAGTTGCGGTGTATTCGGCAGGATGCTCTTCTTCGTCTTTATGCTTGTAGAACGAGAATGCTTTTCCAAGGTCGATAACTGCAAAAATCCACAGAGCTATAACAGCTACGAGGATCACGGCAACATATGGGGCGCTGGCGCTGAGGGTTCCAAATATGAGAAGGAGCCCTTGGTGGATAACAGAACCGCCTGACTTACCCATTCTTGATCCGATACCGTCAATTGCAGCTTTTCCTTTGAGCTTTTGATCTGCTTCAAGAGGAATAAATGCCATTTCCTTTGTAGCATCAAAAACAGAATACTTCGCAGCTTTTGTAAAGCAGTTCTGCAAGGATCCTAAGAATACTGCAAGAGCAAGCGGAGAAGTTCCCAAAAGTGCTGATACAATTGGAGAGATAGTTGCATCTGCAAAGAGGCAGCAGAAGAAGAGAATAGTTGTGACTAATAAGACTGTTGGAGTCAAAAGAGCCGTCTTCGTCCAGCCAAATTTACGGATAATCCCTGCCATGAGGATAGAAGCTGTCGTTGAGATAATTCCCATCGCGCTTGTTAAGTTGTTGATATAGATATTGTAATCATGTGGGGATGGATAGAGCTGACGAAGGCGATCTTTCCAGATAAGCTCGACTAAGTTAATCACCAAGTTGTAGGAGACCACCATTGCAGTAATGCAGAGAAGATATCTAGAGTTCATGATATAGAGGATGCTTTCTTTAAAGCTCATCTTCTTCTTGCCTTTCTTAGGCGCCCTTACTTCATCTGGAAGGTATTCTGGATCCGAAAGAACTTTTTTGTTCATCCATTGAAATGTGAGGATGACACCGAGACCTGAGATAAAGATCAGGCTAAGGAGTTTCATCAATGTTTGTTCCCAAGCGTCGGATCCGAAAGAGAGTGCCTCATCAAAGTTGCTATTGGAGAAGAAAACAGCTGCCTGGCCTGCGATAATCGCAGCGAGGTTTGATGCAATGCTCATGACGCTATAAAAGCGTGTCGCTTCCGAAAGCTTTGTAATCTCATTCGCGAATCCCCAGAAGAGCACTGTGAGTACCATGCTGCCCCAAAGCTCTGATATCACATAAAAGCCTGTCAAAGTCCAATTGCGGTACATGGCAATAAGACCCTTGAACCCAATTGGGAGGGTAGCATCTAAGAAATTTGCTGTTGCATGGGGATGTAGATGCTCTCTATTGGGGTAAATGAAAAATGCAAAGCAGAAGAAAAATGTGAGAAAGAATGAGAGAATAATTTGAAAAACTGCCTTGCGAGACAGGTGGTTTGAAAGGTACGAAAAGAGCATCGTAACAAGGACTGCGGCAGGAAGCATAACCCATACCTTAATGAATGGGATTACTTCAGCGCCTGAGTTCTTTGCAGTAATGACTAAGGCATCTTTGAGGTTTCGTAAAATACTGTAATTGAAACAAACCAAAAAGAGCATGATCACCATCGGGATCAGCTTTTTAGCCTCTCGCGCATAGATAGGCCAGACATATGAACGTATCTTGCCAAACGTTTCTTCGCCTGCTTGCTGCATCATATCCTCAAGTTTAAAACACAGAATTTAACAATAAATGTGATTCATCAATACATATTGTTCCTTATAAAAATAAGGAACATCATTGTTTCGAAAAGGATGTATTCTTAATTTTAAGTCGCATTTGTCATAAGGGCATTTCTTTCTGTCAGTGGCTTTTGTTCCTCTTGTTTGATATCACCCTCTGTTCGCGTCTTCATAGCAAATTGCTTGCCGAGATTCCGTACGGCGAGCATCCAAATTCCGATAATAGTGAACAATATAACCGCAACATACGGTGCTGATGCAGATATTGTCGTGCAAAATAAAAGTAGGGCTTGATAGATGACGGAGCCGCCTGATTTTCCAAGGCGTTGGCACACTCCATCAACCGCAGCTTTTCCTTTAATCTTCTCTTCTCGAGAAAGAGGGATAAATGCCATTTCTTTGGTTGCGTCAAAAACTGTATATTTAGCGGCTCGCGAGCAGCAGTTCTGAAGTGTCCCGAAGAAGACGACAAGAGCTAGTGGTGAAAGACCAAAGAGGATAGATTCGACGACTATTGGGGAATCTTTCAAGAAGAAGAATCCAAAGAATCCTATACTCGTGACAAACAAAATTGCTGGTGTGATCATTGCAGTCTTTGTCCATCCGAAGAATCGGAGTGAGTTACTAGAGACAAAGAGGGCGACAAGTGTTGCCATAATGCCAATGATTATTGTCACTTCGTTCATAAATATATTGTATGATCGAGGGTCTGGATAAAGCTCTCTTACTTCATGTTTCCAAAGAACTTCAACTAAATTAATTACAATGTTGTATGCAACAACAATCGTGACTAAAGAGAGCATATATGTAGAGCTCATCAGATAGCGGAAGTTTTCGCGCATAGAGAGCTTGAGCTTCTTTTGGCTATTTTTCTGTCTTGCTGCATCATCTGCCGAGAGCTCTGGATGCTTTTCGAGTGTCTTATTTAACCATCTAAAGGCGAATATGGCGCCAAATCCTGCGACAAGCACCATAGAGACGAGCCATACAAGGCTTGCCTGCCATGAATCTTCAAGGGCCACCCCGTTTCCTGATTTGCCAGAAGTTAAGTCTCCCAGCTGGATTGCTAAGATAGAGAGTTGGCCTGCAGCGATGCCGGAAAAATTAGTTCCTATACCAAAAAGCCCATAGAAGCGACGAGCCTCCTCTAATTTGGTCACTTGATTCGCAAATCCCCAAAAGAGAAGAAAGAGGACGATGTTCCCCCAGAGTTCCGACATGACATAGAATAGGGTAAAGCTCCAGTATCGGATCATTGAGATAAAGCCCTTAAATCCTTTAGGCAATACCTCGCCGAGTCTATCTGCAAATGAGTGAAGATGGAATGTCTCTCGATTAGGGTAGAGATAGAAGGCAAAAATGCCAAAGAAGAGAAGGAATAAAGAGAGCATGACATAAAAGACAGTCTCTTTATCGAATCGATTCGACAGCCTCAAATAGATCCAAGTGAGGAGAACCGAGGTAGGGAACATAACCCATACTTTTATAAAAGGGATAACTTCTGCTCCGGAATTCTTGGCTGTGACGACAAGTGTATCTTTCATGCAGCGAAGAACGTTATAATCAAAGGAGAGGAGGAAGAAGATGAGGAGCATTGGGACAAGTTTTTTTAGCTCGTGCCTGTGAACCGGCCAGAAAAAGGCTCGCAGTCTGCTAAAGGATTGATGTGAGATCGTCTCCTTATGCGGCATACTTGTTGGATTCCTTCATATAAGTAAGAGTAAAAGTCATCTCCTTTATGCCTTCGAAACATGGATAAGAGTGCTTTGAAGGATAAAGAACTGGTGGTGCTGTTATCTCATGAGAAGAGACATTGCTTTCATCGCTTCTTGATGAAGCAAGTGAAATAAGATAAGGATTCTTTTGAAATCTGCGGGTGTTATGATAAGGATTGCCTGGGAGCATTTCAGCCATATCAAAAATGGCTACTATACTCTTGGCGAGAGATTCCGTTTCGCATATGCCAGTTTGATTTTTCAAAAACTGGTTTTGCGATTCGGATTTTAAAAGACTGTTTGACAAGTGTCTCATGGCCTTCTATGCCAAAAAGTTCGGCAATTATTATATCCAAACTCTTAGTTAAAAGCAAACCTTTGCCAGTTATTTTGATTGAGACATACCTTGAAATGCTATTGATTTTCAATAGAAAGGGCAAGAGTTTGTCTTTTTATGATATGCCTCTTGCCTCTCATAGATGATTTATTCTTCAAGTGCTTGAAGGCCAGGAAGTTGTCCTTGCTCTATGAACTCAAGAGAAGCTCCCCCTCCCGTTGAGACATGAGAGATTGATTCCTGTAGATTGGACTTTTCAAGAGCGCTGACTGAGTCTCCACCACCTACAATAGTGTAGCATTTTCCTTTAAGTTCTGCGATGAGCTGAGCTATTGCATTTGTTCCTTTGTTAAATGGCTCAACTTCAAATACTCCAACAGGACCATTCCAAAAGATCGTTTTTGATTTTCGTATGTATGGCGCCCATGACGTAATTGTCTCAGGTCCAATATCGACTCCCTCAAAATTGTCAGGTATACCCTTTTCTCCCAGCTTAAGCGATACGATGGAGGAAGGCGATGATGGCTCTATCTTTTGAGTAACAACAACATCAATCGGAAGAAGGAGTAAGACTCCTTTTTCTTTCGCTAATTTTTCTATAGCTTGGGCTTCTCCCACCATATCATCTTCAACAAGCGATTTGCCGATTAAGACTCCACGAGCTTTCATAAATGTATAACTCATAGCGCCACCTATGAGAAGCGTATCGACCTTACTAAGTAGTGATTTCAAGACACCTAACTTACTTGAGACTTTTGCTCCTCCAATAATAGCTGTAAAAGGACGCTCAGGAGTCGTAAGATGTGAGCCTAAAGCTTCGATCTCTTTCATCATGAGGAAGCCGCAGGCTCTATTCAGAGGAAAGAACTTGGCTATAACCGCTGTCGAGGCATGTGCTCGGTGAGCGGTTCCAAATGCATCATTGACGTATGCATCTCCTAAACGGGCCAATTTCTCTACAAAACTTGGATCAAGCTTCGGTTTTTCCTCAGCTGGATAAAAGCGGATGTTTTCGAGGAGGATCACACTTCCGGGGTCTGAATTCTTTATCTCTTTTTCGATTTCATCGCCGATGCAATCTGAAAGGAAAATCACTTTTCTATTCAGAAGTGATGAGAGTCTATCTGCTATTGGTTTTAATGTAAGAGAGGGAGTCTTTCCTTCAGGACGCCCTAGATGGCTTATAAGAATGGTCTTATCAGCTCCATTATCTATGAGATATTTGATTGTCGGGATTGCAGCTTTAATTCGTGTATCATCGGAAATGGATCCTTTTTCCATAGGAACATTGAAATCTACCCGAACAAGGACTTTCTTTCCTTTTACATTGAGCTCAGTAATGGGTCTTATTTTTCCCATAGGTCATGCTTCTCCCTTAGAGGACGAATTGATAAAATAGAAGGTAATCTTTTGAGATACACGATTGTCGTCTTTTTTCGAAGCAAGGAGTAATCAGGCAATAAAAGAGTAAGAAGAGATAAAGCTGCACCAAGTGAGCGCGTTTTACCTCTTCTTAGTAGAATGAAGAAATTACAAGTTGGAGAATGGATTAGAGCTTTGTGTGAAAGTTCCTCCTCGTTTTCTCCTTTGCAACTCATGCTTCAAAGAAAAGGAAAGATCTTGATCAAACTGCTGTCTTGAGGCCCACATGAGATAGTCTAATGGAAGATCTTTGATCAGCCTTCCTCTATGTTTTCCAAGTGGCATGGTTTTCATGAGAATTGGTTTTGAGAGCGCTTTATCAATTTCTTCCAATGTTTTGAAGTTAGTAATAAGTCGCTGGAAGACTTGAATATTAACTAAGACATCTCCTTTTGCTCTATGAGCTCCTTCAGCTTCAATATTGAAGTGTTGTCTTAAATTCTCTAAGGAATTTGAGGGGCTTTCACCATAAAGTCGAGCTAAGCGGACTGTATCGATAATTTTATTATACTGGATAGAGGTAGGAAGATTTGCTCTTTCAGCCTCCTTTCGTAAGATATCAACATCAAAGCCGACGCTATGACCTACAATAACTCTTTTTCCGATGTGCTTGAAGAGTTGAGGAAGGATTTGATCTATCGTTGGAGCCGAAGAGACCATCTCGTTTGTGATATTATGTATCGCGATAGATGCCTCAGGAATCTCTTTTCCAGGATTAATAAGGGTTTCAAATTCATCGATAATGTTGTCTAAAGTAAAGACAACACACGCGACTTCTATGACTCTGTCTTGTTCTGGATCGAGTCCTGTTGATTCAACATCAACACATACAAATTCATGCTGGTTCAATTTAGTCATCTCTTAAGAGCTCATTAGATCATTTTGGAATATGTTGAGATAAGTGCATCTCTCAGTGCGCCGATACCAATCCCTGTCGAAGAGGAGACAAAATAAGGCCTGATGATGAGGGATCGGAGGGCTGGGATGCTTTTTTGTAGAGAAGAGATGGCGTTGAGCATCGCTCTTTCGCAATTTTTTCTCTCTGTGGTTGATAACTTATCTGTTTTTGTAAGAACGATGTCAATATGGGTGACTCCATGTTCTGCGGCAAGCTCCAAGATGGAGATTTCGTCCTCGGTAAGCTCTCTTCTAGAATCCATCACAAGGATGATTCCTCGTAAGTGAGGTCTTTTGGCCACATAAAGTGGGATAACTGCACTCCATTCTATTCGTTCGTCTTTACTGACTTGTGCGTAGCCATACCCAGGTAAATCCATGAGAGAAAGCCACGAATTAATAACGAAGAGGTTGTGAGTTTTTGTTTTTCCTGGTGTTTTCGAGCTCTTTGCAAGCTGCTTTATCCCGGAGAGAGCGTTAATAAGGGATGACTTTCCTGCATTAGATCTTCCGATAAGTGCGATCTCAACAAGCGGCTTTCCAGACCTGTCTTTAGGCTCAGGGATCTGATCAACATGTGTAAATGAGCCTAAGAACGATGGATTGATCCATCGATAAAGATCCGATGATTTACGTGAGTTCTCATCATTTTGTTTCTTATTCAGTGTTCTTTCAACTCTATCAATCATCGTAATTATTTCTCGCTTGTCTTGAACAAAAACTTTCTTACTCGGCTATCTTCATGAGTTGTCTCATTTTCTCAAGTTGAGATGGATGAGAATTCTTTTGAATAAATTCAATAATGAGGCGAGCACTCTCTTGAGGTGAAAGTTTTGATACATCAAGAGTTAGATCGTAAAGCATTCCCTCATGAACAGTAGAATAGTGGCTTCTTGCATGCCCTTGAGGAGAGGTGTTTCTCTTTCGCTCTCTTTCCTCAATTACAGATAGAGGGGCTTGAATGCCTATTAAGTATACACGGCTTCCTGAAAATGCTGAAATAAGATCTTTCCGCCAAGAGTCTTTATAAAGAATATAATCTACAACAATGATGTTTCCTGCTTCAGCATATCCTCGGATGGCTTTATGCATTCCACTGATAACTTTTTCTCCTGCAGGACCGATCTCTAAGGGGATAATAGGGTTACCCTCATGGTCTTTCTGAAGAGATATTTTTCGGATGAGCTCGCCATTTGGCGCATATTGGACGAGCTCTTTTTTCTCATGAAACTCTTGTAAATTGGGCTCAGGTAAAAGGGCGTCAAAGAAAGTATCAATACCAGCTGTAAGTACTAATTGAGGATATTGCTTCTGAATTTCTTTCTGGATCGAGCTTTTCCCAGAGGCGGAAGGACCATTTAAGAGGATAATAATTCCCTTTGACTGAGGAGGATTTATATCAGATGTATTCGCTCCCAAGTGGAAGAGAGAAAGAAGCATGAAAAGCACTGTTTTAATGAAGATAAAAGAGGTGATTTCATTATTTTTCTGCATACAAAATCCTTTAAACAAGTGTCTCTTCAAGCGAATGAAAATAGCTATAGCTTCGCTGTGTCTCATCGATGAATTGAGCGATGATCGTTCTTGTCTTGGGAGGGAGGATCTCTTTAATCCTATCAGGCCACTCAATAATACAGTATCCATCTTGAAGAAGCTCTCCTAATCCCAAATCAAGAAATTCTTCGAAGGAGGTCAGTCTCCAAAGGTCTAAATGGCTGACTCGTACAGATCCATCTTGCGATGTGAAAAGAGAGGCATATTGAAATGTTGGACTTGTAATTTCCTCAAAAGGGATGTGAGTAAGACCATGAACTATCCCCTTAGCAAGAGTTGTTTTCCCCGCTCCCAAATCTCCGGTTAAGGCAACAACCAATGATTTTTCCTTAAGCATCTCTTTGGCAATCTCTTGGCCAAGTAAAAATGTTTCTTCTTCACTGTGTGTCGTTATCCTGTGTGCGATCATGGATGACTTTGGGTGATAGGTTAGATAGGAGATTATATTACGAGAGCAGATAAGAGAGAGCAATGAAGATCAAAAATGACAGGAGGATTTCTAGTTTTTTTAGAGAGCGCGGAAGCTGATTTTTTCGACCAAGCTTGGAATGCGCTCTCTACAAAGAAGGTGCTAGTCTTGTTCTACTTCTCCAAGCCATGCTTCTACGTAAGGCTTGAATGCCTCAATCTCTGAAAGTTGTTCAACGAAGGAGGCTATCTTATCTTCGCGGAGCTGCTCTTCAATCATCTGCATAAACGAGGATTCGATCTGGAATCGACTCTGGTTCATCACATCGACCAAAGAAACTCGCTTCAAATAGTTCTCTCGAACATCATCAATGACTGCCTCTTTTGAGTGGAAGAGCTTGCCATTAATCGCTGAGGAGTAGACTACTTTCACAATAGGAGCTTTAGGAGCGAACTTGGCAGCATACGACTTAATCACTTCAGGGTCTTCGGAAATGAAGAAGCGCTTTGCTTTCAAGCCACCTTGCCGTTCAGTGTTTTCTGGGCATTTAGAGACCCAATCGTAGATAGCATCTTGCGGATTCGGATGAGTATTATTTCCAAAAACTTTACCTGTAAAAGGACAGATATAAATTTTTGTAGTGTTCTCATCGACAGAGGACTTGACGTATCCGATTTTGATCTCGGTTTCTCTCCATAGCTTATCTTCTCTTTCAAGAAGAGCTATAGCATCGTCAGCGCCCTTATAGACAAGCTTATCTTTGATAAAGAGAACGGGTTCCAGCCTGTACTTTTCTTCGACAAAGTGAAGGTACGTTGCAATCAACTCAGGTCTTTTTGTGTTTTCAACAAAATGCTTAATTGATTCCTGAATGTGCAGGGGAATGGAAATCTTGGTCATTCACGTACCTCTTCAGCAATCTCTCGTGAGAGTGATTTTATGATAATATTTGCTCGATTTATTTTCCTTCGTGTCTCTTCGACTCCGTAGCCTTTATAGATATAAAGAGATCCAACGGTATAAGAAATGGCGTTTAAAGCTGTAAAGAGACTTTTTACGAAGGAATGGGTACCCTAAAAATTCTCGCGAGAGAAGTTTTTGGAAAATACACGCGCTACCAAATTACGGTTTTTGATGCTTATTCATCAATTATTTTCTCGCCTAATTTCCGTGCATTGAGAAATCATATCTGATATATTTTTATCCTTTTTCACGTTAGACGTTTGCTCTTTCTTCATAACTAATGAGATTAGATGAGCAATTTAAAGAGATCTCCAGGAACGGAATCGATAATGATGGGACATAGAGTCATGGAAGAAAGCCTTTTAGACAGTATTCAGCATGCTATTTTTAAAGCAGCCCAGAGCCAATTTCCTGACATCGTGCAATCAGATATTGAAGTGACACGTGCTAAAAGTCCTGAGTTCGGCGACTATCAGTGTAATAGCGCGATGAAGCTCGCAAAGAAGTATAAGATATCGCCTCAAGAATGGGCAAATAAAGTTGTCGCAGAAATTTCATCTCAAGCTCAAGGAAACAGAGCTCTTTTTTCTAAAATCGAAATTAAGGGGCCTGGCTTCATTAACCTTTTTCTTGATCAGCCATATGTTATCGCTCTTTTAGGAGCAATAAGCTCTCAGTCTGATCAAAGGTTGCGACGCGTTAAAAGCTCTGAGAGGAAAAAGATCATTATCGATTTTTCTTCCCCGAATACAGCAAAAGAGATGCATGTTGGCCATCTACGATCCACAATTATTGGAGATTGCCTTGCCCGAATTTTTGAAGCTCGTGGCCAAGAGGTCCTTCGGCTCAACCACATTGGTGATTGGGGAACCGCTTTTGGAATGCTCATTGAGCATATCAAGTCAACAGTTGGCGAAGAAAATCTGTCGGAAGTCGAGAGTTTATCGCTTCAAGATCTAATGAGATTGTATAAAGAATCGAAAGCCCGATTTGATAATGAACCAGCTTTCAAGAAAGAGGCTCAAAAGGCGGTCGTTAAGCTTCAATCTGGAGATCCTCTTCATAAGTCCTTATGGAATATTATCTGCCAAACGTCGAGAAAAGCGTATCAAGAGATTTATGATCTTTTAGACGTTCGTATTATCGAACGAGGTGAGTCCTTCTATAATCCAATGTTGGCTGATACGGTTCGTGAGTATGAAGAAAAAGGTCTTGTAACCGTCTCAGAAGGCGCAAAGTGTATCTTTTTAGATAAATATGTAAGCCGTGATGGAACAGCTCTGCCGCTCATGATCCAAAAGTCTGATGGCGGTTATAACTATGATACCACCGATCTTGCTGCGATGGCACATCGAATTAGAGTTGAGGGAGCAGATCGCATTATCATTGTTACAGACAGTGGGCAGTCAACTCACTTTCAGATGGTTACAGATGCCGCTGAAAAAGCCGGAGTGTTCGATCGCTCCCGTGTTCGATTTGATCATGTGCCTTTCGGGCTTGTTCTTGGCCCTGATGGAAAAAAGTTCAAGACGCGCTCTGGCGAGACAGAGAAATTGATAGATCTTCTTACAGCTGCGGTAACTGCAGCTAAAGCCATTCTTAAGGAGAGAAATCCTGACTGGAGCGAGGAAGAAAGAGACCAAGTGGCATCTATCCTGGGAATCGGTTCCATCAAGTACGCGGATCTTTCTTCCCATCGTTTAAGTGATTATGTCTTTAGCTATGAGAGAATGCTCCGTTTTGAAGGAAACACTGCGGCTTTTATTATGTACTCTTTCGTACGTACTCAAGGCATTCTCCGAAGGGTTTTCAGTGGCCAGGAAAAAACAACTATGGAGCTAAAGGATGCTCTATCAAGTTTTGAGCATCCATCAGAGTTTCAACTCGCAAAGCTTCTTTTGCAGTTTGATGAGATAGTAGAGGAAGTCATAGAGAGCCTTCTGCCAAATCGTCTGACGGAATATCTCTATTCATTAGCAGAGCAATTCAATATCTTCTTTAGGGATTGCCGAGTAGAGGGGTCTAATCAGCAAGAGGCAAGGGCGCTCTTGGTAGCTCTTACTCGTGATGTTTTAAGAGAAGGCCTCTCTCTTCTTGGGATCAAATGTCCTCCAAGGATGTGATGATTCTTAGTCACAGCTTCAAATAAGAGGCGTTTTTCCAGGCTCTCCAGGTATTTCTGCTACGTATGATGGCACAAGATATCCTGAGAGCCTTTTTTGTATCTCTTTTATAAGCGCTTTCCCTTCTTCTACTGGGACTTCAAAGTGGTGGGCTCCTTGCACTCTATCTAGCTGATGCAAGTAATAAGGAATAACTCCAGATTTCCCCAGAGTGCTGAAGAGCTGGCACAGAGTGTCTGCAGAGTTATTTACTCCCTTTAACAGTACTGTTTGACTTAAAACTGGAATGCCAAGCTTTTGGATCTCTTTTAGTTTCATCACAATGTCTTGGTCTATCTCTTTTGGGTGATTGACATGAATCACAAAGACTATCTGCTTTGAGGAGCTTTGAAGAGTTGAGAGGAAAAATGTGTTGATTCTCTCAGGAATTCCTATTGGAAATCGAGTGTGAATCCTAATGCGCTCGATATGAGGGACAGAGTCGATCTTTTCAATAAGACGTCTTAGCTGTGTATCACTTAAAGAAAGGGGATCGCCACCACTTAAGATTACCTCAGAAAGAGATAAGTTCTTTTCAATGTAAGAAATTTCACTATGAAAGAGCTCTTCTGGTGGCAACGCCTTTTCTGCTTGAGATTCAATATAGGGGTAGTTTTGTCGAAAGCAGAAGCGACAGTTCATCGCACAAGCACCAGTTGCTACGATAAGCGCGCGCTTTTCATATTTTTGTAATAGCTTTGCCTCTTTTCGAAAGTCCTGATCATGGACAGGCTCTTTGGAAAAGCCTGGATACGATCTTATTTCTTCTTGAAGGGGGACAAATTGGAGGAAGATGGGATCTTGGAGATTGCCTTTTTCTATCTTGTCGACAAGTCGTCTGGGGATATTAATACGAAATCGAGGATTGTTTAAGAGGAGCCCAAGAGATTCAGATGGAATTTCAAGATATGAGATAAGCTCTTGAAGTGAAGTGTAATTTGATCGCAGAATTGACTGCCAAGACTCGGATGAGCCATCCTTTGAATTAGTAGGATGCTGCTGAATGAGAGAGGATTGGTTGTCTGTGTGCTGTTGAAAATTCATGGAAGATGCGTTTTAGGGAATTATTAGGAAGGAAAATCAAGTAAAGTATCTGATAGAAAAGAGGTTAAAATCAATATTAAATAAGCTCTTATAAAAATCCTCGGCTTCTACTCAAGTTTTCCTTAAGTTGTCAAAGTAATAATAAACTTGATGAGGTGTTACCTATGTCAAATTCGATAGTATTTTCTAGTTCAATCTGGAATGGGCATGCATGTATTGATGGGTATTTAGACGATGAGAACCAGTCTGAGAGTGGTCAAAGTTCCTCCCCCATTCCTGTGATACAGGGGGAATCAGATAATAATGAATGTAATGGGCTCTCATCAATCCAGCAAGACAAAATTTTTCCTAAAACAGTTTCTTATAGAGATATAGCCATAGAGGCCAGAGAAAAAACCGATAAGTTGATTCAGGATATTTCTTGCCTTCAGATGAATGAAATAAGAGAACGCTTGATGTCGCTTCAACTTTCGTTATCTCAAGAGGTTGATCAAAGCTCAGCTCGACGTGTGACTTCAGTGAAGCCCGGGGAAAATCAGCCTAACGAATATATATTGAAGGCTTTAGAGTCTCTTCAAAGTGATCTATCCGTTTTTACAACAAATCTTAGCATCCAGCAAAGTAAAGTAGAGCATGATGGGATAAGTAAGCTTTCTGAGTTTGAGAAGCAGTACGAGCGAATGAAAGAGCTTTTTAATGCATATGCGTCTCGAGTAGAGAAATTAAAAGGCTCAGTTGAGGCAAAAATCGAGCGGCTAGAAGTAAAATATAATCAAAGATAATGAGTTAACTGCCCTTTCTGAGAAGGCTTTAAGAACTATTGAAATTCTTGGCGTAACGACCCGGGAAAAGATTACTGAGGAGAAAAAGGCTCATGATGAGATTCAATTAAATAGACGGTCTCTTCTCCATGAGACGAAACAAAGGTGGGAGACGATTAAAAAATCTGCTCTAAAAGCGGCAGAGCAAATGGATGTCTTTTTACATTGTCTCAGTCGATTGAAGACAGCGGGCAAACTTCCACACACAAGCACCTATTCCTCATGCAATAAAGTTCATCAAATCTGTATCTCTTCGGAAAAGAACTGACTCTCTGTTTGAGGTTTCAAATTACATTGAGGGCTCTTAATTGGGCCCTTTCCTCGAATTCATTTCCTTCTTTCTATTTCCTTCTTTCTATTTCCTTCACCTTTTCAAGGATTTTTAATTAGTTTTTTCTTGAGCTTTCATAAAGAAAATAACGAGCAAAAAATCATGAAAATCAATCGCAAAGAAATGTATTAAAAATTATTTAAACATTTTTCGCCCTCAATCAATCAGTGATTTGAGAGTCATTTTAGATATAGATGTAGGTTACATAATAAAACGTGAGGCTATCAGAATAGGATATGACAACTCCAGCAGGGTTTACATCGGGCAAAATATTATCGGTATATGAGGAAGATTATTTAGATACAAAAGAAGCAGAGAATTGTAAGACTCGTGGAGACGTAACTTCAGATCGGAAAGCTGAAAATATTACTCATACTATAGCTGAGCGAGCAATTCGCCATATGCTACCAGAGAAAATATCTAAAAGCTCTCTAAGGCATAAAAAAATAGTTGCAATTGCAGAGGATAGGATTGTTGAGATTCTTAAGCGCTTTTCGTCAGTAATGACTGGTGAGCTAAAAAATGAGATTCAATCCCTTAGGGAGATTTTGTCACAGCGAATAGACTCCGAAGAAGATTTTAATCAGAAAGGAGATATCCTTGGGGATTATTTAATCGACGTGAATAAAGAGGCTTTTTCTTTCCAAGAGATATTATCTCAGAGTGATGATGTGTATGAAGAAGACTATCAACAGTTAGATAATTTTTATGGGCTGCACTCAAATCAAATGAAGAGCGTCCGACGGAAGAATGAGGGTTCATCTCTTGAAGAACAACTATCGAGGTGCTGTATCTTGGACAAAGAGTCTCAAGAGAACGAAGATTATTCCGAGGACTATTCAAGTGAGACAACCTATGAGATAGAGTATGGGACAGATCAGGATATCGTATCGCAAAATAATTCTAGTAAAGAGAGGTCTCCAGTTTTTGAGGAGCTAAATAAAGATCACGTACACACAGAATACAGTGAGCAGGAGGCACAAAAGAGCTTACTATCTCACAATGAAGAAGAGTTCCAACAGAATGATGAGGGTCTTCGGATGCACTCAAGTGAAATGATAAGCGATCAAGAGAAGGACGAGGAACAATCTCTTGAGAGTAAGTCGGGATGCATTATCTGCGATGAGGGGACTCAAAAATTCGATAAAAGTTCTGAACATAGCTTCAATGAAACTAAGTCTGAAGCTGAATATGGATCTGATCAGACTATGGTGTTACAGCAAAGGTTTAGTAAAACGAAGTCCTTAAATTTAGATGAAATGATTAAACCTCATCAGGATAAGGAGTACTCTGAACAAGAGTTTTGGAAGAGCCTCAGGTTTATTATTCAGTATTGCTTGAGACGACTGACAATTGATGGTGGAAGAAAGACAGAGTGAGTGTTCTGAATGGATCATTCGTAATGATTGCTTTAGTGAGGTCGAGGAGGCTTTTTCAAGGCCTCCTCGATAAGAAGAAGATTAGCGAGTGCCGCTTAAAGAGAGCGAATCTACAGATGGGAGAGACTCTTCTGCTTTAATAGAGACTTTGGATATTTCATCATCTTCGATGTTAATTCGCTCGACACGAGCACCAACTTGATGAAGCTTATCGACAAGCTTTTCATACCCGCGATCTAAGAATTGAACGCCTGTGAGTTCAGTTGTTCCGCTAGCAATAAGTCCTGCTAAAACGTATGCAAAGCCTGCGCGGAGATCTGGGATCGCGATTTTCTTTCCAACGAGAGGAGTTGGCCCCTTAACAACTGCGCTGTGATAATGGCTGCAGGATCCAAAACGGCAAGGTTTTCCACCTAGGCATTGCTTGAAGAGGGAAATGTCTGCTCCCATCTCTCTTAATGCATTCGTGAATCCGAAGCGATTTTCATACACAGTCTCATGGACGACTGAAGCTCCGGAGGATTGAGTCAAAAGGACAGCAAAAGGAGGCTGCCAATCAGTCATAAAACCAGGATGAACATCTGTTTCTAGGTGAAAGCTTCCTTGGAGTGGCCCATCATAGAAGAACTCGATTCCACCTTGCTTGACCATGAACCCTCCTCCGAGTTCTCTGATCTTGTTCAAGAAAGTAATCATGTTTTGGTGCTCGGCTCCGCGTACAAAGATGCGTCCCTTTGTACCGATAGCGGCCATGCCCCATGAAGCTGCTTCAATGCGGTCAGGAAGCACGGTGTGTTCTGTTTCATAGAACGTTCTTGTTCCAACAATACGGATCGTTCTATCAGCTTCAACTGTAATATGGGCGCCGATCTTCTGGAGAAAGAGGATAAGCTCAATGATCTCGGGCTCAATTGCGGCATTCTGAAGTATTGTTGTTCCTCGAGCGGAGACGGCAGCCAGAATTGTATTTTCAGTCGCACCGATTGAAGGGTATGGAAGGCGAATGACAGTTCCAATGAGACCATTATGAGCATGAGCAAAATACGCCGATGTCTCGCGCTTCATCTCCCTTAATTCAATGGAAGCTCCAAGTTTTGTAAGAGCGTCGATATGGAAATCCACTGAGCGGCTACCGATTTTACAGCCGCCGACGGTCGGCACAATAACATCGTCTTCTGTGCGTCCTAATAGCGCTCCAATCATGAGAATAGGAATTCGGTTGGAACCAGAAAAACGCTGTGGAATATAAGAGGTTTTGATCTCGTCAGTGCGGCAGTATAAGGTAGCACTCGCTTTATCCCACTCGTACTTCATGCCTATTTCTTGGCAGAGCTCAAGCGTTACTCGGACATCCCCTATATCGGGAACATTATAGAATGTGCAGGGTTTGTTTGAGAGAAGAGACGCTACTAGCAATTTTGTCATTGCATTTTTTGCGCCTGATGCTGTTACTTCGCCTATAAGTGGTGCGCCACCTTGAATTTGTAATTTCTCCATAACCCTTTTCGAGGGCCTCCTCGCTCTCTAGAATCCCGATGCTGCTGTAAAAAAGGAATGAGCAGGTAAAAACAAGCTTGAGATAAGAATAATCGATGAAATAGCTGCCTTATAAACCCATTGCTCTATATTCTGAGTTATACTTGTCTCTCAGCTTATTAGCAAAAGTATTAAAACAAAATTCACAAATTGCTGAAGATAAATAATTTGTGAGAGAATTTTTTGCGAATTAGAGGAGATCCTCTTTTTACTTGATGTTAAAATCACGAAGCCCGTAGCTTTATTATCTGAATTTTATTACAAACAACCACGAAAATGAGGTTATATGTCCCAGGATGTAAAACCCGAGTTTAGCAAATGGCGAGCCTTCTTTTGGCCAATCCATGCTTTTGAACTCAAAAAAATCCTCCCAATGTTTTTAATGTTCTTCTGCATTTCGTTTAACTATACGGTTCTACGAGATACAAAGGACACATTGATCGTTACATCGGCAGGTGCTGAAGCTATTCCATTCTTGAAAGTTTGGGGTGTTGTTCCAGCGGCGATCATATTCATGATCATCTATGCAAAGATGAGCAACGTTCTCAGCAAAGAGAACCTCTTCTATGCAACAATCGTTCCTTTCTTAGTCTTCTTTGCTCTCTTCCCAACAATTCTTTATCCAAACAAAGATGTTCTCCATCCAAATGCATTGGCAGACTCTCTTAGAGCGACATTGCCGCTTGGTTTGTCAGGACTTGTTGAGAGCTTTAGAAACTGGACTTACTCTCTTTTCTACATCCTCTCAGAACTTTGGGGTAGCGTAGTTCTTTCCCTTCTCTTCTGGGGTTTTGCAAACGATATTACTCGCGTTTCAGAAGCTAAGCGCTTCTATAGCTTGTTCGGTCTTGGTGCTAACTTAGCGCTCTTGTTCTCCGGACCTGCTATCGTTTACGTATCTGACATCCGTAAGACACTTCCTGCCGGTGTCGACGCATGGCAAATGTCCTTAAACTATCTTATGTCGATGGTTATGGTTGCCGGCGTTGTCATCATTGCTGTCTACTATTGGATGAACAGAAACGTTCTTACAGATCCACGTTTCTATGATCCAGGTGAAGTTAAGGTCAAGAAATCAAAGCAAAAAATGTCTATCAAAGACAGCTTTTCTTACCTTCTTAAGTCAAAGTATATCTTATCGCTCGCAGTTCTCGTTATTGCGTACGGTATCTCCATCAACCTCGTTGAGGTTACCTGGAAGAGCCAGTTGAAGCTTCAGTATCCAAATCCAAACGACTATAGCTCCTTCATGGGTTATTTCTCATCGATTACTGGTGCTGTCACAATCTTCATGATGCTTTTCGTTGGTGGTAACGCTATCCGTAAGGGCTGGGGCTTTGCTGCTATGATTACGCCAGTTGTTCTCTTGATCACTGGTACAGCATTCTTTGCATTCGTTATCTTCAGAGATTCTCTCTCTGCCTATATCGCTGCATTGGGAACAACACCTCTTATGTTGGCAGTTCTTTTCGGTGCTGCTCAAAACATTATGAGTAAGTCTGCGAAGTACTCCTTGTTTGACCCAACAAAAGAAATGGCATATATTCCTCTTGATCAAGAAGCAAAGGTCAAAGGTAAAGCTGCTGTTGACGTCGTCGGTGCTCGTCTTGGAAAATCAGGTGGCTCCTTCGCTCAGCAGGCTCTTCTGTTGATGTTCGGATCAATCAGCGCAATTACTCCATATGTTGCAGTTATCTTGTTCTTCATCATTGCTGCATGGATTATGGCTGTACGCTCATTGAGCAAGCAGTTCGCTCAGCTTACTGCAGAGCGCGCTCAGCAGAAGAAAGATCAACCAGCAGCCGTCTAATTAGCTGTTAGAGTTGACCTAAGCTTAAAAATTACCCTCTTCATACTCCACGAGAATGGGGCGTGAAGAGGGTTTTTCGTTTTCATGCGTGTATACCTCCAAAAAAGCGAAAAATTACTTCACATGTCTTTTAAGTACTTCTCAAGCTGTCAGAAACTTTTTTATTCCTAGAGAGGAAAGTAGACAGAATCCTAGCGTCTTTGTTAGTCTTTTCGGAATGAGAACTACATAGCTTCGAATTGAGAATTGAATTGGATGTTTATTTCCTATAACGAGGTCTAGATACAATGGAAAAGAATGCGAAACAGCGATGGCAGCTCGCCTGTATTATCGTTGTGCTCCTTCTCACTCTTTATAATATCCTTCCAACGCTGATCTATTACCTTCAGCCTTTAAAACAACCAATTGATGATAAAAGGGCTGAAAAGATTGTCAATCAGGCCTCAGAGCGTGCCTTGAGTATATCTCAAGATGCGAAGGAGTGGGTTGAGTCTCTTTGCTCGACGTTGGTAGTACATCCGAGTCAAGTTCAAACAGACAAAAATGATCCAACAAAGATTACAATTTCTTTTACGAACGAAAAAGAAAAAGAGAGATTCAGTCGATTTGTAGAAGCTGCGGGTGCAACTTCGATCTCTTTAGTTTCAGAGCAGCCTTTTGTGTTGAAAGAAGAAGGCAATGAGGTAACACTGGCTCTGAGAATTCTTTATTTGCCTCATGAAAAAGAAGATCAAAAGGCATTATTCTCATTCTTTACGAAAAAAGACCCATCGACCCAGCAGTTTACTAAAGATTATGTAAACTATGTTCAAGGTCGTTTTACAGATGTCTTTTACACCCTTTCCAAAGGGTTTTTTCTTGAGAAAGAAGCTCTCCCTCTAGCTGATGCTCTCTTTGATCCTTCGAAGGAACCGGCCAATAGTCTCATCGATGGGTATATCGAAGCTGTAGCTCCGTATCTTTCAGCCCAAGTATCTTCAACGCTTACGAATAAGCTTGAAAAAAATGAACTCACTTTTGGGCAAAAAGTTGTCGTCGCATCACTTTACACGATGAGAGAGAATCTTCATAAAGAGAAAAACTCTCTATCCTCAACTCAGAAGACGATTCCAACCTACTCTCAAATTCAGACGGCGTTAAAGGGCTCTTTAACAAAGAGAATTGATCAACTAAAAGCTGAGAATAGCTCAGCGAATAAGAAGTCAGAGAATGAGAACTTAGATGGGAATTTAATTACCCATGCTGAGAAAGTACTTCAAGTTGTTTCATCTCTTCCCTCTTCAAAGCTCGATACCGATGAGAGCTTAAAGCACACAACAAAATCTGCTTTGGCAAAAGTGATCTCTGAAGAAATCGCGGCTGTTTCCAAGAAAGCTTCTTCAAATGATGATGGCCGTCTTTTTATCCGCATCCCGCTCTTACTAAGACATCCACTTTTCTCATCAGTTGAATTAGATCTCTCGAGCGAGACAATTGATTTCATTCCTTCTGAGGAAGTCGTCCAGCTCATTTCCTCTAACTCAAGTGTGTCAAAACCTTCCGATACACACCGAGTAGATGAGCTTATCAAGAGTAGTCTATACCATGAAGTTGCTCTCCTTTCCCTGCAAACAGGGGAGAAGGTGCAAGAGTCTCGTTCTGAATGTATGTTCGAGATACCCCTTTTTACGATAGATAGTCCTCAGAGCTTTATAGCTCTTTCGACTGGATCTTTAGCCAAGAAGATGTCTGAGACCTTGCTTAGCACAATCGAAGAGCTATGGACTCCTGAGTCGAAGGATTTCATGGCCGATGTGTATCCAAGATATTCTATCGAGCAGTTCATTAAGGCTACAAAAGAAGACAGGAAAATGGCCCTCCTTGCCTTTAGTCCTGCTTCTACATCAGTGAGTGGAGGGTCCTTCCTCAAACCTACTTCTTTATATGTCCTTCTCCGTGGGGCAAAGAAAGTAATCGACTATAGCCCTAATGAGGAATTAAAGAAGGGTATCTACCAAGACATTGCGCAGCTGAATCATATCCTTCAAGCGAGAGGATTTATCTCCTATAGTGGAGAAGAGCTTGAGAAGAATTTAGGTGTTAGCGATTTCTCATCAGATATTATTTTCGAGCTGGAAAACTTCTACGAGCCTTATATCCAAGCAACTCGAGAGAAATTCAATGTATACGGTAGGAGCAATTTAGCTCTTTTAGAGTGTACAAATGTTGAAGCTCGTATTCTTCGTGAGAATGAAATCGATGATGAGATTCAAGATGAGCTTCTTAAATGGCGAGATGTCTGGCAATCCGCACAGGTTTCACTGAATCCGCAGGATCACTATTTGGTGCCAAAGCCTACAAAGAGTGCTTTTTGGTCAAATATTGCTCGAGGAATGAGAAAATATTTCCGGGGCGATGCAAACAAGATATTAAAGTGGGGTTTGGATCTTTCTGGTGGTAAGAGTGTCAAAGTTGGGCTTTATAACAGCTCTATGCAACCAGTCACTGATGAAAAAGATTTAAAGCAAGCTGTGACTGAATTATATGCTCGCCTAAATAAAATGGGTGTTAGTGAGCGAACCATTCGCGTTGAGAATGACACAATCTCAATTGATTTTCCTGGTACGCAAGATGTCTCAAGCTCTGAGCTTGTGCAGGCTTCTGCAATGTATTTCCATGTCGTAAACGAGAAATTTGGTCCTCTCAACCAGTCAATGGCTAAAGATGTCGATCTCTTCTTGCAAGAAGTGTGGAATGAAGCTCTCTTGAGAAATGAGAAAGACATTCAATCATTGAATCAGATTGCCTTTCAAAAAGTGCAGTCGGTTATGAATGGAAATCAATTCTCGCCACATGTGAAGACTCTGATACAAGAAGGCTTGCGTTTTCATAACCCTCAAGATTTTGAATCTCTCCAATCGACTGCTTTTGATGATTCTGTATCAATGATCGTCAAATATAAAGGCGACGATCCATCAGAGTGGGGATTCTCTAGAAACCATCCTCTCTTGATCGTATTCAGAAACTTCGCTCTTGAAGGAGCAAATCTTCAAACGGTCGTTCCTACATATGACCCAATGAAGGGAAATATTCTCACTTTCAACGTTCGCTCTCGCGATGCGAAAGGAGAAAGGAATCCTCAAGAAGAGTTTTATGCATGGACATCGCAATTCGCAGAAGAGTCAATCACAGGAACTCCTCGCGCTAAGTTTTCGCGTGGTAGAGGCTGGAGAATGGCTGTTGTCTTAAATGGCGAAGTTATCAGTGCTCCAACACTATCGTCGCCTCTTAAAGATAGCGCGATGATCAGTGGAAACTTCTCTCAAAGAGAAGTTCAAAGGCTTGCAAAGGACTTGGAAGCTGGATCTCTCACGTTTACACCAAAGATCTTATCTGAGAATAACGTAAGTCCAGAGCTTGGCCAAAGTGAAAGGATGAAGGGTATTGCCGCTTCGCTATTAGGTGTCGGAGCAGTTATCGGTTTGATGGTTTGCTATTACCGCTTCGCTGGATTTGTAGCGTCAGTTGCTGTGCTCTTCAATCTGCTCATCATCTGGGCGGTTATGCAAAATATTGAAGCTGCGATTACGCTTCCTGCTTTAGCTGGCGTTGTCCTTACTGTTGGTATGGCAGTTGATGCGAACGTTCTTGTCTTTGAGAGAATACGAGAAGAGCTCAAGTCTCGAGCTAAGTTGAGGACGGCAATCCAAGTAGGTTATAGCCGAGCTTTTTCAGCGATTGTCGACTCAAATTTGACAACTCTTATTGCAGCGTTTATTTTGACGCAGTTTGATAGTGGACCTATCAGAGGATTTGCTATTACACTGATTATCGGTGTTATCTCCTCTATGTTCACATCACTCTTTATGACAAAGTACTACTTCAATAAGTGGGCTGATGACCATCCAGAAAAAGAGACACTCTCTATGGCTGAGTGGTTCCCTGAGGCGCCAACATTTGATTTCTTCAAATGGACTAAACCTGCAATCATCGCAACATGTGCCTTGGCACTCATTGGAACAGCACTTACAGCAATCCATTGGAAATCAATGTTGGGGATGGATTTTACAGGTGGGTACGCACTCGTTGTTCATGTCGATGAAAAGAATTCAGAGATATCAACAAAGGAAAAAGCAGCCCATGCTCTTACAGCTCATGGACTAAAATCAGGTGAATTTCAAATCCGTGAGCTTGGATCGAAGTCATT
Organism: uncultured bacterium; assembly: GCA_964427425.1. GTDB lineage: Bacteria > Chlamydiota > Chlamydiia > Chlamydiales > FEN-1388 > CAYRUD01. The sequence goes on from CAYRUD010000014.1 coordinate 76,988, forward strand.
GTTGAGAATTCAGCTCAGTTCTTCTCTTGAGGAAGAGGGCCGTCCATTTCATGGATTACCTTTGACTCAAGATGTGGGAGAAAGAGCTTCAAAAAAGGCTCAATATATGGCAAATCCTCGGATCGAGTGGATTGTTTCCGCGCTTGAGAAAGGTGGATTATCAATCGACGATACCGAAAAAGAGCTTATCCATACGCAATGGTCCGCAATTAGTGGGCAGTTTTCAGACGCTATGAGAAACAATGCCCTCTATGCTCTTGGATTGTCGTTGATTGCTATCTTAATCTATATTGCAATTCGCTTTGAGTGGAAGTATGCGATCAGCTCAGTGCTCGCGCTTGTCCATGATGTAGTGGTGACTCTCTCCGCTGTTTCAATTTTCCATGCCCTCGGTGTTAATCTGCAGATTAACCTTGAGGTGGTTGGCGCTATCATGACAATCATCGGATACTCATTGAATGACACGATTATTGTTTTTGATAGAGTTCGCGAAGATACAGCTATCTTTAGAAAGAAAAACTTCAAAGAAGTTGTCAATATTGCGCTGAATAGTACTTTGAGCCGAACAATTATGACGTCGTCGACAACTTTGGCAGTTCTCCTCTGCTTAGTTGTCTTTGGAGGATCATCTATCTTTACGTTCTCTTTCGTCATGTTTTTAGGCGTTTTATTGGGTACATTCTCTTCGCTCTTTATAGCAGGCCCGCTTCTTGTCTATTTTGATAAGCAAGAGGAGATTGAGTAGCTGAGAGGATCGATTCAACTCCTTAAAAGTTGAAAAAGATAAAAAGAGGGTAGTGTTTAAGACTCGAATAAGACAAATTCGATTTTTAGCGCTCCCTCTTTTCTTGTTTGGCTAATACGATATTAAAATCTTCCTTGAGTTGAAGCGTTTTCATCGATACTTTTAAGGAAAGTACTTTTATCATAGAAATCAATCGTGCGTTTTTTGATTTCTGAAATTTTCATCAATCATGTTTATTTTCGCTCGAACAGCATTTTTTCTCTCCTGTTGGGAACGAAGTGCTTTAAAAGAATCGAAAATGACAGTCAACCCCTTCTTTGCAATCTATATGGATCGAGTGAGATCTCATCAATAGAGTGATAAAAGAAGAGAAATAGTGTGTAAAAGTTATAATTCTATTGCCGATAGATCAGCTACTTCAGTATGTACTAGCTTCTGTTTCTTGAAAAAGATACTGTAGGCGAATACGTTCTCTGAAGCAGATTTCACCTTCGCTTAAGGTTTTACATTCTCTTTTTATGTTAAAGAGAAGAATCTAAAGCGAATAAAGAGTGATGAGCTTGAACGAAGGAACAACCGTTGGAAGACTTCATGCATCAAAGAGAAAATTCTCAACAATCGCATCATCAACCCTCCCCTCTTGCTGATGGGTCTTTCTCTCTTTGCCAAGAAATGAATGAGAGAAAGAAGCAAAAATCAGAAGACCAAGACGGTGTGATCGCAATCGATTCCTCCTCTAAGAAAGAATCTTCGGTGGTACAAGAAGATGTAAAAATCGGGGCGAAGGATACAGGTCAATCTGGGTTGGATCAGGGAAATATGCGTACACGGCCTTTCGTCTCTCTTTCTCATGAGGTTCAACCATCTCTTTGGATATATCCGGAGAATAAGAAAAATTTAGCTGATCAGATTCAGCGAGAGTTTCACCTGCATCCTGTATTGGCCCAAATACTCGTTCAACGAGGGTATGACGCTGACGATAAAGTTCATAGATATCTGTATGGTAAGCTTCCTGATCTTCATGATCCATTCCTTTTTCCTGAGATGCCTCAAGCTGTAGAACGAATCGCAACTGCTATAGCTAAAGGTGAGAATATCTTAGTGTACGGAGATAATGATGTCGACGGTATGACTGGAACTGCGCTCCTCGCAGAATTTCTCACGTTTGTTGGCGGTAAAGTTCTCTTTTATCTTTCTCGACGAACTGTGCTTTTACGCCAGAGTATGATACTTGATGCTCTTGAGTTTGCTCTGAGAAACCATTGTACGCTTCTTATTACTGTCGATTGCGGTATTACTGCTGCAGAACAGATCAAAGAAGTCATCCGTCATAATATTGATGTGATTGTGACTGACCACCATGAGCCAACAGATAAGATTCCAAATTGTATAGCGACGCTGAATCCGAAGCTTATTACGAGCAATTACCCCAATAGAGAGTTAACCGGTGTGGGAGTTGCATTTAAGCTTGCTCACGCGATGACTGAATACCTGATGAATGAGGGCAGTCAGCGACACGGAATTACTCTTTCGAAAAAGATCGATTTGAAGCGCTATCTCGACCTTGTCGCTATTGGGACTGTGGCTGACATGGGAGTTCTTCAAAATGAAAATCGTATCCTTGTGCGTTATGGAGTTGAGCAACTTCGAAAGACGAAGCGTGTTGGTATAGATAAGCTTCTCTCAATCTGCGAGACAGACGTTTTGGATTCGACAACATCAATTATCGCGTCGAAGATTTCCCCAAGGTTAAATAGTTTGGGACGAATTGCTGAACCAGAAGATGGTGTAAAGCTGTTATTGGTGAAGAATGCTCTTGCCGCAGAAAAATTAGCTATAGAACTCAACCTTTATAACATCGAGCGTCAAAAAATCGAGCGTCAGATGAGTAAGGAAGTTGAGAAAATTTTGGAGATGAATCCGCAGCTTTTGGATCATAAATCGCTTGTTCTTTCCTCCAGGAAGTGGCATCCAGGCATTATTGCTATATTAGCTATGAAGTTATCTAGGGTATACAACCGTCCTTGTATTATGATATCGCTCGATGGTCAGGTAGGAAAAGGATCTATTCGTTCTATCCCAGAATTTCCAGTTCTTCCTGTATTGAAGGAGCTTTCACATCTTCTGTTAAATTTTGGCGGTCATGATGCTGCGGCAGGCCTCACTATTAGAGAGTATAATATTGAGGAGTTTTCGCGACGCTTTATCGAGATTGCTGATCAAACGATACATGACACTCATATCACGCCTAAACTCTACATCGACGCTCAGGTTCGCTTCGATCAGCTCAACTATGATCTTCTTGAGTCGTTGAGGCTGCTCGAGCCGTTTGGGCATGGGAATCCTGCTCCTGTTTTTGCGACTCGAGTCGATCAAGTTCAGGATCCTAAGGTTATTGGAAGACAGCATCTCAAGCTATTCCTCGAGCAAGAAGATAGAATGGTAGAGTGCATAGGATTAGGGCAAGCTCATCGAGCAAAAGAGCTCATGGGATACCGTGGACAGTTAACTTTAGCATATACTCCGCAATCAAGTGAGTCGGCACTGCAGCTTATCGTAAGGGACTTCCGAATCGAGCAGTGATGCTATTTTGGCCTTTACTTGCGAAAGAGCGCCCATACCCTATGTATTTCTCCTCTCGATTCTCATGTCTTTATGTGGTACCCTTTTCCTCGAAAGATTAAGGAGAGGGGAGATTTTTCTTTGAAAAAGGATCGTGCATCAGAAGAGAGATACTATAAGAACGGGCAAGGTATAGTTGAAAAGCTTGTCTACTCCGGAGATGGGCTTATACGAGGCTCGTCTGCCATTCAAAAAGATGGGCAGACTTCACCTGTAACATTTATTCCGTTTGTAGCTCCTTCAGAAGTTGTGGAGTATTCAGTACACACAATGAAGAAGAAGTTTTGCCGAGCATCTCTTCTTTCTGTTATCCAGCCATCACCTGATCGGGTGAAGCCTTTATGCTCACATTTTGGCGAATGTGGCGGATGCCAACTCCAACACATATCTCCCGAGGCACATGGAAAGATCAAGAAGGGATGGATCGAAGAAGCTTTCTATAAAATGAAGCCTTTTATAGATAGCGACGTCGAATGGCTTTCTCTTCCGCCTTTATGGCAATGGAGAAAAAAGATCTCCTTCCATGCATTGAGAAAAGGATCAACGGATTGGATTCTTGGATATTGGAATGAGAGCAACTCACGCATTTTTCAAGTCAAAGAGTGCCCTATTTTCTTTCATGCCGATGAAGTGGATATCATAGGCGATATTAAGGACATATTGCATGAGATCTTCTCACAAGATGGATTTCAGCTCGCCGCTTTTGAGTCTTTGATCACTGTCTCGCTTCTACGTATTGATCAGGTATTTTCTAAGCGATCTTTTGCTCTTCATATATCTTTAAAGAATAAGCCTGGAGCAGAAGGGAGAAGAGGAACTTCTCTCTCTCAAAAGAGAGAGAAAGAGCTTATCACAATATTGAAAGATCTTGGTTGGGTTCAGCAGGCGTCTTATAGTATCGATACGGGCTCTCAAAAGAAGATATGGAAAAACCTCTTCGGGACACCATCCACGAACATCGAGATTGAAGGGATTGAATGTAAGGCTCCTTTTCATGCCTTTATGCAAAACCATCCAACAATGTCCCATGCCGTCTGGAAGGATGTTGTTCAATCAATGATGTCATATATGCATCAGTATCCTTCTGATTCTATCCTCGATCTTTATTCCGGTGTCGGAGTAACAGCTCTTCTTCTTGCTCGAGCAGGAGTTTTAGTTGATGCTGTTGAGCTTTCTCGTTCTGCTTGTAAGGCTTTTGAGGAGACAAGTGTAAAGTACAACCTTGCATCAAAAGTAAGAGTGTTTTCTTGTAGTGCAGAAGAAGCTCTATCATCTCAATCGTTACTCAAACATTCTCAAGGGTATAGGGCCTGGTTGATGAATCCCCCGCGTGAAGGAGCATCCCAAGAGGTTATGGAAGCGCTTAGTACTGGAAGTTATGGTTCATTTGGCATTTATACATCTTGCAACCCTGCAACTCTTCAAAGAGATATCGCAATTCTTACTCATAATGGTTGGAGAATACGATCAGTCAAGGGGTATGATATGTTTCCGATGACGACTCACTTTGAGACTGTAGTCGTTTTATATCGAGCTTAAGAAAAGAGAAAGAGAGAGGAGCTGACTCCTCTCTCTTTCTTTAGGAGAGAAAAAATAGAAAGAGGAAAAGCAATATAATTAGCTTGCCTTCTTCTTCTTTTGCGCAAGGTAGCTTTCTTTGTACGCTTTAATATCGTTCTCGTGAACAACCCAAGCAGCCCCTTTCCTTGAAGCTTTTAAGTACCCGGTTCTTGTGGCGTAGTAAATCTTCTGAGCAGGAACGTTCAACATTCTTGCTACTTGGTTGATTGAGTAGTAGCCTTTTCTATTGTCAAAGAGAAGCTCGCCATTAAACACGGACTTTGTGCGGGAGTACTTCATCTTTTTGTATTCTTGGAGATCATTTAAATCGATCATCCAGCGGCTTGAGTCTTTCTTCGCCTTCAACTTATTCGACTTAATTGCGACATAGATTGCTTGGCGAGTTACTTTATGAATCTTAGCGGCTTCCGTAATGGAGACTAAGTTTTGATTTTGCTGTGTGTTGTTTTCCATCATAGTAAATTATAGTCTATTTAAAGGTTAATTTTTGATTGAAGTCAAAAAAATTATCTTAATTAATATAATTAATATCAATATTAGTTTTAATAAATCGCAATTATAATTTATCAATCTCCGTTTTTGTAGATTTTTTCTTTGCCTTCTACTCTGTAAAAATATTCTATAACTTAGAAAATAGAACCTGCTTTTTTTTAATCAAAGAAAAAAATGAGTTAGTTAATTTGTAAAATTATAATTAAAAAAATAATTTGTTATTAACTTTAATTTAATTTATTGACTCGAAATCCATTCTCATGGTGATTTGACAATGATTTTTGAAAAAGGATGCTCTTTCGAAGATTTTGAAACTAGATTTTTTTTTTCGTAAGATGCGTATACTTTTATAACTCAATCTGGGTAGCGAAGAAAATCTTCTGAATGTATTTTTAGGGCTAGACTTTTCTCAGAGCTCTCTTTACAAAGAGTTACCTTGTCATTCCTTAGACGAAGTTCAACTGTTAATGGACAATGCTACAATGGTATATATAAATTGCCTGGCTGCATCTCAGCCTCATTCCTACCATCTTTCTCAACGACTATCGGAATTAGCCTGGAGAGTAAGGAACTCTTTACAGTTCCTCTCTTTAGTAGTAGCGATTTTATGTTTGTTTTTGAGTAGTCATATTCAACTTGAAGCTACGCAGCCTGCAGATCTGACCGCAAGAGATACTCAGCACTTAATGTCCGAGATGATGAGCTCCCATCCGACATATAAAGAGCTTAATCCTGTGCTTGTGCAGCGAATACTCAGGAGTTATTGCGAAGAGCTGGACCCTGCTAAAGTATATTTCCTACAAAAAGATATCGAGCACCTTATTAATCCAACTCTCGAATCAGTCCAGAAAATCCAAAGGCAGTTGCAGCGAGGGAGCTTTGATCTTTTTTCTGACCTCCTCAAGCTTCTCTCAAAGCGAATCGAAGAGATTCAGAAGCTGAATATAACTGTGGAGAATCAAAGTAATACGGCTTCTTCTCAGCTAGAAATCAATAAGAGCTCATTAGGCGAAAAAAAAGAGGGGAAATACATCAGATGGCCTCAAGCTGAAGATGAAAGACTCTATCGCTTAAAAGATATTTATCGCCTCCAGAACAATGCGATCCTTCTCCTCAAAACAGAGGATCAGCGCGAACGAGCCAAAAAAGCACTTCAGAAAATGAGAACTCAATTTGAGAAAGACTTGACTCCGCCTCTTAATTCGGCCCTTTTTGAGAAGACTGTCTTAACCTTATTTATGAAGTCATTTGCCCGTTCGCTTGATTCACAAACGATGTACTTTACTCCTTTTGAAGCAAAGCAGTTTATGATTCATGTACAGCAAAAGCTGTCTGGGATTGGTGTTTTGCTTAGAGATGATTTTGATGGACTTACTATTACAAAAGTTATTGAAGGAGGTCCTTCCGATCGGTCTCAATTGATCCGTGTGAATGACAAAATTATTGCTATTAACAACGAGCCGGTTATTGGAATGGGCCTTGAAGAGTCGGTTGAGATGATTCGAGGCGATGTAGGAACTCAAGTACTTCTTACGATATTGCGTAAGAATGAATCTGGTGAAGTGGAGACGAAAGACGTCCGCATTACTCGGGATGAGGTTAAAGTTTCTGAAGAAAGATTTAGCTCAATTATTGAGCCATACAAAGACGGCAGCGTGATGGTTTCATTAAAGCTTAACTCATTTTATCAGGATGAAAAAGACTCGTCGTATGAAGATCTGCTAAAACATCTGTTAGAATTGCAACAGCGATATACGGTCCGTGGAATAATCCTTGATTTACGTGATAACCCTGGGGGGATATTAGCGCAGGCTGTTTCTGTAGCTGGATTGTTTATGGACAAGGGAATTGTCGTTTCTATCAAAGATGAGAAAGGCACTGTCTATCACATGCGAAATATTGACTCGACAAAAGTGTGGGATGGGCCTCTTCTTGTATGTATCAATAAAGCAAGCGCATCTGCGGCAGAAATCGTGGCCCAGGCCTTGCAAGACTGGGGAAGAGCGCTTGTTATCGGAGATGAGACATCTTTTGGTAAGGGCTCATTTCAAGTCTTTACCTTAAATCCCGATAAGTCCAAGCCAAATCCAAAAGGTGAGTATAAGATCACAAGAGGTCGCTACTATACTGTTTCGGGGAAAAGTCCTCAGTTAGTTGGAGTTCGCTCAGATATAGTGATACCAGGGCCTTATAGCTTCTTTGATATTGGTGAGAAATTCTTGGACTATCCGCTAGGAGAGGATTCAATTGCACAAGGATTTAAAGATACTTTCGATGATCTTCCTTTTTATCAGAGGCCATTCGCAAGATCAATTTATAAAGACGGAATGCAAGTGCGTGAGAATTCCTATCAAGGATATCTCAATGCTTTAAGAGATAAATCACTTGCCCGTCAGAGTCAGAATGCAGGGTATCAATTGTTTCTAGGTGAGTGTAAAAAAGAGGCAGATCGACTTAAAAATGACAATGTTGAAAATCAATTAGATAGTGAAAAAGAAATAGTCGAAGAGGTAACGGGCCAAGAACCAGATCCAACAGGTGGTGTTCCAATGAGCGAAAGCAAAGTTGAAGCTTTAAGCAGCTCATCGGGTTCAAAAAATAAAGATGCTGCTGATCCTGAACTCAAAGATAAAGAGAAGGTAGACTATCAACTCCTTGAAGCGTGGAATATTATGCGAGATGTAATCGATCTTGAAACGTCGATTCATCAAGCGGCTCCAAACTCGTAAATCTCGATATATTATTTGTCTCTTTTTTCACTCTACTGGATGTTTGTTCGATTGAAAAGTAAGTGAAAAAAAGAGACAATTTTACAAGCGATCCTTCATCAAGTGTTTTTTCATTATTGAGAATTTTTAGATCGCGCTTCCTTTGAATTTTTTCTTGAAAGAGATTCTTTGACCATGACAGTTCGAGTTCGTATAGCTCCATCTCCTACAGGCGATCCGCACGTAGGAACAGCCTACATGGCTCTCTTCAATCTTATCTTTGCCCGTCACTTTGGCGGTAAATTCATTCTCCGTATCGAGGATACGGATAGAACGAGAAGTCGTCCTGAATATGAAGAGAATATTTACAAAGCTTTGCAATGGGCAGGAATTCAATGGGATGAAGGGCCAGATGTAGGAGGGCCTTGCGCTCCTTACCGTCAATCTGAGCGTACAGAGATCTATCAAAAGCATGCCTATGATTTGCTCAATCAAGGGAAGGCGTATAAGTGCTTCGCTACTGCTGAAGAGCTGCAGGAAATGCGCGAAATTGCTGCTAAAACAGGCAATAAGCAAGGGTATGATCGCCGTTATAGAAACCTGACTGAGGCTGAAGTAAAAGAACGTGAAGCTCGCGGGGAGTCTTTTGTTATTCGCTTAAAAGTGCCTCTTCAAGGGGATTGTGTCTTCCACGATGCGATTAAAGGGCGAATTTCTTTCCCTTATGCAGATATTGATGACCAAGTTCTTTTGAAGTCTGATGGCTTTCCAACCTATCACTTAGCTAATGTCGTTGATGACCATTTGATGGGTATTACACACGTTATTCGAGGCGATGAGTGGATAAGCTCGACTCCTAAGCACGTATACTTGTACGAAGCTTTTGGTTGGACGCCTCCTGTCTTTATGCATATGCCTCTCTTGCTAGGCCGAGATGGTAAGAAGCTTTCCAAGCGAAAGAATCCAACGTCAATCTTCTATTATCGTGATAGTGGATATCTCCCAGAAGCTTTTGTCAATTTCTTGACGCTTATGGGATATAGCATGCAAGACGGAAGGGAAGTCTACTCTCTTGAAGAGATTATTAAAGAATTTGATCCATCTCGTATCGGTGTTTCGGGAGCTGTCTTTGATATTCTAAAGCTCGATTGGTTGAATCAGCACTATCTGATCCAGAATGTGCCTCAAGAGAAACTCTGGCAGAGATTAAAGGATTGGAGCTTTAATGATGCCTTCATTGAGAAAGTGATGCCTCTATGCCATTCTCGAATGAAAAACTTCGGAGATTTCATAGAGTTGGCAGACTTTCTCTTCATTAACAAGATGCGCTACGAGCAAGACCTTTTTAAGGTTGATCTCGGCGGGGGAAATAATCCAATTCTTCCAATCCAAGCTGCAGGCGTATTGCAGGCTATGATATGGAGCATGGATGAAAAAGAAAACTGGATGTCCTCCGGCGTCAATCAGTCTTCAAGAGAAGTTGCAGAGCGGTTTGGTGTAAATCATAAAAAAGTAGTTATGCCTCTTCTTTTTGCAAGTTTAATGGCTAAGCGTCAAGGGCTTCCTCTCTTTGACTCTGCTGAACTGCTCGGTAAAGATCGCGTAAGAGTAAGGCTTTTACAATCGATTGAGTTTTTAGGTGGCATTTCATCGAAGAAGCTCGACGCTTTGAAGAAAGCTTGGGATCGAAAAGATGTTCAACTCATTCAACTACTTCAATGATCTATTCGAAAGACTCTCCTTTTTTAGCGTCAATTGATCACCGATTTCGACTCAATAAGCCAGGCTCTTCCAAAGAGACCTGGCATATTATTTTAAATGTCGAAGGCTCGGGTATTTCTTACAGGCCTGGAGATAGCGTCGGCGTTATGCCTAAGAATCCCATGGACCTAGTTAACAGGCTTATTAAATTTTTGAAGCTTCCTCCTCATCTTGCCATCATAGATCCCAGAAATGGGCATGAGTATTCACTCACGAAATGGCTTCATGAGAGAGTGGATATATCGACCTTGTCGGAAAAATTGTTTTTAGCGGCCGTACAATCTGCGATTTCTCATTCAGAGATGAAGGAAGCTTGCGATTTCTCTTCTCGCAAATTAGAGGAAAAAGAAGCTCTTTCTAAAGCTAATCCTAGTAGAAGATATGAGCCCTGGTTTAAAGAAATTGATGTCCCGTCTTTTTTTGAAAGGTTTTTACCATCAGGAGTTAGATTTGAGGGACTAATATCTAGCTTTACTCCAATCATTCCTCGCTTTTACTCCATAGCGTCTAGCCCTCTCGTTTATGAGAAACAGATTGAGTTAACTGTCGCAAAGGTTGATTTTACGACAGCTTTTGGAATTAAGAAGGGGCTATGCTCAACCTATTTGATTGATGAGGCGGTTTCAGGGGTTTCCGATGTTCGCGTTTTCTTACAGCCCACGAAACACTTTCTATTGCCTGAGCCTCTTCACATTGAAGAGCGTCCAATCATTATGGTTGGCCCTGGAACTGGAGTCGCTCCATTTAGGGCATTTTTGCAACATATCTCTTCAACTTCTTATGGAAGTAAGAAGCCTCGCTGTTGGCTCTTCTTTGGTGAAAGACAAAGAGAGTACGACTATTTCTACAAAGATTTCTTCGAAGACCTTGTAGGACAAGGTGTCTTGCGTCTAGATACTGCTTTCTCTCGAGATAGCGAGAAAAAAGAATATGTTCAGCATAAGATGTGGGAGATGAAAAAAGATCTCTTTGAGTGGCTTCATTGGCAGTCTGGTTATTTCTACTTGTGTGGGGATGCTAAGAGCATGGCCAAAGATGTAGAGAGTGTTTTACTCCAAATAGCGATGTCAGAGGGTGAGATGCAATCTGATAGAGCAATGGAGTGGTTAAAAGATCTTAGGCTCTCAGGTCGTTTTCGAAAGGATGTATACTAAGTTGTATAGAGAGCTTCTCCCCTCATCCGAGTGAAAGGGCGGCTTCTTTAAAGCCGCTCTACAGTTGTTATCGTAGCGATACAGTCAACTCCTTCCCCGCAACCACATTCATCTAGTCCTTCACCTGTTAGCGTCGTAATTCCAACTTCCTTATGGTGGATGTTTAGAAGTGAGGCTAAGTTTTGCTTGATTTGCGTAATCATGATCTCGTCAAGAGATGGTATTTTTCCTTCAATACAGAGAGCTATGGAAGAAATAGTTTGGGGCTCAAGTGTTTTAACACCTTGTAAAAGAAGCTCGTGACTGGATGTAATTCCTTGTGCTTCTAGTTCGAGTTGCTTTTTTTGCCAATGGAATGATGAAAGAGAAGAAATGGCACTTGAAATTGCCTCGATGATGACATCACCATCTGTTTTTCCAATAAATCCCGGTGTGTCATCGATAATGACTCCTCCCATAACGCAAGGCTTTGCTTGAGACGATGTAGCGAATCGTTTCATGCTTCTTCCTATACCAGTTCGATAGCGAATGAGAGTAGAATGAAGACTGGATTCAGACATGGTGTACTATGAAGCATCCCTCTTTTAGAAACTTAAAGTAAATCGATCTAATAGCCTTTTGGCTTCCTAAGGGGGTTATATACTTATTGGCTTTTGATTGCCATGGGGGACTTTTATTGAAAATTGGACTGCAGCATTTTCTCAAAGAGATGTGAGAGTTAGGAACTGAATCAAAAGTGACCGGCAGTTGAGCAAATAGGGAAAAAATGAAGGGGAAGATCGATATTTAGCCAATCTTCCCGCAGCATCGCTTACAAAAGTGCTTTAACTGACTATTGAGCGTTAGCCTCAGAGTGTTGCTGGTTTACAGCTTCTACGTAGTTTGACCAAAGATCTTGATCTACAATACCTTTCTGTATTGAGGAGATAAGCTCTCTTTTTACAGATTTTAGGTCTCTCTTTGGCATTAACTTGCGAACAAGCTCTTTATCGTTAGCGCTAAGAGCGAGTTGAAGCATTCTTTGAAGATCAACGCGAGAGAGATTTACTGAATCTTTCTTTTTTCTTGATCCGCGAGCGGCTCTTTGCTTTGGTCTGACTGCAACTGGAGTCTCAGCTTCAATGATAAATTTCTTGATCATATCTGCTAGTTTCTCAGGTAGTTGATGCTTCATCTTTCTCATGGTGAAATGATGAATATATCCCCCTGATGATGCAGGTAGATATCTGCAGATATCGTTTTCACGCTTTGCACCCAACTTTTTAATAGCTCCATTAATTAATTCATCGAGCTCTTTTGTTTGAGTTGCTACTCCGTATCGTTGTTGTTTGTCGTTTTGGTTGAGCATTTTACTTCCTCGATTGCATCTTTTTAATTTGTCAATTCATATCTAATTGCGCATGTGGATAACAAAAGTCATTTGAATAGTCAATCGATAGTTTTGATTCTTTGCTGTTTATGTGTATTTTAACCTAAAAAATGAGAGCGATCATGAAATGAGACAGCATATTTTCCCTGCTTTAGATCGTATGGAGAGATCATTGAGCAGCTGTTTCTTTTTTCACTAGATTGAATCATTAAAAAGGTTATACTTCTCTTTTTACTTAAACAAAGAGATGACCACACTAAGAGAAGATATGAAGAGAGCTTTATGAGGAGAACTATCTCTCTCTCATTTGATTTATACAGAGACTGTTGTGAAAATGAAATAGGTAAAAAGTAATATAACAAACAATCTTAAACGTTGAGTACGAATTTGCTATAAAATGAACCAAAAAAAATATGTAAGACTGCCAGTTATTTCTTTCCTTTTTTCGATCTTCTTCTTTTGCTGCGCTCTTTTTACAGCCTGTGGAGAGAAGACCCAAAAGACACATGAGAAAGTAAAGCTGTGGATGACTTCTCAAGGGAGTGAAATTAAAGTCTTAGTCACGACAGCTCATGTTGGTTCTATTGTTAAAGAAGTTGGCGGAAATGAAGTGAGCGTTTTGGAGCTTATCCAAGGCGAAAGCGATCCGCATTCGTATCAACTTGTAAAAGGCGATGATGAGAAGTTTACTCGAGCTGATGTCGTTTTTTATTCTGGACTTGGCCTCGAGCATAGTCCAAGCATTGTTGCTAAATTGAAAGAGGCTCATGCCATCGCTTTTGGTGATAGTATTGCATCCCAAGATCCTAGGGCTGCTGTGTATTTAGGTGGCGCGATTGATCCACACATGTGGATGGATGTATCTCTTTGGGCTAGAGGTTGTTTTGTTGTTGCAGAAAAGCTGGCCCATGTCCGTCCTGAGAAGAGGGCTTTCTTTGAAGAGAATGCTCAAAAGCTCTATGAAAAGCTCATGAATCTTGATAAGAGGGTTTTAGACCTTCTGCAAAGCATTCCTCTGGAGAAGCGGTATTTAGTCACGACACACGATGCTTTCCACTATTTTACTCGCCGATATTTAGCTCCGAGAGAAGAAACCTCAGACATGAGATGGACTGATCGCTGCAGGGCTCCAGAGGGATTAGCTCCAGATAGCCAGATAAGCACTCAAGATATCGTTGAAATTGCCGATTATATTTGCAAAAGGGGTGTGAAAGTTCTTTTCGCTGAGATGGGAATTAATCAAGACTCACTTTTTAAGCTTCAAGAAGTGGTTCGTGAGAAAGGTCATGCAATTCACATTGTCCGAGAAAAACTCTACTCAGATTCGATGGGGGAAGAAGGAACTATAGAAGGCACGTACGAAGGTATGATATGGCATAATGCTGTAGGAATTCAACAGGGCCTGAGCCTGTAGGATTGTAAGGTGTTCTTTCAATATCCAAATCGATTGCTGAGTGCGCTCTTATATATAACAAAGGTTTGATAGAGAGTATGAAAGGGGAAAAGGAAAAAGCGATTTTCATCAGAGACCTCTCTGTGCATTATGGATTTTCTCCAGTACTGTGGGATATCTCTTTGTCAATACCTCAAGGCAAGCTCGTAGGGATAATGGGCCCTAATGGCGCGGGGAAAAGTACCTTCATGAAGGCGATCTTGAGACTTGTTCCTGCAACAGGGGGAATCGAAATTTTAGGGCATGCTACGTTGAATCCTGTACGCCAGCGAATTGCCTATGTTCCGCAAAAGGAACAGGTGGATTGGGACTTTCCTATGACTGTCCGTGATTTGGTCGCGATGGGATGTTATCCTCGAAAAGGCCTTTTTGGAAGAATGAAGAGTGAAGACTGGGGTAAAGTAGATGAAGCAATTCATACCATGGGGCTTTCTTCTTTCTCTGGAAGGCAAATAAGCCAACTCTCAGGAGGACAGCAGCAGCGAGCCTTCATAGCGCGAGCAATCGTTCAAGAAGCAGATCTTTATTTTCTTGATGAACCTTTCAGTGGCGTTGATCTTACAAGCGAAAAGATTATTGTTGATGTTTTGAAGCAAATGAGAGACCAAGGAAAGACGATCTGTGTCGTACACCATGATCTATCATCTGTCGAGTCATATTTTGATTGGCTAGTTCTTCTAAATACGCGTCTAGTTGCTTCTGGATCTTTAGTGGATGTATTTAATCAAAAGAACTTAAGGCTAACGTACGGCAGAAACTGGAAACTTGTAGAGGATGCTATGCAAGGCTCTCTTGTCATGAAGATGAGAGGTATAGAATCATGATAGATTGGATAGTATCAATCTTCAATGACCCAGTCTTGCGAGGTCCACTCATGACCTGCATATTTGTGGGCGGCCTCGGCGGAATCATTGGTATATGGCTCTTCTTTCAGCAGCATTCGCTCATTGGAGAGGTTCTCTCACATGCGACTTTTCCTGGGATGATAGGCGGAGCAATATTTGCCGCGATTTCCTGCTCGATCATATTTTCATATGATATTCCCTTCCTTGACGCTTCATCCTATGAAATGGTCTGTATACTTGCGGGAGGCTTCTTTTCTTCGTATATAAGCGTTTTGATTATGCACTCTTTAATTAAAAGAAAGGTTGCGTATGAGGACAGCGCTCTCTCATTTATTCTCTCATCGACGTTCGGTATCGGCCTTCTTCTCATCTCTTTAGTTCAAAAGGAATATCCTTCTCTATGGAGAAAATTGATGGCGTTCTTAATGGGACAGGCTGCCACAATACCAAATCAATATGTCTCTCTTTCGTTCTATTTTTTTATCAGCATTGCGATCGGCTTTTATGTATTCAGAAAGAGTATTTTGTCTTTTCTTTTTGATCGCCAATTCACGTCATTATATATGTTAATGCCTCGCCTAGTTGAGCGAGCAATCCTTGTCGCAATCGTTGCAACATCAATGCTTGGAATTCGTTTGATGGGGGTTGTATTAATCTCTGCTATATTGATTTTCCCTCCAGTTATAGCAAGGCTTCTATCGGATACATTTTCAACGGTCACCATTCTCTCTGCATGTATTGGATCCTTGGCTTGCGGTCTTGGCGTCATCATATCGCATAGCGTGGCGGGATTTCTTCAGGATGAGTCCGGAAAATCGTTGTGGCTTCCTACAGGACCATTGATCGTCCTTGTAATGCTAGGCTTATTTTTAGCGGCTATACTTTTCTCTCCTCGGCAGGGCCTGATTATTCGAAGTATACGAAGAGCTCTTTTTCACTGGCGATGTGTTCGGGAAAATGTTCTTAAGTTCTTTTGGAAAGCGTGCGTTCATTCTGGTACCGAGCGAATTTCGTGGAAGCAACTGTATTCTGAAAGCCCTGTGCCATTTCGCACGCTCTTTGGTAAAATAACGATTTATATCCTTGAGAGGGGACGCTATATCATTCGTAATGATCAAGGTTTTGATGTGACTCCGAAGGGGCTTGCTGAAGGAAGAAGGCTTGTTCGCTTGCATCGCCTTTGGGAGTTGTATCTTGTCGAATACTGCGGAATGGGAAAAGATGTGGTTCACCCAAGTGCTGAGGAAATGGAGCACATCATTACACCTGATATGGAACGAGAGCTTTCTACCCTTCTTCATGATCCAAGCTTTGATCCACACAGACAGCCTATTCCTTCTCAATTGGAGAAAGTGCTTCTTCAAGAGAAATAATGAAGGTAGAAGATATTTGAGAAGAAGGACAATGGATGAATCCTTATTTTAACACGACCTTTTTTGAGTGGTTCCAAGTTGCTTTCGAGAGAGCCTATCTTTTCATTTCAGGTCAGGCTCAGTTCTCGTTGGCATCAGATGAAGTTCAAGCTCTTGTGCTGGCTTTTTTTGCTCTCAATGCAAGTATTTTGGGTTCATTTTTAGTCATAAAACGACTGACGATGATGGCGAATGCAATTTCTCATACAATGGTTTTGGGAATTGTTTTTGCGTATCTCTTCTCCTCCAGCCATACTGCTTCAGATGATCACTCGACTTTTATGGATCTTTATCCTAGCGAAACTTCTCTCTTTTTATTCTCTGGATTGATAGCCATATTGACAGCCGTTTTGACTCAAGTTCTCTCAAGGCATCGTTTGATTCGAGAAGACGCAAGTAATGCAATCGTTTTTACCTCCCTTTTTGCCATTGGAATTACGCTCGTATCGACCCTTACCAAGAATGCGCATGCTGGAGGAGAGCTCTTGATGGGCAATCCCGATGCGCTAGTTGCCTCTGATATTCCCAGGGTTGCCATATCTACAGTGGTCTCATGCTTGGCCATTGTCGGATTATATAGAGGTCTTTCAGTTGCTCTCTTTGATGAGATGTTTGGAAAGATGGCGGGATTAAGACCTCAAGTTATGGTCTCTCTTCTCCTCCTCTTTGTTTCTATGACTCTTGTTACGTCGTTTAGAGCTGTTGGATTTGTTATGTCGCTTGCCTTCTTTGTCACGCCCTCTTTGATAGCTCGCTTATATTCTCATAGTATGAAGCAGTTAATAGGTATCTCATCTCTAATAGCTATCTTTTCTTCTCTTTCTTCCGTTGCTTTAACTCGTCATATTTTGACTATGTACAATATAGCGCTCTCAACAGGGGCTTTTGCGGTTTCTTGGCTTGTTAGCCTCTACCTTTTGGCTTTACTCGCTAGGAAAGGAAAGAGTCTTATGAGACGGACAGTAGATCAAGGATTGCTAGATGGAAAACTCGACGATGCGGTCCAATCTGATTGAGAGTAAATCTTTTCTTGACTAAGAAAAGAATTTTTAAGAATGGACAGGTTGGGGGAGTAGGGAAAAGAGTGCGATGAAAGAAAAACTCTGATAATCTTATCTACTCAAGCAAAATCCCGCCTGATGGTGGATCCTTTTATGGTACTCTTATTGTACTAGGAAACTCTTTAGCATGCTCTCTTCGCAAGAGCTTACATATAAAGTCTCTTTTGGACTGTTTTTTTAAGTCCTATTTGTAAAAGGATGTTTGAAGATTACATTGTGAGAAATATGGTTTGAGAGGGTTTAAGGAGCGTATTCAATGCTAGAACAGGTGTTGCCTATTATACTTGCTCTTTGTGGTTTAAGTTTGTTGATTTTTGTACATGAACTAGGTCATCTCATTGCTGCCATCCAAGCAAAAATGGAGATAGAAGCCTTTGGTATTGGTTTTGGAAGACCAGTCCTCTCATTTATCTTTAAGGGCATCCGATTTAATCTTTGCTGGATTCCTTTTGGCGGTTACGTAAAGATCGTCGGTATGGATAGCTCTTCTGAGGCTATAGATAAGAATAAGGTAGGCTTCTTCTCCTCTTCTCCTCTGCAGCGAATTAAAGTTGCATTTGCAGGTCCTCTTGCTAATGTTCTTTTCGCACTCTTTGTTTTCTCCGCAATATGGCTGACAGGTGGAAGAGATAAGCCCTTTTCAGAGGTAACTAGCAGAGTTGGTTGGATTGATCCAAACTCAGAGTTATATGCTAAAGGCCTTCGTCCTGGAGATCGAATTGTTGCTTATGCCGGCCGCCCTCTTCATTCAGCAAATGATCATATTCAAGCTGCTATGACAAGTGGGAATAGCTTGGCGGTGGACTTTGAGACAATTCCTACTTATACAATGCCACCAAAGAGAATCTCCTGTGTCATTACTCCGTACGATCATCCTAATGCAAAAACTCCTGGTCTTTTGACAACAGGGGTGTTAGCTCCATCGAGCTTTGTAGTATGGAATCCCTACATTAATCATAGAGATGAAGAAGCTCTCTCAATGCCATCTGTCTTAGAGAGCGGCATTCGCTCATATGATAGGATAATCTGGATGGATAATGTCTCCATTTTCTCCATGGAACAGCTTCATGAAGTGCTTAATGATGGAACAGTTCTTGTTTCAGTCATCCGCCCTTCTCTATCAAAGCCTATTCCAATCCATCTTCGTGTTCCAAGAGTGAAAGTTCAGGAGCTCAAGCTTCTCTCTGAGGTAAAAGGAGAACTCTCTGATTGGCAATATATGGCAGGCCTTCAAAGTAAAAAAATGTCCGACCTATGGGTACTTCCCTACAATATTACTGTCGATGGTATTGTGGAACATCCTCTCTCAGTGATTGACTCATCTGTCAAGATGTCAAAACTTTCGGATACTCTTCTGCCGGGCGACCATATTGTCGCAGTTCAAGGTGAACGCGTCTCGCATGCTTCACAAATTTTAAAGAATATCCAGGATAAAAAATCGATTGTCATTGTTGAGAGGTATTTAGCGGGAAAAGAGGGACTTCCTATTTTCTCTAAAGATTTCTCGGATGTTGACAGCGCAGATCAGGCATTCATCAAGCCTTTTTCATCGCACGCATACCACGAGCTTATTCAAACAGTCGGCGTTAACGCCTTAACTGCTGCGATTAGCTCTACAATGGAAGGTGGAGGAGAATTGGTTCTTTTAAAGCCAATTAAGCTATTTGATCAAAGATCTCTTATTAACCATATTCAATCAGTACGCGCTGATACAGCTTCTCGACGAACTCTCCGCACTTCTCAATCTTACAACTCTGAGAATGAGTCCCAACAGGAGAATGAGCCTACATCGGTTACGACTCAAGCTCAGATGAAAACTCAAGGCGATATGGATCAGACGGCAGCTAAGAGGTACGTTCTCGGTCTAGTTGGAGTGAGAGACGCGGCGATCCAATATAATCCAGATCCTCTCTCTATGTTGTTCGAAAGCGTAGAAGATGTGTTCCGCACACTCTCCGCATTATTAACTGGAACCTTAAGCCCTAAGTGGATGGCAGGTCCTGTTGGTATCGTGGACTCAATACAGCATCAGATGGCTTTTGGAGGCTTCAGAGAAGCTTTCTTTTGGTTGTCTATTTTATCGGTAAATCTAGCACTCTTGAATCTTTTACCGCTTCCCGCACTTGATGGTGGGTATATTCTTCTTTCTCTCATTGAGATAGGTACAGGATTAAGACCGAGTGCTCAAGCTCTGGAAAAGATTGTTTTTCCGTTTATCCTCGCGTTGGTATGTCTTTTTATATATTTGACCTATAACGATATCTCAAGATTGATTCTTCGCTTCTTTGGAAGTTAAGAGCTATTATCTTAAGGATGGATTCTTCTACTGGCCTTATAAGGAGCAAATAATTGCCTCCTTATAAGGCCTCTTTTTCTTCTCTCTTTCTCTTCTTTTTAATAGTGCAGTTTTCCTATATAGGAGCCAGAGAATTTTGGACTGGTTCAGTGTTGAGTGATGAAAGATCTCGGATTGAGAGTATGAGGGAGTAGTGAACCTTATGGGAAAGCAGCAGAAGAGAGGCCGTCTTAAGATTTTTTTAGGATATGCCGCAGGTGTTGGCAAAACATACTCGATGCTTGAGGCTGCTCGAAGAAAATGTTTTGACGAGCACGTAGATGTTGTTATCGGCTTTGCGCTCTCCCATGGTCGAGCTGAGACTGAGAAACTCCTTCAAGGTCTTGAGACTATTCCGCTATTGAATGTTGCCTATAAGGGAACAACCCTTCGAGAGCTTAATCTCGACGGTATCTATCAAAGAGCTCCTGAGCTTGTCATTATAGATGAGCTAGCTCATACCAATCCGCCAAACATGCGTCATATGAAGCGCTATATAGATGTAGAAGAGCTTCTAGATGCTGGTATTGATGTTTATACAACACTTAATATTCAGCATCTTGAAAGCTATCAGGATGCTATTGAAAACGCTATCGGGGTAAAAGTTAGAGAGCGCATTCCAGATAGAATTCTCGACGAGGCGGATGAGATTGAGCTGATAGATCTTCCTCCAGAGGAGCTTTTAGAGCGCCTGAGACAGGGGAAAGTGTATATCCCAGAACAAGCTGAGAGGGCGATACAGCAATTCTTCCGTATAGAGACTCTTCAACTCTTGAGGGAGATGGCGCTTCGAAAAGTGGCGGCGATTGTCGATAGTGATCGATCAAATATCGTACCATCAAATGAAAAAGGGCAGAAGAAGCTTCAACTTGAGCCGCGCCTTTTGGCATCTATTGGCCCAGGGCCTTTTAGTGAGCAAGTAATTCGTGTTACGAAGCGTCTTGCTGATATGTTGAAGGCTCCATGGTATGCAGTTTCTGTTGAGACTCCTGATAATACCTATAATGAGGATCCAGAGACTAAACGTCGTATCGGAAGGCTTTTAGAGCTCGTCGAAGAGCTAGGTGGTAGAGCCTTTAAGATTCAAGGAGAGTCTATCTCAGACGCGCTTTTTCAGTTCTCAAAAGATCACCAGATTACGCAAATTGTTATTGGGCATTCTCTAAGGCCATGGTATCAGCGTCTCTTCTCACTTTCGCCCGTTGATCAGCTGATAAGTAGGGATCGATCGATCGATGTGTATGTCATCTCGAGCGCTAACAACATGTTGGTTCAAAGCGGTAATTCAAACGCAAAGCAATCTTCAGAAACTTCTCTCCTATGGAGGGCTCGTTCTTTCTTTCTTGGGGCGGGAGATGTTCAGAAGAAATATTGTCTCGACACGATTGTCTATCCATTAGGGATAGTATTTATGCTAAGCATGATGCTCTTGCCTTTTTCAGAGTATATTACGATTCCTCAGATAGCCACGCTCTATCTTCTCTCAAGTGGTATTGCTGCTACAATCTTCGACATTGGGGGATTCTACTTTTATCTTATCTGGTCTTTAGCAGTCCTCGATATTTTGTACATTTCAGATATGGCAAAGTGGCTCTCGCATTCAGAGGTCATTTTCTTCTTTATGGCCGTCTCATGTGTTGGAACGATTATTAATCGCTTGACTGTGAAGAAGAAAACACTTCTTAAAGCTTTAGGGCGCCAACATAGTCAACTCAAGCAGTTGTATGGAGTAAGCCAAAAGCTTGTGAAGCTCACAAATGTTGAAGAGATGGTTAATATGCTGAGCGCTCATCTTGAGCAGCTTTATGGTCTTTACGCGATTTTCGTCGAGCCTCAGGATAACTCTCAGTTTTCGCTAAAGACGTATGGATCGCTTCATAGAGACTCCAATTGTTATGAGCTCACCGAGAACGAAAAAATTGCGGCTAAATGGGCGCTTGATCATCAAGAGCCTGCTGGGGTGGGGACAGATACTTTGCCAACATCAAAAGCGTATTGGTTCCCGCTAGCTGTTTCTGATAGGCAGATTGGAGCTGTCGCTCTCTTCTCAAAGAGCCCTCAAACAATATCGACAAGAGCTGCCTTAGAGCACGAAAAGGATAATATTGAACCTTATTTACATCTTCTTGCTCTTTCAATCGATCGAGCTCATGCGACGTTATAAGAGCGGATTTAAATTAATGCTTCTGCAAAGGGATTATTTTGATAGCAATTTGGAGAAAAAAAGCTTGTAGTTGTTGAGGAAGAGGTTCATAAAAAGAAAAAACGGAAGATTAAAAGCACTTCTCACTTCCGTTTGAGAAGAAATAATATTATGGACTGACCTACACTTACTTGATTAAAATATATGAATGATATTGCTGTATTGAGTATCTTCTCGCTACTTGTCGCTTTTAGCCTTTTTGCTCTGTTTATTTGTAATCAGATTGCTCGAGATGACTATTCTCGAAAAGGTCGCTAAAAACGATAGTTTGTATCGATAATGTTTTCATTGTGAATATTAAGACTTTTTTACTCGCGTCCAAATACAGGACGTGAAAAGCCTTTTGCCAACGATTGCAATGTTACTTATGTTAGGAAAGAAGAGAGAGCTTTTCTCTTTTTTAGTTTTCTGAAGGAACGTATCAAGAAATGATAACAGAGGCTCTTTTCTTACTTTTATTCTTCTTTTTATTCCTCTCGATGTTCTCTGTTTTTATTTCACATACTTTTCTCAGAGTCGCTATGGAAGGAGGGAGGGAAGAGGCGAAAGGAGTGGAAGGCTTTATATATCGGTTTGAGTCTTCCCTCTTCCGCCTTTTCCCCCGTATGATGATGGACATGTCATGGAAGCAGTATGGGTTAGCTGTCATTCTCATGCATGGAGTCTCATTTCTCTTTCTCTTTATGCTTTTTAGGTCTCAATCATTCATGGGGCTTGGACCTGAGGTCTCCCCTCTTTTAGCTCTCAATATAGCTATTAGTTTTGTGACGAATACTAATTGGCAGCCATACAACTCAGAGCTGACATTAAATCCTGTCATAATGACGGTAGGAATCATCCCAGTCATGTTTATCTCATCTGCGACAGGAGTCTCTATTGCTTTTGCAATGATTCGGGCCCTCATCAAGACATCAAGTCTAGGGAGAATAGGAAACTTCTTTTTAGATCTCATTCGTTCCTCGCTCTATGTGTTGCTTCCATTATCTCTTATAGGAGCCTGCCTGTTGACTGTTGGAGGAGTTCCCTCTTCTTTACCACAGTATAAAGCGATTCCAGGCTCTTCTTATGTTGCCTTAGAAGGACCGATTGCAGCTTTCACTGCTATTGAACTTTTAGGCGGCAATGGGGGTGGATTTTACACAGCAAATGTGGCCCATCCTCTTCAAAATCCATCTCCTTTGTCACATGTTTTTGAGTTGTTTTTAATGTTTCTCCTTCCTTCTTCATTTATTTTTGCATTAGGAAGAGCTCTAAAACAGCCTCGATTTGCTTCTTTGCTTTTTATAGGCCTATCATCAATTGTGATCTTCTCAACACTTTCGGTCGCTTTCTTCGAATCAGCTTCAGCTCCAATCAATACTCAATCGCTTTCTTTGACTGACGCTCTTTTGGAGGGAAAGGAGGTGCGGTTTGGCTCTTTTTGGTCTTCATTTTGGGCAATAGCTGCGACTGCTACATCATGCGGAGCATCTTCTGTATCTTTCGGCTCACTTCAGCCTCTTTCTGTCTCACTTCCACTGGGGCTCATGCAAACAGGAGAAGTCATCTTTGGGGGAGTTGGGCTTGGATGTGTAGGGATCATCTTCTATATGGTTTTAGCCGCTTTTACTTCCGGACTTATGGTTGGAAGAACGCCCGAGATCTTTCATAAGAAGATCGCAATTCAGGAAATTATACTTATAGTCGGATTCCTTGCGGCACCCTTGATCCTTATTCTTGGAGCAGTCATTTTTTACGTGTGGGAGGGCGCTATCTTTTCTGAGATTACCTCCTCTCCATTAAGATCTGTGACCGAAGTCATATATGCCATGACCTCTTGTGTTAGTAATAATGGCAGTGCGATAGCTTCATTAAAATTATCTCATCCTTCACTGCTATTAATCACTTCTCTTTGTATGTGGTTAGGTCGTATAAGCTTTATCATTATTGCACTTGCTTTCGCAGGGCTTCTCTCTCAGAAGAAGATTATTTCAGAGAACTCTACAACAGTCCATATTGACACTATTTTATTCATTAGTTGGTTTGTTCTTATTATCATTGGAGTGGGACTTCTTAGTTATCTGCCCTTTATCGTTATGGGGCCTCTTTTTGAGCAATTTCATACTTTGGAAATACATGATGTGCAGCATAGAGCGTATTTTTTAATACTTCCTTTGTCTATGAAGGGGAAAAATTCTAAAAGACCATGTGAGATGTTCGCCAATGAATGACCGTGAAAGTATGAACTCCCTCGAAAAAGGGAGATTAAATATGCACACTGTTTCATACCAACGGGCTTCACATTCTAAAAAGAACTCAACTACGAGTTGGTTGACGCAAACTTTGATTCTCTCAGCACTCAAAGAGTCCTTTCAACGAATGTTTTCTTTGAGTGTTCTTCGGGAAAGTCCCACAATGGCGGCTTTGTTTGTCGTCAATGTGCTGCTTGCTCTTTGCTATATCGAGGATCTCTTCTCAAATGAGAATAGGTCTTTGATCCTCTTTCATGGTACGTTGCTTGTTATCATGTGGTCTACCTCTTACTTTGCAATTTTTTCTGAGTTGATAGCTATTGGAAGGGGAAAAGCCCATGCCTCTTCACTTCGCAGTCTTCAAAAAATGACGAAGGCTAAGCGACTCAGAGATCCAAATGATGTGACAATCTTTGATTTAGTTGGCTCTGATGATCTACTTATAGGCGATTATGTATATGTCGAGAAGGGTGAGGTGATCCCTTCTGATGGAGAGGTTATTCAAGGAGCCGCTCTCATTGACGAGAGCGCTGTGACTGGTGAGAGCGCGCCTGTCTTGCGCGAAGCTGGAGGAGATGTATCGGCAGTTACTGGCGGAACGACGGTTATCTCAGACTCTCTTATTATGCGAGTTACCCAGCGTTCGAAAGATGGTTTTTTATCCAAGATGATAGATCTCGTTGAGGGGTCTCATCGTAGAAAGACTCCTAATGAGGAGGCTTTAGGTGTTCTCCTAACAGGTTGTACTATTCTCATCACAGTCGTTGTTCTCTCTTTCAAGCCCTTATTTCAGTTAAGAATCGATCAATTCTTCTCCTCCGATATAGAACTAAATGTGGATGTCTTCTTCCTAGGCGTTCTTTTTGTTTGCTTAATTCCAACTACAATCAGCGGTCTTTTACCAGCTATTGGTATTGCTGGGATGAGCCGACTCATTCGGTTCAATGTTTTAGCGCTCTCTTCAAAGGCAATTGAAGCCGCAGGTGATGCCGATATTCTTTTGCTAGACAAGACAGGTACAATAACTCTTGGGAATAGGCAAGCGGCGTATTTATATCCTGCGGATAGCGTCTCGCAAGAAGCCCTAGCGAAATCTGCGTATCTTTCATCTCTGTACGACGACACTCCCGAGGGAAAAAGCATCATACGATTAGCTCTCGAAATGTATCCTGACTTTAATTCGTTGCAGACAAAGGGGTTGTTTGATGAGATCCCATTTTCTGCTAAAAATAGGATAAGTGGGATCGTCTCACTTGATGGGAGAGTAAAGATCTTAAAAGGAGCTCCAGATGCAATTGAAAGGGAGTTTATGCGCTCTTGCGAAGGAGTGGTTCCTACGAGAAAAGATTCCTGCCTCTCTAAAATTCCAGAGGATGTTCGAAAGAAAATAGAGGAAATTTCCCTTCAAGGTGGAACTCCGCTCCTTGTATTGGAGAACTCACAGATCATGGGGTCAATATATTTAAAAGATATTGTCAAACCAGGTCTTAAGGAGAGATTTTCTCTTTTACGAAGTATGGGTGTAAAAACGATAATGGTAACTGGAGATAATACGCTCACAGCTGCTGCTATTGCTGCGGAATCTGGTGTCGATCAGTATTATGGAGAGTCTTCCCCTGAGGATAAGCTGGATATCATTCGTAGCTTGCAATCAGAGGGGCATATGGTAGCTATGGCGGGTGATGGATCCAATGACGCTCCTGCCTTAGCACAGGCTGATGTCGCAGTTGCTATGAATAACGGAACACAGGCAGCTCGCGATGCTGCGAATTTGATAGACCTCGATAGTAATCCTACAAAACTCATTGAGATCATTCAGATTGGAAAAGAGCTACTCATGACAAGAGGTGCTTTGACAACATTTAGCATAGCAAATGATATCACTAAATATTTTGCCCTATTACCAGCATGTGTTTCCTCTTTAAATCCGGACCTTGCGAAACATCTTTCGATTATTGCTTTTTCCAATCCGTATAACGCATGTATAGCAACTGCCCTTTTCAACGCGCTTGCAATCCTTTTTTTGATTCCTATGGCACTTAAAGGGGTTCACCATCGTCCAGGAACGCCACACTTTTCTGTGTTCAAGAAGAATCTTATAATTTGGGGAGGCTTAGGGATTGTCTCACCTTTTATAGGTATTAAGTGCATCGACTTAGTCTTAGACGCCCTCTTTTTATAAGATAGAGCTTAGGAGGAATAGAGGAGTGAGAGAAATTAAATTCTTGCTGATGAGCTCAATTGCTCTTGTTATCTTGTCCATGTTTCTCTTTGGTTGCTTGTATCCTCTTCTTACACTTGGTATGAGTACAGCAATTGAGGCTGTAGCTTCTCGAACCCAGAACTCAAAAAGAAATTATAGAACTCCGTCTTTTGAGGAGCTGGTACAGCTTGTCTCATATCGCACCCGTGACATATACTTTTCTCCTCGTCCCTCTTCATGGGATAGAACAGAAAAAAAGAATCTCTTTTTTTCGTCTGAAGGTTCCTCAGATTGTCTATATGAAGACTGCGGAAAGAGTGAATTAGCTAAAAGAGCGTCTCTTATTGGCTTGCCCTTAGACATTGCCTTTGACTCGAGATATAATGACATGATTACTGAATCGGCAAGCGGTATCGACCCGCATATAAGTCCGTATAATGCGCACTTCCAAGCTGATAGAGTTGCTCGCTTGCGTGGAATAGATCCTGCGCAGCTCCATCTACTGATTGATGAGTGCACATTAAAGTCTGGAGGGTGGGCTCTTTTTCCATCTGTTGTTGACGTTTTCGTTCTGAATAATGAGCTTGATCTTCGCTTCCCTCAGAAGTAGATGCCTTTTCTAAATATAAAGTGGTGGAATCGGGATCACTCCTATCTCTTGTAGTCCATGTGGAGAAAGTTCTCCTGGAGAGCGAACGATCCATTCTTTAAGAGCGCCTAAGCTGCGAAAAAGAACTGTGTTAAGGGAAGAGGGAAGGGAGGCAGTGTCACTTGAAGTGAATAGGATAATGAGAATTCTTGAGTGATGGCCGCCTTTTTCTTCACCACGTTTCGTGATGTAAGCTAGGACTGATTCTGCGAGTTCTATACTTGAAGTCGCGCACGCTACAATTTGATTTTTATTCGAATCAATACTTCCTTCTAGTGAGGCAAAAAGCCACTCATCGGTTGGAGCATTTGGTGGGGTACAAAAGATTCGTGTTGAAAGAAGTGTTTCTTTAATGCGATTCAAATCTGCCATAACATCTGCCACGAAAATGGGGGTGGCATGAGGGAGCGTATAGTTCATATGGTATAAAGGATCTAAAGATGAGATCTGATGAGATCGTCCTTTCTTACTCTTAAGATGGGCTTGGACAATTTTTTCCATGTTTCCTATCTTTTCATGGAAATCCTTGAAGAAAAGCGAAGCTGCCTGGAAAAACTCTTCTAAACAGAAGATGTAGAATGGATCTTTTCCATCACCAAAGAAAAGGCTCGAGCTATTGACACTGAATATTTCTATAGTAAGGTCGTCGCTAAAATATGATGCCTCTATAAGATTTAAGAGCCATTCATTATCGCTTTCAATGCCAAAAGAGAGCACAGTGTCGAATTCATAATTAAATGAGCTTCCATATGAAGGAAGAAGTGTTACGTTCTCGAGAAGTTGAATTGGTAGATACCCTCTTATCTCCTCATCAATTGTCAGCTCACAGCCCCATTCAAGAGCTAAAGAAATGAGAAGAGAAAGCCATTTATCGTCTCTGACTTGCTTTCCTATTGCTATAAGAGGAGCGTTAGCTCGAGAAAGCCGGGAAATAATAGTCTCCCATGCGCCGTAAAAAAGATCGTGTTCTTCATGATTAAAGATGGTTCTTCGATAGCTATGGGGTGGCATCTGAGTCTGAAGGACTTCTTCATACATTTCTAAGAAGACTGGAAGCTTCATCTCTTGGGCAATATCGATCGAACGATCAACTCGGGCGCCTGCAGTCCTCCGATCATCTATAATTGCATAATGGCCTGCCATCTCTTCAAGGCTTGTCTTGATGTGAGCTACAGTCTTCGATTTCGCGCCGATCGGAAATCCAAGCGCCATGCTTCTTTCCTGTGAATGCGATCTGATAATGCATATAATGAGTGGAACAAGATCGTCAATTGCATGAAGAACGTCTTCAGTGATTGAAAGAAGTTCTTTTTCATCGCAAATAAGTGCTGCAGAGCCTGATTCTTTCGCATGCGCGATTGCCGCATATATTGCCTGTCTTCCTGTTGAGAAAGCTGATTGAGCTGAGAAGGGAAGAAGGGTACAGGCTGCGAAAAGAGAAGATCTCATTGCTCTTTCAGAAGCGTATAGAGATTGAATCTTGTTCTTATGAAGTTCATAAGCTACATACTCAGCTATTGTCATTGGGTTGTGTGGCTTAAATATATGCTCAGGCTGTTCCTTCTTTATGGTCGATGATTCATATTCAGCTTGGGAGTGTGATGAAGAGCTGAATATTTTGTCATAAAACCCTTCAGATAGCATGGAACGCTCTTAAGCCTCTTGTTTCAGTACTATTTCGATGTTTTCTACTTACAATAGTACTTCCATATCAAACTTGAAAAGTCATCTTTTGAAAGAACTAATTATAATTTCACTTTGTGTAAAGTATTTTATAAAAAACATTTCAGATGAAAGAAACAGGCTTTTTATTCAGGAAGGCTCTATAATGCCGCCTCTTTCTTATCCACTACTTTGTTACCCCCTATCTTTTTCTTATGTCTATCCCCTCAAGAAATCCATTTCCTATCGTCGAGAGATATGTTTCTGTTGACAAGGATATCCCTTTATTCGAAGAGGATACCGAAGAAAACATTCTTCAGTGCCTTGAAATGGAAGAGATGAAAAAAGCTCAAAAATGGCTTAAAAAAGCTTATGAGATACTTATAGTTGCAGAAGAAGAGCTCCTCTTGCCAGATCTCTATGCCTCTGGATTAAATCAACTTCAATCTCTTCAACAAGCCCTTACTTCGATACATACAATTTCTCGGGAAATATGGAGTACCGCCCTTTCTCTTAAACAGCAAGAGGTTGATATATCCCTTGATGTGCCTTTACTCCTTCAGAAGACAAAGGAGTATATGTCTTTGAAAAAGCAAGTGCACAACAGATTTCAAATGCATATTCAGAGGATTATTGAGTGTCTTCAACCGCAAGAGGTGTTCTTTTATGGGTATATTCTGAGTTATCTCATCGTATATACGGAGAAGATAGCGCATGTCAGAGAGTTTGAAATACCGGGCAAGCTTAAAAAGTTACGATCTAAACTGGAGAGGGTCGATCGACTTATTCATGAAGTTGCGCTTCCTCTTTTAAAGTCTCAGATACAAGAAGGAGACATAGCGTTTTGGGACAACGAGCGCGATAAGACATTGTTTAGCAATCCTGCCTTCAAAGAAGAGGAGACAAAGTTAGCTAAAATCAAGAAGTGGGTGGGTGGCTATTTGCCTGAGGGAATCGATTTGGGCTCGTTTATTGGATGGTTTGTAGGGAGATACTACCATGCTGGAGTCTCATTTTTCACTCAAAATAGCGCTGAGAAAGGGCATGATCTTTGCATTGTCGATTGTATTAATGTAGACGCGGTGAAGTCTGAGAATCACTCTCAAGGGCTTCATCCTGACTCTTATCAAGCAAGGCGATTAAAGAAAATTACATTTTGGAATATCTTCTCAAAAGTGTGGTTGAGACCTAATATAGGAAAGCTTTTTGTACAAGATGATATAAATAAAATTCAGATGGAGCCTCAAGGAAATATTTCCTTAGAAGAAGCTAAAGGCTTTCTTGAGGCGCTTTTCAAAGGCGCTTATTCTGAAATTATAGAAAAGTCTACTGATCGCTCTAATGTGGTAGAGCTTTCTTTATTCAAAGCAATGTATGCCACGCTTCCTCTCAAATTTAAGAATAGCCCCCCCTCAGAGAAAACCGATATCTCAAGAAAAGAGCAATTCTGCTCTGAATTTGTAGCTCGTTTATTTGCTAGAGCAATAGAAGAAGTTGAAGAGGTACTCAATATAAAATCTCCTTATTCTCTTCGGGGAAGTCTAACAGAGTTAACGCTCCCAAGAGGGCTTTTTTCTTCCCTTCAGGAAGTTTCTGATATTTTACTTTTAGGAAATTCTGATGATTGAGAGAGGTATATAGAAGTTCACATGAAAAAAGAGGAAACGCTTCTCTTTCTTTTTGCTCTTCGTTATACTTAATGCGCATGAAAAAATTGGAATTATTATCTTCCTCAGAAAAAAAGATGGGGAGATAACGTAATTGTTCATGCATTTTTGAATAAACAGTTGAGTGTTCTCTAAAACACTTATATTTTCATGGAGCTGATGTAATATACCATGATAGATCCACGACTTCTCCGAAAAGATGCTGCTCTCGTCGAAGCTAAATTAAAGACTAAGCTTCCTGATGCTGATCTTTCTCGAGCTCAGTCTCTCGATTCCTTAGTAAGAACTAAGAAGACTGAAGTTGAGGCTTTAAAGGCTGAGAGAAATGAAGCTTCAGAAAGAATTGGTCGAATGAAGCGATCTGGGGAAGATACATCAGCTTTAATGCAAGAAATTTCCGTGAAAGGGGATCGAATTAAGACTCTTGATAGCGAAATTTCCGAGCTTGAAAGAGATCTGATCGATCAACTCGCGCGACTTCCTAATATCCCAATGGATGACGTTCCGGTTCATCTCGATCCGAAGGAAAATGTCATGATCCGTTCGTGGGGTCAAAAGCCTACATTTTCTTTCCCTTTTAAGAACCACGTTGAACTTAACGAGAAATTAGGCGTCTTTGATTTTAAGAGAGGCGCGAAGTTGACGGGTTCTGGATGGCCAGTGTATAGAGGCTGGGGCGCTCGCCTTGAATGGGCTCTTATCAATTACATGATAGATCATCACATCAAGAACGGATTCCAACAATGGATTCCTCCAATTGTTGTAAAAGAAGAGGCTCTCTTCTCTGCCGGTCAGCTGCCAAAGTTTAAGAATCAGCAGTTCATCGTACAAGATGGCGATAATAGCCTCTATATGATTCCTACGGCTGAGGTCTCATTAAATGGACTTTATATGGGCGAGATTATTCCAGAGGAAGCTCTTCCTTTGAAGTACATCGCTTATACTCCTTGCTTTAGAAGAGAGGCAGGCGGACTAGGAGCTCAAGAGCGTGGATTGATCCGCGTGCACCAGTTCAATAAAGTCGAGATGTTTGCTTTCTCAACTCCTGAGCAAAGCCCTCAGATTTTTGAAGAGATGGTCGCTTCTGCTGAAGCTATCTTAAAAGGCCTTGAAATCCACCATCGAAGTATGCTTCTTGTCACTGGCGATATGTCGTTTGCTGCCGCAAAGACAATTGATATTGAAGTGTGGCTTCCAGGACAAAATAGATACTATGAAGTCTCTTCTGTATCGAACTGTACTGATTACCAAGCGCGACGAGCAGAAACTCGCTTTAGAAGAAAGAATGATAAGCCTCAGCTCGTTCATACCTTGAACGGTTCTGGCCTTGCAACTTCGAGATTGATGGTTGCAATTCTTGAGAACAATCAGCAAGAAGATGGCTCGATCATTATTCCAAAGGCTTTGAGACCTTACTTAAATGGCAAAGAAAAGCTCGATCCTATCCAAGATACAGATTGGCAATTCTAAGTCTATAGAAGCGCATTAAAGCTATTTTTGTAAGAAGCATCTTAAAACGCCCCCTTCATAAAAAGAGGGGGCCTCTTTTAAGGTGCTTTTTATATATCGTATGAGGGAACAAACTCCCATGAAAGATTCCAAAGAGTCTCTTCTTGATATTCGATCTTTTCTCGATACTTCCTTTAATCAAATTCCCATAATTGATGTTCGATCTCCTTCAGAATTTAGTGAAGGACATATTCCTGGATCATACTCTGTGCCTCTCTTCACGGATGATGAAAGATGTGAAGTCGGAATCCTCTATAAGAAAGAAGGCCAGCTGAAAGCTGTTCGGAGGGGGCTTGAAATTGTGGGGCCGAAAATGGCTTCATTTGCAGATCGATTTCTTGAGTTATCCCATCAGCATCAGACTAAATGCCTTCGTATTCTCTGTTGGAGAGGGGGGATGAGAAGTGAGTCAATGGGTTGGCTTGCAACACGTGTTGGCTTGTCACCTCTACGTCTACAGGGTGGGTACAAATCATATCGCAAATTTGTTCTCGACGAGATTGATAAGCCTCGAAATACAATTCTGATAGGTGGGTATACTGGGAGTGGAAAGACCGAGGTTCTCCAAGAAATATCCAAAAGAGGTATTTTCCCTGTCCTTGATCTTGAGGAGGTAGCTCAGCACAAGGGAAGCGCTTTTGGTGGCTTGCCGGGTTTTAAGCCAATTACTCAGGAACAATTTGAAAATGAGCTTGCGCTCAAACTCTCTCAATTCCCTCACGGGGTGCCCTATCTTGTTGAAGATGAGAGCCGGATGATAGGGAGTATTGTCATTCCAGAGGGAATATGGAGGTCTATGCAAAGCGCTTCTTTCATGTTCCTTCTTTCTCCTTCCAAAGAAGAGAGAGTGAAAAGAATAGTTCGCGATTATGGAGTCTATTCAGCTCAGTGGCTTATCTCTTGCATTGAGAAAATTGCAAAAAAAAGGGGTGGCCAAAAGACGAAGGAAGATATAGCTCTGATAGAACAAGGAGATTTGGAGTCTTGTGCCTCATCTCTTTTAGATTATTATGATCAGGCGTATCAAAAGAGCGTAGAAAAGAGACGAAGTAATGGCACTTTTCCAATAAAAGAGTGTCATACACTTGATCAGCTTGTAGAATCGCTTAAGAGATATAATAGAGTTGCATAAAAGAATCGGAGGACATACTTCCCCATGGGACATGTAGATGAGATGAGACAATCTATTCTTGATTGCATCGACCAATGCTTGACTCCTTGGCATGTTGAGAAGTATCTTTCTGAGACTGCTCAAAGGAATAATATTAAAGTTTCATCAATCGATGAGATGCCTTCCTTGGAAGCTGGAAAGAAGTATCTTATCCATCGCAATGGAATGGCAGTTGCTGTCACCATGCCAGCCGAAGGTGTGTCACTTGAAAGAGTTATCATTATTGCGTCTCATACTGATAGTCCTTGTTTAAAGATAAAGCAAAAGGGATTTTATCAATCTGAAGGCGCTTCCCTCATTAACACGGAAGTCTATGGAGCTCCTATTCTAGCGTCATGGTTAGGTCGAAAGCTTTCTATAGCCGGCAAAGTATGGGGAAAGGACTCCAAAGGTAGCGACCGGGAGTGGCTTTTGCCATTGAATGATAATAGTATCTCTTGTGTGATCCCGAATGTAGCAATTCATCTTGATAGAAGTGTCAACGATCAAGGACTTCAGGTTGCAAAGCAAGAGGGACTATCTCCAGTTATTTCTCTCAGTAAATCTCTTTCATCTTTTGATGAGTTCATAAAGTCTTCAGGCGTGGATATTACTAAGAGTCATTTCTTTGACTTATCTATAATTCCGGAAGAAAAGGCTAAATGTAGTCTTGTAGATGATGAAGCGTTACTGGCTCCACGCCTTGATAATTTGACGAGTGTTTGGGCGGCATTCCATGCTTTCTTGACTTCTAACCCCCGTTCGGATGGAGTCGGTCTCATGTACCTTTTTTGCAATCATGAGGAGATTGGCTCGGAGACAAGTGAGGGAGCTTATTCTCGAATCGTTGAGGATATATTCGATGAGATCATCTCAAAAGATCACGTCAAAGGTGCTGAGAAAGCACGGCTTCGTTCTCGATCGATCATACTTTCTTGCGATGCAGCGCACGGATTTCACTACACAGCTTTAGAAAAGTATGATAGCCGTCATCGAGTCCGCCTAGGTAACGGTGTTGCTTTAAAAATTAACTCTCAGCAGCGATATAGCTCTCCGCCAGCGCTCTTATCCACAATTATTTCCCAATTTGAGAAGGCATCACTTGCGTATCAGGTCTTTACAGCCAGAAATGATATCCCATCTGGAACAACTATAGGGCCAATTCTTTCGGCGCGATTAGGGATTGACGCGATCGATCTTGGCGTTGGTGTCATTGGAATGCATGCGGCAATAGAGATGGCGTCTATTCAGGATATCCTGGATTTAGAGAGGATATTATCCTTCTATAGTAAGAATGGTTAAATTACTGCCTTGGAGAAGACTCTTCGTAATGAAGAACCTCAAGGCAGTTATTTTCTCTTTTATCCTCTATCAGTCAAAGAGAGTCTACGAGTGAGCTGAGGATCCCATAAGGAAATGAATGTGCGTATTGGATCGATTAACGATGAGAGATGAAGCTCTGTAGATGAGTCAGCATCCTTATATTGAGCCTCAAGTTGCTCTGTAAATTCTTTATATGCCTTAGGATCAGTCTCTTGCATAATTCTCAACTGCTCTTGCAGCAATTTAGTGATGACATTGAGTGTTGATGTGTCATCGACTCCTAGTGGTGTCTTGATAAGGGCTTGAAGCTCTTTAAAAGAGAATCCCCCTGTTTCAGATTTATATAGTACCGCGAGAAGCTCTGCTAAAAGAGATGCCTTCAAAGAAGCTACAATAAGAATCGCTTGATTGCCTGATATATTTTGCTTTTCTTGAGCCTTCGCAATTCGAGAGAAGAAGAGTTTGTCTATATTGGGATTTGTCAAAAATGTCGCAAATGTAATGACAAATGATCTAATCGACTCTTTATCGATGGTTTTTGTATCTTGAGTTTGATCTATGCCGCCTTTCATGATAAGCGTCATCGCAACAGGGGTTGCCCATGCTGTCGCTGTTGCTAAAAGCCCAGAAGTGAGTACTCTCAACTCTGTTTGTAGTGGATCTAGAAGAGATTTGAGGATGGATCCGATATTTAATGAAGTGTCTACTATAGTAGAGGATGCAGCGCCGAGAACCCCGCTTAATGCCTGCACGGAAGCGCTCATCGAGACTCCAACAACAATTGCAGAGACAAGAACTGAAAGAGCTGGTTGAGCGAGAGGCTCTTTTCTCATTTCGCTGTTCTTAATATAGTCGTTGAGCATTTGATGAGCAATCTCATGCGCTTTTACATCTTCAATCTTCATGTTCTCTCGAAGCTGCTCTGCTCGGATCGCTTCAGCTTGTACCCATTTGTCGAGCATGCTTAAGACAATTTGCTGCTCAGCAATTTGATACGCTTTTAACGCGATATTTGGATCAACACCGTGAAAGAGCGATGAAACAACCGGAGATTGCCTAAGCATTTGTTGGAGGGCAAGGGCGTCGAGTCCGACCATCGGAGCTTGCGCGATGTACTGAGATAGGGTTGCTGTAAGAGGATTTTTTTCTTCTGAGGCGAGGATTTGTTTTACCAGCTCACTTTCTTGCATCTGAGATTTGGCCCAGGTTGTCGCAGCAGCTAAAGTTATAGCGCTCTCAGTTGCGCCAAATGCTTTATCTAATGATGCGCGGTCGATGCCAAAGAAATCGGCAAAGTTATTTGAGATATTTTGAAATGCGGCCAAGTTGATATTTGGAGGAGGTGGCATAAGAGCCAAGATGTCCTCATCCTTGACCTTCTTAAGTGTGCTAGACTCTTCCGCTCCTTCTTCAGAGGTGATTGATGCCAATCCTTCAATATGGTTGAGGGCATCGTCGAGCGTTTCTGCTTCAAGTGACTGTATCCAGGATAGGAAAAATGGCGATGAGTTAAGTGATCCTAGATTTGCCATACTCGATTTCCTTATATCTCTTTCATGATTAAAGTTCCCCACCCATCGCACTGGGAGGTGTGTGCGATGAGCGAGATAGTGTTTGGTTATCCTTCAAGGAATACTGGAGGCTGTTTTGATTTGTCTAAAGATGATCGTGTTATGATTGAAAATTCTCTTAAGAAGACTTTTGCAGGGTCCATCAAAAAGTTGACCGCTATTTCATTGAAATCTGTCATCTTCGATACGATGCGAGCAAATGACTCGATAGATTTCGCGGCAAATTTTTGATCAACAAAGCTTCTTGAGACAACTTCAAAAGCTTCTCGCATAATCTCTCGTGTTTGCTTAGGAAGTGTCGATGGCCTTTCTATTCTTTGGCGCATATCTTCAGTCTGAGGTTTTTTCTTCTCAATCTCTTCTTTAATTCTCAAATCTTCTTGTGTCGGTTGGAATATTTTCTGAACTAATTCAGTTGCAAGGGCGCTGTACTTTGTCCCTAGTTGGGCTGCTTGGTCTTGCATTAAAAGAGCAAGAAGTGCCGATGCTTCTTGAGAAGTTATATCTTTTCGGACTAAGGCGGCGACTAAAGCAGCCTTGTCTCCTTCAGAAAGAGAAATATCATCCATCTTTCCTTTTACTGAGTCGAGAACAGCTTTTCTAGTTTCGATAGGAAGACGCTCAAAATTTTGTCTTATGGTGCCAAGAATTGCTTGGGGTGAAAGAGGACTTTGTCTGTCCTGTGTCAGGCCTAGTCGATCCGAGACACTGAGAGGAAGAAGCCCGGTAAGAGGATTTCTTGCGGATTCTTCGAACGAAGTAGCCATCGTATTGATAGTGTTTCTGACACTATCACGAAGCTGTTGCTCGGGGGATTTATCAACGTTTGCTGATTCCTCTCTTCGAGGAGCCTCTTGTCGTCTTGTTTCACTTCGAAGGATTTCCTGCTTGATAATGTCTCGCTGAAGATTGCTTGCCTTAACTTCTAACTGCACAACAAGCTGCTTCAAGAAGTCTTTCGATAGGATAGCTTTGCCAACTTCACTTTGAGTATTTATAGCTCCTTGAGGAATGGCGATACCATCTTTTTTGAGGGCCTCTAAAAGTGTTTGAATAAATGCTTTTCCTCCTGGGACTCCATCAGTAAGAGAAATGCCTCCTCTATTGGCTCCAATTAAGAGTAAGAGTGCGAGCTGAGACTCTGGGCTTATCTTCATATCGCTGAAGAGTGCGAGTAGAGGCATGATACTCTCACCTAAACTTGATACAAGCGCTTGAGCTTTTGCTTCTGGGATGCCTAGAGCTTGGAGGGCGTTTTTGAGATCGGATTCAGCAGAAGGAGTTTGTCCAAAACTTGCCATCAGTTCGATAGGTGAGATCCCTTCAGTTGATCCTAAGAGAGAGGCCAAGAGCAGAAGGAGCATCTGTATAAGGGCAACCAATGAGGCGATCGCTTCCTTAATCTCTTCAGGACTCATGCTTTTAATAGCAGGAGACTGGGAGAGAATATCAAGCGCAGTTTTTTGGAGGCTGTCAACATTTTTAGCCGAGATACTCAGTTGCTCAATGAGTGCTGCGGCAAGAGCGCTATTGCTCTCTGATTGGATAGCAGCTGTAAGGTCAATCCCACTTTCTTGCAGAAGCTCGCTGAGCGGGATCCCCATTGTCGAAAGATTCTTCATGGCATCAGGAGTAATTCCTGCGGCTCTAAGGCCTGCAATAATTGCTGCAACTTCAAAAACTCTCCCAACAGCGTTTGTGAAATTAGCTGATTGTGAAATCTGATTAATGAGTGTAGCAACTCTTGATGATTTAATTTTTGGATCCGCGAGCGTGAGTCCTATCCCTGCGCCAATAGATTGTGAAGCGTCTTTTGCTTCATCGCTTGTCGTAATGAGAGGAGATCCGAGGATCTCTTCAATCCGTTGCATAGCACTCGCCATAAAGCGATTCTGCTCTTCTTCTGAGAGGGTAGCGGCAGCTCGCATTGCAGAAATTTGCGTTGAGTAAGAGACGAGGAATGAGAGGTAGCCGTCGAATTCAGTTTTTAGGGTTGTATTGCGGACAGGAATTGTAGCTCGCTCATAATATGGTTGGAGTTCAAGGACACCGTAACCATCTTGGGAGCCTGAAATATCAATAGAAAGAGCTTTTTGAACTCTTTCTTTAAATGGCGCTATTGCTGCTGCAAGGTCTTTAATAGCTTGATTCATTGAAGCTATTTGATCAGCAGTCGGAAATTGTGGAAGTTCTCCTTCTGCAGGAATATCAATAAATGGTGGGGGAGCTGGAATGCTATTAATAAGAGGGAAGTGAGGGATATTTTCTGGATATGTGATATCATCTGGTTTTGTTTCATCTGCTGGCGTAGGCGTGTCTGCATCGGCTCCTGTATAGTCCATTACATTGGTGGTTTCTGCCTTATTTTTCGCTGTCGCGTTAATTGCGTTTGTTATCTCTCCATTAATGGAATTGGCAGCATCGACCAGATTTTTCGCTCTTTGGTTTTGTACGTCGATCTCTGCATTAACTTCTTTGATGACTGTGTTGATTATGCTCACGCGCTGTTGATAAGCAAGATAGATCTCGCGGGCCTGGTTGTACTCAGAGAGGTTATCTTTGAGAACTTGGGCATTATAGGCAGTGTCAGCGTCATAGAGGCTTACATTCCATATATCGGAAGCTACTCTGCTTCGGACATAGTCGTCAGCATTATTTTCTCCAATAGCTCTTCTGAATGCGTTAATTTTATAATCTGACATGGACATCTGACGTGAGAGCTGATCAAGCATTAATTGGACTTGGGAGATGATCCACATTAACTGGCTGATTGACATAGAGCTTTTCGAGCTTGGAAGAGAAGGGGTCGATACATCATTGGAAACCCCTGTTCCTGATGTCGTAATTCGTGTGATATTACTGGTATAGATGCCTTGGGCAGTTGTAAGAGCCTGCTCTACGATAGGATCGTTCTGATCGACATAAGTTGAAGCATGTTGCTGTCGAGTAGTAAGATCTTGAGACGCATCTGTAGAATACATTTGATCAATATGTGCTTGAGCTGCCTGTTGGAGCCCGGCGACATAACTTCCCCAATTTGCTGCTTGATCTCTCGCGCTGTTGATAGCGGTGAGAAGAGGGTCTTGAACAGCTTTGTACGCGTTTTTATATGTGTTAATCGCGGTGTCAAGGCTAGAGCTGATGCTCGATCGTTGGTTAGTAAGAGTTCCTACAGCATTTTTAGCGTTCGTATGTGCTGTTTGTGCGCTGGTAAATAAGTCCAATGTATATGATTGGTCGAAGTGAAGCTGGTAGTTAAGCCAATAATATGTCTCATTATAGCCAGCTTTTAATGCGGTAACTCTTGCAGACGCGATTTGCCATTCTAGATAGCGGTATGCGTCATATGCGTTGATAAGATTTGTCCGTGGATCCGCATTAAGGCTATTCAGATTTGAGACAAGCTGGTTGTATTGGTCGGCAGTGAGCCCGGCGAATTGAGGATCGCTAATATCATCGGACAAGGATGAAAAGGTTGAGCCGATATTATTCGCAGCTTGTTGATCTGCGAACATTTGTTTACGAGCTAATGCTGTTGTATATGAAGTCGCAGCGCTTT
Source organism: uncultured bacterium (assembly GCA_964427425.1). Lineage (GTDB taxonomy): Bacteria > Chlamydiota > Chlamydiia > Chlamydiales > FEN-1388 > CAYRUD01. The sequence goes on from CAYRUD010000014.1 coordinate 116,253, forward strand.
GAAGATTGTCAAGTGCCGTATTAAGGGCATTTTGCTTTAATGATTGTTCATAGAGAAGATTGTTAGCTGTATTATATTTGTTATAGACATCGTTATATGTGTTTTGTGCTGATTGATATGCGTTATACGCTGCAGTTTTTTGCTGCGGAGTGCTGGCAGGGTTATTCTGCACAGCTATGTAGTTATTATACGCATTATCACGATAAGTGGTTACAGTCGTTGTCGTGTAGCCTGTATTCTTGTAGTTAATTACTGCTTGTTCTGTAGCTGAGACGCTGTTGATATAATTAGTAAGTGCGGTGTTGTACTCGCTTTTTCTGGTATCATAGGTCGATTTTGTACTTGTAACCTCGCTATCAATAGTCGATTGTGTGTATCCAGAGATTGATGGATAGCTTGGTACTCCGGAAATTGATCCCATCTCTTTCTCTCCTACTGCTTACAAATTTACTCTGATTCAGAAGCCTTGTTAGATTTATAACGAACACTCATTAAGTCCAATCGTGATACCAAAAAATAATGAGCAGCATTCTCTCTCTTGCATTGGTATCGTATTAAGGAAGATCTCCTGAATCGGTCCGAATGTTTATTTCACTAGTCATAGAGGATGAAAATGTGGTCTCTCTTTCAATAAGACGTTTTTTTCGAACGCCTTAAGTCCTCTTTAGATCTAATGGCACTATAAAGATTTATCTCATCGAGGTTGGGGAAGTTTTCTCGATGCTATTTTCTCCCCCTAATACCTATTATATCATAAAAATTTTTATATACCATTAGTCGAATTTTGAAAGGAGTTAAAAATTAAATTTATAATTCATGTGGATATATCCATACTTAAACTGAAATAGAAGAAGTGAAGGTTTTTTTAGCTTTTGAAAAAAGATGGCTAAAAGAGCTAAAAATTGATTACTCAAGTAATGGATGTAGCATATAAGAGGAAGAAAGAGACTTCTTAATTTTTAAGTGCAATGGGGGCAAGAGTCTGAGCTAATGAAGAAAGATCACTTTCAGGGGAAAGAGCCGCTTCGTCACGTTATTGAAGTTCAGATGGGAGGGGTTGAGACATCGCTGGAGATTCATGGAGCAGAGACGCCTGGAATTCTTTTCTCTGGATTGGATAGTGCTCGAGAGACTCTGATTGCTTTGGGTCTTCTCATTATTGGTCTCGACTTTTTTGAATTTTCTAAGGAGAGCCTTATCACTATCCTTGTGGCCTGGGGCTTAGCTTGGTCGTTTTGGAAGGGAGCGAGATCTACTTGGCTTTCATGGATGAGACTTGAAAGACTCCATCGAATCGCATATGAAGAGAAGAAAGAAATTGAGGAGAACAGAGAGGACGAAAGAGAGGAGCTTATCGCGCTTTACAGGGCGAAAGGATTTCAAGGAGATCTTCTTAATCAGGTTGTTGATGTCTTAATGGCTGACGAAGAGAGACTCTTAAGAGTTATGCTCCAAGAAGAGATGGGATTTAGATTAAATGAGAATCAGCATCCTCTCTCTATGGGGCTTGGCGCGTTCATCGGGTCATTGGCAGCTTCTTTCTGTCTTATTGCTTCTTTTGCGCTCTTTCCATTTTTTCTTCTTCTTCCTTTGGCTACCGGAGGGGTATTTCTCATTGGATTTCTCTACTCACGCAAGGAGAAAAATAATGCTCTTCAAGGCGGAGTATGGAGCGCTATGATTGCGGCTACGGTATTTGTTATTTTATATGCTATTATGGGTGTTGTCCTTCACTAGAACTTGAATGAATAAAGATTATTGTATCTAAAAAGAGTGGGGTAATGACAGTAAAAGATGGCTGAAATCGAAAATATGAAAACTAGTTGTCGATCACACTCTTGCGGCTCGTCATGTATGTCACTCTCTCTTTCAAAGTCTAAAACGAAAGGTTCTGCGCGCCTTCTTCTTTCGAGGAAGACAAGTTCGTTTCAAGAGTTTTTCGAGTTAGGAGGAGAGGAGAGCTCGAGCCCTTTTCTAACCTCTAAAGCGAAAGCTATCAGTCGCAACGTTACTCTCAAGAGTTCGTGTCTTGCCGCTGTTTTTTTGCTCGCCTCATTTCTCTCAGTGAGTCTTCCATTGAAAGCTGAGCTTCATGCGCGGTCCGAATATATAAGCTTGATTTTGCTCTCTTTTACGTATCTTCTTGTTGGGACACCAGCTCTTATCTCTGCTTTAGAGGATATTTTTGTCAGGAAGGATGTAAATATTGATGTCCTTATGACCCTTTCAGCATTCGGAGCTATGTCATTAGGGCGCCCTCTTGAAGGTGCTCTTCTCTTGGTGCTTTTTGCTCTTTCCGGGTCATTAGAAGATTTAGTGACTTTGAAAGCGAAGAACGCTCTTTTAAGCATCCACAAGATTGCTCCATCTAAGGCCTCTGTTTTAAAATCCGATGGCTCTCATTACGAGAGGTCTGTAAAGGATATTGAGGTTGGAACACATATCCTCGCTCGAACAGGAGAAATCGTTCCCCTAGATGGAATCGTGGTGTCTGGAAGCGCTTCTATCTCATCCGCGCATTTAACAGGAGAGGAAAAGCCGATAGATGTGGGAGTTGGAGATAAAGTCTCCTCGGGAAGCCGCATTCTCCAAGGAAGCGTTACATTAAAAGTGACGACAACACAGTCAGATTCTACTGTTTATAAGATTGTTCAGTTGATTACTGAGGCACAGAATAAAAAGCCGAAACTCTCCCAATTTTTCGAGCGCTTTGGAAGGATCTACTCGCTCTCAGTCATTATGACTACATTCGGACTCATGGCGCTTTTCCCTCTTGCTCTTAACGTGCCCCTCTCTGGTCAAGAAGGAGCGCTTGTCAGATCCATGAGTTTTCTTATCACTGCGTCACCTTGCGCTCTTTTCATCGCGGTTCCTATCGCATATCTAAGCTCTTTAGGTTCTTCTGTTCGTCGGGGAGCTATATTGAAAGGAGGGACGGTTTTTGATCGTTTGTTAGATTGTGGGTGCGTCGCCTTCGATAAAACTGGTACGCTGACGAGTGGAAATTTTAGGTTAATCGATCTCATCCCTCTTCATCAAACTCATACAGACCTTTCTCGAAGTCAGATTCTATCGATTGCAGCCTCTGTTGAGCAACATGTGGTTCATCCAATAGCTAAAGCAGTTGTTGATTTAGCAAAAGAAGAGAAACTGCCATTTCTCGAAGCGCAATCGGTTAAAGTATATGCAGGAAGCGGTGTGCAAGCAGAGCTTTCACTCCCTTTTCTTAACGATAGTCCACAAGAAGATGATGCATCTCTTTTTAATGTGCGCCTTCATGCCGCGACTCATGAAGATTTTGAAGAGGGAGTAAGAAAAAGTGCTCAAGCCTCTTCAGGAGATAAAGACCAACAATTCTTAGACGGAGCTTCCGTAGTCCTTGAAATTCACCATCAAGGAAAGCTCTGTGAGAAGTATCTTTTCTTGTTTGAGGACTCTCTGAGAGATGAGAGCCTTGTAGCGGTTTCAAGATTAAAAGAACGGGGGAAAAAAGTCTTAATCCTCTCAGGTGACAAGACCTCTATTGTTGAGAAGATCGCTAAGAAGTTGGATATTAGCGAGTGGAAAGCTGATCTTAAGCCCCAGGATAAGCTCTCTATTATTTCCTCGCTTTCATCGACGCAGGGGCGTGGTCTTGTAATGGTTGGAGATGGGCTGAATGATGCCCCAGCTTTAGCGCGGGCAACAGTTGGCGTCTCAATGGGACAGCTTTCAAGCGCTGCCGCCCGAGAAGCTGCGGATATTGTTCTCTTACGAGATAACCTCTCTCTTCTTGATTGGCTCTTTGGAAAAGCTTTATTAACAAAAAAGATTGTTCGTCAAAATCTTTTTTTAGCTATTTTCTCAATAGTTGTAGGAACGACATCGTCACTCTTCGGTGTCATACCGCTTTGGATGGCAGTTCTTCTTCATGAAGGCAGCACCCTCCTTGTGGGACTTAATGCTCTACGATTATTGAGGTAGAAAAAAAGATGATCGAATCTGCTCAAACCGCTCTTGTTGATTTTGATGAAAAGCAACGAGAGCATGCGCTTCATGTCTCTTTAAAGACGATGATTCAGCAATTTCGTTTTCAAGAAACGTGGAATGAAGAGCGGATAAAGTTATTCAATCATCTCTTCGAGAATGAGAAATTTCTTCACTGTCTCAGCTCATCTTTTTCATGTCGCTTCTCATTAGATTCGCAAAAGCGATCTCAGGTAAAGGAATGGGTAGGCCTTTTGAAGAACCATGTTGAGGAGGCAAGGATAGGCTCAAAAGATGATAAAGAGTTTGTTTTCTCTTTCTTTCGAGACCTTCTCTTTTCAATCCTGAAAACGACTTTTTTTGCATCGACCTCTCAAACCTTGAACTGTATCTCGTTTCGTATCGATCCGAACGTGATCTGGAGCTTTTTCCCGAATGCGACTTTCCCTGAAAAACCCTTTGCAATCTTTTTTATCTTCTCTCCAGGGGAGTTTCTTGGGTTCCATGTCCGATTCCAAGATTTAGCGCGTGGCGGATTACGAACCGTTTATATCCCTGATAGTAAGAGAAGGAAAGTAGAGGAAGCATCGGTATTTTTTGAGTGCTATCTACTTGCTCTGACGCAAGAGAAGAAAAATAAAGATATCCCTGAAGGCGGAGGAAAAGGCGTCATTTTCTGCCAGGATTTTATCGAACAGGGTAAAGAAGAAGATCTTTTATTCTCCTTTCAAAAGAAGTATGTCCAAGAGCTTGTCTCGTTAGTCAATTATGATGAGATGAAAGGTGGATTAAAGGATTCCGCGATCGTTGATTATTATAAGATTCCTGAATATCTCTATTTAGGTCCTGACGAGCGGCTAAAAGACTATGCTGTCGAATGGATTGCCCAGTACGCAGCAGAAGTCGGCTATCGTCCCGGACATGTCTTCATGACCTCTAAATCTGGGGCTGGAATTAATCACAAAGCGTATGGTGTCACTTCTCAAGGGGTTGTCGCTTGGATTGAAGAGGCGATGGAAAAGCTCTTCCATAAAGGATGTAAAACTGAGCCGTGGTCATTAATTATGACTGGAGGTCCAGACGGTGACGTAGCGTCTAATACAATCAAAATTCTTGAGGGTCGATATCCAAACACTGCGCGATTTATAGGGATAAAAGATAAGTCGGGAATTGCCTATGATCCTCAAGGGCTGAAGATGGAAGAGCTTGTCTCTTTGGCAAAGACAGGGCAGCCGATCTCTTTCTATCCGTATCAAGCTCTCTCTTCCCAAGGATTTCTTTTGCGGGTGAATGAACTCACTCAAGGAATCGAGCGATTTACTTCATCAGGCTTAGAAAAGCCTGATGAGAACTTTCCTCAACAAGAGTTCAATAATTTTCTCTTTTCCATTCCTTGTGATCTTTTCGTCCCTGCAGGGGGGCGCCCTTATACAATAACTGAGGATAATGTCTCATCTTGCTTTCAAAATAATGGAAAGCCTTCTTTTCCCCTGATTGTAGAAGGAGCTAACCTCTTCTTTTCACAAGCTGCTCGAGATATTTTAGAAAAGAAAGGAGTTTCAATCGTCAAAGACAGTAGCGCCAATAAGGGTGGCGTTATCTCCTCGTCTTATGAAGTCTTATCGGGACTTATACTGAATGAGGAGGAGTTTCTCTTTCATAAAGAGCGGATTGTGAAAGAAATTATAAATCGTATTCGAGAGAGTGCGAAGCTCGAAGCTTCTCTTCTCTTTTCTTGTGAGAATGATCTCTCTTTAACGAAGAGATCTCTTCTTATCTCTGAAAAAATCCACTCGTTCGCTTTCATTATACATCAAGCTCTTGCGCAATGGGATCCTAGAAAGCTGTATCTTTGTAAGGAGTCAGATCCTTTTCGGATGCTTCTTTTACACCATGCGCTTCCTCTCCTTCGTGAGAAATATATGGATCGCTTGGTCATGGAGCTTCCTCTTCAACACCAAAGAGCCTGTGTTGCGGCCTATCTTTCTTCTATGCTGGTTTACACTTTTGGCCTCTCTTGCGAAATTTCAATTGAAACTGTAGAAGCGTCAGCCCTTCTCCTCATACGGGAGAAGGAATTAAGCACTTGATTGGTTTGAGTGCTAAAATTCATTGGGAAAAAATCCTGTATAAGCTACACTTTATTCATATTCGATTGAGTGCGGATAAGCATAACAGGATGGCTGAGTTTAGACGTGACTAAGCATGAGATAGCAAAGAGGCCTTCTCGCAAAGAGCGAGAGCGCAAAATCCTGATCGAGCTCGTAGAGTATTACATCAAGACAGGACGCCCTGTAGGATCTCAAGTTCTTCAAGGCGAGACGATCCTTGATGTAAGTTCTGCGACGATACGCAACTATTTTCAGGCTCTAGAAGAAGATGGCTTTTTAAAGCAGCAACATACTTCTGGAGGAAGGATTCCTCAAGGAAAAGCGTTCTCAATCTACGCAAGACATTGCTTGGATGAGCATCTGTCGCAGCGCATGAAAAAAGCGAAGAAAGGAAAAGGCGGCTCTGAGGCAAAAAAACGGCTCTTTGATTTCGAGTCTTTAGCCGCTCTTTCGACTTCAGAGGTGGTGTCTTATATCCATGAAGTCATCGCGCAGGTCGCGAAAGAAACTTCAATGGCAGTTATTGCTTCGTCTCCGAAGTTTGATAATGATAGTATCGTCGATATCAAATACGTCTATCTCGACTCACGACGAGCATTAGCTGTTGTAACTACTGAATTTGGCTTCGTCCATACTGCGATTGTGGTCAGCTCGAACAAGAGCTCCTTAAGTCCAGGCTTGGTGAGAAAAGCCGAACACTTTGCTCGCATGAGACTCTTTCAAGAGTCTTCCATCTGCGACACATTCGATCAAGAGGAGATGGAAATCGCAAGGTCTCTTTACCAAGAGACGATAGCAAGCTACTTCGTCATGTACTCAAATTCTCCACATGAGGATATCTACCGAGCCGGCTTTTCAAATCTTCTTGCTTATCCTGAATTTCAGGACTCGCTTCTCTTAGCGCCAGCGATGGCGTTATTTGAAAATAGCTCGATGCTGAAAGGACTCTTAAGAGAGAGTTGCAGAGCGAATGAGATTAAATTTTGGATCGGAGATGAGCTTCAGCCATATACTCGAGGGGATGCGTCTTTACAGGTAAGTTTAATTGCAGCTCCGTACAGGGTGGGATCGAAGCCAGTGGGAGCTTTAGCTCTCTTAGGTCCAATGAGAATGATCTACAAAGACGCTTTTAAGCTGATGCAAGAGGTAAGTGATTTCCTGTCAAATGAGCTTACTCAAGCATTTATTCGATATAGAATTAGTTACAAGATGCCTGAGTCGCAGGCCGCTATGGTAGATGATGCATACAAGCTCGCTATAGAGTTTCATCCTCACCAATAATGAAATAATTAAAAGCCTGCATCTCATGAGCTTCATTGAGAGTGGTTTTTTTACTGACACCTAGTTTGAAAATTGATCCGAGGAAAGAGGAACATCGATCATGCACCACGACGAAACAAAAAAGAAGTGCCACGGCGGTTGCCACTGTAAAGGATCAGATACACACGTCGAAAAAGATGTCGTTTCCAACGATCCGGCAGAAGATGCAAAAGATGCCTCAGTACTTAGCAAAGAAGATGCTCATACAGCTACAGAAGCTTCAAATCCGTTACAGGTTATGGAAGCGTTAAAAAAGGAAAAAGAAGAGTTTAAGGATAAGTATCTAAGAGCTTTAGCAGAGATTGAGAATAGCAGAAAGCGTCTCATGAGAGAGAGGGTTGAGGCTCAAGGTCTTGCAGTTCAGAATGTCATCGTGGACATGCTTCAGCCATTTGACCAGCTTGAAATGGCGCTTCATCACGCGGATAAAGCCGCTCCAGAAGTCAAGGCTTGGGCAATGGGCTTTCAGATGATCTTAGAGCATTTCCGCCAAGTCTTCTCAACACATGGCGTGAGCTCATTTACAAGTGTTGGAATGCTTTTTGACCCCCATCTTCATGAGGCAATCGAAACTGAAGAGAAATCTGATGTCCAGGAAGGAACCATTCTTCAAGAGTTCCAGAAGGGATATCGAATGGGTGGCAAGACAATTCGTCCTGCTAAAGTAAAGGTTGCAACGCAGCCGAAGTCTGCCGAAGAAGCTTTAGAGGAAAATGAACAGCCGCAAGAGAATGCGCCTCAATCCTCGCAAGATAGAGAAGAGTAGAAGATCTCGTTTGGAATGCAGCACTGTCGAGAGATCTTGCTTTGATTTAATATTTATTACACTGAGAGACAGGAGAGAGTTCTTATGTCCCAAAAGAAAGAGAGAATTATCGGTATCGACTTAGGTACCACAAACTCATGCGTCGCTGTCATGGAAGGTGGAAAGCCTGTTGTTATTGCTTCCGCAGAAGGCGTGAGAACAACCCCTTCCGTAGTCGCTTTTAAAGGCCCAGAAAGATTAGTTGGTATTCCTGCTAAGCGACAAGCAGTCACAAATGCTGAAAATACCATTTACTCTTCGAAGCGATTCATCGGACGTAAATACTCCGAAGTACGAGAAGAGATCAAAATTGTGCCTTATAAAGTCGTTGAAGGCTCAAGCGGTAACGCAGTTTTCAATGTTCAAGGAAAGATGATGACTCCAGAAGAGATCGGAGCTCATATTTTGACAAAGATGAAAGAAACTGCGGAAGCATATCTCGGTGAAACAGTAACTGAAGCTGTGATCACAGTTCCTGCATACTTTAATGACGCGCAAAGACAATCGACAAAAGACGCAGGCCGAATCGCCGGCTTGAATGTTCGCCGTATTATTCCTGAGCCTACAGCTGCAGCTCTGGCTTATGGCCTTGATAAGCAAAAGACCACAAAGAAGATCGCGGTATTTGACTTAGGCGGTGGTACGTTCGATATTTCCGTTCTCGAGATCGGCGACGGCGTCATCGAAGTTCTTTCGACAAACGGTGACACACACTTAGGTGGCGACGACTTTGACAATGCTATCTTGAACTGGATGATCGAGGCGTTCCAACAAGAGCAAGGTATCGATCTTAGAAACGATAAGATGGCGCTTCAAAGACTTCGCGACGCAGCGGAAAAAGCGAAGATTGAGCTTTCTGGAACAATGTCCACAGAGATCAATCAGCCATTCATCACAATGGATGCGTCGGGCCCTAAGCACTTGGCTTTGACTCTGACACGAGCAAAATTAGAAAGCTTGGTCGAGCATCTCATCAATAGAACAAAAGAGCCTTGCTTGAAGGCGATGAAAGACGCTGGCCTTTCCCGAGATGAGATCGCAGAAGTTATCTTGGTCGGTGGTATGTCCCGTATGCCAGCCGTTCAAAAGATCGTAAAAGATATCTTCGGCAAAGAGCCAAACAAGAGCGTCAACCCAGACGAAGCTGTCGCTGTCGGCGCTGCGATCCAAGGCGGCGTTCTCGCAGGTGAAGTCAAAGACATTCTTCTCCTCGATGTCACACCGCTTACATTCGGTATCGAGACATTGGGCGGAGTTATGACTCCAATTATCGAGCGTAACACAACAATCCCAGCTCAGAAGAAGCAGGTCTTCTCAACCGCCGCTGACAATCAGCCAGCTGTTACAATCCGTGTCCTTCAGGGTGAAAGACCAATGGCGAACGATAATAGAGAGATCGGTCGCTTTGACTTGACTGAGATTCCACCTGCTCCTCGTGGAACACCTCAGATTGAAGTGACATTCGATATCGATGCGGATGGTATTCTTCACGTATCGGCAAAAGATCTTTCCTCTGGAAAAGAGCAGAAGATTAAGATCCAAGCGACATCAGGTCTTGATGAGAGCGAAATTCAGCGAATGATCAAAGACGCTGAGCTTCATAAAGCGGAAGACCAGAAGAAGAAAGAAATCATCGATGTGAAGAATGAAGCAGACGCTATTGTCTTTAGAGCTGAGAAAGCTTTAAAAGACTACAAAGATCAGATCCCTCAAGAGATCGCATCCGATGTCTCTTCACGAGTTGATGCTTTGAAGAAAGCTATTGAGAGCGGCGATATAGAGAAAATCAAGAACGCGAAGAGCGAGCTTGAGTCTCATATGCAGAAGATCGGTGAAGCGATGGCAAAAGCTCATGGCGCTCAAGCTCCACATGATGCTGCATCTCATGAATCGGCAAGCAGCTCCTCATCGAAGAAATCAGACAAGATCGAAGACGCTGAAGTCATCATCGATGATGAGGATAAATAAGCTTAAAGCTTAAAAAGCCTTTTATCTAAAAGAAGCCCCTTAGGTAGCCTCTCTTCAAAAAGAAAGCTCCCAAGGGGCTTTCTCTTTTTTCTCATGTAACCCATTCCGCACCTGTTGTTTATTAAAACATTAGGTGCCATTTTTTTAGCGTCTTTGCGTTAAAAAAACCTTTTTGTTTTTAGCTCTGTATGCTAGCTTTTCGCCCTTTTGATTCAGGCTATAGCTTAGAATAGAGGAGATAGTGTTTATGAAAGTTGTATTAGGTTTTTTAACTGCTCTGATGAGTCTAACTGCTTTTGCTTACGGCTGTGAGAAGTCTAATAGAGTCGAGAAGATGTATGTGACATAAGACGCTGTTTGCATCAAAGATAAAGGGATATTCGTGAGATTGGCAGATGGCACTGAATTTCAAGTGAAAAATCTTCGATCTGATCAAAAAGGTATATTTGTTTTGAAGAATGATATACACTCTCTTAAAAAAGAGTATCTGAGATACTATTGCAAGGACTGCAACCTAAGTTTTGAAGAAGAGATTGATTTTTACCGTCATGTCTTATACGTCCATCGTTATGTCAGCAGCAAGCGCGATAAACGCGAAAAGCGTGCGCTTTCTTGCATGTCTTGCTCTCCTCATCTCACTCCCATTATTCAGCATTCAGAACGATAGAGAAGTGGATTGCGCTTATAGGCTTATGTTCGCCGACGAGTTGGGATATGCCTTGATTGGCGAAAAGCCTATTTCGCACGATTATGTACAAGATAGTTATTTGAGAATACATCCTCATGTATGTGAGAGATTTATTACATCTCTCAAGGAGATGTTTAAAGACTCAAACAAGTACATTCTTAAAGTCTTTGAGTTTACATATCCTGACAATAGAAAGAGCTATGAGATTGAGCTGATTCATAAGCCAGCTTTGAAAAAGCTTATATCCAAAAATGCTCTTGTGAGAAAATTTATTAGGAACAATTTTACTCGCACAGATGTATTCTATAAAAAGATAGAAAATCCAAACTCATCGATATTTCAAATCCTCAGAAACGAGTATATCGCCGGCATCTTTTTCGGATATGGAGAGGAAAATGCAAGGCACTACTGCAGGAAATGTGAACTTGGTCACTACCTTAAAAAACGCCCATATGTCCTTTTATATGGTCTTTATATCAGTCGATTTAATCTCCTGATTCGGCCGGATTTTCCGGGAAAGATATTTTATCCTTACGAGGAATGGGAGCCAGATGTAAGCCCTGGATTCAACTCTCTTGAGGAAGAATGGGAGTATATAAAATCGGTTAATGTAGATATAGCCAGCTCAAGCGACGCAAAACCTCCTTATTTTATCAATTTTCCGATATATATAGCGTGTAAGGGGCCTCAATCAGAAGCGGTTCATACAAGGTTTCTCAGAGCAAGAGAAAAGCTTGCGAGAATGTTCAACGGCAAATCGTATCAGCAAGCTGTAGAGGATCAGGTGAGACAAAAATAGCTAAGGCTCACTTCTCTATCTCTTTTCTATATTCCAAATAAGTAGTCTAGTTGATATGTCCCATTTATCCAGAATTTATTTGGATAATAGGTAATTCTCGTTAAAGTAGGCATGTACATAAGATTTCAAAAGCACGTGCTCAGAGAAGTGTGTCAAAGCGACTTTATCTTCTGTTTCTTTATGCACGTCTTTTTTATGATCGCTATTTCATGATTACTTAAAAGCTTTAAAGTACACATCGAAGAGGCTTATTCAACGTGCGTGTCGTATCTATTTCTCTTTACGGATTCAAGTCATTTGCTGAGAAGACAATTATCAATGTCTCAAGTGATCTGAACGCAATCGTCGGTCCCAACGGATGCGGAAAGTCGAATGTCGTTGAGGCTGTTTTGTGGGTATTAGGTGAGCAGTCGGCAAAGCAACTTCGCGGAGCGAAGATGGATGATGTCATCTTCTCTGGATCAAAGGGAAGGCGTCCTGCCCAATTTGCTGAAGTGACGATCACGTTTGATAACAGAGATCATTATCTTCCTATTGAATATGAAGAAGTCTCCGTGAGTCGAAAGCTCTTCCGAACAGGTGAGTCAGAGTATAGTATCAACAGGATTCCTGTCCGCTTACGAGATATTCAAGAGCTCTTTAGCTCTAGTGGCTTAAGCCGACAGTCGTTTGCGATTATCGGGCAAGGAAAAGTCGATGAGTTCATTCGTCAGTCGCCACAAGAGCGTCGGCAAATGATCGATGAGGTCTCAGGAGTTGCGAAATTCTTCCAAAAGAGAAAAGAGGCCGCCAAGAAGCTCGAAGCGTCCCAGTTGAATGTAGACCGCGTCACAGATCTTGTCAGAGAGATTGAAGGACAAGCTGAGAAACTGCAAACACAGGTCAATGCGGCCAAGGTATGGAGCGATAAAAAAGAATACCTTGATCAATTAGAGCTTAAGAGAAGAGCCGCTCAAAATGAGAAACTTCAGCGAGAATTTCATTCCATAGATGCTCAATATAACGAGCTGCAAGAAGAACATCGGGTACTGCAAGAGCAATTTGCAGAGCGTGAGAAGATACGATCAGTTCAAGCTGAAGCTGTAAAAGTATTAGAGAATGCGCTTCAAAGAGTCCAAGAAAAGCAGCACAAAGCTGAAGTGACTAAAACCTTGTATGAAGGTGAAAAGAAACGAGTCGACGGGGCTATTGAAAGAGTCTTGCTCCGAGAAAAGGAGATTGAGGTATATTCCAAGAGCTCTATAGAGAAAAGAGAGGAGCGCAAGAAAGAGACTTCCTCAACAGATGAAAAACTGAAAGAGGTGGAAAGTGAGAAAAAGGCACTTCAAGAAAAGATCACTTCTACGGAAAAAGTAAATTCTTCGGTCTATTCAGATATCGAAAAACTCTCGAAGAAGCTCGAGGAGGCGCGATTATCCGGGTCCGAGCTTCAAACCAAAGTCAATTCGCTGAGTATTGAGGAAAAGTTTCTTATCAAGCGCAAGCAAGAAAAAGAAAGCCTTTTCATACAGGCTAAAAAAACACTACAGGCCACAGAAGAGCAGTTGAAGAAGCTTCAGAATGATGATCGTTCTCAGAGAAAAGATGAGATAGAATCATTAAAGAAAGACATTGAAGAGAAAAAGAAGAAGATTGCTGATGTCACTGCAGCTCTCCATACTCGAGAGGCTGCTGTAAAAGAAAAAGAACAAGAGATCATACGCTTGTCATCGGGCTATGAGACGGTCCGAGCGCGAAAAGAAGCGTTAGTCAATATGAGGGACAACTTTGTTGGCGCTCATGAAGATATCCGTAAGTTCTTCCAAAAAATTGGAGTTAAAAAGGCTTCCTCGGCCTCTTCAAAAGAGACGTCCTTTCAATTTCCTCTTTGCCTTCTTTCTGATTTTCTCCACTCCGAGCTTTCAAATCAGCCAGTGTCTATTCTGTCCTTCTTCGATTCTCTGTACAGCACAACGCTTGTCGTGAACCGATTTGAGGAGAGTGAAGCCCTCTTCAAGTTAGCTGAAAAAGAATCTGTTCGCGGGCTTTCTTGCATAGTATTAGAAGCTTATTCTTCAAAAGAAGGGACTGCGTCTTCGAAAAAGAAGAGCTCTTCAGATACATGGCTTATGAGTCCTAAAGAGCTTCTCTCATCATTGCTCAACCGAATTTCCATAAAATCAGAAGAAAAGGGTGATAAGGCTCAAGAGCTTTATCAAAGCGTTTCATTAAAGGATAAATCGCTGCCTCTTCTCCATTCGAAGTGGTTTATCGATCATCTCTTCGTACTTCGACTTTCTCCTCAGCATGAGAATGCGATGAAAGGGAATACTTCTATTGGAAGATTCACAGGGGAAAAGGAGATTCTTCTCTTACAAGAAGAGATGGAAAAACAAAAAGTCTCTCTTCAATCTTTACGAGAAACAGTAGAAGCTTCCAAAAAAGAGGTTCAACAGCTCATTCAAGAGAGGGCCTCTTTAAATGAAGCGATGCGTAAACTCGATATGAATCTTGTTCACGCGAATTTCCAGCTCACTCAGATTGAGCAGAAGAAAAAAGAGCTCGACATACTTGTCAAAGAAAAGACAACACATGCTCAGTCTTTAGAAAAAGAGATCCAAGAGAGCGACGAGCGCCTCAAGAGCCTCCTCGTTGAGAAAAATCGCTTTGAGAAAGATTTCACCGAATTTCAGAATCGATTGAAGGGAATTGAAAAAGAAATTCAGACTAAAAAAGATGAAGCGCGCTCAAGAGGCTCTGAGCTCCATTCATTGCGATCAGCACTCAACACAAAGCTTGAGCGTATTCAAGAGCTTGAAAAGCACAAGCTTCGCTTGCAGGCGCTCGAGGAGGAAAGGGCGGTCACTGAAGAGAGAATGAGAGCGGAGCTCAGCGCCCTCTCCCACGAGAAGCAGTCTCTTGTAAAAGATAGAGAAGGCGCTGTTCGAGAGCTTGAGGAGTCGCTTCAAGTGCTTCAATCATTTGTAAAAGAAGCTCAGTCGATCAAAAATGAGCTCGAAGAGCGTAAGAAAGAGCTTTCCGAAACTCTCAAAGAGTATCAAGGGATAGATAAGAAGAAGCAGTCCTTAGAGGGAAAGCTGAAGAATACTCTTGAGGAGCGTTCGAAGAAGCAAGCCCATGTTGATATTGGACAAGAAGAATTTCAAACTTTTGTCCAAGAATACCTTGCTCATTCGGCCTCTGAGGAAAGAGATAACTTCCTAAAATCCTTCTCAGAAGAAATCAAAGAGTGGGATGATAGCCGTATCCAATCCGTGCTCACAAGCAGTATGAAAGAGATTCAATCGCTGAAAGATTGGCTCGAAAATCATAAGAGCATCAACTTTCATGCTGAAGCTGAATTTGTTGAGACGAATGAAAGGCTTCAAGGGCTTAAGGCAGAGCTTCACGACCTTGAGACAACGAAACAATCAATCATTGATCTTATTGATGAGCTTGAGACAAAGAGCCGTCTAGAGTTTATGGCAGCTTATGAGTCTATCCGCGCTCGCTTTAAAGAGAACTTTCATACTCTCTTCGATGGTGGAGAAGCAGACCTTATTCTCATCGGTGCTGAATCGATCATGGATGCGGGGATAGAGTTGAAAGCATCCCCTCCTGGAAAAGAGATGAGATCCTTGCATCTTCTCTCAGGTGGTGAGCGATGTCTTACAGCGTTGGCGCTTCTTTTCTCTCTCTTCCAGGTGAAGAAAGCGCCGCTATGTCTTCTTGATGAGGTTGACGCGCCTCTTGATGAGGCAAATGTAGGCCGATTCAATCGACTCTTACAGCAATCGATTGGAGCTACGCAATTTATATTGGTGACACATAATAAGAGAACGATGGCCTCCAGCTCGAAGCTAATTGGCGTCTCTATGCGAGAAAAGGGAGTTTCGTGTGTCTTGAGTGTTCAACTCTCACAAAGCGAGAAAGAAAGAGATGTTCCAAAGCCTCAGGAGGTGTCTCTCTCATAAGAGAGTAGGAAAAGCCCCCTCGTATGAGAAGAGGGGGCTTATATCTTTAAGAATTAAGAGAGCATCTCTTCAGGCGCGACGTACGTATAGCCTAAATCAGCTGCAACTTCGTGGTGTGTCACTCTTCCAAGGCAGACGTTCAAGCCTTTTCTAAATCCAGCATCATTTCTTAAGGCTTCTTTATAGCCCAAGTTTGCAAGCTTTAATGCGTAGGAGAGTGTCGCGTTCGTCAGAGCCTGTGTTGATGTGCGCGCGCATGCGCCCGGCATGTTTGGAACGCAGTAATGGATAATTCCATCAACTTCATATGTTGGCTCAGAGTGAGATGTTGTGCGTGATGTCTCAAAGCATCCACCTTGGTCGATAGCAATGTCGACTAAGACAGATCCTGGAGCCATCTGCTGAATCATCTTACGAGTGACCAATTTTGGAGCGACTTTTCCTGGGATGAGGACTGCTCCAACAACGAGATCAGAATTTCTGACGGTATCTTCGATGTTTGCAGGGGTTGAGTACAAAGTCTTCAGACGAGGGCCCCACATCGCATCAAGTGCGCGAAGGCGACTTAAATTATTGTCGATCACTGTCACATCTGCTCCAAAGCCTAACGCGATGCGTGCTGCTTCAGTTCCTGAGACTCCACCACCGATAACTGCGACTTTCCCTGGTGTAACTCCTGGGACTCCACCGAGAAGTAATCCTTTTCCGCCATTTGCGATTTGAAGAGCTGTCGCTCCTACCTGAATCGAGATTCTTCCTGCGATTTCGCTCATAGGTGTAAGAAGCGGCAGTCTTCCTTCGTGATCGGTGACTGTTTCATAGGCGATTCCGATAACACCGCTCTCTACGAGAGCTTTTGTCTGCTCGGGATCTGGTGCTAAGTGAAGGTATGTAAAGAGAATCTGTCCTTCACGGAGAAGCTTATATTCGGAGGCTTGAGGCTCTTTCACCTTGATAATCATATCAGCTGAATAAGCTTCTTTAGCGCTCGATACAATTTTGGCGCCGCTTTCAATGTACATCTCATCACTATAGCCAATCTTTGCTCCAGCGGACTTTTCGACAAGCACAGTATGGCCATGTTGGATCAGTGTCTTTACAAAACCGGGAGTTGCGCCGACTCGATATTCATGATTTTTGATCTCTTTTGGAATCCCGATGACAATTTTACGAGACATATTCTTCGTGGTCCCCTGAACTTTAATAACCAATCAACAATTCATTGAGATGCGATATGCTTACTCAATCTCTTTGCTGTAATGAAAAGCGCGTTTCAAGATGTCTTTTTCCTCACAGCCGCCAACTCTCATCAACTGATGAGCATCATGTTTAAAATTTGAATAGGGGAATTCTAGGAGCTTCAGGGGATTTTAGCCACGAGAAATAATTAATCTTTTGTTTACAAAGGGAAGCACTTGGGCGTCGATGTAATGATGCAAAAATTCGTTTTTCGTTTTTTGCTAAAAGCTTGGTAAAGTAAGGATTGCTGCTTGCATCTTTCTTGATGCTCAAGGTACTATTCATGATGAATATGTCATTTGATACTATTTAATAATTATTTCTCCTTTATTCCTCTTTATTTTCCTCCTTTTTTGCGTTATCTCATTTTGAGTAGGTGAAGCTTTTGGTTCAGCCCCTAGTTTTCTACTGATGAGTAATAAACCCTTTGAGAGAACTGTAGCCGGAAGAAGAAGTGGATGCCCCATGTACTATTTTTTAGATTATCTTGAGCCATTTAAAGAAGAGGCACTCCAATGCTTTCACCGTGGTGAATGGCCTCGTCACATACTCTTCTCCAGCTCGACATATCAACTTTCATTCCATTCTCAAGAGAAGGCCTCTGCTGCGGATGATGATGGATTGAGTTGGGTCTTTATGCAACTTGATCCGAAACGAGACATGGTAAATGACCTTTTTTGCAGCTGCTCTTCATGCCAGGAGGATAATGTTTCCGAAGCAGTAGATGGAATGGCGTCACCAGGCTGTATTCATATGGCTTTGGCCTTTTGCACAGTATTTCAAGGGGGGGATAAGCGGCCACTGCATGAGCGGTTTTATTCTTCTTCTCATCTTCACAGGCTCTTTTTTTCAATAGCAGGACGTAGGAATGGAAAAACAAAATATCCGCCTCTACCTACTTTTGAGAAGAAGGCGAAAGAGTCAATATGTATCTGGCCAATCGAAGAGAATACAGAACTTCTCATGAAGGGAGATCATTCATACCTTGATTCCTTGAAAAGGGCTTTAGCCACTTATGAGGAAGAAGAAACGGAAGAAAACTCAATAAAATTTTCTACTCTCTCAGATGAAGAGTTGGAAATGTGGAGAGACGGCAATCCATCCCCATCTTTATCATACGAGCTTTCACCACTTTCAGAATGCGCAAAATGGCTCTTTATTGAATCCATACGCTTTTGCGAAAAACATAAGAAAAAGCCGTCTCTTACTTTGCTTTTTGATGAAACATCCTCAAAGCCCCAGTATGGATGTAGATGGGATTTCGGGGACGAATTCTCTTGCTCATTAAATGGCATTCTTCTTCACGAACTTGTTGATCTTCTTGAAGGTATCTCGAAAGAAAAACACCTTTTCCAAGTAACACCGGATGTTGTCTCCTGCTCCGAGTTTGATGTATCGACAATGCGGTGTCATCTGCCAGAATCGGATGAAGAGCAATTGAGCTGTTCTTTTTCTCGATATAAAGTCTCTCCTCAGGAGAAAAAGTCTTCACTTCCTCTGTTCGGTGATGCCCATCCGCAATGGAGGAGATCTGAAAAGCGCAATCTTATTTTCAAAGAACTCCCACAAAATCAAGTAGATGCTCACGCAAAAGAGATAGTGGTGGAAGACCCTGAGCGTTTAGAGGAGCTTCTTGATGAATGCGCTGAAGCTCAAAGAGATTCGCTGTTTGATGAAGCCTTGCTTGAGCATAAGATAACAATAAATACTCGGCGTAAAGAGCTTATAATCAGTAATATATGCGTATTGCCGAAATCTCGGAAGAAAAGCGATCCAATAGAGATTTCCAAAGAGTCTTATCGCTTTGGTCGATGGATTTTCTTGCCCCGTGAGGAAGCCACATCTCGTGGAGCAAAAGTCTCTTTAGTAAGAGTTGCGGGGCTCACTTCAGTGCCGTATCCTGAAATTCGTGTCTCAGGAGCTTCCTTAAACGACTTCATAAACCAACATAAGTTCTGGTTTTCAAAACAGCGCGGATTCAGGATTCACTCTTCTTCAGAGGAGATGAGTGTTATCTATAAGGTTGACCCTGAAACTCAGGCGCTAGTTTTTCAAAGAGACTCTAAAAAGAAATCGCCTTCTCAAAAGCAGATAAAAAAAATCTCTCAAGAGACTTGCGATCTTGGCCGATGGATTTGGAAAGAAGGAGAGGGGTTTTTCCCTTCAAGCCAGCATGGACCAACGTCATTCGGGCTAAAAGGAGTTTCTTCACAAGCATCATTTGCCCCAGCAACATATCATGGGATTCCACTTGATGCGACAATACCGCCTCATAGGGTTTCTGATCTTATCCATAGTCATCGAGAAGCTCTTTCTTTATTGCCCCATTTCTTCTTCAAGGGATCCCCTATTGCTGAGACAGGGTTGAAGATCTCTTATGAGGCAAAAGCACAGAGGATTATAATCTCTCTCTCCCATCGTTGGGACAGCGCTCAATATGAAAAAGAGGCAGTGGTTTATGGTGAGTATGGGCACATACAAGGTAAGGGATTCTTTCGTATCCCAGTCCTTCCTGTCCAAGGTCTTACTCCTCGAATAATAGAGATGGCTCAAAAAGATGAGTGGGAGCGATTTTTTATTGATCAACTTCCTCAGTACTTGAAAGAGTACCCATGTAATGTCGATCCAAGGCTTCTTTTTCCGGAATCTTTGAAGCTCTACTGTAACCAGATGGCTCTGGAAGAGGTAGAAAAAGATGCTCAAGAATCTGAAGAACAGCTCTTTTCTCCAAAGGAGTGGGATGCGGATTTCTTCTGGAAAAGTGAAAAAGGAGAAATTTCTCTTTCTGAACTTACAAAACTCATGGAGCATGGTGATCGATTTATACCTACAAATGCTGGCTGTATAGATGTAGAAAATGATCGATTCTTATGGGTTCGGTCGTATGTAGGTAAAATCCAAAAGAGAACAAAGAAGACGAAGAGTGGAACTTCTGGCGCATCAGCTAAAAAGAAAGGGATTCGTCTTAAGACCTACGACGTCTTGCGTATTCAGGCGCATGATCAGTTTGAGTTCGAGCTTGATGAGAAGACGTCTGACTCTTCGTATGCCCATTCGAAGAAGCTGTATCCGTCGACAATTATCCAACGGCTTCTCGATTGCGCTCCACCAGGGCTTCCTGATATGAGGTATCTAAACTCTGAGCTTAGACCTTATCAGAGGGCAGGTCTTGAGTGGCTATGGTTTTTATATACGTCCGGCCTCTCAGGGCTTTTATGCGATGATATGGGAGTCGGAAAAACTCACCAAGCTATGGCCCTTTTCGCTGCTGTATACGCATCATTTCAGCAAGGACAGACATCCCAAGGATCTGAAGAAACGAAAGCAGAGACTTCAGTTTTCGATTCAAAAGGAAAGAAGAGATCCCCACGCTTCTTAATCATTTGCCCTACTTCTCTCGTCTGGCACTGGAAGGAAAAGCTTGGAAAATTCTTACCTCATTTACATGTTTACAGCTATTTCGGTAGTGATCGCTCAAGTGAAGGAATTGAGGGGCCTTGGAATATCTTCTTAACAACCTATGGTATATGGAGAAATGAGGTCTCATTCCTTCGTCGCATTCGGTTTGACGTCGCAGTCTTCGATGAACTTCAGATCGCGAAGAATCATGTGAGCTTAGTATGGGCTTCTTTGGCGCAGGTTCAAGCTTCAATGAGGCTTGGTCTTACCGGAACTCCTATTGAGAATCAATTACGAGAGCTGAAGGCTCTTTTTGATCTAGTGCTCCCTGGATATCTTCCAGACGAAATTCTATTTAGAGAGATATATGTGCGGCCTATTGAAAGAGGCGATGGCTACGCAAGAAAAGCGCTTCTTGCGCGTGCAATAAAGCCTTTTGTATTGAGAAGGAAAAAGGAGGAAGTGCTCCCAGAGCTTCCAGTTAAAACAGAGGAACTCTTTTTAACGGAGTTGGCTCCTGATCAGAGAGGTCTTTATCGCCAGATAGCCTCCCTTCAAGGGCTTCCGCTTATTAATCAGCTCCAAGATGAGAGCCAGCCTATCCCTTATATGCATATTTTCGCGCTCTTATCGGCCTTAAAGCAGACCTGTAACCATCCTGCATGCTACTTAAAAGAGCCTGAAAATTATAAGTTATACGAATCAGGAAAATGGCAAGTCTTCCAAGAGTTGATAGAGGAGGCTCGTGAGAGTGGCCAGAAGGTTGTTGTCTTTTCACAATATCTTACCATGCTGGATATCATGGCGCTATATTTCCAAGAGCTGGGGATAGGATATACTGAAATTCGAGGAAGGACTCGCCAGAGAGGAAAAGCTATCGACCAATTTAGAGACGATCCATCATGCCTTGTCTTCTTAGGATCTTTACAAGCGGCAGGATTAGGCATAGACCTTACTTCAGCATCGATTGTCATTCACTATGACCGCTGGTGGAACGCAGCTCGTGAAAACCAGGCGACAGACAGGGTACACCGTATCGGACAGTCTCGTGGCGTCCAAGTTATCAAAATGATGACGAAAGATACGGTTGAAGAGCGGATTGATCAGATGATCAATCGCAAGGCGACCCTCCTTGAAGAAGTGATCAATTATGACGATCACCAAATTGTAAAGAAAATGAGTCGAGAAGAGCTTCTAGAGCTTTTAAAAGGGATTGATACGGCTTGAGTTGATTCCTCATCTGCTGAGGGCTTTAATAATTATTGAAATAGCGTCTTTGTAGTTGGAAGCTTTCATGAATGAAGACACAGTGAGAGAAAATTCTCACTTGTGAAGGGTATCTTGTCATACTGAGCTTTTAGGCTTCCTTATACTGTTTCCTTTTTCTTTTTCCTGTATACAATTTTTTTCAACTTCTGGATCATCCTAAGCTATGATTGCCTTGTAAGTGCCTCTTCAGCGTAAGGAGCTCTCATGATCTCAGCCAATTCGTATTCCTCTCATCCTAGATATGTTCATATTACAGACGAAAAAGTATCTGAGATACAAGAAGCGGCATCATGCAGTGATGAAAATTTAGAATCAGGTTTTAGCGTCTTGCGAGTATCAGAGGGTACTGATATCCCACAATTACTCGAAGCTCATCAAGAAAGCTATTCGATAGCCACAGCTTGGCAATCTGGGTCTTGTACTGTTGGGATGGGTATTGATGAAACACTCTCGCTCGAGACAGTATTATTACAAGGTGATGACAGTCTAAAAAACGAGTGTCTTCGAAAGGCAAGTAGAGATGAGATCCGTTCTTTATCTTCTGAAGCGACTCACATGTTTTACGGATTCACGCAGGACGAGAACAAGAGCGATTGCATTCTCCAGTTTGTGTCTCAAGATGAGATGCTTGAAGTACTCACACATTCTGCTCTCTTAAAAATACATTCAGAATTCTTTAACACATTTTTTACTGATAGGTTTTCGCCTGTACAGCGAGACGAGGAGAATAGATATAGAGTTGAAATAGATGTTTCTCACCTCTTCGAAAAACCCCCAATCTCTCTAGATTCATGTAACGCGTTCTTTGATGTTGTGAAGCATGGGAACTCTCGTATCAAAGGAACACTAGGTCAACTTCTTACATGCATTACACTGGCTGAATACTTTCAAATGCAATCCATAAAGGATTGGTATGAAGAGGCGATTTGTAAAGAGGATATTCTATCTGCAATAGAGAACGGAGTTGTAAATACTTCAAGATTGTGCTCTTGCCAGGATGGACAAGCCTATTCTATTCGATCTGCCCTCTCTTTGATTAAAGAATTCCTTGAATTCTCGAGGGAAAAACAACTAGAAAAGCTCTCTTCTCATATTTTTAACAAAGCACTCATCAATTTCTCATTCGAACACCTGACGAACCTTGATAATCTGTTCGAAGAGTATGGTTCCTTAGTAACAGAATTACAGATTCCGCCTAAGTACACTCCAGATGAAGTATGCTTCTTGATGAGTTATTGTCAGAATGTCAGGAAGATATCAACAATGAATCCTCTTAAAGATGCGATATTATCTGAGAATTTAGAGGAGCTTGATTTGAGTTGGAATGTAAAGATGACAGCCGAGCGATTGGGTAAAATCCTTCGGAAGCTCAAGAATCTTAGAAGACTTAACTTATCTAATACAAAGTGCTCTTTCGATGGTGTAGAGATTCCTGAAACGATTGAAGAGCTTGACCTATCATGGAATACGGGAATTACAACGGAGCAATTACAGAAGATTTTGCCGAAACTCAGTAATCTTACGAGACTGAATTTAAAATTAGTAAATTGTTCTCTTAAAGGCGTAGAGCTGCCAGAAAGCGTAAAAATATTTGAAGTATCACCTTATGAAGAAACTACGTCTCAGCAGTTTGAAAAATACCTACAGACGTCCAAGAACCGTAAGTAATCTCTCAATTAGGTTCAAAAGAGCTTATAATTTAGCGTAAAATGTGATTGATATAGCTTCTTCGGGTTTTTGCGCCTATTTTTGGTTTAATCAATTAGTGCAAAAACCCATTCTCTCTTTTTAAAAAGGAGGCTTACTCAGAAAATTTGGTATCTTCTTCGATAGTATCTTCTGCGAATGATACGTCTTCATCTTCGAAAAACTCATCAGGATCAGTTTTGTGAGCGACAGCTCTTAAGTCTCTATCAAGGATCTTGTCTTTCATATCATTCATCGCTTGTAAGTCTTCTTGAGCTCTCTTAGCCTTTGTCTTCTTACTTTCTTTTTCATCTCTTCCTTTGATGGAGAGAATGAATGGAACGCCTTGGAAGTTAAACGTCTTTCTTAGTTGATTCGTCAGATAGCGCTTATATGTCTCATCAATAAGGGCGCCTGAGTTCACAAAGAGGACAAACTTTGGCGGCTCAATATCGACTTGGGCCATGTAGTAGATTCGAAGCCGTTTTGTGCCAACCATCGGTGGATGGTATGCTTGCATCCAGGACATGAGGGCTTTATTAAGCTGGCCTGTAGTAATCCTCTTCTTCATCGATTGGATAACAGTTCTCAAGAGAGGAAAGATCTCGTCAACATTTCTTCCCGTTTTCGCGGAGATGATTACCTTAGGGCAGTGGCTTAAAAATGGCACCTCCTGCTCAATTCCTTTCATCGCATGTTCCATGCGAAAGCCTTTGGCAAGATCCCATTTGTTAATCAAAACGATACAGCCAGCTCCTGCTTCCTCAATCATGTTGGCTATTTTCTTTTCTTCATGAGTGATCCCGTCTTGGCAGTCGATAACGAGGAGGCAGACGTCGGCTCGCTCAATAGCTCTCTCTGTCCTCATCGCGGCGAATTTTTCGACAACGACTTTTTCCTTGTGCTTTCGGCGAATACCAGCGGTGTCAATAAAGCAGAAATCATCACCATCTTTATGGATGAAGGTGTCGATCATATCGCGAGTCGTTCCTGCGATCGGACTTACGATAGAGCGCTCTTCGCCCAACAGTGTGTTGATCAGCATTGACTTTCCGACATTAGGGCGACCGACAATAGCGACATGGCAGGGGCGGTTTTCGATCTCTTTTTCTTCAGACTCTTCTTCTTTTGCGAAGAGCGATGATGGCAGCTCAGAAAACATAGCTTGGATAAGTTCGGCAATATTCATCCGGTGAGCCGCGGAGACGGGGACAAGCGGCTGGATCCCTAGCTTCATAAATCGGGATATCACTTCTCCTTGCATCTCAAAGCGATCGACTTTATTGATGGCGACTGCAAGAGGCTTTTTAGTCCGTCTTAAAAGGCGTGCGACTTCGAGGTCAAGAGCGTGAGGCTCTTGAAAAGTTCCATCGACAACCAAGATAATGCCATCTGCTTCTTCGATAGCAATTTCTGTCTGCTCAGTGATTTCCCTGAAGAATGTATCTGTTTTTCCTAAGAGACCTCCAGTGTCTATGATCTCAAAGTGATTGCCAAAGAGCTCGCTTCTCCCATAGAGGCGATCGCGCGTTACTCCTTCTTCTTCATCAACTATAGCGACAGGTCTTTTGATGATAGCGTTAAAGAGCGCTGATTTTCCCACATTTGGACGGCCTACTAAGGCAATTTTAGGAAGATGACGACGCATAAAGTAAATGGAATTCTCTTGTTAGACGATCTTTTGCGATAAGTTAAGGAGGTCTTGAAAGCCGAGAGGGGACATTATGAAGTTTGTGGATTTTATGAAATTTCTCTCATTGCTTTCTTTCATTACTCCTCATTCTTAAGAAGAAATATGTTAGCATACTTCATGGCATAAATGGGATAAAAAAAAGGCCTAGAGCTTTTTTTGCTTTAGGCCTTAGTTGAGAAGCAAGCGTAACTCCCGCTTCTCTATTACAATTATTTTTTTAGTAATAAAATTATTGACCGAGATCATTAAGCGAGAATTAAGAATGTGTTAGGGTTTCTTAATATTCTTTAGCTTGGAAGTTAACCTGCGTAAAAAGAAAAAAGCGAGATCTCCTTGTAGGAGAACGTTCCTTCATGATATTGTCTTCTTCGCTCTTTTTTTGCCTTCCAGGTAATGCTGTAAGCAATGATCAGAGTGAAAGACTCCTAGCGACGAGTGTAAAAATTCGATTGTGCCTTGTTTCCTTGTTGCTATCAAAGAAGTCATTCAAAAATATCGGTAAGTATAAGCTCAAAATTGATTGTGACACTAGAGCGCGTCTTCTCTATTCTTCTTGAGCAGAAGATGGTTAGGTGCGCAAGGATTATTGATCGTTATGCCAGCGACGTCGATTGCTTCTCCACACACAGCATCTTCGACTCATTCGGGATCGTATACTAAGTATCCCGATGAGCTTACGTTAGATTATTTAAAGAAAGATATACGGAAGACGACACTCTCATCATTGAAAGATGATATTCGAGCGGGATTTTCTGTAGCTCTTCTTTCTATTCCGCAGGCAATTGCGTATTCTGTTGCAGCCGGAGTGCCTCCTATCGCAGGTCTCCTCTCTACTATTTTTGGTACATTGATCGCTGCGCTCTTAGGGGCATCAAGACATCTTATTATAGGCCCAAACAACGCGACAGTTGTACTTGTGCAGACTGCTGCGTGTGAAATCTTTGCCTCAATGTATGCGTCATCGAGCGATCCGGAGCTTCGAGGAATGGTGATGCTGGAGCTTATGGCGATTTTGACGATGCTTATTGGATTAGCGCAGATCATTGCCTCGATCTTCAAATTTGGTAGAATTTTACAATTTGTAAGCCACTCTGTCGTTGTGGGGTATATTGCAGGGTCTGCTTTAGCTATCACGGTCGATCAGCTTTTTATCGCGACAGGAATGACATGCCCCGATAGCCTCGAGACTCTCTCTCAAAAGATCTTTTTTCTTGCGACTCATTTGAAAGGCGCTCATTCGTGGACAGTTATTTTGGCGCTTAGCTCGCTTGGATTTCTCTTTTTCTTCCGAGGAAGTCATATTGCAAAAAAAGTGCCTCCTGCGTTGCTCATGCTTTTTGTCGCGGGTGCCGCTGTTTGGACTCTCGATCTGCCGCATAAGAAAGACCGTTTCGGTCGCTCAATCGCGCTTGCTGGAGGTGGGACATCTCTAAATATTTGGGCAGGAGACGACGCCCCTGTACAAAAGTCAAGGTTTCTCTCGAAGGTCCCGTCACGAATAGAAATAAGTAAAGACGATGCTCTGTCTCCTGTGACACACGAAGTGCGCGGCGATGGAAATATCGATGCCGTAGATCCAAAATTAGGCGTAGATGACGGAATATCTGATGCGGCTAAAAACAGTGATGAGGCAACAGCTTTTAACCCTCTCTTTGACTTCAAATTGCTGAACGCTTTAGTCCCTGTCGCTTTCGCTATAGCATTTATTGGGATGCTTGAGACTAACTCTATCGCGAAGTCTATAGCTGTGAAGAGCGGTCAGAGACTGACGACAAGCCAAGAGATCTTTGCTCTTGGTTGCTCGAACTTCTTTATCTCTTTTCTTTCAGCTCTTCCTTGCTCGGGAAGTATGTCGAGAACGATTTTAAATTATGATAGCGGAGCGAAAACTCGATTTAGCGGGGTGTTCTCCGCGTTTTTTGTCGCTTTAATTGTTGGCATGGTCGGATGGAGTATCTCATATCTTCCTCAGGCGTCGCTTGCCGCTATTCTCTTAGCCAATACTCCTCGAATGGTCGATATGCATCAATTGATGCTATGCTTTAGAACAACTCGCTCTGATGCTCTCGTTTTATTCACGACCTTCTTTTCATGTATTTTCTTCTCTCTTCATACTGCGTTTTACATGGGAGTGATGCTCTCTATTGTTCTCTATCTACGAAAGGCGGCAACTCCTCGAGTAGTTGAATATCAGTACTGTGAAGAGACGAATGAAGTAAAGACGATGTCTGAAGAAGAGCGTCAAAAGCCTCACGAAGTCCGAATTATCAATGTTGAGGGAGAGCTCTTTTTTGGAGCGGTTGACCTTTTTCAGTATGCGCTTCGAGCTATGGCAGAAGATGACAGAACAACAAAAGTCATTATTTTGCGTCTA
The DNA here is from genome assembly GCA_964427425.1 of uncultured bacterium. GTDB lineage: Bacteria > Chlamydiota > Chlamydiia > Chlamydiales > FEN-1388 > CAYRUD01. Next base: position 143,523 of record CAYRUD010000014.1, read on the forward strand.
AAGCACGTTCGAGATCTCGACGCGACTGCGGCCTTGGCCTTAAAGCAGCTCAAAGAATATCTCACGAGGAAAGGACGTCAACTTATCGTGGCAAGCATTCCTCAGCATGTAGTGCGATTTTTTGAGAAATCATCGTTGATGGAGCTTTTGGGGCAGGACAATGTTATTCCTTTCGATGAAAATACGCCTCACTCTTCGCTTGAGATGGCCCTTGAACGAGCAAAAGCGATCATCTCCGAAATGGCTGATAGAGAAAAAGAGGAGAAGAGGCATGTCATTCAAGTTCCCCTTCTCTCTACTCCAGATGAAAATTCATCTGCTAAAGGGGATGCTAAGAAAGACAACGGGGCTCCATAACTAATTCTAAGGTACAGGGTCCCATTTCCGATAAGTAGTTCCTTTTTGAACGTAGGTGTAGACCCAAGGATCGTCATTTTCTCTTAAAAGGCGATCCATTCCCAATAAAATTCCCTTTATACCATATTGCCGAATGGCATATTTCATGTATTCCGAACTCGTTGGATAAAAGTGGCTTCTTGGTCCATCACACTCAGAAAGTATCTGTTGATGGAATGCGATAAGCCACGTCGATGGGCTATACGATATGGATGCTCGAGATGTATCTTCTTGTAGAGCGCTTCTCATTGGTATAGGATCCCAAGGAACATCTTCTGCTTGAAGGAAGGAGACTAGGAGAAAAAGGATAAATGATAAAAATGTTATTGCTCGATTCATGTTCATTTTAAACATTCGTTTGCTGGGATCGTTTTTCTCTCAATTTCAATTCCATATCGTTCCAGAGGAGGGCTTCAGGATATAGACCCTCTTGCTTCATGAATCGTTCAGCCATATCGACCCATTTTTTATGGTTATATTGCTGAGCTTGGAGATACGATCCTGTTGCGCCGCCACCCCACCAGCCTAGTTCAAGCCCTAAGGCGATAACTCCTGCCATTGGCTGCCCAGCTTTAAAGAGCTCAACAGTCGCGCCGATAAAGAGTGAGTTTAGTGCTAAAGAGGTAAAGGCAGTTGGATACTGACCAAGGTAGAGATATCCTGATCCAGGTAAAAGAAGGTTCATGATAGCGGCAGACTTTGGACTTTTCTTCTTCTTCTGCCATTCTTGAAAGAGATTCTCTGTTTTGTTCTGAGTAAGTAACTGCTCTTTCGTTTGAGGTACAACTTCCATAGGTTGTTGTGGATTCATATATGAAAGAGGCTCTTTAGATCTCATTCGAAGAGCAAGATATTGGAAGAGCTTTTCTCGATCTGGATCACTGAACGGAAGTAGTGATGCAAGTGCTATCGCGTCATTCATTCCATCTGATGTGGAGCTATATGCTTCTACAAGAAGGAGGAGAAGCCATTTTGCTTCTGCCTTATTCTGTAAGCTCACTTTATCTTGAAGTGTGTGCCACGCCTCGATTGCTTGTGCATATTTATCACTTAAGACATAGCTTGTTATAATCCCAGTTGTTGCCTGAAGATAGAGCTTTTTTTGTGATTCAGAGAAAGCAGTCCCATCGAGTTGTGTTGCTTGGAAAAGAAAGGTAGCTTTTCGAAAGCAGGTGATTGCTCGATAAAAATCGCCCTCTTGAGCAAAAGACCATCCGCAGATCATCTCCTGGCCCCATACAGATGAAGTATCATATGGCTTATAGTATTCAGAAAGCCCTTTTACTATCTCTACTTTCTCACTTGGCATGAGAGGGACATGAGGCTTAATCAATAGAGGTTCTTGAGGCATCTTGACGCAGCTGCTTGTCATGAATATGCTTACGAAGAGACAAGCAAGGAGAGAAAGTAAGCGTGGAACTGGTGAGGGCATGTTGTATACGTGGCGTTACTAGCTACATTGTTAAAAAAATAGTGATCTTCCAGCTCATTATAGAGTGAAAGATCACTATTCAGGAATAAACACCTTTATTCAACCATCTTAGAGGTTCAAAAGTTCTAAGACATCGTCTACTTCTTTATTCCAGCCTTGTTGAACTTTTGACTTTGCTTTGAGAATCTTCTCTTGCTTTTGAGTGATTTCATCAATGTCATTTGGCGTATCAATGGTGATTGGTCGGATGAATATCAAGAGATTTCTCTTTGTAGAGGCAGTCTTTTTTGATCCGAACAGTGAGCCGATGAATGGAAGTCCGCCAAGGCATGGTATTCTATCATTCGTCAGAGCTTTTTCTTCTCGAATCATTCCTGACATGACAAGGAAGTGATCGGAAGGAAGGTGAACGCGTGTCACAGTACGAGTCTCTTTCACAGTTGCTGGAGGAGCGTTGTTCGCGCCTTGCGCCTGAACCGAAGCCTGATTTGCAGAGCTTACCTTTTGCTCAATGATAAGCGTGACTGTGTCATGAGAGCTAATAAGCGGAGTAACTTTCAAGTTAATGCCGACCTCTTGAGTCTCATAATTTGTCGCGACAATTGACGATGTTGAACCTGTTGTCGCGTTCGCGATCGACTGTCCTTTTATTGGAATGCGCTCACCAACAAAGATCTCAGCTGGGATATTGTGCTCTGTCGTGATTTTAGGGTTCATCATGACATGAGTTTCATCATCGGCGTGGAGGGCATTAATAAGGGCTCCGGTAGAGCGAAAACCCTTTCCTCGGAACTTAATTTTTCGACCGATGGCTCCGGCAGCAAGGCCTCCAGCAGTTGGTGGGACAATTGGATTAGGAGTTGATTGCCCGATAGCTGAGAAAGCATTGGCAAAATTGGAATCAGTAGGGCGGGTAAATCCAATTTGAGTTCCAAAATTCTCTCTTTCAAGTTTTCCTCCCCATTCTACGCCAAATTGGAGGGAATTATTTAATGACGTATCAAGGACGAGCGCCTCAATAAACACTTGGCGTACAGGAATATCAATTTGAGATATAAGCTCTTTTGCTTTTTGAAGGCTAGCTCTCGTTCCTGTGAAGACAATGGTATTGTTATCATCAACCGCTTGAAGGCTATTTAATGTAATGACAAGATCTGATTGGGCTATATCAGGGCGTACTTGTTGATTTGAGGCGTTAGATGTTCCGGCTCCACTGGTATTTGCGCTTGTAAGGCTTGTCGCGATTGATCTTAAAGCGTTTGCAACATCTTTACTGTTCCTGTACTGTAGTTTGTAGATAAGGAACTGAGTAGACTCGACACTGCCTAACGGAAGATTGCTTTCAGAATACATCTGACGACGTTTCATAGCTCTCATTTTTGCTTCCTGGATAGAGTTCATCTCTTGCCAGAGAAGCGTTTTGGCCTCACTAGAGTTAAGAGCATCGACTTGAGATCTCGTATAGCCTCTTTCGAGGAGGAGTTGATCCAATTCCTCTTTTGAGAGATTATGAACCTCTTCGCGAGACATTTCAGGAGGTATATTAAAGAACTCTCCCGATTCCGCTTGCTCAATCTCTCTTCTCGCTTTTGCGGCCTTTTCAGGGTCAAATTTTGCTTCGTCGCCCCACAGCACTCCAGATCGAGCTTGGTTAAGATCGAGTGTTTGCATGACTGCAAGAGATCTTTCAATGAGATATGGAGTTGAGACGATAAATACGCTATTTGATGCGCTATGAGGCACCATAATGATAGGCTTATTTCCTGCAAGAGGAGCCATGATTCGCTCAGAGAGTGAGACGAGCATAGCAGGCGAGAGGTTGATTGAGACGTACTGTCCAATTTCAAGCCCACTTGATTGAGTATCGATCTTTTGGATGATCTCACCTAATTTGTGAATATTTTCGCTCAAGTCGCTGACAACAATTTTTGAATTTCCAATAACCTGAACGATAGCATTCTTTGAGAGCATTGCTGATATGACTGCTGCGCATCGGTCAGCCTCAACATTTTGAAGAGTAAATACCTGTGTTGAGATTTGTGCTTCGCGAATGGAGTTTCCCTTATAGAGGCTATTTACGCCCTTGACTTCTGGATTAGCATGGACGGTGTAGCTGTTGCCTTGCTCAATGAGCGAAAATCCATGTATCTCGAGGTTTTGCAGCAGCATGGCCATGATGTCACTGAACGTCATAGGCGTATCAGAGATCATTGTGATCGAGAACTGAAGCTCATCTGGATCATAGACGAAATTCTTTCCTGTTAGCCTACTTATATATTTGAGAACTTCGGTAATTGCGACGTTGTTGAAGTTGATAATAGTAGTATCTTCGGATGAGACCTCTTCTGAGTCGCTGCTCTGCAAGTCATCCTTAGACTCGTTGTTTTGCGGTTCATCGTTTTCTGCAAGGTGTCGAGATGCTTGATTCTTCAGATCCTTATTCTTCTGAGCTTGAGCCCGCTTTTCTCTCAGTAGCTCGAATGTCCCTCTATCCTCAGTAAGAGATTCATATGTACTATCTGCGAAGAGGGCGTTTGATGTTAGGCCGAGACTGAGCCCAACAAAGCAATGAAGAGCGTACTTAAGAGTCTGCATATGGATAAACGATGAAAAGAGTGACTCATAACAAAATGAAAAAGATTTCATGGGCTTCTGAATACCTTTCGGAGTCTTAGTTTGAGCGTTATCTCTCGTCAGCGACGCGGCATGGCTTCTATCTGAGGAGAGGCCTTTAAAGCGCTCTTGAACAGAGTAAGAAGATGGATTGTTTCTATTATTCGACATCGCTTGGATGAGTTCCTCGTGTTACAAAGCAATTAACCAATCGCGAAATATTTCATATCTCAGACAGGAGAGATTATTTTCTACTCCCAACTCATAATTTTTTCTTTAAATAAGGTATTCCTTATTATGCCCTTTTGACAGATACAAAAAGTGCTGGGTGATCGTCAATCATACAATCGCCTCGCAAGCGTAAAGTTTGCAAAACATGCTGGGCTTTCTTTTGGGGAGAGAGGTTCTGATTCTCTTTTAAGATACCGGAAACGACCATCTCAAAAGGAGTAGAAGGAGATGATGGAAAATCTAAAAGAGTTGGAGTTACACAGCATGAGATGAAAAACTCTGAGTTTTCTTCGTAAGTTCCTTGGAGTATATGGAGTAATCTCTCCTTTTTTTCCGCATCTTGAGCTTCTGCCTGAGTAGAAGAGATAATCTTTGGAGAAAGTATATTTTTTTCTGATGAAGAAGAAATAAAGAGCTTTCCCCATCTGGAGGACTGCCATGTATATTTTCTATCTTTCTTGTCCAAGAAAAGGATTGATTGCTCTTGAAGGAGGATCTCTTGTTTACTCATTTCCTGAAGGAGGGTAGAGATGATCTCCTGTGCTGAAGAATAGAGGGATGAGGTCTGTTTGAAGAGTGTGTGAATGCGATAAATATCCATAACTCCTCTGACGCCATTGGTCTTAGTGGAGCATGAGAAGAAGCCTAAAGAACTTTCGGATCGAATAGAGGTGTAATAAAGGCCATTGACGCCGATACCGTACGAAGAGGTGATCCCAATATTGTCATTGATAAGCGAATCGTCGAGGCTTTTCATCAGTTTTTTTTGCTCTTCTTCCAAAGTTTCGAAGAGCTCAAAAAAGTAATCGGCTCCTTGACGGTCTTTAGCGAGTTCTCCTGAGTGCGTGTAGTCCGAAAGATCTTGAATCATCTCAAGTATTGATGCATAGCGATCTGATGGATTTGGTTTCAGCGCTCGATTGAGGATTTTCTGCATTCCTCGAGGGGCTAAGCTTAATATGACTTTCCCATGAGTTATTTTTCCTAAGACCAATTCGTAGGCAATTATTCCTAATGCGTAGATATCAGATTGAAATGAGACGGCTTTGGGATTTGTAATGATCTCAGGACTCATGTAGATAGGAGTGCCCTTGAATGCTGGAGCTATGATCATAGGCTGATCTATCTGGGCGTTCTTGGATTCGAGTCTAGAGATGCCGAAGTCTATTACCTTTACTTGCCCTTGATCTGTAACCAAAATATTTTCCGGTTTTAAATCGCCATGGATGATGCCATGGCTATGGAGTTGCCAAATCGCGTAGCACGTCTGAATGAGAACATCTAGCGCACGCTTGAGTGGAAGAGGGCTATGCTGAAGGAGCTTTCGAAGTGATTGTCCTTTGATGTACTCCATTGCGATATAGAGCCCCCCCTCCCATTCGCCATATTCATAAAAGCGAACGATGTTGGGATGATTCGCAGAGGAGATCACTTTCGCTTCATTAAGGAATTGATCGATCGATTCTCTATCTGAGGCAAGCTTTGGCTGCATCACCTTGATGATGACTTGTTCTTGGAGGTCGGGATCTGTCGCAATATAGAGCATGCTCATTCCACCTTGAGCATAAAACCCGTCGATTTTATATTTGCCTATTCTTTTAGGCGTGGGGAATATGCGCTGGGCAAGCTCTTTTGTTTTCCTCTCCCTAGATAACTCATCAGGGGAATTTGAGTGAGGCTGTGGAGATAGAGGTGTACTCATATCAAGCTCATTTGTCCTTCATAGAATCAGCCTATGATACTATGCACCCCTCATAAGAGAAAGAGAGAAGATTATGGCTTCTCGATTTTAAGCCTCTTTAATAGCTCTTTCCCACTTTTATGAAGGGCCTTGCATAAGGCAGTCGTGAAAAGAAAGTTATCTTTCTCTTTGGTATCAGTTTCTAAAGGCCTTAGGAAGTAAAACCTATATCTTTAATTCGAACGCCTACATGATCTCCTAAAAGGACTAGTTCTCCTATTGCAATGACACGGTCATGAATAACTAGCGAGACAGGGTGTTGAGCATCAATATTGAGATCAACAACATTCCCTGGAGTTAATTTTGATAATTGATCGAGTGTCATATTCAATTGAGTGAGCTGGACGACAACCGTTTGCGGAATCGTATTGATATCAATTTTCTCAGGAATAATGGCCGAGGCTTGTATCGAAGCTTTGTCTATTTCCTGTTCGTTAGGCTGCTGTGTTTCAGTCTCAGAAGATGCTAGATCATCATTGTCAAAAGGATCTTCGCCTTCAAAGGGGTTTTTCTCGAGATCAAATTGTTCTTCATGTTCTGAAGCGACTTCTTTATTTGTCATCATCTCATCCCCATGAGCTGTCTTATCTTCGTTAGAGAAATCTTCCCCATCCGGAGAGTGATTATCGGATGGTTCGTTATTTGTTATTTGTTCTTGACCTGTGGCTATAACTGGCTCATTTGGCCTTCTCAGCGTGTTGCCAGCATAGGTAAACACCTCTGGAATAAAAGGCATTTCTAAGATCTTAAGACTGTTATCCTTAAGTTTTCCTCTAAAAATAGGTTTGCCATTGTAGGTGAGGATAACTCGAGCTTTCTCAGATCCTGGAGTATAAAAGGGGTGCTCAACTAAAAAGAGGTCTCCTGGCCGTATTTCTTTAATCTCTTGAAGGGATATAAAGCTTCTTCCTAGCTCTATTGAGATTGGTACGGAAATACTTTCACAAATTTCTTTCTTCTCTTTCTCAAATGTAGGCTTCCGTAGCTCTTTAAAGGCTTTTAGAAAAGATGGCGTAGCAAAGGAAAGTAGAGGAAAAGCGGCTCCTTCCCCCTCAATAGATATTTCTGAAGTAGTAACAAGAGCTACAGTCTCTTGAAAGAGTGTGAGCTTTTCTTCTTGTGGAACTATACGCAATAAACTGATATTGAGGTCTTTAAGTTCGGGGATCGATCGGAGTGCCTGTATTCCTTGTGCTAGGGCAAAAGCTTCAAAACGGCCTAAAAAGCTAGCTGAAGAGTATTCTTGAGACAAAGCTTCTGCGCTTGTGCCAAATATATGCGAGAAAAGAGCTTTATAGAAGGAAGTGGGAAAAGAGATATAAAATGGGTGGGAGACCCCGTTTAAAGAGAATTCGTAAAGCTCTGAGGCTGACTCAGCGATCAATTTCTTACATTCATCAGACTCGACCCAATTAGGAGCTTTTTTGAGACGAAGAGCAATTTCTTTCTCTATTTTAAGATTCTTTTTTAAAGCCCGCGACACAGCTTCGTAGGGAAATACAAAAGTAGGATCAAGGACGGGAGCTTCTTGCGCGGCTTGAAAGAGCTCTCTTGATAGCGAGATCAGAGCAGAAGAGTATGAAGTAGGTATTTGTTCGGCAGATGTCACCATGATGAACAGAGGCTCCTCAAGCTAATTTTCTTGATTCGTTATTGAATGTACTGATCATGCATTTTGTTTCAATACTTTACTCTTTAACTTATTATATATGCTGGCACTGTCCGATGTTGCTTCACAAGTATGTGAAAATGGAAATCGCAAGTATATTGCCTATACTCACTTTTCTTCACTTTTTTCTTGTACCACCTTCAGGTTTATTATGTCACATTTTCTGTCTTTATTATAATGGGTATAATTAGATGGCATCTTTTTTGGTAAAAGGCGGCTTTTTACTACTCACTCTTAGTTCTATGTCTCGTAGTTGTTTTTCAGGTAGTATGAATTTCTTTACGTTGAAAAATTGACCCTACATCTACTTATATCAATAAGCAGAAGACTTAGATCTTCATGCATTAAACTCGGTTAGTGCGTACCGCTCTTGATGCCTCTCCTCATGGTAGAGGCTACAGCTGTCGCTCTAACACAATCATTACAAGGTATGCTTTATGATTGTCAATCGCTCTTTGTCTTCTGGCTCAAATTGCGAGCTGGTTTCTACATCTTCTTCTTGCATGATGAATCGAGAAAATGAGGATCTGGGAAAAAAGCCGTTTGTCAAGATTGTTTTCCATCCACCAATCATAAGTAGGATCGCGTCTTTCTGTGGGCAAAGAGATTATGTCTGCCTTTAACTCTCAAACAAAGCTATTCTTCAAGCTTTACATACACCGTATTCTATTCATCATTTGGCTCTAGCCATTCTTCATAGGAGGGTTGATGAGTCTCAGTGGAGCCATTTCTCAGTTTCGCTTCGGCTGTCGCTACCCGTCTTAGAAGCTGCGATTTCCTCATTTCAGGATGTTCAGGTTGTATCCAAAGATATCGAGGAATTAAAACAAGAAGATACATTTGCTCATAAGTTATACGCGGAACGATTGAATGGATATAAGTTTAGTGAGTGCGAAAGAGTAGATGCTGAGGGGGAGAAGCATCTCTCAAATCTCATAGGAGAGTTAATCTCTCTGAAAGAGAATCCGCTAAGACTTCAGAATGTGCGTCCCATCGTAGAATTTATAAGATCTCTTAAGGTCCCTAAGGCTTCTGTGGCCTCTAAGAGTCATTTGATACCGTATCTTTTGTCTCATGCTGTAAAAGATTTAACTACAGCATCTAAATATGCTGTTCTTTCAGCTATTCTTGAGATTTCTTGCTGTAAGGAGTTGGCGCTAAATATAGCGCTTACAGACTCTTCTTTCATTTACAGTCTCCCGTCAGCATTTACTGCCTCGCCGGATCTCATGCTCCAGCTTGTAAGACGAAATCATACCTATATTGGTCTTTTGGGCTCAGCGCTCAGGAATGATCCAGAATTCATGAAAGAGCTAATAAAACATGTGGGGGAAAGGGCTTTTTGCTATCTAGGTGAGTCTCTTCAGTCAAATCCAGCTTTTAAAGAAGAACTGGAAAAATTGGGACTTAACCACTCATATGTTTCGCGGTTTGATGGAAGCTGATAGGATGTGATCAATCTCCTTGTTATTTTGAAAAAGCAAGGAGATTGATCCAAGAAAAATCTATTATGAGAACAATTTCTCGTCTCTGTCTTTGTCTCGTGAGAAAGAACCAGAGTTTTGTTTTCCCTGGCGAGAGAGCGTATCACCTTTAGAAGAGGTGTCAGCTGTAGTTGGAGAGCTTAAGTTCATCGCTTCAATAGTGACTTGTCGTAAAGTATAACCCTTCTCAATGAGAGATGCTCTTAGGAGATCCTCATTGCTTTTGACTTCAATAAGACGACGAGCATCAGGGGAGAGGTCTGAGAATGTGATATTGTACTCCTTGGTAGCTGAAGAGTAGGACGTCACAGTGAGTGTTGCACCCTCAAAGACTGGAGGCTGCTTTAACTTAATCTCAGTAAATTTGATGTCTTTTGTTTCGATGGTACGAATAGCGCTAGCTATCTGCTCAACTAAGGCAACAAGCTGTTGAGTTCGTGCAGTTGCATTTTCTGCTCGAACTTGAATATTGTCGTGAGCTGCGCTTCTAGCTACTAGTGGAAGAACTGCTTCTGGCTCTTTAAGAAGCCTAGGATCACTTGTCTCTACTTCGTCTACCGATGAAGAGTCGCTTACTAAAGAAGTTGAAGTTTTCTTATCCGTTCCCTTTTTGTGGGTTGCGAGAATTTCAGCCTGTTCTGAAGAGGATAGCTGCTCTGCAGAAAGGCCTTTTTCGGAAAGAATTGTCTTGCGAGGAGTAAAAGAATCAAGCGATTCTTCTGGTGTGGGTACAGAGCTATTTTGTACGGCATCTGATCGCATAGAAAATTTCGCTTCTCTAGTATATGAAAGTGAGGTCGAGGGCTCTGTCTGCATCTCACTGACAGATTCTTTCATGGCTCCTATTCGAGACACGATAGACTGATTAGGAGATCCACCACTTTCTAAGTCGGATGTAGAAGTTGTGTTCGGACCTTGATGCGTATGCATTTGTTGTAGCGCATGCGGATTTGAAGCAGGCGCCTTCGTTCTCACATCTGAAGCTTCATCAGATTCAAAAGCTGCTGAGCTCCCTTTGCCTTTAGAAGGGCGTCTTTCATCGATCGTGAGATCGTCATTACTTAGAGAATCTATATTATTTTTTACGCTCTTGGATTTTACAAGACCGAAGAGCCCTTGACTCATAGAGCTATCGGATTCTTCGTCTCCGTCTTCTCCAATCTCTAGTGCGGCCTGAGAATCCTCAGGTTGCCCTCTCTGGAGTTTCTTCTCATCTTTTGTTTTCTCAAGTGCTCCTAAAAATCGCCCTACTTGAGAAGGGCTTGGCGGTTCTTTGCCACGAGGAGGAGGCGTGTTCACTTGAGAGAGATTTGCCGTCTCATTGGTTTTTTCAGGCCTTTCAGGCTGAAGATCTCTTGCCGGGTTAAACATACGCATTCTCCGAGCTCACTTAAAATATTGAAAGAAGCTGTTTTTTACAGCCCTTCCATCTTCATAACTAATATAATTGCCTACATATACGAAGTTCGAATTTTCGAACTCTTTTTTATTATGATTGTTTATTTCGAACCATTTTGGAGAGAAACATCGTAGAGCCTAGATCGTCCTCAAATCGACTCTCCTCAATGGCCAATTCTTTCTTCGTATCTTTCGTCCACTCTTTCTTGTGGATTTCAATTTTCTCTTGCTCGTGCTGGCGATCTTTGAGTTGATTCTTTGCTATCTGCAAATTTCTCTCCGCCAGATCGACTTGCTGCATCTGGTCCTTTACTTTCTTTTCTTCAATAGCAAGCCTTTCTTGAACAACCTTAATATAAAGTCTGCTTTGCTCAATCTTTGCTGTATTTGTCCCGTGATCTATCTCATCTCGAAGCTGTTGGACTTTCGCTTTGTAGTGATCTTTTACTTTATCTCGCTCGGCTTCTCGTTGTTTCAGCTTTTCTTTTTCAGCTTCAAGAAGCTTTTCTTTTTCTTTAACTACTTTTTCAGCCTCTTCGACGCGCCTTTTTTTTACTTCAAGCACTTGATGAAGAGGGTAGGCTGGCATCTGAAATGTCACTGTAGATTATCTCAACCCCACTTCATTCTCTCTTTAATAGGAATAGCTTCATCATTTCCTATAAGCATTATTTAAATAATGCTTTCAGCTGCTGCTGTGTATCTTGCCAACTCGATTTTTCATCGACGCCTTGTTTGAGAAAACGATTTACTTTATCGACATAATCGATAGCGAAGTCGACGTTCTTATCGGAACCACGCTTATATTCGCCAATCTTGATCAGAAGTTCGTTTTTCTTATATGTCGCTAAGACTTCCTTCAACTTTCCGATAAGCTGAATATGCTCTTTTGACGTGATCGAAGTAAGAACACGGCTTGCGGATGAAAGAACATCGATAGCGGGATAATGGTATTGACGAGCAAGCTCAGCGGATAAGATGATGTGACCATCAAGAATAGATCGAACTTCATCTGCGACAGGCTCGTTCATGTCGTCGCCCGCAACGAGGATCGTATAAAATGCTGTAATAGATCCAATTTCGGAATTTCCAGCGCGCTCGAGAAGCTTGGGCAGTGTTGAGAATACGGAAGGAGTGTATCCACCTCGAGCAGGGGGCTCTCCAGCGGCAAGGCCTACTTCTCTGATAGCACGAGCAAAGCGAGTGACCGAATCCATCATGAGAATGACTGACTTTCCCTGATCGCGGAAGTACTCTGCTATAGCGGTTCCAACGTAGGCCGCGTTGAGACGAAGCTGAGAAGCTTGATCGGAAGTTGAGATAACAAGCACCGATCGCTTGAGCCCTTCTGGTCCTAAGTCTTTCTCTATAAATTCACGTAATTCCCGGCCTCTTTCCCCAATAAGACTTATAACGTTGACATCCGCAACGGCGTTACGGGCAATCATCCCAAGGAGCGTCGACTTACCACCACCGGCAGCCGCAAAAATACCAACTCTCTGGCCAAGACCGGTCGAGAGGACGCCATCGATTGCTCTTACTCCAACGGAGATAGGCTCTTTAATGATCTTTCTCTTTACAGGATCTGGTGGAGCTCTAATGACGGGCGCGTACTCATGAACCTCAAGAGGCCCTTTTGTTGCCTCATCAAGCGGGCGTCCGAGAGCGTCAAGGACACGTCCGAGTAGATTAGGGCCAACTTTCACGCTCAATGGGCGGCGTGTTGGGATCACCTCTGACGAAGGGCCTATACCAGTCATCTCACCTAAAGGCGAGAGGATCACTTCCTCACTGGTGAACCCAACAACCTCACACATGAGAGGTTCCATGTTGTCGCGCTTGACAAGGCATACCTCGCCAATCTTGACATTAGGAACAACTGCCTTGATGATCATCCCGATTGTTTCGGTGATTCTTCCGCTCACCGTTGTCATCTGAAGCTCTTCGAGCTCACCAATGACTTTTTCGAGCTGTGCATCTATGGCATCATAGTCGAGAATGTCTTTGTTTGATCCTGAAGCCATATTCTTATATCCAAATCGTCTCTTTCTTCTCTCTTAAAGAGTGAAGGGGGCTCTCTCGCTTCAACTCTCAGCGCTAGAGTCTTCACTTCTTGTTTATAGCCCCTCACTTCCCTTAAGAAGGAAAATGATTATAGAATTCTCAAGAAAGTGAGGAGCTATTCACTTACAAGAAATATCTTTCTACTAACTGCAGGCTCGTTTCATTCGGCCTGTAGGGTCTTTACAAAATGAGTGTTGTATCTCTCTTTCCGCTCTCAAGCTTAAATTTGGACGTTCATGATCGTCTTTGTCGACTCTAAAGACTTGTTCAATACGTTTGTAAAGAATTCGAGCTCTTGTTGAACAAATCCAAGCTTAACCTGAATAGCGATAAGAAGCTGTGGAGACATCTTTTGCGCATTCAAATTAAGTTTTGAAATGTCGTCGATCATAGTTGTCACACGTCGATCACCATCGGTCAAGAAGTTTAAAAACTTCATGAGAGGTGGTTTATCCTGCTGCACTAAAGAGCCGGTTTCAACACCTTTTGTCATGCTAGCAGCGTCTTTTAAAGCTGTGTCCGCATGTTCTATATGCTGATTCAATTCAGCTTGAGTTTTTGGCGACATTGGAGGAAGTTCCTCAAGACTCATAAGAGTCGCTCGAGGTCTCTCAAATGAGTGTCTCAGTTCTGTTGCTTTCTCTTTGACGCTGTTTACAGTTGCTATCGGTTGAGCACTCATCGACTCATGAGTTGTCTTTGCAAGCTCAATCAAAGAGGGTTTTTTTGTATCAGCTGTCGAGGAAGCGACAGGTTGAACCTGCTCTTGCCGAAGCGCTGCCACTCGCGAGGGATCAGCTTTTTGAAGAGCCTCATCGAATTTAACTTTCGTGGCGGCATCTACTTCTGAAGAGATGTCGACATTTTTATCGAGTTGGACCTGGCGCGATGCGTCAAGCCCTTCGATTGGCTCAATTTTTTTTTGGGGCTCGTACTGTTTTTCAGCCATATCCACCCGAAGAAGTTAATTAACGTTCAAGTGAAGACATAATAGACTCTTCTTATTCCTCGTCGGCTCGTGCGAGCGAAGCCTTTAGAGGAGGAAGATTAGATTTTGATAGATCTTTTTGTACCCAGTCAAGGCATACCTCAGCTAGATGCCTGATTGTTGGGTCATCGCTTTTCTCACGAGCTTCTAGTATAAGCTCTTCGCCTCTTTTTTTCTTATCTTTCGTTAAGAGATAGGCGACTCCTAAGAGCGCTCGTGCGAGATGGTGCTCTGAATCTTTTTTGAGTAATGACTCAAATATAGTTGTGGCTTCAGTAATTTGAAGCTTATTAAGGGCTATATAGCCCATACCAATCTGTGAAGAGGGGTTATCTGGATTCAGTGTTTCAGCAGCTTTAAAAAGCCTCCGTGCGGCAATCTCGTCAGCTTGCTTAATAGCGACAAACCCGGCTTCAATAAAGAGTGAATAATCATCGGTAAACATCTCGAGAATAGACTCGTCGCTCATGTACTCCTCGCTCTCACAAATTGGTACATACTTATCATACAATGAGCCTTCTTATTAAGAAGAGCTCTTGAACACAATATAATTGCTCAATCACCGTTTATAATAAATGAGCCTTATTTAGAAATAATCCTTGGAGCGTTCAAAGTGCCCCATTCCGCTACTCTAAATCTATACGAATGAGACACCGAACGCTTTCCAAAGGTAGCTTTCTTCTATGAATAAGACATAAGAAGAAAAATAATATTATTTCAAGTTCCTTGCCATTGAGTTAATAGCAGTATTCATCGCCGAGATGACAGATGTCGACATTTCAGAGAATTGTGACAGTCTGTTCATCGCCATTTGAAGGTCAAACATGTCAGCGATGCTCATCGAGCTTTTTTGAGAGCGAATCATTGCTATTTTTGATTTTGCAATGCTTGTAAGCTCTTCAATCGAGTCGACTAAATAGCTGAATTGCACATTTAATTTTTTCTTATACCATTCAGCTTTGACAGTTGCTGATGCCCATGCATCTGTGTATCCTGAACTGCTAGACATTGTGTCCTCCTAAAGAAATCAAAGATAACGCACGCATTTATCTCAAGACACTTGTCAAGAGATATTCTCGATTATTTTTGAAGCTTTCTTATTGCTCCAAAGCTTTCGTTTTCATCACCACAGAAAGAGAATGTTTTTATACCTCTCAAGAGGAGAGGGAAATTTCAAGCTTTAATTAAGAGGCTATTACTTACTGAGCCATTAGAAGAAGGCTTTTCTTCTTCTTTAAAAGCTTGATAGCATCCCTTTCTTTTGTATCTGCAACAAACAGTCGTTAAAAGCAATTTTTTTATTTTCGGTTGTTTGTTGCTTTCATTATTTATTTTCTTTTAGGCTCTTGGCAGGCTCTTCCTAAAACAATAGCCAGGGCATGATAGCCATTCAATAGTATGCCTAAGTAATCAAAGTCTTCTTTTTTGCTTCCTGTTCTCAAGATTTCTTTGATTTTAATAATTCGCATTTCAATTCTCTTAGCGAGTTCTTTTCGCTTTTCTTCGCTTTCAATGTCTTTCTCTAGATCAAAGAGAAATTTTTGCGAATCTTTTGTATCTTTCTTTTCCATTCCGAACATGGGTATTTCCCCTACTTGAAGAGCTCATGCCGATTTGTAATAGGTACTTCTTCATCTCCCCCCAATTTGATTATACCCCGCTTTATCTATTAAATTCAATTTTATACTTTACACCATCTCTTTCTAGTAAGACGGTAGTAGGGGTTATTGAGGTGATGATCATTCCATCAATGCTGTCGCCTGCTGAGAGGATTCTGCCATTTATGACAACAGAGACAATAGATCCCGTCTGGGAGTAT
Source organism: uncultured bacterium (assembly GCA_964427425.1). Classification (GTDB taxonomy): domain Bacteria; phylum Chlamydiota; class Chlamydiia; order Chlamydiales; family FEN-1388; genus CAYRUD01. The sequence goes on from CAYRUD010000014.1 coordinate 159,358, forward strand.
CCAGTCGTTCTATACTTCCCAGTCAAGTCGATATATCCTGCGTTTTTCCCAGATTCATCGACAAGTGATTGCACTGAGCGGACTCCATTGATCGATTGGAAATTCTTGATAAGTTCATCGAATTGAGCTTTATCCTTACTTGGTATCGATCCTTTGAGTGTAAGCTCTCCATTGCTTAACGAGGCCTGTATGCCGCGAAATCCTTGCGAGAGGAGTGCCTTTGTAACTTGTGCGATCACATCTTCTTCAACAACGACGCGCTTTTGGAGGAGATCAACATAAGGGAAGTTTTGGGAAATATAATCATACAAATCATTCGCTTGATCTTTCGTCTTCAAAAAGCCGGATAGCACATAAGTTCCTGCTTGTGGCGATGAGATAGATATGCCTTTCCATTGAGGATTTTTGGAGAGGACTTGATTGATCTCTCTATAGACTAATTCATCGATAACGACGTTGCTATAATCAATATTCGTAATGAACTTGAGCTGTTGTAAAGAGTCGAGCATACGGCTTCTGTCAACAGAAGTTAACACATGTCCTACGAGGAGAAGTCGATTATTAGCTGGGTTATAGCTGTAGCGAAGAGCGGGATAGTCCTCTAATTTCGCTGCAATTTCCGTATCGGCATCTATGGATTTGGGAGCTTGTATCTCTTCAGTTTTGAAGAGTAGAGTCGTTCCAACTCCTACGAATAATATAATTCCAGTGACGATAGCAAGGACTGCTAAAGAGCTTGTCGCGTGTGTGAGCTTATTTTGCCGTTTTTCTTCTTCTTTGACTTTATCCACTTCTGATTGAAGAGGCGCCATGACCGCACTATGAAGCTCATTGAGCATCGCGTGAGGAGGCTCTCTTCCATTTGCTTGTGGAAGGCCAGATTGAGATGCTGATTCAATAGAGTCATGGGCTATATCGCTATCCTGTTGCGCTGAATCAGTATTACCAGCTGAGGGATCTCCTCCGACTGTAGAACCAGATCCGTCATAGAGCGATGCGTAGAGTCTTGGAGCGACAATGGTCGTCCTCTCTGCCTCTCTATCAATAAGGAGAAACGTTGTAGTTCCCATTGAGACTAAAACGTTGCCGGTAATTGGCATCTCGGTGATCTTCTGACCGTCAACAAAGGTTCCGTTTCGGCTACTTAAGTCTTGTAAGGTTGCCTGGTCTCTACTATCAATGATCAGCTTAGCATGTTGTCTTGAGACACTTAAATCTTGGAATATAATATCGCATTGTTGCGGATCTGTTCCAATGATGTAGCTTGTATCTCCTTGCATTGAGAATTCAGCGCCAGTATTTGGCCCTGAAAGCACCTTTAGAAGCCATCTTCCATTGATGTCAAGGAGGTCGAAATCAACATGAGCTATCTCTGACAGCGAATCATTTGCCTGTTCACTAAAAACTATCTCTGTATTCTCATTCATGTCGGACCCCAACCAGCATCTTTAAATGCTCTTTTTTTCTCTAAAATCTCAATAACAGTTATCTTTCAAAAATTATCTCGCTCTATTGAGATAATAGACACAAACTTAAAGCTGTTCTTTATTTATCTCATGCGGTCAATTAATTTCTCAATCCCTTTCACTCGCGTGTTAGAGAAGTCTTTCAAATATTTACTTGTCGTTTTGTCAAGAAATTATAAATCCGTCAAGTAGAGAGTGATTGATTTTGAAACACTTCTTTCATTAATTTTCTTAGTAGAAGCTTATTTTTTTGCTTCCTCTATCTGCTTTTTCCAAAAACAGGCGGCATTTGTAAAGTCTTCGATGGCGTCTCTAAATTCCCTGTAATTGCCTGTTGTCTCAACATTTCGAGATAGAATCACCTTTTGACTTGATTCATCGATCCCAAGAGATGCTTTTCGAGTTGCCTGCCCTAAGAAGTTTCCGCGTAGCATAGAGGTAAAAAACTCCTCTTGCTTTCCTTGCGGGACCTCTCCTAAGACTGAATAGAGGGAAATTCCTGGGGAAAGATCAGAGATGGTAATCTCAACATCATCGACTTCGATCATAAAACTTGATCCAACAACAGCTGGGGGAGCGTCTGGAGGGGAGGAGTCTCTTTTGCCGCCACTTTCTTTTTCTTGTCGTGCCGCCTCTTCGTTCGTTAATTCAACAAGGAGTTTATGAGCAAAGTCGTGGAACATATGAGGACATATCTCCTAAAAGAATAAGGATATTTCTACTCTCTCAAATCGCCTTGTTAGGACAAAATTGAGCTTTAAACCTTCTCGTTTAAATATTTTATCTACAGATAAAGGGGTATATAATCAAATAGATCTATCGGAAACAGTGCGAGCTAAAAAAAGAATATCTTGGCTTAAGGGCACTTTGATGTTGCTCTCCTAAGCCAAGACTTTTGGGATCATCATAGACTATAATTTTTTTACGCTTTCCATTGCTCCGTAGAAGTTCTTTGAGCGTTTTCAAGCGTTTGGATAAACTTATCCATAGCGGCTCTCAACTCTTTCATGTCATCTGTCATTGTTGAGTAGGTCTCTTGAATCATTTGGAATATCTTATCGATCAGCTGCTTGATACCCTCTGATTTCGATGCAACTCTTTCGAGGTCTGCTTTTTGCTGGTCAATGATGGCTTCAGCGCCTGATTTCATGGCAGTTGTTAAAGCATTCGCAAATTGCTGGAATGGTTGCATGTCCTGCAAAGCGAATTCACGAGCCTTCAACGATTTGCTCGTATCGCTTAAGTCTTTATACATATGGGGCTTATTATCTTTGCCTACTCCTTCGAATTCGCTCTTATACTGCTTCTCCCTTAAATGTGTTCCTATGGTGCTTGCAATGACTATGGCCATTTGACCGATGGCGCAACCGAATTCAATCCATGCTTTTCGAGCATCAGCTTCATATTGTTGTGCTCGAGCCTCACCTGCGGCGATAGCGAGGTTCTTGGCCTCTTTTGCCATTTCGAGGAGGAGCCCGCCCAAAGCTTGCTTTAACTTCGAGTCTTCTCGCGCCATTTTCGATAAGAGCATTGCGATCTCGCTTGTCGATTTGAAAAGGTCAACGACAGCGGAAACTGCGCACCAGTCATTCAGTATCTTGCCCGCAGGTTCGCTAGAAGAAGGTGGTTTTCCTGTAGCATTCATCGTAGCCATGGCTCGATCAAGATTGGTAAGGAAGTTCGTGAGCTTTTCTTTGTCGGCACGAGGAAGCGTTGGATCAGAGATGCTTAAGTTTGCTACGCTTTTTAACACGTCAGCTTCAGCTTTAGAAAGCCCATCTATTGCAAATTCATCACCTAAAGCTCGAATATTTGCGATAGCTTGTGACTCAGATGTCCCGGATTTTGGAGGAGGAAGTCCGAGATCAGTCCAAAATGATGCATTCGAACCTGAGTTGTTTACTTGTCCCATACCCCATATCTCCTTACGGTAGGCGAAAATTAAATATTCTGTCTGTTTAATAACTTGTATATGAGAAAAGGGGGCATTGTCGTGTCTTGTATGTTCGAACTGCTCTTCGCACGCAGTAGCTTTTCTCTTTCAAGTTGGATCCTGTTTTTTTATTCCATCTTTTGGGGAATTTATCATCATTCCCTCTACTTTCATTATAAATTAAATAAATTTATATATGTCACATTCTTTTTGACGCTCAGTTAAGTCGTGACCTCTCGAACAAGAGGCCACGACGTAAGGCCTTTTTTATCAAGCGGCTTTATTATGGAGCTCAGTAGTTCTTTGTGATGCGTCCAAAATAAAGCTTGCGACCATGTTGATCAGCTTCTTCCAGTCTTCGAACATCTGTTGCGCGGAGTCATTTAAAGCGTCCATTGTGACTTGTGGGCCGATTTTTCCAGCGGTCTTTAAGAACTCCATAACAGCTTCGAGCGCTGCGACTTCTTTGGCAAGTTTAGCTAAGTCTTGATTGATTTGCGCAGAGGTCGCTGCAGATGATGCTTTTATGGCTTGGGCTGAGACTTGTAATGCCGCTGTGACAAGTTCCATGAGCTTTACCAAGTTCATAGGATTTTTTACCAACTCTGCGTTCTGTAGAAGCATGTCTTTTAATCGCTGCAGGGCTTTCCATACAGCAGACATAGCAGCTTCGAGAGCGGCACCAGCGCCACTCTTTGCGGTCTCTCCTGCAGCTTGAACGCCAGCTTTGAGGGTGTTAAGCTTATCCATGAAGTTGTTCTTAAGGTTTGTGAGCTTTTCAGCTAATGTAGCCATGAGCGCTTCAAGCTTTTCCTTAATAGCCTTGAATATATTCATGAGAGTTTGCTTAATTCCCTGTTCGAGGGCAGTTTTAATACCATCTCCGGCAGATTGGACCCCCGATTTTACGGCAGTTGCTATGGATTTAATACCAGACATAATGCTCTTTCCGCATGTGGCAAGTATCGTCATCAGCATAACTATGATCATGACAACCATGGTCATAATCATCGCTTTTTCATCATCCAATCCAAGCGCTTTGAAGAATTTGACCAAGATATCTTGAACAAACCCTGATGAGAAGACAGCGTTCATAATAAGACCAATCATTTGAGCGCCGATTGGACCTGTGAAGAGCTGTTTAAGTGTCTCTTTCAGAATTTGCATTACTGTTTGAAGAACAACTTGAGCGGTCATTTGAACGCCTTGGCTTGCCATGGTAGCAATACCGCCGACGATACCTGCTCCCAATGTCAGTGCGCCTATGATCACCACTAAGGCAACGTTAATGGCCATAGTGATCCCTTTACGCGCTGTTGGGTCATTGAGCCCGCATGCGTCGTAAATGTGGTCCATGATGCCTTTGTTCGTCGTCCAGTTGACAATGGTATCGACGATAGTGAAGACCAGAACAGCAGTTGTAACCATGATGGCGACAACAAGAGCAATAATCTGAGCCACCACAGTTAAACCGACAGCTGCTGTTGCTCCACCGGAAGGTATTGCGCCTATTAAAGAGACGACTAAGACAATGATGGCAACAATAAGTAATATAACCGCAATAATCGGCATCAGGTATTTAAGGATCTCTGCCGTACGAATCTTATCAGCGTTCTCTACATATTTTTTCTGAATCTCTTCAAGCTTAGTCTCCATTAGCTTCATCGCATTCTTTGTTTGTTCTGATGCTGTTGCCATTTTGGCAGCGGCAATAGCTTGAGTGAATTCGCCTTCCAGTCGAGTGATTAATGAGCGAATTTGCGCCATGAATGCGAGTGCTTGGCATAAGACTTTCAGATAGTCTTGTATAATCTTTTTCTCTGTTGGAGGAAGTGTGTTATCATGTGCCAATCCTGAGAGAATGTTGAGGGCTTGCTCTACCTCTTCAGGGTTTGAGCTCTTTAATCGAGCATTGAGTTCAATCTCGTTGATCGCTCCCATGCTTTGAGCGATAGTAGGAACAATCTGGCTGAGGAGGAATTGGGAAACAGGAGCCGGCACATCACTCATATCGCCTAAGAGCGAGATAAGGACTTCTTTGACAACATCTGGATTGTTTGAGAGAAGTTTTGATCTTACTGATTCATCTAAACTTTTATCAGTAAGTTTTTTGCTCAGTTCCGCCATTTTTGCATCAAGGGCCGCTTTTTGATCGGCGGAAAGCTTTGATGCGTCAATATCTTTTATGAATTCGTTTAAGAGTTTTTGTATGGCTTCAGAATCTTCGCCTGTAAGAGTTTTATATTCGGCTGATGGTTCTTCACGACTGGTAATGCTTTGGAAGTTGGCACTCGCCACTTTTTCTGCGGCATTATTGAGTAAGGATGCGAGAAGTTCTTTTTGTTCAGCGCTAAGAGATTTATCGTCAGCGATGCCTAATGTACGAGCGAAGACAACTGTCAGAAAGCTCCCAATAGGAAGTCCTGTAAGATAGGATCCGCCATTTTCATTTTTCTCCGCGATAATCTTCGCGAGGTCATTAAATTTTGCGATGGCAAGTTCTTTGTCTGCTGGGGAGAGGTTAGTGAGCGTCTCTAACCCAGAAGCTTCTATGAGCATCTGAGCAATTGCTTGAGAATCTTTGGATTCAAGCGTTTTCAAGATTGTTGAATTTTCAGTAGAAACGGGATCGAGATCTGTCATGAGATCATTGATACTCTTAATCCAAGCATCAATAGGATCTTTTGCCTCAGGAGTTTTCTCAGTTCCAGCTTTAGGTAGCTTTACATCTGTCGTTGTTGTATCTGTTTTGAGATAATCCACTCCAGCTTCAGATTCTGTTGAGTAATCTTCAATTGCTTGCCTGACAAATGTGAGTTCGTCGTCAGTGGCATTTTTACCATTTTCCTTTTGGACTAATGTCGTCAGTGAAGTTTGAGATTCCATCCCGAAAAGCGTCATGGCATACTGAATGATCGACTTAGTGACTTCTGCATTCATTTGACTGAATTCAGACGAGCTTTTTTGAGGATCAGGAGAGGCTAGGACAGGATCGTTCGATTTGACAGTCCGAGATTGTGTTGGATCTTGAACTCCTTGCTGCGACACAGGTATGCCGTTTTGAATATCATCTTTTTTTATTGTAACGCTAGAGCCTCCGGCTCCGCTTCCAGCAACTTCAACCTTTGCAGGGTCCTTTTGCGGATTAGCGAGGTAGTCTGGTGTATATGTTGATGATTGAGAGGTGTTAGGATCAATTGTACTCATTGAAGGTTCCTCCGTAGGAGAGAGCCGAGTCCTTTCTAAGAGATAACTGCTCATTCAGACTTTAGTCCAATCTCTCTAATGTCGAATAATTCATCAGAGACCAGAGCTGTGTGAAGGAGGTTTTTTTTCTCTTAGAGGGCTCAACCTATTTTCATTTTTTACTCTATTGTCATCTCCTATTGATAAACTCGAAGCCTCTCTTGAAGAGAGGTCTAGAATTCACTGAGAGGGCGGATAACAATCGATTCATCTAGCGCTCATTATTGGCTCAGTCTCTATATGCTATTCAATACGCTAAAGCTTGTAGAAGAGATGTATCGCTGAAAAGAGTTTGAAGTTTCGGTATTCCTTTAAGAGCACTCACATATTAGCATTTTTAAAGAGGGGGATTTATTATTTTCCCCTCTTTTCAAGAGTCTGTTACTTACTCTTATTTCCTTCTTTTTCTTTTGCAGCTGTATGTGCCATTTGCTCTTCTAACTGCTTTTCGAGGCTTTCTTTCATCAGTGTAGAGCGCTCTTTTACAACCGCGTATTGTGGTTGGTCTCCTGCTGCCGTGATTGCAAGGCCTAAGGAGAATACAGCCATTTCAGGAACATTGAGCTGGATATAGCAGTCAGCCGCGTGATAATGAGGAAGTGGGTTAGTCACGTCAATCGTTCCACAGAGAAGGTAGATATTCGCGGCATTCTTATAATCTTTCATTCGATGGAGGCATGCAGCAAGACCCAAGATATACTTAGGTGTCATATAATCGAGGAGCATGAGGAGGCGGAATATATATGAGGCTTCTTTGTATCTTCCTTGATTATACAGATTGTATGCTTGCCCATAGATTGCTTCCATGGTGTCATCGCCTAACTGTAGGGCATGCTTAGGCATGATTCCCTTATCAGCCGCTCCGACGAGAAGGGTTTGTATGGTCTCTTTTGTTGGGCCGCCTGCTAGCGCTGTTAAGCTAGAAATTTTCTCGCCTATTTTATCTTTGTCGAGGCCATCATACATCTTATGGGCAGCTTCTAGCTGTTCAGATATACTTTTCCCCTCTTTCTGATTCTGCTCCATATACCATACTCCCTTATAGCTAGATCACTTTAGCTACGATTGCGTCTTTCTTCATAAAATCATCATAGGGGATGCATGGCATCACTCTTGATACCCTGAAATAAAGCATCCTTCCCCTAATTCCATTGTATAAAATTTTTTATAATTTTCCACCTACGAATTTTTTTACGTAAATCTTCGAGAGGAGAGAAAAGTAGATATAAAAAGAGGTAGATATAATAAGCGCTCTTTTAAAGAGCGCCTTAATTGAAAATAGAATTAACTCTTGAATATAGAGTTCATAATTGTCTGTAGCTGCTGTAATACGGACTGAAGCATGCTACTTGTCTGTTGACGTCCGTTTGATGCTTGATCCACAGTGTTTGCTTGCTGGTTAGAAAAATCTTTAATTGTGTCGGATCGTGATTTGTTCGCGTCGATAAATGACTGAGATCTTTTATTGAATTCGCCCCGTTTACCAGCCATAGTGGAATATATGTTTTTCTTGTTGTTGTCGGAACCAACATAGGTGAATTTGATTTCATCTAGCCAGTTAATGCGAAGGTTGTACAATTTAAACATTGCTACATAGTTATTATACAACTCATTGGTGAGTCCTAAATCAGCTACAGCCCGAAGTTCGTCTCGAGCCTCATTAAATGATTGTGGTGCGATTTCCCAATATTGCCCTTTGTAGGTGTTGTACATAGAATAGAACATATCTTTAAAGAAAGAGACGGGTCCATTAATTGAAGTGCTACTAACAGGTAAAGATTTATTCCATACGGTAATATTTTTTACTGTTCCATTTATGCCTAATTTTTTTGCCGTTTCATCGGGATACGTCATTTCTTGCGTATCGAGACGCACGTCTAATTGGTAAAAGCCAGGAGAGCTCTGACGTACACTCAAGGTAACGGATGTTTCAAATTTAGGAGCTTTCATGATCGTGGTGTAAGTTAAGTACTGTGGTCGAGGTGATGTAGCTAATTTAAAAGTAGCAGCGTCATTCGAAGTTCCATTCCTTTGCGACATGATATAATTTTGTTGCGCCTGCGCAATAAGAGTTGTGAAAACTTCTTGAAGAGTGATATCTCCGTAGCCCAGGTTAAACAATGCCGGATCGCTATTTGGTGTTGTTATGGTCTGATCGCCATCAGCTTTTGGATCATTAATAGGAGTTCCCATATAGAGAACAGTTCGCTTCATCTCTTCTCTATATTCTTGCTGCTTGAGAAGATAGTATTTTTGCAGCTGCTGGCTTGTAATTTGCGTTTTCGTCATCGTCCTCATCATGGCGATGAGGATGTCGAAGATATTCCAGATAATTCTTGTTCTTTCTACAATCGGAATATCTGGGCCAATCAAGTTATCATAGTAGTTATTGATGTACGTTGAGAATGCTTTTAAATTAGCGGCACTCGCAGGATCCGGATCGCTTGGAAGTTGATTTGTTTCTAAGAAGGATTGCCAAATAGCGCTTTTCACATCATTCGTGTAATTACCAAAGTATCCATTCAGCATATCGTTGTATGGGCCTGGTACTGGAGGAAGAGAGCTCATAGCATCACCATCTTTCTTTCATATTCGCATTAAATACATATGAGAAGCCAAAACCCTAAAGCTTTATCTAAAGATTGCGGCGATAAGGCCTTTCATCGACTCAGTAAGCGCTGAGAGAAGTTGGGATTGGTTTTGGATTGCTTCTTGCGTTTGGTTGATTAAATTTTCAATAGGCTTTCCAGTATCTTGAACTTGCTGCTTGAGTGATCGAGCGTTTTCAATCATGAGCTGAAGTTTACCGTTTGCCTCACCACGAAGCTGCATTCGAGCTTTGTCCTCATCTGCGGAGCCAGGAGATGTGATACTGCTCCAAGTGATACCAGATATGCTTGTTGTAGATCTTCCCTCTAACCTAGCTCTTAATTCATCGTATGAGATAAATTCGTACCACGATGTATCGCGTCTTGAGTGATAATCATTTTGCAGTAAATAGAGAAGTTTAGTGATGCCATTAGTAGGATCATCAGCTCCTAAGGAGAAATTCCAATTGGTCAATGCTGTTGAGAAAAGAGTCTGGCCTCCTGCGGTTTGTATTGCGAGCTCAACCTGATTCGATACAGGAACGGTTACAAGGATAACTTTCAAAGAGCCTGCGGCAAATTCTCTCCACTCAGGGTCGGTTTTAAATGGTTTTTGGGTGAGATACTTTACAATATCTTCTAATCGTATGTTTCCGTATCCAAAAGTGCTTTTTCCAATATCATTAGCGTTAAAGCGAATGCTGCCTGATGCTGACTGAGTATAGAGAGGAATACTAGTCATCATGCTTGTGTATTGCTTTTGCCATTTCGTATAGAAGACTTGCGTATTGCTCAATGCTCGAGTACAAAGCTGAAGCGCGTTGAGCATTTTCAAGACAATACTAAATGTCTCAAACATGATGTTGCGGCGTTTTATTTCCTCTGGTGAGAGCTCAATAATAGATTCAATCTGATACAGGCTGTTAAGCTGCCCCGCAAGGAATTGAGCGTATTTAGCTAAGATTTCCTTCTGTTTTACCGCGTCAGTAGTGCTGAGATCTGCGCTCGTATAGCCTGTCGCTTGAAAAAACTTCTGTTTGAGCTCATTGGCTTGGTCAGTCGTCGTAACGTTAAAAAAGTTGGTGTTGAAATTATTTATACTGGTGTTGAGATCGATACTCATAATATTTACTTAGCTCCTCAACGGATAGAGAAAGAGTTTATTCGGTTCACACTGGTACTCTTTCTTGTTAATTAACCTTTCTTAGTGATCTCTTTCATCACGTTATCTATAGTTTCAAGAATCGACGTCCAAAGGCTTGTCTGGTTGTTAATACCCTGTCTACTTTGATTTAAAGACGATTGAAGCTGGCTTGATAAGTTTCGTATTGCGTCGCGCTGTGATCTGATGTTCTCAACATACTGTTGTAGGAGAGCGTTGACTTCGGCTCTGCCTTGAATATCTTTATCATTAGTCGCAGGATCTGTAGACCCAAGATAACGGCCCGGAATACCAATCTTGTTATTGATTCTCTGAATAAAATCGGGAGTTTCTTGAAAAAGAGCTTTAAATCCATTTTGTACCGCATCAACTAACTCAGAAGTAGAGAGCTTAATTGCCGGGTTCGCTGAAGGATCTTCGAAGACGATGGTTTTTGATGCGCTTATTGGTGGAAGAGTAGTTACTGATGGTATATTACCATTAAAAGTGACAATATGAGCGGTTGAGAGGTCAATCCCTAGCCGTATCTCTTTTTTCCCGTTTATCTCTTGAACAAGAAAGGAATATTTTCCTATTACGCATTCTCCTGATTGCTCAGGGCTGCCGAAGGCTGCTGTGACTGAGGGGTGCTTTAATGCTTCATCAACACCCCAGTTGATCGCGTCTAACATTGAGATGTTGTTATAGCCAAATGTGAATTTTGATAAATCAGTGGTGTTGGCCTTAACCTTTCCAGCCTCTCCTCCTGTCAGGTTGGGAACCCGAGTCATCATGTCTGTATAATACTGCTGCCAGCGTCCGTAGAACATAAGGCTATTACTTTGAGTCTGAATTTGTTGCTCGGTCGCGTTCAGATATTTCTTGAGCGAGGAGAGAACAGAAGTTAAGATGACTCTTGACTCCATCTCTTTTGGAGAGAGAAGGGTTGCGTCTTGAAGGGAGTATAATCGTGAGCTTAATCCCTGTATGTATGTTGCGAATTGCTTTTGTACGCTTTCAGAGTCTGTAGGATTTGTCGAATATCCGTACCGGGAGAGAAAATTATTCCAAATATCGGTTTGCTCGATAGTTGTAAGGTTTCCAAAGTAAGCGCTCATAAAATTTTGATAAAAGGGTGGGGAAGTAGGAATGGATTGATTCAATGAGAATGAATCAGGTCCAATTCCTAATGCGCTGTATCTTTGGATAAAGACAAGGAACTCTGCCATATTTTGGTCGCTTTCGGACAAAGAAAGCCCTGTCGATCCCTTAGATCTAGCAAAATGATCCCAGAGCATAATGCGAAACGAGAGAGGCTGTTGGCTGAAATAGTCGTTTATTTTCTTTGAAATCGACTCGCTATGAATGACTCTTATATATGAGTTAAAGGCCTGACGTATTGTTGCTGTATCTGGAGGATTGGTTGTGTATCCTTGAGACTCGACAAATCCATTCCAGATGTCTTTTTTAGTGGTCGCTGTTTCTTCGCTAAAAAAGGTGTCGAGGAGCGTAGAATAGTATGTGTTTGTTGTTGGTATACTATTCCCTAAGCGAAGACTGGAAGTTGTCAGCCCCCACTTTTTGTATTTTGCCAAAAACGCCTCAAACTCACTTTGAAGGGCAGGGGAGTCTTCTGGAGGAGAGCTCGTTGAGAATCCCTTTGATACAGCAAACCTCTGCCAGTAGGTCATCCTGTCATCTTCAGTTGTCCAGCTAAAGTAGGTTTTGAGGATCCGTGTATAGTATGGAACCGATGGGATTGGAGCTATTGTCATACTTTCGATCTCCCCATTAGATACCTTTTGCAATTACCTGCTGATAGATGACGCCATTCTTTCAAGAAGCTGAGTGATTCTACTGAGCATGGCAGTTGCTGACTTATAGAACTCTTCAAATACAAACATGGTTCGACGCAGCTCTTCACGTTTCGTATCGTTTAACGACTGAGAAGCTACGATCGCGTTGTTTAAGTGGCGCTGGTAGTCGCCTTCTGTGTTTGTGTTAAAGTCTTGAACCCATTTGACAATACCGCCACTGTTTTGAACGGCAGCGAAGTCTGCTCTAATTGTTCTGAGAGATTGAACAAGCTGAGTAGATCCGGTTGTAACTGAAAGCGTATTTATTAAGTGGTCGAGGTTAGTGAGAATTTGGTTAACGCCCCCATTACTTGAGTTAAATGTTGAGGTCATGTTCTGCAGCTGTGATAAAGTTAAAAACGCGCCGGACATGTTACCGACCATTTGATCATATTGGTCGGAGTTAATAGTCATTACATCTGTAATAGCGGGATCAAATTGATAGAGAGTGTTGAGATAGGTTGCTATTTCAGTTGCGGAGAATTTCGCTACGGTTCCAAGAGTCTGGTTAAAGCTTTGGTTTTCAAAAGCTGAATACTCTCCTTGTGTCAACGATGCAGGGTTTGTCGTCGAGAGAATTTGAAGTTTCATGATGAACTGTTGAGGATCTTTTTGGTTCATCAAGTCTTGCAAGGAGTTTAGGTACGAAAGAGCGGTCTGGTTCTGGTCGATTGCAGTTTGAAGTTTGTTCATCTCGTCATAGAGGAGTTCATTTCCTCGTGAGACATAATCGACCATCAAAAGCTGCTGAAGCGACTGAGACTGAGTAGAAGAATCATTAACGATGATCGCTTGATTCGCCGCATCTATAGCTTTATTGATAAAGGTCATAATCTGATACACATCAGGATATGTCTTCATCGTCGTGATTGCTGTCGTCGCAGTTTCTGTTCCAGCTGCATCTACAATAGGGTCCCAGCCAGCGCTTCGCATGGAGCGGATAAGACGGTCGACATACTCGGCCATGTATCTGTTCATGGTCGTTCTGACGATTCCAGACCCGGTACTAGCATCAGTGATATAGTCATGAGTGTTGAAGTTATATCCTGTATGCCCGCCTGTTTGGTTTGCCCCATTGGCGACATAGATGAGCTTTGACCATTTATCTAAATCAGTAAGAATCGTTTTTACTGCAGCTGTGTCGCCGTTATTATAAGCGGTAACAAGCGCGTTCATCTGTGAAATAAACTGATCTTTAGAGTTTGAGGCGATCTCAAAATCAAAGACACGTGGGTCAATAACCAGGTTTGATCCCACTTTTGTGAGGAAGTTGACAACGGTTTGTGTCATCGTCCATCTCCTTCGATGAGAGGTAAAGAGTGTGTTATCGACTCTCGCTCATGAGAGGATATGGGCTCCTCTTTACCAGAGGAAGCTTTCTGAGCACGACTCTTACACAGGGTTTATCTAATGCTTAATTCCTTTACGTTCTGAAAAAATGACGAGATAAAGCGCATTTGGTTAAGAGAGGAATTGCGCTTTTTCTAAGAAATCTCCTTTTTCAGTCGTTCAATTTTTACCATCGCCCCTAAAGGTATTATAATACAAATTTTAATTTGATACAAACTGATCTAATTTCTCAATTACTTTGATGGCTCTCTCTGAAATGGGGAAAAAGAGTGTAAGAAAATAGGTAAGATCAAATAAGGCAGGGAAATATTTATCTGTAAGTCATTGGAATACAGTGGCTTGGATGATATTTGGCTGGGGTTGCGAAGAGAGGCCGGTAAGAGGGAGGAAAGAAAAAAGGGCATTTTTTTAATGCCCTTTTTTTATTTTTTCTCAGGCGCTTTCTTCTCTTCGAAGAATTCGAGGAGGCGCTGATTCAAGAATGGTCTCTTTATCAATAGTGATGTGGCGAATCGATGGATCTGTCGGAACCTCAAACATGAGATCCTGCATCGTCGATTCAAGAATTAAGCGAAGAGCTCGAGCTCCAGTTCCCGCGTCATGAGCTTTTTTCGCGATCGCATGAAGGGCTCCTTCAGTGATTTCAAGCTCAACATTTTCCATATGGAAGAGCGCTTGAAACTGCTTAACGATCGCATTTTTTGGCTCTGTGAGGATCTTGACTAAGTCATCTTCCGTTAACTCATTGCAGTTAGCAATACAGTTGAATCGTCCAATAAACTCAGGAATCATACCGAAATGCACAAAGTCTTCCGGCTCTACCTTTGCCAAGAGTTTGTTTCTCTCATGAATATCATTGGTGTCGAAACGAGCTTTTTCATCGACGTTAAATCCAATGCTCGATTGTCCGAGTCGCTTTGCGATGATTTTATCGAGATTGACAAAAGCGCCACCAGCAATGAAGAGGATATTCTCTGTGTTTATCCTGATAAATTCTTGGTTCGGATGTTTTCTTCCACCTTTTGGGGGAACATTGGCGACAGTTCCCTCGACAATTTTTAAGAGAGCCTGTTGAACTCCTTCACCAGAAACATCCCGTGTGATTGAGACATTGGAGGTTGTTCGGTGGATCTTATCGATCTCATCAATGTAGACAATACCTCTTTCGGCTCTCTCAACGTCAAAATCAGCATTTTGCAGAAGGCGAAGAAGGATATTCTCAACATCCTCACCAACATAGCCTGCCTCAGTTAATGTCGTTGCATCAGCTATGGCAAATGGAACTTCAAGCATTTGAGCAAGTGTTCGAGCGATGAGTGTTTTGCCAGATCCTGTAGGACCGAACAGAAGGACGTTTGATTTGTTAAACTCAATGCCTGTATCTTTAGGGAGCTTTCCGGTAATTCTCTTATAGTGATTATACACAGCAACAGAGATGACTCTCTTCGCAGCTTCTTGCCCTATAATATATTCATCGAGCTTTGCCTTGATCTCTTTAGGCTTAAGGACCGTAATTTCTTTCTTAGGCTTTGGAGTCTCGTCGTTCTCTACAATATGTTCCGAAATGTCGCTCTGATTCTTTGGCTTTTTATCGAGAATGCTTGAACAGAGCTCAACACATCGCTCGCAGATATAGACATTTGGACCTGCAATCAATTTTTCAACGACTTCTTCTGGTCTTCCGCAGAAGGAACAACTTGCTGTATCTTTCATTCCAATTATGTCTCTTATAATGGTGGAATCTATAAGAAGATTTCTTTCGAGAAGAGTAATAAAGAGCTGCTTTCTCGAGGATCTGGGATATCTCTTTCATAGTAGAGAAAGTGCACTTGACTTTCTTTCTCTACTCTATGGGGAATTACCGCGGTCTTCACGTAAGAAAGAGCTCTTATCTTGATGGGGCTTGAAGAGTCTGAGCTTTTTTAGGCTGAAGCACATAATCAGTGAGCCCATACTCAACAGATTCCTCAGCGCTCATAAAGAAATCTCTTTCACTATCTTCTAGGATTTTCTCCAGTGATTTAGAGCAGTTTTCAGCTAAGATGTTTGCGAGCTTCATCTTCATAAAGATGATTTCTTTCGCTTGAACCGCGATATCCGCTGAAGTTCCGCCGATGCCTCCCCAAGGCTGGTGAATCATGACTCGGCTATTTGGAAGAGCGCAGCGCTTGCCTTTAGTTCCCGATGAGAGAAGAAGCGAGGCCATTGAAGCTGCTTGTCCAATACAGTAGGTATTGATAGGGCATCCGAGAGATTGCATCGTATCGTAGATAGCAAGACCTGCAGTAACGGAACCGCCGGGAGAATTAATATAAAGGTGAATGTCTTTTTTAGGATCTTCCATCTTAAGGAAGAGCATTTGAGCGACAACGACGTTTGCGATGTGATCGTTAATCTCAGTTCCAATAAAGATAATGCGATCTTTGAGAAGGCGTGAGTAAATATCCATCACCCGCTCGCCGCGTCCTGTATCTTCAATCACATAAGGAGTAAGGGACATGGAAATCGGAGGTTTGTTCATGAGTTCTTTCCCCGTGATCTTTTAGTACTCTTTTAAGAGATTTTTGGCTTCATCGCCTTCGAAGGGTCGGTAAATTGACACCGCTTTCTCTTCTTTTGTAGAAGGGTATATATCACGTAGTCCCAAAATATGAAAGCCTCATAACGCTTTTCATGCGATGCTTACAATAACATCATTTAGGATCTAAAAATAGTGAATATAGATGAGGTCCCTTAGAACTTTTACATTAAAAAGAAGGCTCTTTTTCAAGCCTTCTTTTTTCTTTTCTCTTATTTCACGCTGCCAAGTTTTTGATCAATACACCAATCGTAGCATTTCTTCATCATGATATTCATGAGGACTCTCTGCTGAATTTCTTCTTGAGAAAGACCTGGGTAGATTGCTCTCTCATAGAAAGGCGCTTTGATCATCTGATAGGTGAGTTCATCAAAGAACTCTGTCTGGCTATATGTAGGCTTTGCGTCTTTTGCGACACGTTCCATGAGGAACAAACAGGTGAAATAGCGCTTTACTTCCTCTTGAAACTCTCGGCGTGAAGCGTCTTTATCAATACTGTTCCCTTGCTTTTCTGCCATTTCGACAAAAGGTCGGAATCGAGCTTCAGTCTCGCCTTCGATAAGTGATTGCGGAAGATCGAATGCGTAGTGGCGAATAAGCTCATTTTTCAGCTCAAGACGAAGAGCGTTTTGCTCTTCATTTTTCTTCTCTTGAAGAGCTCTTTCTTTGAGCTTTTGTTTTAGATCATCAAATGACTGAGCTCCAGCTTTTTGCGCAAAAGAATCATCCTCTGAAGGGAAGGCGCATTCCTGGATAAGGTGGACGATCACTTCGCATTTCTTTCCAACTTGAGTTGCGCTCTCAGGATTCTCTGGAACTGAAACTGTCTCTTTTCTTTCGTTTTGAGACATGCCAATGACCGCTTCTAACATCCAATCAGGCAAAAAGCCTTTTTTGACATAGAATTGCTCATTATCAATGAGATGGGATGGGTTTTCAGTTGAACTGTCCGATTTATCAAGAAGAGAGATGGTGACGAGGTCGCCTTCTTGGACAGGGCGGCTTTCAATCGATTTCTTCTCGCTATGGATAATTTTCAATCGAGTTAAAGACGATTGAATATCTTCATCCGACGGTTGAGCAATCTCTCCTTTTGGAGTAAGTATAAGGGATGAAATGTCGACTGCTGGAACATCAGGTGTTGCTTCATATTCAAACAAGAGGGTAGCGCTGCCATCCTTTGAGTACTGCTTTATCTCAGACTTTCGAACGCTTCTTGTTGTGAAAGGATTTCGTCCGATCAAGGAGATGCCTTCTTTAAAGGCTGTTTCCATGAGGACTTCTTTTGAATGACGATCGATTTGAGGGCCAAATTGCTTTACTACGATCTCTTCTGGCACCTTTCCTTTGCGGAATCCAGGTATAGAAATCTCTTTTTTGACCTCTTTCATGGCCTTTTCGTATGCGGCTTTACATGCAATAGGAGCCACATGGACTTCCATCTTGATGATGCAGCCAGGCTTTGTTTTAAAGAGTACGGTAACATGGTCGTTTGACCGTTGTTCAATAGTCTGTTCTTGCTCGCTCACGATGAACCTCTGAACAATATCTAGAAGAATTGCCTTGTCCTTCACGTCTTTAGTGATTGGAAAAGGTATTCTTGGTCGATTGGATTACAGTTTGAATTTCACTTATATATCTTGCCTTGTGTGGCACAGAGCTCAATGACGCTTATTTCTCTTTCCTAGAGAAGAGACTGATTTCAAGAGCGTGTGTTGGCACACAGCAACATTTTTTCATACAAATCGCTAAAAGAACCTTGGAAAGTTTCTGTAAAAAGCGGGTGACGAGGCTCGAACTCGCGACATTCAGCTTGGGAAGCTGATGCTCTACCAACTGAGCTACACCCGCAGAAGGTTTTTATTGTAAAATAGCTTTAAGTCTTTCATCCAAGCGATCTTCCTTATAATTCGAAGCGAAATATACACAAGAAGATCGATATGTGCCGAAGATGCTACCGACCCGACTAAATTTTGGCAATCAAGTCTCGCAGGGAAATGCAAGAGAATATTCTTTTATAATGAGTGGAGTATAGAAAGATAAGAGATACGAATGATTGTAAAAGATAGCGGGCGATGGGATTTGAACCCACGACCCTCACGTTGGCAACGTGATGCTCTACCACTGAGCTACGCCCGCATACTGGAGAAAGATGTTGGATCGTCGTTAACTGGCCAAAAATATAGATAATTAGTCTATATATCGCAAGCCTATTTCATCAAGATATGAGGAAAGCTATTTATGTTAAGTGAGATCGGATGAAAATGAATCGTGTAAGTGACCTTGACAAAAAGAGAAAAACGAGAGAGAAATCATCTTCTCGACGTAATCGGTATCATTAAGCCATCATTATCTTCTTCTCTCATGAGAATGACAATTTTGGTGAAAAAAGTCATTTTTATGACAAAAAATTTGAAAAAAGGTTGAAAAGAACCTTTTCGCGACTATTTTAATCAGTGGTCTTTTTTTAAAACTCTTTTTGAAGTTTCGGCACTGTGCAAGGAAGAAATTTCTAAGAGAGTAGACGGCGGTTTTCGCTTATAAAGTCTTACTTCAAATAAATATTTGATTTTCTTCCAGGGCTTTACAAAGCGGTTATCTTTCTCTCTGTTGTTATTTTTGCATTTTTCTTAAAGGGCTTCTTTGCTCTCTACGAGAATTGATGAAGAACAAGCGAAAGCGGTAGCGGAAAGAGAGCCTCTTTGAAGGAGAGAGGAAGGATAGAAATAAAAAAAGTAGTCATCTCTCAAGATAATTTTATGAATTGAGAGTACCAATAAAGGGATATGGCGAGACATGGTACTTTCTTCGACCTCAGATAGTGTTTTAAATTTTCGTAAATTGAGACATGATTTTTCTCAAGCCTGTCTAAAGGAGGGAAAAGCCCTCTTTGAGAAGGGGGCGGTCACTTCGGCAAATCTCACGGGATGGAACGAAGAAAATATCACTCTCGAAGCCGAAGTAAAAGGGCAGTTTAACGAAGCTCATGCATGTCATATCGAGATTCTTCGACTCGAATCAGATATCGCATACTCTTCGTGTGATTGTACTCATGGCGTTGATTGTCAGCATCTTGCGTGTTTGCTCTTTTATCTCGAGCAGCATTTCCCTGATCTTCTTGTTGCCTATTTGAAAGCGCAAGACGAAAAGAAGAGCGGTAAAAACTGCTCACAGTCTTCTAAGAAGTGTAAAGACAAAGTTTTATCTGCTGAAGTAGGAAGAAAAGAACTCTCTAATGGAGTCGAAAAGAGATCGAGGAAAGACTCGTCTCACCAAGATGAAAAGAAGTCTCAAATAGATGCTAACATAATAGAGAAGAAGGGTGGAGTTAGGCATAAAGAGTCGAAAGACGATGTAGTGAACATGATTGAGCCTGATGAGCCTTTACCAGATGTTCCTCTTCATATACGTCAGGCAGATCTTCTCATGAGAGAAGCTGAGAGAAAATCACGAGAAAAAGTCCGAGAGCGGCAGGAAAAACAGTATGTTGAAGAGTACTTCCAAGCGGGTTTGTGGCTCTCAAAGTCATCTTTGGTTGCAAGGCCTCTGGGGGAGATGGCTCAAGCAGAACAAGCGGAACTTTTTTTGGCAATAGGCCCTCTTTCCTCAATTCAGTCTAAAAATCTCATTGAGATTCACTTTGCCGTTAAAGTTTTTGGAAAACCAAAACCAGTTTTAATTCAACAGCCAAAGCTTTTTCTTCATTCTCTCTTTATACAAGAGCCTTTGATTCTCGGCTCACAAAGAACACTCTTAACAGACAACTCGTTTGGTGATGGTGTCGCTCAAGCGATTGCTCTCTTACGAGATCGTCAAGAAGTTATCGAGAAGCAAGATAAGGATGGCAAAACGATCAAATCATATGCTCTTCCATATGATGCGTTCATTCAATTGGTGTCCTCGATCCTAGTGATGAAAGAGTCAAATGTCCCTTGTCGAGTTTTTCTGATTCAAGACTCTCTCGATACAATGTACGAGCTTTTAGTTGATCAGCCTTTAAAACCTCGTTTTGATGTCAATTTGATGAAAGATCCTCATAAGAGTTTACACATCGAGGTCTCTTTCCCGCATGGCGATGGCTGCAAGAAATTAAGAGAAGTGAAATTATTTCACGCAAAACGGCCTTTCATTGCCTTTGAGAATAAGTTTATCCTTCTTTCAGAGACAGTCGGCGTAAAGCAATCACTTGAACTAGAGGCTGTAGGCTCACTCTCTATACCTCATCCCCTCTTTTCTACATTTATTACGTACTCACTGCCAAATCTCGAGCAATATGGTTTGGTACATCTGTCGAGTGAGGCGAAGGCTGAGCTTAATAAGATGAAGTGTCACTCTGAGAAACCAATGCCAGTCGTCAATCTGAATGTGAATGATCATGACGAACTTTCCTTAGAGATGTCGTTTAAATATGGCAGAGGACAAATTGTTCCTGAGATTCAGAGGATTAATAGTGATGAACTGATGAAGCAAAACATCTGTGATGCTTTCTCAAAGCCAGAAAAGACTCCAGCTCAATTAGCTAGAAACTTCGCTCAAGAGAAATTGATAAGCCAGAACTTGACATGGGGTATGCTCTATGATGAGAAAAAAGGAGTTTATACGACGAAGGCGGAAAGAAAAATCCAGGACTTCTTCGTAGAGGTTGTCGCTCCAAATTTCAAGGCTATGGAGTGGGAATTTGACTCTTACGTCAAAGATGTTTATTCGTATGAAGAGATTGAGCTCTCTTTGCACCTTTCCTTAGACGCTATAAAAGAGATAGGTAATGGGCGAGCTTCCCAGTGCAGCATTCATATGACTTCATCCGGATGTCTGGCCAATATTCCTCTTGAAAAAATCGTTGAGGCGTATAAAGCAAAAAGGCCGATAATTGATACAGGAAAGCCACTCCAATACGCTGAAGAAAGATTCGGTCTTTCGACAAAGCAGTATATCGTTGGAATGGAAGCTCTCCATGATCTTATGGAATTAGTCTACGATTTGTCGATTCCTTCATTCCATGATGGCGAAAAGTGGTCAGTTCCATTGTGGATGATATTTGGCCTCGACTCTCTTTCGTATCCGAACGTAAAGCTGAATATTGTCAAAGACAAGTCTTTACAAGCGCTTATTGAGAAGCTGTCAAATGTGGATGTATCGAAAGAAGGCTGCGATAAAGAGAAAAAAGGTCAGTCGAAGGGCATCGATCAAGAAGAAAAGGAAAATCGATCTTCAAATAAGAAAAAATATGAGCTAAGGCCATACCAGCGAGATGGCGTTCGTTGGATGGGTAGGCTGAGAGATTATGGTCTTGCCGGAGTCTTAGCTGATGATATGGGCTTAGGGAAAACTCTTCAGACGATCGTCACGTTGTCGCAATTTTATTTCCCTGAGGGGAATTCCAACAAAAAGGGCGATGCGAAGGACCCTACTTTGATTATCTGCCCGACATCGCTTGTAGAG
Organism: uncultured bacterium; assembly: GCA_964427425.1. Classification (GTDB taxonomy): domain Bacteria; phylum Chlamydiota; class Chlamydiia; order Chlamydiales; family FEN-1388; genus CAYRUD01. The sequence goes on from CAYRUD010000014.1 coordinate 180,958, forward strand.
AATTGGAGAGAAGAGATTTTAAAATTTGAGCCGCGACTAAAAACTCTTCTCTTTTTTGGCTCTCCTCAGGAGAGGAAAAAGTTGGTGCAAGAGATTCCTTCTGCCCATGTCATTGTTACGTCGTATGGAATCCTTCAAAAGGAAGTAGAGCTTTTTGAGTCTATCCCATTGGGCTATGTTATCCTAGATGAGGCGCAAACTATTAAAAACCGCGAGACGAGAAATGCTCGCTCGGTGAAGAAGCTTCAGTCGCAATATCGGCTTGTCCTTACAGGAACTCCAGTTGAGAACTCTTTAGAGGATTTATGGAGTCTGTTTGATTTCTTGATGCCAGGATTTCTTGGGACATTTGAGCGCTTTTCGGCAAACTATATCAGACCTTTATCCAAAGATCCTGATAAGATATTGCAAAAACTTAAAAATAAGATTCAGCCATTTGTTTTACGTAGAATGAAGCAAGATGTGCTTGATGATCTTCCTCCAATTTCGCATGAGATCTTCTATTCAACTCTGAAGGAAGAAGAGCGCGCGCTTTACGAAGAGTACGCGAAAAAAGCGAAGGCTGAGCTGCAAGAGCTTGTTGAGAAAGACGGATTTGATAAAGCAAGGCTTCATGTCCTTGCAACTATCTCCAAACTTAAACAGATTTGCTGCCACCCTCATCTCGTGTTAAGTCAGCGTCGTGCAATTGAAAAGGCAGAAGCTGGCTCTGATGATCAGGAAGGAGAACAATTTGAGACTACAGAAGTTGAGCTCTTTGATTCTTCATTGGGATCCAAGTATGAGCTTCTCATGGAGATACTTGAAAGTCTTGTCTCCAATGGAAGAAAAACTGTTGTCTTTAGCCAGTATACAAAAATGCTGCAGATTATCAGGGCTGACCTTGAAAATAAAGGAATCAAGTACCTTTATCTCGATGGTTCTACAAAGAATCGGCTTCAGCTTGTAAAGCAATTCAATGAAGATGAGGGGACCCATGTATTTCTCATCTCACTTAAAGCTGGCGGTACAGGATTAAACTTGGTAGGAGCTGATACTGTTATCCATTATGATCTATGGTGGAATCCTGCTGTTGAGAATCAAGCAACAGATCGAGTCTGGCGAATGGGACAAAAGACAAAGGTGTCAAGCTATAAGATCATCGTCAAAGGGACAATTGAGGAGAAGATCGCACAGCTTCATGAAAAGAAGAAAGACTTGGGCGATATCATTCAGTCTGATGAAGAGACGCTTTCATCATTGACATACGAAGATGTTATGGCCCTTTTACATGAAATATAGTGTTGCAAAGGCAGGTAAACTGCCTTTGCTCGATTGATTTCTCTTTGGCTTGCAAAAGATAGTCTAGGGAAGTAGAGTATATTTAATTTATAAATAATCCCGTTCTCTTTATTAATCAGAGTAACAGGAAATTTTTAGAGAAAAGCGCGATCAATTTAAAGGGAATGGAAGCTATTAAATTGATTGTATATAGAACAATATCAAAGAGTTATGGGCGTGCAATCATTTTTCTCTGACATTTATCGTTTTGCCGCAAAGAAAGTTGCTCGGTTTAAGGGAGTATTCTCAAGCGATATCGGGATCGATCTTGGAACGGCAAATACGCTCGTATATGTTCGAGGGCGCGGAGTCGTCCTTGCTGAGCCATCTGTTGTCGCGGTAGACCCGTTGACAAATGAAGTTTTGGCTGTTGGCCATAAAGCGAAGGCGATGCTCGGTAAGACGCCTCGGAAGATCCATGCTGTTAGGCCTATGAAAGACGGTGTTATTGCCGATTTTGAAATCGCTGAGGGGATGTTAAAAGCGCTCATCCGTCGTGTCTCCCCAGCAAGAAGCCTCTTTCGTCCAAGAATTCTCATTGCAGTTCCATCAGGTATTACTGGTGTTGAAAAGAGGGCCGTTGAAGACTCGGCACTCCATGCTGGAGCTCAGGAGGTTTTACTGATCGAAGAGCCTATGGCTGCCGCGATCGGCGTTGATTTACCAGTGCATGAGCCATCCGCAAGCATGATTATCGATATTGGCGGTGGTACTACAGAAATTGCGATCATCTCATTAGGTGGTATTGTTGAGTCTCGATCTGTTCGTATAGCTGGTGATGAATTTGATGAGTGCATCGTCAATTATATGCGACGCACGTACAACCTCATGATTGGCCCTCGAACAGCTGAGGAGATTAAAATTGCCATCGGATCTGCTTTCCCACTCGGAGAGCATGAGCTTGAGATGGAAGTAAAAGGTCGAGATCAGGTTTCAGGTCTTCCAGTTACTCGTCGAATCAACTCTGTTGAGATTAGAGAATGCTTGGCAGAACCAATTCAGCAGATCATCGACGCTGTGAAGCTCACCTTGGAAAAATGTCCTCCAGAACTTGCTGCTGACTTAGTTGAGCGAGGTATGGTGGTCGCAGGCGGGGGAGCGCTTATTAGAGGCTTGGATAAAGCTCTTAATAAAGAGACAGGTCTTCCTGTTATTATTGCTCCAAACCCTCTTCTTGCTGTCTGCCTTGGAACAGGAAAGGCTTTAGAATTCCTCGATAAATTCAAAAAGCGCAAAGCGCTAGTTGGAAATCCTTAAAAAAGTCCTCTGATTTGATTTTTCTCTCTTCTTGTTCTCTTTTAAGAGTCGCTTGAAGAGAGAAGAATTGCTTTTATCACCATATGATTCACTCTTCGTTCTCCTCTCAATTTTTTGTCTTGTATGTGAAAGATCTCTAGCTGAAGTGGCAGCTTATATGGTATAGGGAAATTTTTAATTGGTGGTTCATACGGGTTCGATGAAAAGAGCTGTCTTCTTCGTTTGTATGAGTAGGTAGGCGAGAGAGGAAGGCTCTTTCATTTTCAAAAGAGGGGCTTTGAAATGGATATGAGGAAAACTGCAATAAAGACTTTGACTGGAGAGATGAAAGAGACATCTGAGTTATTCTTCCAATGGGTTAATGAGATTGCATCTTTAGCGAAACCCAAAGACGTTATCCTCTTCCTTAATACTGAGAATGAGAAGAAATTTCTTTATGATCTTCTTGAGAAGTCTCAAGTAGTTCGTCCACTTAACCCGAAGACCCATCCCAATTCCTATCTCGCGCTTTCAGCCCAAGAAGATGTTGCCCGTGTAGAAGATAAGACGTTTATCTGTACTGAGCGAAAAGAAGATGCAGGTATAACAAATAACTGGATCGATCCTCGTGAGATGATGGCCACGATGAAGTCTCGATTTAATGGCTGCATGGAAGGTAGGGTCATGTACGTTGTTCCTTATTGTATGGGGCCTGTAGGATCTCCATATTCTCGCTATGGCGTTGAGATTACAGATTCTCCTTATGTTGTGGCCAATCTCTCAATCATGACGCGAATAGGCGAGAGTGTGTTCAAAGAAGTATTAAACAAGCCATTCGCTCGCTGTATTCACTCTGTCGGCGTTCCTCTTAAAGAGGGTAAGCGGGATTCGACGTGGCCATGCAATACTGAGCAAATGGCTATTGCGCATTTCCCTGAGAAGATGGAGGTATGGTCGTTTGGAAGTGGATATGGCGGTAATGCCCTATTGAATAAAAAGTGCTTTGCTCTTCGTTTAGCATCGTGGATGGCTCGTAGTGAAGGCTGGCTTGCTGAGCATATGTTGATCATTGGTGTTACCAATCCAAAAGGCGAAAAGCAGTATATTGCGGCCTCTTTCCCAAGCCAGTGCGGTAAGACCAATATGGCCATGCTGACCTCTCCAATTCCCGGATGGAAAGTAGAGTGTGTCGGAGATGATATTGCATGGCTTTTCTGGGATAAGAAAACAGGTCAGCTACGCGCTATTAACCCTGAGTATGGGTTCTTTGGAGTAGCTCCAGGGACATCTGAAAAGACAAATCCGAACGCAATGAGAGCAATCGCCAAGAATACCCTCTTTACAAATGTAGGATATACTGAGGATGGGGAGATTTGGTGGGAAGGGATGGATGTTCCCCCTCCTTCATCTTTAAAGACATGGCTACGTGAAGAGTATATTCCAGGTCAAAATAAGGCGGCTCACGCGAATAGCAGGTTTACCGCTCCACTCGACCAATGCCCATCTTTGGATTCACAATGGAATTCTCCGGCAGGTGTTCCAATAAGTGCTATCATCTTTGGTGGTAGAAGAGCTACGACTGTGCCGTTAGTGCGTGAGGCAGCTTCTTGGAGACAAGGCGTGTTTTATGGAGCCTCCATGACATCAGAGACGACCGCCGCTGCAAAAGGAGAGGTCGGAAAAATTCGCCACGATCCATTTGCAATGCTTCCATTCTGTGGCTACAATATGGCGCATTATTTTTCGCACTGGCTTTCTCAGGAAAGCTCGGATGCCTCTTTTATGGCATCAAAGAAGCTTCCTAAGATCTACTATATCAACTGGTTCTTAAAAGATAGTGAAGGAAAGTTCCTCTGGCCAGGCTTTTCTCAAAATATGCATGTTATCAAGTGGATATTTGAGAGGATTCAGGGTAAGGTATCAGATGGAGTGAAAACTCCTGTAGGAATCTTGCCAGCGCTTTCTTCATTTGAATGTCCGCCAAATGTTGATATGGAGCCGCTACTCACTATTAATGAAGAGCTCTGGGGGCAAGAGTTAGAGCGAATTGAAGCTTATTTTCGACAGTTTGATGAAAAAGACTTTCCTAAAGGGCTCTTCGATGAACTCTATTCTCAGATGAATTCACTAGGATGTGTGAGTAAGAAGTGATTGAATAGAAAAACTCATGTAAGAGTTGTTACTTAAGTGGATAGAGATCGTGAAGAGGGACGTAGAGTACAAACGAGCTGATACAAGAGATACTTCCGAGTTGATAGATCGTCAAAATGTGAAAGGAAAAAAGGCGATCTATCTTTTTGTAAGTCTCTTTGTAAATATTACTCTGCTCTCTCTTCTCGTCTATTTAGGAATTCATCGCCAAAATGTGACCGTTGTAGTTGAGTCCGAAGGTGTCAATACATCCGAAGTAGGTGTCTCAACCGGCTATTTCTCAAATTATCTAGCCTCAAGCTGTATCGTAGATTACATTCAGTCAAAAGCCTTATTGTCAGATGAGGAGTTGATAGATCTCTTTATGGCGACGACCGAAGAGATATCATGTGGAATCACAAATAAAGATATTCTCGCTTCGCTTCTCCTTAAAAAGGGCATAACTATTGACGTCCCATTGAAAGCTAGGGGAAAGTGGCCTCAAGAAATAGTTGCGGTTCCCTATACCCTCAATGAGGCAGGAAAAGAAAAAAAAGAGTGCCTAGAGTGCTTTACATCGCTTTCTTCAGAAGATGCGCTAGGTATTAAACAGTACCTTCTCGTCGAGAAGATGCCCTACACAACTCAAAAGATATTTTCTCTTCTACAAGATCCTATGCAGTGCACGCCGTCCGTTATTGATACATTCATAAGAAGCCAAGAATGGATTGAGCTTGAAAAGGCGCTGTTCCCGTTATTTAAAGATGACACCAAACTGCTACTTTATATAAAGCTCTTCTCCTGGAATGGTGTTATTGATCATATCAATCTCATACGAAAACGTTCTGAAATACCAGGTTCCTCAGAAGTCGTAGTGGCAAGTGATCCTGTGAAAGTTAAACCACTAACACTACAAGATCTCTCTCTAATCGTCGCTCGCGATTTTGCTCGGACGAGATCTCCGCACCTAGCTCAGATTTTTATCTCGATGTGCCCTCCTCAGGAGATTAAAAAATCTGCTTCGAGTGATTTTATTTCCCTTCTCTTTGAGGCATTGCCACGACAAGCTTCCCAAGAATCAATCGCACTTGCTGTAGAAATTGCAAAAGGCCCATCAAAAGACATATTGTTTGAGAAGGCGAAAGGATATATCTCTTCTTCAATCAATGCGCCGCAGATTTGCCAGATGAGTAGAAGTCAGTTTGTGCAAAAGTTTTCTCCTTTGGCAGTTATTAATCATAAAGCATTTGAGGAATCGCTCACTCATATATGCCGCGAATCTTTAAAGCCTATCGCGGAGAGTGGAGCTGGAACTCAGAAGAGAGGCTCACAAGGATCTTCGGATAAAGGCTGTCAGCCAGTGGCCGCTGTATCAAAACCAGATGCTATCAAAGCGGATAAAATAATCGCTGAGAATTCAAAAGGGCAAAGTTCTTCTTCTGGTAAACCTTCTGCTAAGAAGCCTGTGGCTTGTAGTCAATCAGCGAAGAAAATCCAATCACCTAAAGCAAACGAATCCTCTTCGTATGCCTCGAAAATAGCTTCACAACAAGCTAAAGAGGCTATTTCTCCGTATATACTCTATACGGTTCGAAAAGGAGACACGCTATGGGCGCTTTCAAAGCGATTTGGAGTTTCAGTGGATAAGATTCGCTATTTAAACAAAATCAAGGGAAATACGCTTCCTCCAGGAATTGTTATTAAGATTCCAAAAGCGCACACTACTTGATGAATCATGAGCCAGGCTTTTTCATGGTTCTTCAGAAGGAGGAGGAACTTTGTCGATTCCGCCATGCGGAAATTTTTTTGACATGCCGCTTCCGCAGCGGAGTATTCTTTTCAAAGTAAGCTTTAACGCTTGTCCAAAAGAGTGTGTTTCAAATGCTTCAAGAGCATAATGGGAGCACGACGGCCAGAAACGGCATGATGATCCTAAAAGCGGAGAGATCGTGCGCTGGTATACTCGGATAAGGCCTTTAGCAATAAAGCTAAGGATTGATTTTCTTGCAGTCATTATTCTAAAGTTTTTCGCGTCAGGAGTCGTTAATGAGGTGAAAATTCTCTAAATAGGGAGATGACCACTTCCATGACGATGAGGATGATAATGATCCACTCAAGCTTACTCGAATGCTGATGGTTAAGCTCATTTCCCAACATTTCCAAAAGGTCGTGGATAATATCGAGACGTTTGTTGATAACGTCAAGTCTTCCCTCAAGCTCTAAATGGTTAGCAATCATGCTATAGATAGGCTCAAGCTCTGGATGATCCCAGAAATATTCCGGTTGGTCCAAAAGCTCCAAATGAAGATTGATAGAGCTTCTTTCCAAGAAAAGCTCACCCATTTTCTTTCCTATTTCTCTTTTTGAAAGAGGAACGGTTCCTCTTCGTGAAAGGTGTTCTGGAATGTATTTGGTTGTATCAATGGACTTCTTGACAACCGATTCGAAGAAGGAGAGCTTAACTGATTGAGCCATCCCATGAGAGAGAGCAAGGCATAAAGAGATATGAGGAGATGCTAAAACAATTTGGTCATCAATAATTGCTGTCTTTCGAGCGCCTATAGAAAAGCCCATGATCTCTTTTTCAATTGTCTCAGTGCGCTCAAGTTCAAAAGGCTTTAGCTTTTCTAAGATGGAAGCTTCTTCATCTTCTTTGATACCCCACATAACTAAAGCGCCGTAGGGAAAGCAAAAATATCCTTTAATGGTGTCATGGGCGTCTTTTAAGAGATTGACGAAAATAACATCTCGAAAAAAAGAGACGCTGGATTCGCTTTGAAGGGATCGAGCAATTCCCTTGACGTCGTACGCATGCGCAGTAGAGTAAGAGACACAGCGCTCAGATGACATAGAGTCTGGTTTCGTTCGTGGAGGTGTATCTAAGTTGTATAAGGATAATGTATCCATAAAGTATCCGATAGATTTCTGCCTTTTAGATAAAAGGCTTGACTTTACTCTTTTCTTAAAACAAGAGCGGTTTTAAGTGGAAAAGGAAAAAATTGTAATAGAACGATAAAAGATATTTTTTGCCAATCTTTGAAAAGATTGGGGCTATTCTACTTGATTTTCCCTTTGTTTGCTATCTTTCATCATCATTTGGAGGTTTCTTTGATTGTTTAGTGATGTACTTGTCTTGTCTATTGTTGGCATATATGTGCTTTATTAGGAATTGTTAACGGAATTTCAGAAGAATTGCCTTGCGACAAAAAGGGTGAGAAAGCTATCCTTACATGCGTTTTTAACACCCAAAGCGAAAGTGGCGGAATTGGTATACGCGCTACTTTGAGGTGGTAGTGAGGGTTTCCTCGTGGGGGTTCAAGTCCCCCCTTTCGCATCCAAGGCCAAATACACAATACAATGTGTGTTTGGCTTTTTTTATTTTACCCCCTTCTCGTTTGAGAGAAGACTTGAGGCCTCAACGTTTTGTTGAGCTTTTCTTGCCTGTTAATCCCAATATCCCAGTTACAAGATCGAGTGTTTCGTTTGAGAAATCATGAGAAAAGAGAAGAGATGTCTTCTCAAAAAACAAGATAGAGATGTCCTTGAGAATTTTTTCTTGGAGCTCGTAAGGGAATGATGTCTTAATAGCCCGTTGTATTTCCTCGAAATCGATTCCTTCTTGCTCGAAGAAAAGAAGAGATATCAAAAGAGGTACTGCTTTTATGTCATTTAGCTCATGAGCAAGCGGAACTAGTGTCAATAATAAGTTCCAGGAAGGTTTATGAGGTTCTTTCTCAATTAAAAATGTATTGAGGATAGAGCCGGCTAAAGAGAGATTTTTTCGCTTAAAATGAACGAAAGGATTAAGGATCTCGCTCTTTTTCTCTCTATCCGATTCAGCTTGGCTCATTTGAATTGTTTCAAGACATGAGTATAGCTTTGTACATTCGGTGATTGCGAGGAGGCCTGGTCGATGAAGTCTTTCATCAGACTTTGATGGTGTAGAGAAGAGGGCCTGTATATTTTTCCCTAAAACGACTTCTAGCTCATCGAGAGGAAAAATGGGAGGAGATTGATCTTGAGAATAGATGCAAGAGATCTTGCCATAGTTTTCTGTAAGAAGTCGCACAATACATTTATCAGGTGATGTAGCGACAGGCGATGTCTCAAGAGCAAATCCTGTTATGATACGTGAAGAAAGATTGTTTGAGCCATATGAGGGAGTAGGTCGCATGTGAGATGCCTGTATATTAAAACTAAAAATGGGTACTGTATCATAATCGATCAAGAGAGAGTATCGTAGATTTTATCGTTTGATTGGAAAATCATTCCCAAAAAGCACGTATTCATGCTAGGATGTTGCCATCGTTGTCAAACTGACAAGAATTTTAAGCTGTTTTTTCTTGAGCCGCTTAAATTGCATCATTATTTTTCGCTTTCCTTACGCACCGATAGCTCAACTGGATAGAGTACCTGGCTTCGAACCAGGTGGTTAGAGGTTCGAGCCCTCTTCGGTGCGTTTTTTCTTTAGAGCGTTTCAATGAAACATCTTCTTAGTCGTCTCTCCTGCTAAAAAGTGGTACTCCATATGGCTCTTCTGCCCGAATTCTTTGGATTAACCTCATCTCAGTTTGCGGATGAAATCTCTTCACATCATCAGGGAAAAGGAAAGCTTCTTGCTGTTGAGCTTTACAACCTTATTATGAAAAGAGGAAAAGGATTTAATGCTTCTTACGGAAAAGCCTCGTCCTTTGATCCTTCATTTATTGAGGGCATTTCTTCCTTTTCTACTGCCGATAAGCTTAAAGCATTTATTTATAATGAATTGGGCTTGTCTATATCTTTAATGCCGATAGTAAAAGTTGTAAAAAGCGAAACTGAGACCACTAAGCTGCTTTTAAAGACAGCTGATGGGTATGAGATCGAATCGGTTATTATTCCAATGCAGAAGAAAAAGACCATTTGTATCTCCTCGCAGGTTGGATGCAGAATGGGTTGCTCGTTTTGTGAGACAGGTCGAATGGGGCTTTTGCGCAATTTGACGGTTTCAGAAATAGTTCAGCAGGTCTTCATCGCTCGACATATCCTTGGAGAAGAGATCGATAACATTGTCTTCATGGGGATGGGAGAGCCTTTTGATAATTATGATGCCGTTTTGCAAGCAGTTTCTGTCTTAAATGATATGCAAGGAATGGCATTCGGATTGAAGAATATCACTATTTCAACGAGTGGAAAGGCTTCTCAAATTCGAAAACTTGCTCACGAGGTTGAAAAGCCTATTCCTAATCTTGCCGTCTCTATCAATGCGCCTTATGATGCCTTGAGATCAAAATTGATGCCTCATAATAGAAAAGAGCCTTTAGATGATGTTTTAAGTGCCGTCTCTGAATATATCCAAATCAAAAATCGAGAAGTTCTTTTCGCGTACGTTCTTTTACGGGGAATAAATGATCGGATAGAAGATGCTCATGCTCTGGCGGGGCTTGTCCAAAGGTTTCAAGGGCGAGTCAAAGTAAATTTGATTCCATATAACCCCCAGTCTCACGATCGATTCCAGCCGCCTTCTGATGATGTGGTAGACATGTTCGCTCAGGCTTTAAGATCCCTCTCAGTACGTGTTCTTTTGCGCAGAACGAAAGGAAGAGACATTATGGCTGGATGCGGGCAGCTTGGAAATATTGAGCTGAAGAAGAAAAAGAGCGAAAGATCCGATTCATTGCCAATCTTACCTCACGAAAATTTCTAATAAATTCTTTAAAACCACCTTGAAATCTAAACTTTTAGTCGGCAGTGTGTACTCTCATGAAACTTTATCATCTCGAAGAAAAGAAAGTTTTACGAGCGAAATACTTTTTTCTCGATTAGAGAAAAATCCTGTCTTGATTTCTCTCTCAAAGAGTTTTATGTATTGAAGAGACGATTGAAGACATAAAACTCGTATCGAGCGTACAATAAAGGTAGAAAGAGAGTTTACTGTAAAAGCTCTCTCTTTCATCGTCGACCGAACCACGACCAGATTCACTTATGGGGGTGCTATGACACGTAAAGAAAAAGCAGCGGAATTTGATCAAGGATACAATGTCATCGTTACTGGACGTCATCTTCAAGTAACTGATGCAATGAAAGATCATGCCATTGAGCGCATCTCGCGTCTCGAAAAATTAGGCAGCCGCATCATCGATGTCAATGTCACTATGGATATCCAGAAGCTGGAGCATCGTGTGGACATCCTTATGAAGTATGGTCATACAATTATTCGTAGCCATGCTGCTAGCGACGATATGTATGTCTCTATTGATAAAGCTGTAGAAAAGCTCGCAAGACAATTAACAAAGTATAAAGAGCGTATTCAAGATCATCATGGAAAAGGCCACCCAGTAGTTGAGTTGCCAGTCAAAGTTGTGGCTTCTTTGAGCGACGTTCATGAGATCAACGATCAAATCGAAGAGGAAAACGCGAAAAATCGTAGCATATCTTCAGCTACACATCGCGTTGTCTCTCATGAGACTAAGTTCATGCCAGTGTTGACTGAAGATGAAGCTGTTATGAAAATGGATCTTTCACAAGATACCGTCATGATTTTCAAGAGCGAGGAAAATCGCCAGCTGAAAGTGATCTATCGCCGTAAAGATGGAAGTTATGGCATTGTCACTCCTCAGTAATTACGTTGTTTTAGGATTAGCTTGAAAAAGAAGGGCCCTTTTCCTTGATTCGGGAAAAGGGCCTTTTTCTATTAGATAATACGCTTTCATTCTTTCGCATTCGGAGATTAAGCTATAAATAAGGAAGTCTTTAATGAAAGAGGCGAGATATGAAAGAAGGAATTGTTTGCCTTGTTCGAAAGTGTCTTTGTAGGAAAACACCTGAAGAGGTTGTTCGTCAGGCACTTTTAGATATTCTTATACATCGCCGAGGCTTTCCCCTTCCTCTATGTGGGGTTGAACTCTCTTTAAAAACACTTGTTGATCTTTTGAAGAAAAAAGAAGAGATAGGAGAGCTAAAGACGGCTTCTCCTCGACTATCCTCTTCAGTGCTTAAAAGGCGCGTAGATGTTGTCTTCTTTCGGTCTAAGAGCCCTTCTGAGGAAAATCGCTACGGATTATCTCCTTTTGTTCTTTTTGAGTGTAAGGCATCTAAACGCCAAGATGTAAACGAAAAGCAAGCGGCCACAGATGCCAAAATCTCCCATGAAAGTCATTTTTATGAAGACGATCCGTCACGATCTACAACCGCTGACCTTTCTCACCTCCTTCAACTTATGGGATATGCTCATCGAATTGGGGTGCCCTATTTTGCGATTGTCGAGGGCAATCAAGTGACACTCTATTTTGAGGGAATGATATTTTACACCGGCGAAGTAGAAAATTTTCCGTCCTGGGATGATCTTATTCGCCATTATGATGATAAGAAGTCACCGCGTAAGACTTAAAGAAAAGTCGTGGATTGTAAAGACAGATTTTCATTTTTCTTCGTCTTTGTATATATAGCATTCAGGTGTCAAATTTGATTTATAAAGAAGGGTTCTTCGAAACAGAAAAGTTTTTTCTTTTGAGAAGATGAAGAGGAGATAAAAGACGATGTCAACTGATCATAATGACCAAAGCCGATCTCAAGAAAAACCTACCAAGGCTGCATCCTCTCAGCTTCAAGGTGTGAAGAGCATTCCGCAAGAGCAGAGTGCGGAAAATATATTGCCGCCAGAGTTAATTCCTTTGACTGAGCTTCCTCTAAATCCTAAAGAAATCGTAGAGAAGCTCGAAGAGCTCGTAAAATTTGCCTTAGAGTGCGAAAAAAAAGAACTTGCGGAAGGAGTCTCATTTATAAAGGTTTATAAGGAACTTCAAGAGCTTCAAAAATCAATAGAACTTTTAGAAGAAGCACAAAAAGAGAACTTAGAGCTTCTCCAAGCTATTGCCCAAAGAGAAGGAATCCAATTATCTTCAGAGATAGAGCCTACTACTGAGGAAGATAAGAAGATTGCAGAGAAGTTAAGAACTCTTTCCGATTTATGTGAGACAGCTAAAGAAAGAATTCATAGCGAAATTATTCAAAATCCTGATGTTCAAGATTTAGTTACTGAAAAGATAAAGGATGCGACCGCCACGGATGAGAAAAAGCAAGTCCGAAGAAAGAATAAATTCAAAACTATAGGCGGAAAGCAGGGCTGGATGCCTATGTAATTCAAGGGATTTGAGAAGGACGAAAAGGGCGTATACTTTTTCTTTTCCTATTGACAGAATTGGCTCTTTGCCATTCTACTTCCCTTTCACTCGTTCAAGAATTAGTTATCATTTAGTAATGGATTCATATCAATTTGTCCTCATGGACAATAAGATGCGAAATAGATATCATACATGCAAATTTTTAAGACGGGGTATGATTACGTGACACGCCTCTTCAGTGTTTTTAATCCAGTTCCTCACATCCCGCAAATACAAGATCAGGATGAGGTAAATAAGCGATATCAGTACTGGCGAATTCGAGTATTCTACTCGATGTTTGTCGGGTATGCATTCTACTATTTTACTAGAAAGAGCTTTACCTTCGCGATGCCATCGCTCATGCTTGATCTCGGGTTTGACAAGGGGCAGCTTGGTATTTTAAGTAGTGTTCTTTCGATGACCTACGGTTTTAGTAAGTTTGCCAGCGGAGTTCTTGGCGATAAGTCTAACCCACGCTATTTCATGGCATTTGGACTTATCTTAACCGGAATTTTCAACATCTGCTTTGGGTTTTCGTCATCACTTCTCTTCTTTGCTCTCTTTTGGGGCTTGAATGGATGGTTCCAAGGTTTCGGATGGCCTGCCTGCGCGCGGCTTCTCACTCACTGGTACTCTCAATCTGAGAGAGGGCGATGGTGGTCCTTGTGGAATACATCGCATAATATTGGCGGGGCTCTTATCCCAATTTTTGTTGGCTTTTTCGCCCAGTATTATGGTTGGAGGGCCGCAATGATTTTCCCTGGAGTGATGGCTATCTTAGGGGGATTTTTCCTCATTAATAGATTGTGCGATACTCCTCAATCACTGGGGCTGCCTCCTGTCGAGGTTTATAGATCTGACTATCCAACAAAAGCTAAGAACTTAGATGAAAGAGAGTTAAGCGTAAAAGAGATCCTTTTTGACTATGTCTTGAAAAATCCACTTATATGGGTTTTAGGCGCTAGCTACTTCTTCGTTTATATTATTCGCACAGCCATTAACGACTGGACAGTCCTTTATCTCGTCGAATCGAAGGGTTATTCGCAGTTTGGCGCCGGCGGAGTTGTTTTCTGGTTTGAGATAGGAGGCTTCTTTGGAAGTTTGGTCGCAGGTTACGCCTCTGACAAATTCTTTAAGGGAGGCCGAGGCCAGATTAACGTTCTCTTCTCTCTCTTTGTAGCGGTCGCAGTCCTTGCTTTTTGGTATAGCCAGGCATGTAATCCAATCGTAGACTCAATCTTGATCTTTACGATAGGGTTTTTAATCTTTGGTCCCCAAATGCTTATTGGGATGGCTGCAGCTGAGCTCTCTCATAAAAATGCGGCGGCTACTGCTTCTGGATTTGTCGGATGGATTGCATACATCGGCGCAGCAGTTGCAGGATATCCTCTTGGACGCATCACTCAAGATTATGGCTGGGATGGCTTTTTTGCTGCTCTCGCAGTCTGCGCGTTTCTCGCAACTGCGCTCTTGATTCCTCTTTGGGGTGTCCGTTCATCTGGTCAAAAATTATTTGGAAAAAGTTAAGGCTTCATTTTTCCATACCAATTTCACTTATCGCCATTCTCTTCAATAAAGCAAGAAAGAAGAAATGGCGGTAAGAACATCTTATCCCCTAAACTATATACTCGTGTTATTTCCTGTTACTCTGTAAGTATTCTCTTTCATATCGCTTTCATGAGGATTGGTATGTCGGACTCTCAATCGTGGAAAGTTTTTGAATCAGTGAATCCTACTTTCGCAGCACGCCTTTCTCTTTTTGATGAAGAAGACTCTGGATTAAAGATCACTCAAACGGAAGTAGGAGAGGAGAACATCTTTGATTCTCGCAAATCAGTGCCAAGGTTTTTCCATGATCAGAAGGGGGCTTTCCTTGAGGCGCGGGCATGGGTTGCAGACTCTCTTCGTGATATTGATGAAAAAGTCGAGGTGCTCGTTGTTTACGGTATAGGGATGGGGTGGCATTGGAATGCGCTCCTCCCTTGGCTTGAAAGGAAAAGAGAGCGCCGTCTTATCTTTATTGAGGATGACTTGAGAGTCGTTTCTTGTTTCATGAAATCGTCAATGGCGCATTCTTTTTTTCTACATCCTCAAACCTCTTTGGTTGCTCTTCAAGGAATAGATGACAAAGAGGGGTTTGACCTCCTTATCTGGAATCTCTTCAGAAGAAAGTGGAAATGGCTTGTCTCTCCTCCATATACGCGCTTGCGGCCTAAGGCTGCTTTGCTTCTCTTTCAGGCCCTTTCGGTTAAATTTAGTGACGCAGAATTGGTGGCAGACGAGTTTTCTACATTTGGGGTGGCCCATACACGTAATTTATTACGAAATCTGCTTCTCTTGAATAAATCAATGAATGCCGCAGATCTTTTCGGAAGATGGAAAGGCGTTCCGGTTATTGTTGTGGCGGCAGGGCCCTCTCTTCAAGAAGCTCTGCCCTTTATTCAGAAAATCTCTGATCAAGCTCTGATTCTCTCTGGCGGCTCATCGACAAACGCTCTTTTAGAAGCCGGGATTATTCCTCATTTTGCCGCGACAGTTGATCCAAACCCCATGCAATACTCGAGGCTTAAATATATAGAGCCTTTCTCTTTACCGCTTTTCTACCGTTCAAGAGCGCTTAATGAAGGTGTCGTCGCTTCTGGTGCCAATCCCCTTATCTATTTGAAAGGAGGAGATGGATACCCTCTTATCTCTTATTTTGAGGAGGCGCTTGGAATTGATGGGCCCGTCATTGATGGTGGGGATAGTGTCTCGAGTCTTTTGATTGAGCTTGCTGTGGCGCTGGGATCTTCGACGATTATCATGGTTGGCTATGACTTAGCTTATACCGGCGGGAAGCGATATAGCTCGACATTGGAAAATACTCTCCACGAGAGCGAAAAACTTGCCTACACAAAAAAAGAGATCGGCCAGGACTCAGATGAGAGGGGTACGACCCTGGAAGTTACGTCTAACAATGGGGAAACAGTTCTTACTGAAATGAAGTGGGTTACTGAAGCTCAATGGATTACAAGGTATTATGAGCTTGTTAAAGATGAGGTTAAGGTCTTTAACACTGCGTCAGGCGGTATGGCCATTGAGGGGATTCCGTACTGCTCTATTCAGCAGGTTTATGATGATGTCTTTAAAGAGCGAGCTCACCTGCGAAGATCGATAGATTCCTTGCACAAAGTAGTAGATGAGCTTATGCGCGTACAAATCATGTCAGAGCGAGTAACTCAAGAGAAATTAGGTGAAGCTCTTAGAGGTATATCTGACGAGGTTTGTGCGTTTGAGGAGATAGTCAAAAACTTGAAAGCTAAACTCATGTCGGCTCCTTTTGAGCTTATCTCTTTAGATTCAGAGTATGTGGAGCTTTTGTGTAAGCTAGAGACCGCATTCGCGATGAAGTGGCTTTTTAAACCATTTTGGCAGATGCATGAGAAGTGGTGTCTTATGAAAAAGAGGCTTGAAATCAAGTCTAATGGCGTTGAGGTCTCTCAAGAAGAGATAAGGTTTGATGAGAAAGCTATCAAAGAGCGAGTAGAGTTTATTTACGAAGGAATAATGATTTATAAGAAGCTTTTCTTCTCAGCGGTAAGTTGGGCTTTTCTCCAAGGGCAGTTTTTTGATGATCCGTATGCTGTTGCCCCTTGGCCTGATGTACTCTCGAAGAATGAGGCTCCAGTATTTTAGTTGCTACGTAGTAGGGCTTGGAAACGATTGCACGTGGAAGAGATGAGGTTTTACTCCTTATGAGTCAAAAGAGACCTGAGTATTCATTTGATGGGAAATGCTTAAGAGTCGTTGATGAAAGTCTTGGCATCGACTTCTTTTATGATGTAATAGAGCCTTTTGAAGTTGTAACCATTAAACAATGTGAAGATTCTACGATCCAACATAACGGATGGGTCTTGTTGCGCAGTGTCTCTCAAGATGTTGAAAATGAAGGTGTTGAAAAAATAGCTTCAGAAGAGCTCTTTTTAAATGGGCTGAGACACGGGCCTTGCCGAACATACCATGTGGTATCAGGTAGAGATTGTCTTGCGACTGAAGGTTGGTATTTCCAAGGACAATTACATGGACGTCTACGTGCTTGGGATATCCAAGGGCAGCTGAGGAAAGAGATGCATTTCGTTCATGGAAAAAGGTCAGGAGAGGCCAAATCTTGGAACCATAATGGAGTGTTAATCTCTTCACAAGTCTATAAGGATGGACTTCCGCATGGCTCTCTTCAAACATTTCACTCGAAGACTGGTGTTCAATCAAGATGCACGGAGTACGTGAAAGGGAGAAGGCATGGGATGGATTATCTTTTCCATGGCGATGATGGATTTCTTCTTTTTTGCGATGAGTGGAAATTAGGTGAAAAAAAGAGAGCAATCCTTGATGATCTTTTGGAGCGGAATCTTCATGCCTCGATAGAGCACAGCAAACAGCAAAGTGGTAAGAAAAGAATTTCATGAAAGACCCCAAGGCTCTTATTCAAAGACAGAAATGTATGAATGTTGAGGAGCTTTCAGATTGCTGATCTCTTTAAAGAAAGGTAGAGCTTTCCCTTCAGACTGCAGAAAAAGATGACTTTTGTACCTTAGTGATTAATCATCCTCCGAATCCGGAGTAAATAGTTGCTGAAAAAGGTGTTTTTCTGACAGACTTTCTGTTTCAAAATTGAATAAGACGTAGTGTGCGTTCACAGGAGATACAATGGCTCGATACACAGGTGCTAAAAACCGCATCGCGCGCCGATTTGGAGTCAACGTGTTCAATAGAATACGAAATCCTATGGCTCATAAACCAAATCCAGCAGGGATGCATGGCGCAAAGCGAAAGAAAAAATCCGACTTCGGCGTTCAGCTTGATGAAAAGCAAAAGTTGAAAGCAGCCTTCGGGATGATCAGCGAAAAGCAACTTCATAAATATTATAAAGAAGCGTCTCGCCGTCATGGCAATACGCCAGAAATCTTTATGCAGATGCTTGAATCACGTCTTGATGTAGTTGTTTTCCGCCTTCGATTTGCTTCAACTATCTTTGCGGCTCAACAACTTATCTCACACGGACATATTCTCGTTGATGGTAAGAAAGTTGACATCCGTTCTTTCAGAGTTCAACCAGGTATGGTTGTTTCTGTAAAAGAAAAATCAAAGAAATTAAAGTCAGTAGTTGAATCAGTACAAAACGCTTCTCGCTCAGTTCCTGAATACTTGGAGCTTAACGAAGCTGATTTTGCTGGCCGTATGCTTCAGCTTCCTTCAATGGGATCAATTCCATTGGCTGTTGAAGTAAACTTGCCAATGGTATGTGACTTCTTAGCTCACGCTGGTTAATCACACGCGCTGACGAAGCAAGTTTTTATTTTGAATAAGCGAAATGGGAAAAAAATTCCTATTTCGCTTTTTTTATTTTAATTACTATGTGTTTTTGAATTGTATTCCATTCAATTACTGTAATTAATATTATATTTGGCATTTTAACTATTAGAGGCTTTTTTAATGAAGGTGGATATAAATCTATTCTACAATAGTTTCGATTACGGGCAGTCATTTTATACTGTGAGTCAGGCCCAGACAACTCATATAGCTATTGATGAACAGCATGAACAAGAGACTATTGAAGGTGATGAGTGGGAAAAATGGGCAAATGACTTTGTCGATCAATTAATAGCTGAGCCAGAAGAGGGTGAATGTATTAATGACTCTCTGACATCTATCTTTAAAAGACAGCTCACGATTTCCAGCTCAAATGAAACATTGCCTAAAGCTGTACATAATGATTCTCAAGAGAGTAGTCCGTCTTATTTGACGAAAAAGCAAGTGAAGGCAGAAGAAGCCTTTGAAAATAAGGTCGTGTCGAAGGTTTCTAAAAAAGTCGAGGACACACTTATCAATCCTAAATTGCCCCATGTATCTCGTAATGTACCCCTTTTCCAGAAGAATAATGGGCTTAATATTAACGCAACTCCTTTTCGCCCTAAAGGTGTATCCGTAAGTAGTCCTGGTCCTAGAAAAATCTCAGCCGGAAAACTGAAGAAGGATACTTCTAATGTGAAGGGCTTAAGGCCTGAGAAACCGTCGCTTACTTTTGAATCTACGGAAGTATCGCAAAGGAACAGAGACAAGGAATCTACCTCAACTATCGCTAAATCCGACGCCTTTGATGCTCAAAAGGTCCTTCTTCAGGCGTATAAGAAAGCTCAGCTTGAGGACATAAAGGGAGAGTCTTGGAACTTCTCCTCAGATTTCTGGAGAAGTACAACAAAAATCTATTGAGCAGAGGCCGAAAGTCCGAGTTGAATTTCCTCAACCTCGAAAAAGAGTGATTGAGAGCCCAGAGAATGCAACGTCTAAAAATCAAGAAGCTAATAAGAAAAAAACTGTCTCATTTGCTGAGTCCTTGATAGAAGTGAAGGATGCTCAATTGCTTGAGACTGCTTCTTTGCTACAAGAGAATACTCCAAAAAAGACGTGTCATGTCATAGCTGAATTGGAAAGGGCATTAGAAGATCCCACAGCAGATAGATTTATTCAATTATGGGATGAAGAGCTTGCAAGACAAAAGAAAATGCTTAAAAGCAGTCCTCTCATCGAAAGAGTTGAGACTAATTGTAGTGCTGCAGCATTCATCAAATTGTGGGACGCAAAGATTTCAAGATTGCGAAATGCTGTCAATTCTGTAAGAAAAGAGCGTGGGATTAAAATAGCCACCCGCACAATAGTTTATTTCCGCCGCCTTGATCTGCAGGTGCTTTGGGATGTATATCGCCTTGCTCTATCATATGCTGCAAGATGCGGTAGAACAGCCGATGAGAGGATTCTTGACCTACCTATTGATCTTTTGCCTGATAACTATGAGTTGCCTTCTGAATCAGACGAGGAGCTTCAAGAGAGTGTTTTTGACATTAGAGTAGAGTCTAAGTAAGAGAGATTCCCTTTGAGGAGATGAAAAGGCCGCGTCTCATCGCGGCCTTTTCTTTTTTAGGGGCTTAAGGCTCTTTAGCCGTCTCTTCTATTGCTGATTCTTCTTTTGTTTTGAGGATATGAGTGATGTCGGTTGCTTTCAGAAGATGGCTTGTTCCAATGATGCTTCCTAAGAAGATGAGAGAGGGTACTGCAAGATAGATGAGCTGATCGATAAGCTGTGTTGGAAGAAAATTTCCACTCTCAGCCCATAAAGAGAACAGGATTGGCGGATTGTAGATCCAAGCGGAAAATCCCCATGTTGTAAGGGATGCTATTACAACCGCAATGATGATCGATTGGCATGATTGCCTTCCTTTTGGAGTAATAAGTCCTCCAAATTCGTCTGAGAGCTTTTTGTAGAGATAGATTACATTAATCCATGATGAGATGCTTGTCGCGACAGCTACGCTGACAGCTTTCCATCCTAGAAGACAGACAAAGATAGTATTGAGGACAGCATTAGAGACCAAAGAAATGCATGCTCCTTTTGTTGGAATAGAGTAGTTTCGCTTCGCATAGAAAGCTGGAGCTAATACAATAATCAATCCCATAGGAATCATCGCGAGAGCATATCCATGAAGGCATCCAGTCGATGTGATGATCGAGTGTGACTGGAAATCTCCTCTTCCATAGATACAGTTGATAGCTGCCATGCCCACAACGAGTAAGTATGCTGTGCAAGGAGCTAAGAGCGCCATGACTCGTCGAATAGCAAATTCAAGAAAGTGAACATATTGCTTTTTATTGTCAGACTGAATTGCTCTTGATAGAGGAGGTAAAATTGCTCCGGAGAGAGCGATCCCGAAAAGTGCCAAAGGAAGCTGCTGGAGTCTCAATCCGAACCAAAGCTGAGCTGGGCCTTCTGGATCCGCGGCTCTTGCAAAGAGAGCGTCAACAGCATTATTGATTTGAGATGCTCCTACACCTAAAAGGCCGAGGGTAAGTGGCCCCCACAGGCGTTTAATATCAGGTGAGAAAAATGAGATATTCTTTAAGAGATTCCTTGTTCCTAGGTGGATCTGTGTGAGGCGAAGCGTGGGGCCAAAAGTTGCAAACCACTGGAAAGAGCAGCCTAATACAATTGAAAGAGCTACGTACGGCATGGCAGCTCTTGGATCTGTATACCGTAAAAGAAAGGCGACGAGGGCTATTGAGAGGTTGAAAAAGGTGGGTGCAATCCCTACTGTGAAGTACTTCTTCTCACATTGAAGTAATGAGGCGTTTAGCCCAAAAAGGCATATGGGAACCAAACTTGGCATCAAGAGGATCATCAAGAAGATGATCTCATGTGTCCCCTCATTAAGGGGAAAGAATGTTTGAATGAGATAGAGAGCGATGATGGAAATGCCTGTGAAGCTCAACAGAAACGTTGTCCACAGGGCTGACATGTCTCTAAAAAATTTGAAGGCTTTTTCGGAAGATTCTTTTCTTATTTCCTCAAAGAGTGGAATAAAGGCAGATTGAAGGGCTCCTTCGCCAAAGAGTCTTCGACAAACGTGAGAGAGTCGAAAAGCGACAAAAAGGGCAGCTAGCGCTTCGTGGGTGCCAAATGAAAAGGCAAGAATAACATCTCGAATCATGCCGCTTATTCGGCTGAGCGCGGTCCCAGAGAGGAATCTGAGTGTTGATCGCATGATACTCTGGATAGAGTCCTTGGCTCCTGTATGCGCTTGATCTTGATGGAGCTCTTCTTGCTGTTTCGGGACAGCTGAATCTTGTAATGGCCCTTGAGGAGAAGGGGACGAGGATTGAGAAGACACAGAATCACCTTACTTGATAAAACCACTTTAGTGTAATGGGTGAGAAATTGAGAAACTCTCTTAAGCTTTAGCCTTATTGATAGATATCTATTAGGCACTAAAGGAAAAATAAAGAAAATTCAAAATTACACCATTTTTCTTAATGTGAGTCGGGTGTTTATATCAAAGAGAAAACACGAATTTAAATCATTTGATACGAACAAATAAAAAAGGGATACAACTATACCAAACTGTTTTTTCAAATTTCAAGAATGTTAAAAAAGATTTAGCTCGTATCCTTACTTATTACAAATAAATGTGCTTGTAGTATGCCCGAACAAAAAAAACCGAGTGATTACCTCGCATCAATTGCGACATTGCGTCAAGATCTCGACACTGAATTTCAAAGAGAGATTTCAAAAAGATTATCTAGAGGTGTTGACCCTCAGTTAACCTTTTCTTCATCTCTGACAAATGAATTAAAAAATATCCGTAAGCTTGCTCCTGGGGGGTGGTGGAGTGAAAAGTATCGAAAAGAGATTCTTCTGTCTCAGTTTTTAGTTGGCCCGTTTCTTCTTCCATTTTTAGGAAGGGCCGTCTCTTCTCTCTTGAAGGATTACTCGAAAGGAGTTCCATGTTCGTTCAAAGAAGTGAAGGTCTTGTGGGAGAAAATAGCTCACAGTATCCCATCACTTCGCACGCACTCCTTTCGGCATTTTCTTCATCATCCCAAGTATCTATTTGGAACTATCCAATGCAGAAATATATTCCATATTCTGTTGGGCCAAGCCTTTCCTTTTGATCCAAAAGCTGAATTAGGCAACTTATCCGGAATTCTCTGGGTCGAAGATCTTTCAAGGACGAAAAAAGAAGGTAGTGTCTTTAACTCCCTCCTTTGGAATATTGGCCCTACCCCTACAGTTGGCAATCAGCTCTCTTTAGAGTGTCAGTGTTTTGCTCGCTTAGTCTCAACTTCCGGCATAGATCTTGGTCGTCACCTCATAAAAGGCTGGGTCTATATTAATTTACAGAATCGATTGGATAGCAATGAGAGAAGTCGCTCTTTGGTTATTGAAGAACTTGCAGTAAAATATAAGGAAAATATTGCGGTCGCATCGATCTCTGTTGACTCTCCTCATTACCGCGTTACATACGATGTCGCACAAATTTCGTTAGAAGAAGCAAAGGAGCAGCTCCTTGCCTTTCTTAAAGACCCATCAATTTTTGAGCCTCAATCGAAGAGTTGGTATTTCTTTTCGCTCTGTGAAAGAGAGGATCAAGAAAAATGGGTTGAGGTCTCCTCGTTTGTTATTGCTTCTGCATATGGATTTGTTGTCTCTTCGTTAGGTGAAGTCGCTGATTATGAGAAACATAAGATATTTCAAGAGCTGGTGGTTTTGGGGCTGTGTCGGGCTTGGCAAGGATGGTCTTCATCGTACCTGTCAGAGTGCGCCATTGATTTACCAAGAGAACAAGAAAAAGAGCTATCACTTCTCTCAACAATAACATGTCGAGAAGGAGTTGATCGTGGTGGAGCTATCAATGGCGGATTAATTTCGCTCTTATCAGAAGACTCTATGGAAAAAGTGGTAGAAAAAGCGCTTTCAATAATGTGGGGGAGGCCTATACTCTTTCGTGGGCGATTGAATGAATTGGAGAGAAGCGAGGGCTTTTTTCTTGCGATAGAGTATGTGCGGACATTGCAGCTCTTGCGTCAGTTCCTAAATGAAACGTATCAGAAAGGACAAAATTCTTTTCATCAAGCTTTGATTTTGAAAAGCTGATTGCGAGATGAGTGAAAATGTATTCATCTGTTGGATTAAAATAGTGTATACTTTTTTAAAACAAAGATGGTGTTACTTTTTTAACTTGCTGAAGTGAAGTATAGATTAAAGGCTGAGAAGGTTCATTTCGATAAAGCATTCCATTTAATAGAATAGGAGTCTCGAGATTTTTCTATATGTCTTTGAGTTCAGCTTCATCACAGCATACTCCTGAAAAAGAAATGGAGGCTTGTATAGGAACAGGATTTGAACCGCGTGATACGGATACGCATGCTTTCTTTTCGCGATCCGCCATGGGAATTCTCCTTATGTTTATAGGTCTTGGGCTCTACCCTCTTTCAGATGCTCTTGTAAAGCATTTTTTAGGGACATATAGCCTTTACCAGACGACATTCCTGCGCGCTGTTTCTCGATTTGTGCCTCTCTTTGTTGTCGCCTTTTGGCAAACAGGATCTTTTGCTCTTTTAAAGACAAAAGAGCCTGCTCGCCATGCGGCCCGCCTTGCCGTTAGTGTCGTAAGTACATATTGTTTCATGTATGCTTGCTCCGTTACGTCGCTTACGTCCATGTATACCCTGAGCTATACTTCGCCAATATTCATGGTCATTTTAAGTGCTCTTGTTTTGAATGAGAGAGTTGATGTAAGCCGATGGGTTGCGGTCTTTGTAGGCTTTGGCGGAGTTTTAATCGCCTTAAAGCCTTCTGGGAATGGAATGCTTGAATATGGATCTTTAATTGTTTTGCTTGGCACCCTTTGTGCGGCATTCAACAAAATCCTCATGAGAAAGCTGACGACGACAGAGCATAGCCTAACTATTTCAATCTATCCGAATATTGCTATTGCGGTGGTTTCTCTCCCGTTTCTCGTTGGAAATTGGTTGCCGATGCCATTAGAGCATTGGCTTATGTTTGGAATTATGGGAGTTATCTCGTCGCTCGCTCAATATTGTGTCGCTCAAGCTCTTCGATTTGCTGAAGCATCGCGCTTGGCTCCAATAGATTACTCAACGCTCTTCTGGGCTACATCAATTGACTATCTGAGATGGCAGACACTGCCACACTCTTCGACTCTTATAGGAGCGTTTATCATCATCATGAGTAATTTATATATTCTTCATAGGGCGCAAAGGAACGCCTATCTAAAAGCTTCGTGATCGCAAGATTTGATGAATACGCTTCCTCTTTCGAGAGATGGCCGCAAGGAAGCGTATTTTCTTATATCCTAGAGAAAAAATGCACTTTGGATGAGCTCATCATCCCTTTTATCCCATACTCCTCCTTGGTTAAGAAGTCCTCTCCCAATATATTCTGTTGAGAAATTGGTTATAAGGTTGTCAACAGCTTGTAGTGCATCTTTTGCCCCTTGATTTGAAGTTGTTAGTGCTTCGTGAAGTCTGTGGCTCTCGAGTGCGTTTTTGATAGTTTCTTGTTCTTGATCATGCATGACATATAGGAGTAGGTATTCAAAGAGCTCATCGCTTGAGCACTTAAATGGGGCATCGGCATTATGTGGATTATTCAGCGTAGTGAAGCTGAGAAAGTGCGTGAGAGCATTTTTGATCTTCCTCATATCATCGAGGCATTTTGGAGATCCAAATGCGAAGTTTCGAGGATATTGATTGATAGCAATCTCGTTACTGTTCTCATTTGGCATTCTTATTGTGGCTTGCTTATCTTCATCACTCCACTCACCATTCTCTGAGAAATGAGAGTGGATTGCTTTAAGGACCGCTTGATTCTGAACTGCCGCAAAGGCGTTGGATTTAAAGCCGAATGATTGAATGTCATCGGTTGTATAGTATCCTTTATCAATAAACTCTTGATTAATCTCTCCTAATAATCGAGTAAATGTGCAAGTCGCAGCTCCATGAAAGCCATTTCTAGGAAGGATAATTCGATCCGCTCTTAGTTGATGTGTTTCTTCTACAGGCTGTAAATTTTGTTCATCGTCAATTTCTAGGACTTCTTCTCTCTCGCCTTGAAGTTCATCTCTTCTTGAGTTTATATCGAGTATGGCCGTAAGACGCTGTATTCGGTCCTCAGTGGGAAAGAGAGGGAATGAGTCGAGGGCGATATTAAATATTTGTCTTAATGGAAGGGCTCTGAGTTCATAATTGTATAGGTCTTCACTATCTTCTTCTTTGATTGAGCAGTAATTTAATCTATTAGTAAGGGCCACACAATTGCCTATCAGCTGAAAAAATTCACTAATGGAAAGGGCGTTGATTCGCTCATTTCGAGTGAGTAGTGCTTTTGAAAGAAAGTATGTGGTTAAAAGGTGTGATTTAAGGCCTAAAAGTATGCCTGATATCTCAGGGATGAGTAAGTGGATAGCGGAGGTTGCTATTTTCAAAGCCGTAGAATAGAGCGTCACCGATATAGATGCTGCCGCTTTCCCGATTGACTGGGGGCTCCACTGGTTTTGTGGAATGATATTGATGCTCTTCCAAATCTTTCTTACAGGGGATAATAAAGCAAGTTCACATGCTGTAACGAAGCATATCCCTATACCAAGAACTCTATTTGCAAGACTTGCGATTACTCGAGTTGAGGGAGAAACCTCATCTGAGGAGTCGGAAATAGTCAGACGAGAATAAGCTTCGGAGATATTCATTGATACATGAAAGATGTCGCTTATTGTTATAGAGGGAGTCGTAATGCTCATTAGTCACCTTCATTCATGGTATTGCTTACTCAAGAGCACAAAGAGTGTGCTCTTGGCTACTATCATTTGTTCAAGTGACTTTTTTTGTAGAGGAAAAAAGGCGGCAGTAAAGGATGGCCTTGAAAAGGCTCTTTCGAGATGCCGTGCGGAGAAGTTGCCTCATCCGCACGAGAAAAAGGAAATGGGAATGGCTTATACTGCTGCAAGATTACGCGTCTTATAGACGGCTGAGGTAATATCTCGAGGGATTATAAAGAAATTAGAAGCTGCCAAAACCGCAATAGTTATTAAGCTTGCAGGAGCTGCTGGAGGAAAGAGGATAGCAGCTGTGATCAGAGCAATCGATGCCGCTACGGTCCCAATCTTTGATACAAGTGAAAGTGTATCAAGCTTGTTGAGAGTTCTTATTTTTTGTTGAGTTGAAAGGTTTGAATCTTTGAGAGTCTGTATTGTCTTCCAGGTGTTGATGATCGGACCGATAAAAGGAAGAGAGCTGGTAATAGCTACAAATGGAGAGGTAACTTCTTTATTATTTATGTAATTAATTGATGATCTTATCGCATCAATCATGTTTATATCCTTTATTTTTATAAAATTATTAATTATCCATAAATAAAATTGAATATTAAATTTCGTGGTAATTATAGCTGATCTAAAAAAGTTTTTCGTCTTGCTCAGATTCATATCTTCTTTTCAAAGGCCAACTTTATTATATTCTTGGCTCAATCGAATGCTTCCTTAATCCTCTAACCTTCAAGGAAATATCTGTTCATGACGAGTAAGGGTTTTGACGAGAAGTCGCTTTTAATTGGAGCTCATACTTCAACTGCTGGTGGAATAGAAAATGCTCTCTATGAGGGTGTGTCTATTGGTGCTACGACTGTCCAGCTTTTTACAGCAAATCAGCGTCAGTGGGTAGCAAAGCCTCTCACTCAAGAAATAATCGATCGTTTCGATAGAGCGCTTGAGGAAACTGGGCTTCAGAAGATTATGAGCCATGATAGCTACCTCATTAATCTAGGGGCTCCTGACGAAGAGGTTCTTCAGAAAAGCCGTAGGGCTTTCTCAGAGGAAATCCAACGCTGTCTTGCACTAGGCATTAGTTTTCTAAACTTCCATCCAGGAGCCGCATTGAAAGGTGGAATTGAAAAGTGTCTTGATACTATTGTAGAGAGCCTTTTACTTACTCAAGAGATCTTTCAATCGACTAAGATGAAAAGGCCTTTGGAGCTCCTTATTGAGATGACAGCAGGACAGGGCTCAACTGTAGGGAAGAGTTTGGAAGAGATCTCTTATATGATTGAAAAGATAAAAAAATTTCTTCCAATAGGCGTTTGTGTAGATACTTGTCACGTATTCGCAGCAGGATATGATATTAGCACAGAACAAGGTTTAGGCTCCTTTCTTGATCAATTCGATGAAAAAATAGGCCTTGAATTTCTTAAGGCATTTCACGTGAATGACTCAAAAAAAGAGTGTGGAACAAGAGTTGATAGACACGCCTCATTAGGGGAAGGTTGTATGGGACTCCACGCCTTCTCGGCTCTTATGAAAGAAAAGAGAGTACTTCATATCCCTAAATATCTTGAGACGCCGGAGGGACCCGAAGTTTGGAAGAAAGAAATCGCATGGCTGAGAAGTCAGGCAGTAGGGTAGACTACTTTAGGAGATCTAAAAAAAGATCTTTTTTTGAAGGTAACTCGCAATAAAAGAATGTGTAAGATGATATGCGAGCTTTGAAGAGATTGCTTCATCTTGAGATGGGTACAACGACAGGTAAATAAAAGTATGCGTACACGAATTAAGGCAATACTGACTGCTAAAGATAAATCACTTCTCATTGGACAGGAACATACTGTAAAGGGATGGATTAAGACTGTCCGTAATCAGAAGAATGTTACCTTTATTGAGCTGAATGATGGTTCTTGCTTTGGCAATTTACAGATCATTGTCGAGTCAAATGTGCCTCACTTTTCAGAGTTATTGCCTAAGCTATCTACTGGAGCTTCGGTCAGCGCAGTAGGTGTCATCGCAGAAGCTCCATCCGGTGATAAGCTTGAGCTTCACGCATCTCTTATTACACTCTTGGGAGAGAGTGATCCAGAGACGTATGTTCTTCAAAAGAAGAGACACTCGTTTGAATTCTTACGCACTATTGCACACTTAAGACCGCGCACAAATACGTTTGGAGCTGTGGCTCGCGTTCGAAACGCGCTTGCTTATGCGACACATAAGTTTTTCCAAGAAAGGGGTTTCCTCTACATCCATACGCCTATTATTACAGCATCTGACTGTGAAGGCGCTGGAAAAATGTTTCAGGTGACAACACATGATCTCCTGAATGTCCCAAAGACGAAGGAAGGCGCCATAGACTGGTCAAAAGATTTCTTTGGATGCCCAACGTATCTTACTGTTTCTGGGCAGCTGAACGGTGAGACAGCAGCATGTGCTTTGTCTGACATCTATACCTTCGGTCCAACATTTAGAGCAGAAAATTCCAATACATCTCGCCACTTGGCTGAGTTTTGGATGATTGAGCCTGAGATGGCTTTCTGTGAAATTGAGGACAACATGTCATGCGCTGAAAGTTATATCAAGTATGTCATCTCGTACGTGCTTGAGAACTGCGCAGAAGATATGGCTTTCTTCGATCAATATGTCGATACAGGCGTTCTTGAACGATTGAAAAAAGTGGTTGAGACTCCATTTGAGAGAGCAACTTATAGCTATGCTGTAAGAATTCTTGAAAAGTCTGGCAAAAAGTTTGAATACCCTGTTCAGTGGGGACTAGATCTTCAGTCAGAGCATGAGAGATATCTTACAGAAGAGTTCTTCCAAAAGCCTGTCATCTTGACTGACTATCCAAGAAAGATTAAAGCGTTTTATATGCGCGACAACAGCGATGGCAAAACAGTCGCCGCTATGGATGTCCTGGTTCCAGGCATCGGCGAGATTATCGGAGGAAGCCAAAGAGAAGAGCGCCTCGATCTTCTCGAGAAGAAAATCGCTGAGTTTGGACTCGAAAAAGAGCACTACTGGTGGTATCTCGACCTAAGAAGATATGGAAGCGTTCCACACTCTGGATTTGGAGCAGGATTTGAAAGACTTGTTCAATTTGTAACGGGTCTTGAAAACATCCGCGATGTCATCCCATTCCCACGATTCCCTGGAAAGGCTGATTTCTAAATCACCAAAGACAATTATTTTCTACTTATCCGAGCTGTCTCTGAATGGAGACAGCTCTATTTTTGGGGAAGAATAAAGAGGCAGCCTCAGTAGATTGAGAGGCCACTATAATGAGGGATAGGTGCTTCGTTTTTAGGAGCAATAAGAGCACTTGAGAAAAGATAGGCTATCAGAGTGATGATTAATGCATATCTTCTCTAGGAAGGAACTTGTCTCCTCGATCTTGTTCTCCTGAGACAGGTATGAGGGAATGACAGCTTTATCATGAACCGTTTCGCGCTTTTCTTCATAATGACGAAGGACCATCTTCTTGTAATAAGAAATCGCAAGATCTCTTGCGAGGAGGGCGGCTACTCTATACGTCTCTTTGTCTTGAAGTTCTGCGCTCGATCCCAATGTCTCGATATTTTCTAATTGACCAACAGAAGAGGCGATCATGGGGTCGATATTGCGCGGTACTCCGAGATCAATGACAAGAGTCGGTCTCTTATCGCTTTCACCAACAGCATGTTCTTCATGATCTATGATATAGTCTTGGCTCTTTACGGCTGAGATTATGCAGTCATAATTTCTCCAAGAAGTCAAAGCCTCTTGAAGAGGTAAAGAGGAGATGGAAAATTTGGATGCAAATTCTTCCGCGTGCGCTTTTGTTCTGCTTGCGATATCGATATGAGTATAGCGCCCCTCGTGCTTTAAGGCGTGACAGATGCGCTGATTGATCATCGAGGCGCCAACAAGAAGGATTTTGGTTGAGGTGAGGGAAAGTTTCTCAATGGTTTTCATTTTCTCTACGATCTTCAGCTCGAGCTGCGCGTTTTTTTGCATCTTTGGAGTGAAGATCTTTCTTACCGATTTTCCTGCATGGAGCGCTTTTTGAAAAAGATAGTGAAGATCCGAGGTAAGCGTTTTTCTTTCTATAGCTTGAAGGTAGGCGAGTTTAATTTGCCCTTGGATTTCTGTTTCACCAATAAATGCGCTGTCAAAGCCGGAGACAACCCGATGGAGATGGATAAAGCAGTTTACGCCGAAGTAGCTATACAGAGAATGGAGCTCAGGATCTTCAACTTTTCGTCTGAGGATGGCGACGACCTCATTGAAGACTTCTAATGGCCTAGAAGAGGAAAAGTACCACTCTGTCCTATTGCACGTTGTCAGCATCACGTGTGGGATAGAGTTGAGGCACGGAACTTGGGTTAGAACTGAGAGGAGAGCTTGCCCGACGCTTTCTCGTATTTCAAGCCGTGCGCTTGAGTGGTTAATTCCTATTACACCAATCATATGTAGCTATCACTTTCTCCAAAGTACAGTCTTGGTAAGCTTCTCTCTTCTTAGATTAATTCTCGTTGCCGGATCTCTTTATGAGCTTTCTAATCTCTTCAAGATCAGTGATGAAGAGAGGGTTTTTGTCTGATGAAAGGCTAAATCCATCAGCAACATGTCCTATAGCTGATTGAAGACAGCGCTCAACTCTTTCGGGTTTATGTACTTTGAAAGCAGGAAGGATCCGATAGTGATCTTCAAATTCGTAGGTATATCGAGCGTCATCTGAGGAGATAAGAATTTCATGGATCTTTTCCCCTGGACGCACACCAGTAATTTCTAATTTCGCTTGAGGGAAGAGAGCTGCCGCGAGATCTTTCACTTTGACGCTATAGCACTTAGGAATAAAGACTTCGGCTCCTGCTTGTCCGGCTAATGCGAGCAAGACTAAGGAGACTGCCTCATCAAGCGAGATCCAGAATCGAGTCATTTCCATATCTGTTATGGGGAGTGTGGTATCTCCTCGAGCAATTCGTGCTTTCCATGAGGGAAGGAGAGACCCTCGGCTTCCAAGCACATTTCCATAGCGGACACAGGAGAAGAGGGGATATCCTCTTTTCCCAGCATAGGCATTTGCCGCGATGAAGAGTTTGTCTGAGCAGAGCTTGGTGGCCCCATATAAATTTATTGGATTGACCGCTTTATCTGTTGAGAGGGCGATGACTTTCTCAACTCCCGTCTCTAAAGCTGCTTGTGTCAGATTCATCGCTCCGATGACATTCGTATTGATAAATTCTGTAGGGTTATATTCTGCGGCAGGAACTTGCTTTAAGGCTGCTGCATGGACAACAAATTGAACATCATGAAGCGCAAGTTTTAAGCGCTCTTTATCTCTAATATCCCCTAAGAAAAATCGAACTTTAGATGATTGAAAGATGCCGCTTGTATCTTCTTCTCGCATCTGCCATTGCTTGAGCTCGTCGCGAGAGAAGATGATAACTTTTTCAGGCGAGTAATGTGTGAGGATATGACGAGCGAAATGGCGGCCAAATGAGCCTGTTCCCCCGGTAATGAGGATGGTCGAGCCATTAATTGGATGGTTAGAGGTGTCTTTGATTGAGGGAGTAGTTGATCGAGTAAAATCAGCCATTCGACGAACCTTTTTTGCAGGAAATATACACCCTATTATGAGGAAAAATATAGCAAGCTGAAATCTACTCAACCGACCGATTCGTGTCACACACTATTTTTTAGTTCGCGCTCTATTTTATAATAATTAAGAAGAGACTGAAAATTTTTAAGGTGATTGCGTAGGTCAACTCTGCCTTAATGAGTCCCATACGATCGATCTATAGGTTTTTGGCGAGTCTTTAGTGATAAATTCCGACCATTTTTTCTGGCAATGATTGCGTATGTCTCTGAGTGGAGGAACTCCATCCCATTCCTTCATCAGCTCAGACATCTTGGAAAGTGTCCGTTCGATATCGCTTCTTTTATTTTGCGTAATAGTAGGATCAAGAAGTGAATATGCTAGATCTAATGATTTTTCTGGAAAGCCTTCGTAGCCATTTTCCCTTGCTTGATAGAGGGTAAAAAGGAACTTCGCAAATAAATCGGCTCTAGGGGTTTTGAGCTTGCTAGGCTCGCTAGTATCTTTATCGATTTTTAAAAGAGCATTGAAGATTTGACGGTCCTTGTCGGTTATATTCTCTTTCAGTTTACTCCACGGGTGGAACGCTATATTTTGTTCTCCTTTTAGATTTTTAGGGCGACCCATCCAGTTGCTCCAGTCACGTCTGTTTGCATCTTGTTGTAATTTACCAAGTTCGATGAGTTTAACCAATTTTTCTGCATCTTGCTTGCGCTCAATAGCCCAGGGTGTTTCAGGAAATTTAGCGTCTAGTCCTCTAGAATCATAAATAGTACTCACATCGACGAATGAATTTTCGCGAGGAGAATTGATGAAGTTGAATTTATGCTTGAGGCCAAGCCCATATAAGAAATTGATTTGTTTATCATAGATTCTTTTATATTCTAAGCTATGTTTATAGCACTCATCGAACACTAACATGGCAACGTTAGGACTCTTAAGTCGATTTACTTCAGATTCTGGATTATTAGGGATGTTACCACTTTTATAGTCACGTATCGTTTCTCGAGCAGCTTTGAGCTCGCTGAGAATAGAAGCTCTTTTCCCCTCATTGAAACTTACGGCCCAAGGTGTATTTGGGTATTCTGTCGCTGTACCGCTCTCAATATACTGCTTAGCGATGATTGAGAATGCGTCAAGATGTGGGCCATATGATTGATCAAGGTTCTGAGAAAAGCAGAGTCCTACAAGGAAGTTGGATTGATTCTTTGTGAACGTCTTTGTTGTCTGACGGGTATGTTTATAACAGGCAGCAAGTATTTCTCGAGCAGTTTTTTGATCTTTAATCTCCTTGATGAGATCTTCAGGGTTCTCTGGCAAGGTGCTGTTTTTGTAGTCTTCGATGATTTTATCCCTTAATGAGGTTGAAGAAGCCGGTGCAGATTGAGTTTGCTGTGTCGTTAAAGAAGGGGTAGTGGTTGATTTTTGTGGGCCTGTATTTAGCAAAATATCGCGAAGAGCAGGATTGTTTGTTACCCCTACAGGAAATAGCGACTGATCTCGTTGTGTTTGTGAAGAAGCTGTAGAAGTCGTGGGGTGTAAAGCGGTAGTTGCTGCTGCTGTAGTGTGTGAACTTTCAGAGGTATTAGCTGCTGCTCGAGTATAATGGTGTTGGGTTTGAGGGCTTTGAGTCGATTCGTTTTCCCATGCTTCTTTTACGCGAGCCACAATCTTTTTCGCTGTATTGAGTGGGGAACTAATCTTAGGATTTTCATGAAGAAACGACGTAATTTTAGAGATCAATCTACTGTGCCATGTCGATGTAGCTGGCGTTGGAGGTGGAGAGCTTGAAGTAGGAGATAGCGATTGGATAGACTGGCGAGAGATTTGATCCATAGTTTTCAACTGCTTAATGATGGGTAACTTTTTATGAGGCTTTAATAACCAACTAATAGTCAGTCTTTAAAAGAGCTTAGCCTGATCTTATTCTAGTATGCTTTTCTTTAAGAATTTGCAAGTTCATATTTCCAACTCATGAAACTTTATTTGGGTACGTTTTACTTCCTTTCGTTTTTCTTCACGTATAAGAGAATGAAGCTATAAAAAAAGGATGAGATAGAAAGGAGATTTGTTGTATTTCAAGACTCTTTCGCTTGCGTATCCATGAAAGAGGAGATAGGATTCTTCATTTTCTTGTTGATGAGTGTTTTTAGTTGGTATCTTGTAAGAGTAGGCTTTGAACGAAGAGGTAGGTATCTGTGACTACGCCAAAGGTGATAGACCAAAATTTGCTGCTACAAGCGCAAGAACAACAAAGTATACCTTCTACATCTGTTAAATCAGCTTCTAGTAGTGTTAAAAAGGGAACGAAAAAAGTTGAGTATGATGAGGGCGCGGTCCTCACTTTGGATCCTCTCTCTCATATTCGATTGAGATCAGGGATGTATATTGGCCGTTTGGGTGATGGCTCTCATCCAGATGATGGTATCTATATCCTGCTGAAGGAAGTAATTGACAACAGCATAGATGAATTCATCATGGGCGAAGGAAAGGCCATTGATATTCAGATTGATTATGCTTCAGGATCTATCTCCGTACGTGATAGAGGTCGAGGTATTCCTCTTGGAAAGCTCGTCGATTGCGTAAGTCAAATTAACACTGGCGCGAAATATAACAATGATGTCTTCCAGTTCTCTGTAGGGTTGAACGGAGTTGGTTTAAAGGCGGTTAACGCCCTTTCTTCTCACTTTCTCGTCAGAAGTGCGCGCGAAGGCCGCTTTAAGCAGGCCCGCTTCTCTCAAGGTAAATTAATTGAAGAGAGCGAGGGGGCTGCAAAAGGTGAAGAAAGAGGGACCTACATCGAGTTCCGACCTGATGAAGAGGTGTTCGGAAGAGGCTTTAGCTTTAAAGAAGAGTTCATCACAAAGCGAATAGAGTACTACGCCTATTTAAACTCAGGGCTTCTCTTAAGGTTGAATGGGCGAGAGTTTTTCTCAACTGCCGGTCTTTTAGATCTTTTGCAGTCAGAGGTTGTCGGACAAGAAAGACTTTATGAGCCACTTCACGCGAAGGCTCAATCGAGTGAAATCGCGTTTCTCCATACTGGACATTATGGTGAGGGTATATTCTCCTTCGTCAATGGCCAGCACACGATCGATGGCGGAACTCATGTCAACGCGTTTCGCGACGCCTTAGTAAGGGCCCTCAATGAATACAGTAAAAAGAACCTTCAGAGCGTCGACGTTCGCGAAGGGCTTATTGCGGCAATAAAGGTGAAAGTCAAAGACCCAGTCTTTGAGTCGCAGACAAAGAATAAGCTGGCGAATACAGACATTAAAAGCACGCTCTCTCAAGAGATGAAAGGCGCGATTCTCGATCTTTTCTATAAAAACCCTGATATCGCGCAAAAAATCATCGAGAGAGTTCAGTTCAACGAAAAGTTGAGAAAAGAACTTCAGTCAGTACGAAAAGAAGCGAAAGAAAAGCAGAAGAAAATTGCGCTGAAGATTCCTAAATTGAGGGACTCGAAGTTTCATCTTCATGAGGATGTGCCTCGTGGAGAAGAGTCCATGATCTTCCTAACCGAGGGAGACTCTGCTTCTGCTTCTATCGTAGCATCAAGAGATCCTATGACACAGGCTGTCTTTCCGCTTAGAGGAAAGCCGCTCAACGTCTTTGGGATGAAGATGGATCAGCTCTACAAAAACGAAGAGATGTTCCACCTTATGTCTGCTTTGAATGTTGAGAACGGCATTGAGGGCTTGCGATATAACAAAGTGATTATCGCGACAGATGCTGACGTCGACGGCATGCACATTAGAAACCTTCTCATCACTTTTTTCTTAACATACTTTGAATCGCTTGTGATGAATGAGCACCTCTATATCCTTGAGACTCCGCTCTTCAAGGTTCGGACCAAGGAAAAGACGGTGTATTGCTATACAGAGGCTGAAAAAGAAAAATATATCTCCAAGCTCTCTAAAAAAGAGATGGCAACGTGTGAGGTGACTCGCTTCAAAGGTTTAGGCGAGATCTCTCCAAATGAGTTCAAACAGTTTATCGAGCCGAAGACAATGAGGCTTCTTCCAGTGACGGTCTCGCATTTCTCTGATATTTACTCGACACTTGAGTTTTACATGGGAAAGAATACGCCGGAGCGAAAGGCTTTTATCATGAACAACCTCATCCGCGAAGAATTGTAAGGAGAAGTAACTCCTCATTTATAAGTAGACTCTCAAACTACAAAAAAGCCTTTAGGTGACAGGATACAATAGATATGTATGACATGAAAGAGCTCATGAAAGAGCACTACATCAAGTATGCCTCATACGTTATATTGGATAGAGCGATTCCTGAGCTCATAGATGGGTTGAAGCCCGTTCAAAGACGTATTTTGCATGCCTTGTACCGCATGCACGATGGCAAATTCCACAAAGTTGCCAACATCACAGGGCAGACAATGGCGTTCCATCCTCATGGTGATGCGCCGATTTATGAAGCCCTTGTCGGTATTGCTAATAAGGGCTTTTTATTAGATTGCCAAGGAAACTTCGGAAACCCGCTTACAGGTGACCCTGCGGCCGCAAGTCGATATATCGAGGCTCGCCTTTCGTCACTTGCTCTTCAGACCTGTTTTAACCCTAAGCTGACAGAGTTTGTTCCCTCATACGATGGCCGTCAGACAGAGCCAATAGTG
Organism: uncultured bacterium; assembly: GCA_964427425.1. Taxonomy (GTDB): domain Bacteria; phylum Chlamydiota; class Chlamydiia; order Chlamydiales; family FEN-1388; genus CAYRUD01. The sequence goes on from CAYRUD010000014.1 coordinate 217,144, forward strand.
CTTCCGATTAAAATACCACTTCTCCTTATGCAAGGAGCGGATGGTATTGCTGTTGGTATGTCGACAAAGATTTTGCCACATAATTTCACTGAGCTTTTGCAAGCTGAAATCGCGTATTTAGAAAATCGGCCATTCTCAATCGTTCCTGATTTTCCTACCGCCGGTATTGCGGATGTCTCTCAATATGCTGACGGAAAAGGAAAGGTTCGAGTCAGAGCGACCATAGAGACGAAGGATCCAAAGACAATCGTGATACGCGAATTGGCTTTTGGAACGACGACAGAGAGCGTCATCGCGTCAATTGAAGAGGCTGCAAAGCGCGGCAAAATAAAGATCGATGCGATCAATGACTACACCGCTGAGAAAGTGGAGATCGAGATCCGTCTTCCAAGAGGCGTCTATGCTTCTGAGGTAATCGATTCTCTTTATGCTTTCACTGATTGCGAAGTATCTATTTCCAGCATGATGGTTATCATTCAGGATGGAAATCCTAAGGAAGTGACAGTCACTGAGGCGATCTCTTTCCATGCTGAGAAGTTGAAAGGATATCTAGCCAAAGAACTTGAGCTTGAGCTTCAAGATACGAAGCGAAAAATCTTTGAAAGGATGCTCGAAGAGATCTTTATCCAAGAAAAGATCTATAAGCGCATTGAAGAAGTTGAAGTGTATGAGGAAGTGTTCTCTGTTTTGGAGGCTGCGTTTAAGCCATTTCATGAAGAGTTGAAAGCTATTCCTCAAAAGAATGACTTTGAGATGTTGCTCTCGATCCCGATTCGCCGCATCGCTAAGTTTGATCAACAAAAGAATAGAAAAGAGATTGATGAGTTATCAAAGAGAGCGAAGAATATTGAAAAATCGCTCAAACAGATTGTTCAGTACACAATCTCTTTCTTAAAAGATCTCATCGATCGATATGGGTCACTTTTCCCAAGAAGGACAAAGATTCAAGATCTGGGATCAGTTGATAAAAGGCAGATCGAGACGAAGGTGATTGAGGTCGGCTATGATCTTAATACTGGATATATTGGGACAAAAGTCTCAACTGGTCAAAAAATTACCTGCACGAATTTTGATCGCTTGATTCTGTATTATAATGACGGCACATACAAAGTCGTTCCTATTGAAGAGAAAGAATACGTTGGCAAAGAGAAAGCAAAGCTTTTGACTGTAGAGGTCGCGGATAAGAATAAAATTATGACCTGTATCTATACAGAAAAGGCAACAGGCCTTTCATATTGTAAGCGATTCGTTATCAAGCAGTTTATTTTGAATAAAGAGTATCAATTCTTAGAAGAAGGTCAGGCTGTAAAGATCTTTACAGATAGCCCAACTCACTTAATTGTCCATCTCGTTCCAAAGCTGAAACAGAAGGTGAGCGCTATTGAATTTGATCCTCTCTCTGTCGCTGTCAAGGGTGTCACGGCAAAAGGTATTCGAATCTCTCCAAGACCGATTCTTTCTTTTGAGAAAAAAGATCCTGCGACTCCTTTGAGGGAAGCGCTTAAATGATGAGTGATAAGAAGAGTATAAATGAGTCTTCTGCCAACTTCTCTTGGAGAAAAGATATCAGTTTTTCTCCAAGAAAGTGGGTTATCCTTGTCGATGATCGAGAATGGCATCGTATCAGTACTTCCATCATTCCAAAACAAAGCGACATACAGTCTTTTCAGAAAATGGCTCTGGAAAATGGTCTTGAAGCGGCGGAGCAGCTTTTCAAAGAGCTTGAGTATAAAGGATCGCTTAAATGGGCAATCAAGCAGCTTTCGATGAGAAGTATGTTTGAAAAGGATATCGAAAAGGTTTTAAAGCGCCATTTTGTCTCTCAAGAGACGATTGGGCTTCTTCTTCAATACCTGCGATCTAAGCGATATGTCAATGATAAGGAAAAGCTCTCGAATATGGTAGAGAGTATGCGAGCTAAAGGAAAAAGTAGCCGCGAGATAGATCAAAAAATTCGGCGGTATAGAACAGGTAGTGAAGCTGAGTATTCAATCGATAATGACGATGATAGCGGTTTTCAACGCTCGTTAGCCCATGATGAAGAATCTCTCTTCATTTTTCTTAAGAAACAAATTGCTCGTTTGAGAGGAAGGCAGGCGATTACGTATCAGGAAAAGAAAAAATTAATACAAAAATGCGCGAGAAAAGGCTTCTCACTCGACACAATCAATAAGGTACTTTCTCGTTTCAATATTCAATTGAATAGATGGGAAGATGAAGATTCTTAAATAAGATAAAAAGAGACACTCTATTTGCAGCTTTCGTTTTTTTAAGATATAATAATATATAGGAAATAAGAGAGCTAATTGACGTTTAAAAGTCAGAGGTCCTTGAGATAGGGAGGCCTTGAATAGCATTTATGACAACTCCAGTATCACCCGTTGATCCTTCAACGTCAGCAAATCCTGCTTCACAAGCTTCTGATCCAAGTCAAGCTCAAGCGGCGGCTATGGCAAATCAGGCGGCTACGGCTACGACTGTCGCTAATATTAGCGAGTTAAGAGAAAAAGCAGGGCCTGTCTATAAAGCTCTTCTCATGGGGATTGCTATGAGAATACGAAGCGAGCAAGAAGCGTCTATGCGTCGATTCAAAGAAGAGCAAAGAAAGTCCCGCGGTTAATCCTCATTTTCTCGGGTTTCTTTTGTATATATGGTATTATTCTCTCCTCTATAAAAGAGATGTAGATACGTTTCTCTTTATCTTAACGATTTTTACCCTTTGGCTCTTTTCATGATCAGCAAAGATGTATGCGAGCAAGACTCATTTTCTCAACAGTTTGATAAGGTTGAGGAATTTGATGATGAATTTTTGTTGTTTCAACCTGATGAGAGATCGTTCATAGAAGGAAAGTCGACTCCTTCGGTGATGTCTTATGTTATCGATGAAAAAACATCCTCTTTGAGACTAGATAAGGCAGCATCCCTTCTTTTCCCATTGTTTTCGCGGAGCATGTTGGAGAAGTGCATAGAATCTGGGGCAGTTCGTGTGAATGGAGTTGAGCAAAAAAAGAGATATATTGTCCGCCACGGAGATACAGTTTCGCTTGATGATCAGGCGATAAAAAAGCTTGTTCCTCCTCAAGAGCTTACTCCTTTCCCTATCGAATTTGATGTCATCTTCGAAGACGATGACCTCTTTGTCATTAATAAGCCTCCAGGTCTTGTTGTTCACCCGGCCCCTGGGAATTGGGATAAAACTGTAGTTCATGGGCTTATTCATCGTTTCCCTAATCTACAGAATACTGGATTGGATCCGGTGCGTCCAGGTATTGTCCATCGCTTAGATAAAGATACTTCTGGGATATTGATCATTGCGAAGAACCCATATTCTCTATGGTCACTGGGGACTCAGTTTCAAAATCGTGAGGTCTATAAAGAATATAACGCGATAGTGCATGGCGATGTCAGATTCGATATCCCTTTACGAATTGAAACACAGATTGATAGGGACAAACGCGATAGAAAGAAGATGGCAGTTGTTGAGAGTGGCGGACGCGAAGCTATAACGGAGGTTCTCTCTGCCTCAAAGAGTGAAAAGGCATCATACCTTACTGTGAGGCTCTATACGGGAAGGACACATCAGATACGAGTTCACCTCGCTCACTTAAGGCATCCAATTATAGGCGATGATGTGTATGGCTCCACAAAGAAGAGTGCTAAGGATACAGGCGCTGTTCGACAGATGCTTCATTGCCATATTATGAAAGTAAAACATCCTCGTACAAATGAAGAATTAGTTTTTACTGCTCCATTGCCCTCTGATATGATTGACTGCCTTCGAAAATTCGGATTGTGAAAGATGAAGTGGATGTAAAGGAGTAGGTCTTCTCATGCGAGCTGTTGTTCAAAGGGTTACTTCTGCATCAGTAGAAGTAGAGGGAAAATGCGTAGGTAAAATCGGAAAAGGCCTTGTTATTTTAGTCGGAGTTAAAGACTCTGACACTCTTCAAGATGTTGAGTGGCTTTCGAAAAAGATATCCAACCTTCGCATTTTTCCTGATGAAGATGGAAAAATGTCGCGCTCAGTTGTTGATGAGAGACTTGAAGTTCTTGTTATAAGCCAATTTACATTGTATTGCTCTTGTAAGTCAGGCAGGCGTCCGGATTGCATGGAAGCTGCCGGAAAGGAAAAGGCGAATGAACTATACGAAGCCTTCTTGAGACAAATAGAGAGAGACTGTGGAAGTTATCCTCAAAGGGGAATTTTCGCCGCATCTATGGCGGTATCATTAGTCAATGACGGCCCTTTTACGCTGATTATAGATTCTTTTACATGAAAGAAAGCCCCTTCTCAGAAAAGGGAAGGGGTGTTGGGGAAAACTATGGGAAGCCCTTATGCTATAATACCTAAGCTTTCGAGCATTCGCACAGCAGCTTCTTTTCGAAGCCAAAGACCATCTTTAGGCATATAGGTCTCTTCATCCAGTTCACTCCTGACTTCTTGCTCAAGATAGTCTTCTTTTCTGAGGTTTTCGATAGCGGTTTGTGGCTGCATCACCGAAAAAGCGATGAAAGCGCCAAACCGAGAACGAAGGAATTGAACTAACCTATCGACATCATCGACGGTAGCGGTAGCCGGATTATAGAATTGAGAGATCTCTGAGCGTATTTTGCTAATATCTTCTGCCATCCAAGAGACTGGCACATTTTTTTGTAAGTACCATATAGCCTCGTCATCGATTCGGCTTTGCTTTCCTTGGATATTTCTGAGTAAAGTATCCCGGACATTTTGAGGGACGACTACTAAAGCATCCGAAAGATTTTTCCCCTGTGAGATCTGTTCTTGTATCTTTTCGCTTATTTGCTTGAGCTCGACTTGCTGCTGTTGATTAGGGACATATTTTTCTATCAAAAGATTTGCTTGTTCTCTCTTCTCATCAGCGCTCAGCTTTTGATTAGACTCAATGGCATGGAGACTTTCTTTAAGTTTTTCTTGATCTTCGCTTGATAGGTAAGAGCTCCACAGATCAAATCCGGAGATCTCTGAAACAGCATCATGAATTGAACTTTCTTTACGTTGGATAATCTGATCATAACCACGTTTGATAGAGTTATATTCCTCTGAAGAACAGACATCTTTCCAGGCCTCAATGCCTGCTTGTACTGCGTTTTGTTTTCGAGCTTCTTCTATGGCTTTAAAAGGATCTGGAACGGGGGGTAGGTATGCGCCTTCATTCATTAGAAAAGAGGCTATTTCTTTTCTTGAGGCGTTACTTTTAATGAGCTCTTCTGTTTTCACCAGAATAGGGTCAAATTTTTCTTTGTTCCAGTCTGAGGGCATGTGATCTTTAAACCAATCCGTGATAAAGTCTTGCCACTTCATTCCTGTTTTCGCGTCGGTACCTGCATATTCAGTGTTCAAGACATCAGCTGTGAGCTCCACTAAAGCTTTGGCTGTGAAGATGCTATCATATTTATCAAGCCACTCTTTTCGAGTTTCCTCATCTACGGGATTGCTGAGGGAGTCAATAACTTGATCGGATCCTCTGATCGAGCGATCTTTTCCTATTGTTGAGATAATACGATTGTAGGCGTGTACCTCGCGCCAATTTCCCATTACTTGTTCTACAGCGCCTTGTTGGAGCCTCTGGACTATTTTGCTGATAATCCTTGGAAGAATCTCTTCATTATTCACTGATGTACAGCGTAATTGGTAGATAGCCATAGCTTCGCCGATATAACGCCCCCCGCAGTGATTTCCTGCGACGGCAAGATCGATAAGAGCTCGCGCTACGCTCTCTTTATCAGGGTCCGTTTTTAAAGAGGCTATAACATGACGGACAATCGTCTCTAAGTTTTCATAGTATTGATCAAGAGTCTCTTTATCCTCTCGAGAAGGAGTTCCTAAGAATGGCTCCTTGTTTTGTATCCTGGAGACGAATTGTGAGAGATAGCCTTTTAGCTGATCTTTGTTTACTGGCTCCCCATCATCTTTAAGAGTTGAGGGGTTGATATACCCTGGTTCATTCGGATCAGTGAAGTTGATAGTGTCAAACAACTTTAAAAGCTCATCTACGCTCGTGTCTTTGGGCGCTTCAGGAATATCGTCCTGCATAGAGGTGTTTAATTTTTCGTAGTTGATAGCAAAGAAAGAGGTGTAGTCGATGTCAAGATTTGGATTCTTTGTTTTCACTCGATCAAGAGCTGCGTTGAATGTATCAAAAGAAGTGGTCTTTCTAACGGCTGTAGAGATGGCTGGGTCTTGCAAAAACAGGCATATCTCTATGGCTTCGTCAAGGTTTTTTGTGATTCTTTCAGGCTTTGATATTAACTCGTCTTTAAGGTTTTCCACTCCAACTTGCTTGATGATTTCTATGAGGTTTGGGTAATTTTTGAAGAAGCAGCAAGTAAGGCTTTCGTCTTTCCACCCAAGAATAGGTTTACAAAGCATGAAAACAGCCTCATCCAAGGTGGCTATCTCTTCTCCTTTCTGCCTGATAAATGAGATTATTTTCTCAACTGAACGCGGTGATCGGCCCTTTATTGCTAGAAAGAGAAGGGGTGCCCCCCCTCGAAATTCTTTGAGAGGATCGACGCCATTATCTATTAGCAGATCTATTATGAGCCCTAATGGACCGCTTAGTTTTTTACGAACGCATAGATCAAGGATCGAAACACCTCTTTCATCTGCAGGATTAAATTCTAGGTTATGCTGAGCTAATGTTCGAATCAGTAATTCTGCTACTTTTGCGTGGCCTTTTTTTATAGCTACCTGAAGAGCTGTATCTCCTTCTGTATTCAACATATTAATGAGAGGAGTCTCATTTCGAGGTAAGGGTAGCTGAACTTGTACTTCATTAAGGATCAATTGAGCTGTTTCTTCATTGCCAGCTTCAGCAGCGGCATGAAGGATGGTCTCATAAGAGCGACCTCCAAACATCAGGCTAAAATTGAATTCGACAGGAAGATCCTGTTTGAGTTCTTTGTGTCTTTCAATCAGGAATTTAGCCACTTTGTCATGCTTCGCGCGGATAGCTGCGTGCAGAAGTTCTTTATGGTATTCTATGCTCTGGCAGTTGTTGAATTGGCCGAGTGGGGTTAGGAGTTCATTTTGAACTAATTTTAGATCCTTATTATGCTCTGTCATTAATCGAGCAATATAGTTGGGATCTTCTATGGTCTCTACCTCGAAGGGACTCTTTGAGCTTCTCTTTTCCAATATAATCTTTTTTTCTTGAAGCACCAAGGCAAATAATCCTACTTCCACATATTGCGGGAGCTGTTTGTCTTGAAAACCACTCAACTCTTCTGCAATGAAGTAACGAATTGTATCTATCTGCTTAATGAAAGAAATAAAATCCTTCTCTTGTATATGGATCGGTTCTTTGCTTTTCGAAATTATCCTGAGCAAACTACTCGCAGCGATTGCAACTTTAATTTTAGAAGTATTGGTGGGATTCTTAAGCTCTAGTCCTCCAAGGGAAACTAGTCGGGATATATCTTCTGTTTGGATGGAATTCGAGCCGTCTTCACCTAACATACTTAGCACAAACTGCTCAATATATTCATGCCGATTAATATTGGCCTTGCTGGTATCTATTAGTGCTTTTTTAAATTGCTCAACAGGAGTTTTTTCTAACTGAGACTCAAGTTCTAATTTATGCTGATCGCTTAATCCAAACTCATCGATATGAGACATTATTTTGTCAGAATTTTTTCCTGCTTCCTCAACAATTTGGTAAAGAGTTTCTTGAGGAAAACCAAAATCCTCGATGCATCCCTCGTACCAATCTATATAGGGGTTCTTTGCGAATTGGATAAAGAGCTGTTTGAAAGCAGCAAGTATCTCTTTTTGTTGATCTTCTGAGCAGTTTTTTGAAAATTCGCGACGCTGTTGGTTCAAGGCTATTATTTTCTCTTTCGCCTGATCGCAAATTTCTGGTTGGTCCCAATCAGCAGAGTATAATAGATAAGCTGCCTCGTTGACTTGTCCGATGAAGCCATTTATTTGTTGTTCGGATAGTCTTTGCGCTTCTTCTAAAGCGGCGGCTCCTGAGGACGATGCGGAAATATTTATATCATCATCATCGTCTACCATGAGATCGGAATCTAAGACAGTTTCCTTAATCTTCTTAGTAGTGCTCGATGATGCATCGCTCACATCGTGTTTTCTTTTCTTTTGATTCTCCGTTGAGGAAGAAGGATCTGAGATATTGAGGCCTGGGGTTGAGGAAGAGCTTTCTTTGTTTTTCTTTCTTGCTGCTTTCCTTCCTTGCAGGTGTCCTTGATGGGATGATGAGTTGTTAGTTGTGGGCTGATTTTGAATTGGCTGATTTGGATTATTGTTAACGCTGAATCCCATAAGGCACCTTATTTTTTTGTACTAAGCTTGGCTTTCGTCAAAACTAAATTTTATTTCAACAAAAATTTTAAGGTTAGATTTTGTCTTTCAATTAAGAATCCTTGTCTCGTTTTGGTTGTTTTTTAATCCGCCTATCACAATAGTTTTTGTCTTTTGTTAAAACTCAAGTCCAGCCATTTTGAGAACTAACCATTAAATGATCCTTGGCGTAAGGTAAGCACTTAACTTCATATGCTTTAGATACATGATCTGCATTGTTCACTTAGAGCTTTTTACATACACGTCATGCAAGGGATTACGTTTCATCGGATATAAGGTTGCGTTTAATATTTAAGAGTGATGAAGAAGAGATCTTGTTGTATTAATACTTAGACAATGTGCTAACTTTATTTTTAAGTGTTGGATTTGAAATATGCGCTTAGATGGTGCTGGATTACTGGCTTTTACCCATCAATGACTCAATAATCTCAATCCGAGTTATTTTTGCGAGTGATTAGATGCCAATTACTTCCAACATTATTATCTTGAAATCATGCGGGCAGATGGCGATTTAGTTAGGAAAATCAATCAGTGTGCTGCTAAAATGTTCTCCTTTTGAGCGCCGCTTTGAGGGAGCTGTTTAAAAGCTCATTCGTGTGTACGGGGCTTAATGGGGTGAAAAAACGTTCGTTTTATCAGAGATGCACATTTTTCTCTCTGATGTAGAGATTGTTAATCGTATAATGAATAGAAGAACTGCTCTTTGAAGAAAATAGATAGCTGATTGTGGCATGAGAGAAGACGTGGGAGAAGCATCGAAGTCGATGAGTTCATCAATTTCAATACATTCTATAGAGCAGGCAATTCACTATTACATCAAATCCCTCTCCGAAGACGTCTCGTCATCAGGATGGCGCCAGTTTAACTGGATATGGGAGGAGCTGCCGTGGTACACAAAGCTTCTTGCGATCACGGGCTTCTTGTCATTCGAATCCACGCTGAATAAGTTTATCCTTCCGGTCCTTTTCAAGGCTTCTATTTCTACTTTAGAGAGATTTCAAAAAGGGGATTGGAGACGTCAAGAAGAGGAGAAGCTGAAGGCTTTATACTCCTTTTTTCATGAGCGTTTACTACTCCTCACGCCTTTCATGCCAAATGAATCGATAAAGGAATTTCTTGCTCTGAGTATTTCTTCGAAGTCTTTTCCTTCTTTCATTAGTGAGCGCGATAGTTGGAAAGAGCTTTTCTCTAACCTTTCAGCTGCTTCTCAATTAAAGTCGAAAGCAATTCTTTTATGGCATCGCCATGAAACGCTGAGTCAATATAGACTCCGCCTCAAGTCCTTTTATGAAGCATCTCATGATGATATGAGCGAGAAGAAGGTAATCAAGAGGGATGCCGGTCACTCCGCCAATGTAAATATGCGCCAGCAATTTACTCGAGAAGGTGTTGAGGATAAGGGGCTTAAGGCGCGACAGTGTTCTCGAGAGCTTGAGAGGTTAGAGGAGGCTATAGACTCTGCGCTTCAAGGAATAAAGAAGAGAATAGAGCGGATTTCGCATAAGCTGAACACCTTCAAGGAGAAAGTGAAGAGCAGATATATCTTCCAAGCTGTTCTTTTACGCCATGAAGATTACGAACTCTATTCATACTCAGAAGCTTTATATGAAGAGTCATTAACTCTTTTACTTGAGCTTGAAGAGATCCAGGAAAAGCTTGTAGAATTGGTTAGTCGTAGAATTGATACAGTTGAAAGAGGCGAAGAGGTCTACGTACGCTTACAAGAGATCGATGTATCTTTAGATGCATTTGAAAAGCGAAGAGAAGAATTAGAGACGAAAGGGGATGCTTTTGAATCTCATGTAACCACTCTTTCTTCTCGTGTAGAGGGGTCTATCTTTAGACTCTTTAAGCGCATTGACGCTATTCCACTCTTATCGCTGAGTAATCCAATTCGCCAGCAGCAAATGAAGCTTGTGAAGATGGCTCGAGAGAAGCTCAAGCTCTATCGCTCGCTTGCTCTTAAGCCTCCGGGGCCTCATATTTCTTTTACTTCCTTGGAACGTGAAATTGGTGCAGTTATTGAGCTTGCCAAAAGTTTTTATGAAGAAGGTAAAGAAATTGAGGAAATGAGAAGCCGTTTGAAGGTCCTTTCTTCAGAGATTGAGAAAATCATGAGAGAAGAGGCGGGTAGAGAAGAATTCGTTGATAGAACCTCGAAAGATACGATTCCTAGCCTTGAGAATATTCTGACTAAGATCTCTCTTCTCGATAAAAATATTGAGATGCTTGCCGATCGCCATGAGCAATTTGAGCGGATCGTGGAGGAACTTTCCTTCTTCGAAAAACGAAGAGAAAAGAAAATTTCTTAAGGATATCTTTGATATTTGTAAAATTTTTTTGAAAGATCCTTTTCATGAAATTCTCTCTTTATTATAAGCCATCATAAGGAACACTCCTGCTTTCCTGGTACGATGTTGAATAGAGGGAACGAAAAATGAAAGAATTTGTGGCGTACATTGTTAAAAACTTGGTTGATCATCCAGATAAGGTTCGAATTAACGAAATTGGTGGTACGCATACCTTGATTATTGAATTAGCTGTTGAAAAAGAAGATATCGGCAAAATCATCGGTAAGAAAGGAAAGACCATTAACGCTATTCGTACACTGTTGATGTCAGTCGCAAGTCGAAATGGAATTCGAGTAAATCTCGAAATAATTGAAGACGAAAAAGCGCACACTGAAGAGTAAAAACTCTTTATAGAATTAGAAATACGCTGTCTTTTTTTCCTATACAGGAAACAGCCGTACAATGTAAAAATTGAGTTATGAGACGTAATTCCCAAGCCCGCCGAAAAGAGTTAAGGGAGGATACCTATGTCATTGGAAAATGCACGTGAAAATTTAAAAGAATTTGGTAAGGAGCTAGGTCTTGAAGATCTAGATTTCGATGAAAATAATACTTGTATTCTTGGTATAGACGACGAGTATTCTCTTCATATCACATACGAGCCAAATTCGAAGAAGCTCTATATTTATTCCCCACTTCTCGATGGGCTTCCAAAAGACAATAACATTAAGCTACGCCTTTATGAGAAACTGTTAGAAGGATCTCTTCTTGGTGGTCAAATGGCTGGTGGTGGAGTCGGTGTTGCAGTAAACGAAGAGCTTATTCTCGTTCATTCAACAATCGATATGGAGCATGCAGTTGCTGCAGCTCTTAGAAACTATGCTCCTGTCTTTGTTGAGATGGTTGAGAAGTGGAGAAAGTCTTGCCAAGAGATTTCCGAAGGCCGCGATGACGGTGCAAAAGCCTCAACAGGCCCTTCTTTAGCTCAAGGCGCTGCTCGTCAGCCAGCAGGTGGATCTCCACAAGGCTTTATCAAGATCTAAAAAGATCTTTCCACAGTCAATTTATTGAGAGTGTAATATATAGTACTCTTAACATCTATCGGCATGGAATAAGCCGCAGTTTACTTCTCATAAGTAGACTGCGGTTTTTTTATTTTACGAAAGATGGGAAGGCAATTAAAGAAAAACCCTCTTCTACATGGAAACCAGTGTAAAAGAGAGTGTCGCAATAGGGTCATAGAGAAGTTTCTGTGAGAATTAGGCAATAGCTTTGAGATACTTCTCTTCAACGAACTTCCAGTTAATGACGGACCAGATAGCCTTAACATAGTCAGCTCGTACATTCTTGTACTGGAGGTAATACGCATGTTCCCAAACATCCACGCCGAGGAGCGGGAGAAGTCCTTTCGTACTTAATGGATCTTGATTGTCACATGTTGCGATCTCAAGTCTTTTCATTGCTTTGTTATACCCAAGCCAGCACCAGCCAGAACCTTGATGGGCGACTGCTTTCGAAGAGAACTGCTCTTTAAACTGATCGATTGAGCCAAATTGAGCTTCAATAGCTTTTTTGAGCGCTCCATCATGAAATACCCCGCCGCCATTTGATTGAGGGGCAAGCATTTTCCAGAAAAGATCGTGATTGACATGGCCGCCGCCGTTGAATTTCAACTGCTGTGTGAGGGCGATCTGAGTTGCGATATCTCCTTTTTCCTCAGCTTCTTTAAATTGTTCTAAAGCTTTGTTATAGTTAGTAACGTAGGCCGCATGGTGTTTCTTATGATGGATCTCCATGATCTCTTTTGAGATGACGGGCTCTAGAGCTTCATATGGATATGGAAGCTCTGGTAACGTAAGAGGTGTATGTGACATAGGCAAATATAGATCCTCATACTAGTGTTTAAACAAAAAAACTTTAGGAAGGCTTCTCAAAGTGCCATGTAAGAGAAAGTCTTAGCAATCGTATCGTTTTATCTATTGTACGGGTAGAGCTACTTTTTTTCATGAAACAAGGAATAAATAATGATTTCACATGCAGATTTTCATTCATCAGCAAGGTAAAGAGTGAGTGCGCTTTGGGTAATGGGCCCGATTGCTTCGCATCTAATTGAGCCTGGATGAGTAGAGCAAGAGCTATATTTGAAGAATGAATGAACGGAAGAGGGGCATGAAAAAAAGAGGATACGTGATAGTGTAGGCGGAAGTTTCACTTTTTGTGGAACGGGTGTGTAAAGAGGAATTTCATGGAGATCAAACTGAGAAGATGAAAGCTTAGCTCTTAGTAGAGATCGAGCATGTGTTGACGAGATCCACAGAAGCGGTCCGTTTTGTGGTATAAGGTGTTTCTGTATAGATTCGAACACTCCTTCTTGAATCTCTTCATGAGCTACAATAAACCGTGGCTTGAAAATAGTCTGGGTAATAAGTCCTTTTCGCAATAGCCGTCGAAGACGCCTCTTGTGTCTTTGGATGAATTTGCTATGAAAAGAAAGACTCTCTTTTAAGGTTGCTTTTCCTACACAAACAATTGTCGATGGAAGAAGAGCTGATCCTCTCTTTAAAAATACCCGTTTTGCCTCTTTAACAGCTTGTTTGCTTGTGAAGATGAGCCCTTGATAGTGAGTAGACTTGTTTACTTTTAAAAATGAAAAGACGGGGAGTGAGAGAAGGCGTATCGCAGGCATATGAACGACTGAAGACATGGGATGTCTTATTCGAATAGCCTTTGGAAGAGATGGGCCTAATGCATATACCGTGTAGTGAGAACTCTTCATTCAATAGTATCCCTCTTACAGGAGATCAAATTCACGAGTCACAGTGAATATAGGAAAAGAGATCTTTCATTTCATCATCAGTATCTCGTGCAATAACCGCTAAGCGGCCTTGAAGGGGCTCGGGTTCAATGTCGAGAAAAACTCTATTAATATGAGTCAGACCTAATCGTATGAGAGCGGCTTCTGCCATAATAAGACCATGAACTTTTCCATCTTTTAGAAGATTTAAGCGCTCTTGTATGGTTCCTCGGATATCAGTTGGTCTCAAGTCTTGGCGTAAGATTGTTATTGCGGCTTCCCTTCGAGGGGAAGAAGTCCCTATTAAAGCATTTAGAGGAAGATCATGAAGGCTTTTCCCATCTGGAAGAATGAGCGCATCTCGAGGATCAACCCCTTTTGTTAGCGCAACAATAGTAAGGCCTTGTGCGAGCGGCTTTGGAAGATCTTTCGCTGAATGGATGGATATCCGAAACCTGCCTTGAAGCTGGAGCTCATCTATTTCTTTTGTGAAGAAGTCGCTTTGCGTTACATTCTTCAGCGGGGTAATTTTGTCTTTATCACCAGTTGTTTCAAGCAAGATTGGATCAAGTTGGACTCCTGGGAAGTGGCACTGAATCTCTTTCTCAATTTCTTTGACCTGCACTTGAGATAATGGTGAGGATCGAGCTCCAACAGTAATTCGAAAAGGAGAGTGCATTGTCATGAGATTCCTTGGCTATCGTGTAAAGAGCTCTTATTTAAAAGAAGAGGTCGATTGCTTCTTCAACCCATTCAACAGGAATAATTTTCAAAGAATGGCTGAAAGTAGAGGCCGCCTTGTAGTTTTTTTTAGGTACAATGCAGCGTGAGAAGCCCATCTGAATACCCTCTTTAATTCTGCTTTCTATGCGACTGATTCCCCTGACCTCCCCTCCTAGGCCTACTTCTCCAACGGCTAATGTATCTGGATCAAAGGGTTTATTGGCAAATGAGGAGGCTATTGCTAATACAACGCCTAAGTCTGCTGCAGGTTCTGTCACTTTAAACCCACCAGTAATGGAGACAAAGATGTCACTTTGATGGAGTTTCATTTTCGCGCGCTTTTCACAGACAGCAAGAAGGAGGGCTAAGCGATTTGTGTCAAGTCCTGTAGATCTTCTAGATGGGTTTGAGAAGAACGTCTCTGTTACTAGAGCTTGCGCCTCAATAAGAATAGGCCGAGTTCCTTCCATCATTGGAATGATGACAGATCCGCTAGTACCACGGGCACGATCCTCAATAAATAGCTGTGAAGGATTTGTTACTTCTGCTAGCCCTTCTGCTGACATCTGGAAGACGGCAATCTCATCAAGAGGCCCGAATCGGTTTTTTATAGCTCGAATGAGACGTAAGTTTTGTGATTTATCGCCTTCAAAATAGAGTACAGTATCAACTAAGTGTTCTAGGACCTTAGGGCCTGCAATTTCTCCAGCCTTTGTGACGTGGCCAATGATAATGGTTGCAACATCGAGTGTTTTCGCGGTCTGCATGAGTCTTGCTGTACATTCTCTAACCTGTGTGACAGAGCCGGGACTTGATGGAATCCCTTCTAAAAAGAGAATTTGGATGGAGTCGATGATGACCAGGTTTGGCTTAAGCTCTTCAATTTGCTTGACGATAGCGTTTACTTCAGTTGTATTGCAGAAGAGGATCTCTTGGCTGTCATCAATGCCTAATCTTTTTGCTCTAAGTGCGATTTGTTCAAGAGATTCTTCTCCAGAGACATACAAAACTCGATCAGACTGTTCAGACGATTTATGAGCTATTTGAAGAGAGAGGGTTGATTTTCCAATCCCAGGATCTCCCCCTAAGAGGATTAATGAGCCTGGAACGATCCCTCCGCCAAGAGTTTTATCAAGCTCCGAAAAGCCGCTCTTTTGCCGATGAAGTGGCTGGCTTGAAATGTCTTTAAGTTTAATTGGTTTGGCAAGGCTGTGAAACCCAAAAGTGCCTCCTCCGAGCGATATTTTGCCATTTCCCAGGATTGAGTCAGCGATCAGCTCTTCTTGAAATGAGTTCCATGTGCCACACACAGAGCATTGCCCTGTCCATTTCGCTTGCTTATTTCCACAAGAGGAACAAAACCATGCAGTTTTAACTTTAGACATAACTCAAAGGAATCTCTTCTAATGTGCTAAGTGTTAGGCTTCTTTTTTAGGTAATCCATTTGCTTCAATATAGCGAAGCGCGGACTTTGCGGCTTGTTTTTGAGCTTCTTTCTTTGTGACGCCCGATCCTGAGCCGATCATCACTCCGTCAATTGAGACTACATACTCGAATTGCTTCATATGTTGGGGCCCATCTTCTTTTATCAGGATATACTCAGGAAGATCTTTCCCAATTTTAGCAAGAAACTCTTGGAGGGCAGCTTTCGGGTTTTCTTCTAATTGTTCTGGAAGGGTGGTTAAAAGAGGAGTAAAGAGGGGTGAGACAAATTGTATGACTCTATCATACCCGCCATCGAGATAGATCGCTCCTACAATAGCTTCAAAGAGGTCTGCAGATATTGAAGCTCGTTTATAAGATTGCTGAATCCGCTCTCCTCTTCCCATGAGAAGGTATTTCGTGATATCAAATTGCTCAATAAGTTGAGAGAGGCTTTTTTCAGAGACTAGCGTCGCTTTATGTTTAGAAAGACTTCCCTCATCATGATGGGGAAATATGCGAAAAAGGGTCTCAGAGACAAAAAGATTGACGATAGCATCCCCTAAGAATTCGAGGCGTTCGTTGTGAGCTATCAACTCTTCTTTATCTTTTGCAGCTTCATTGAGGTAAGAGCGATGAGTAAAAGCGGCAAGGAGTATCTTTTTAGAGCGGAACGTGTAGTTGAGTTTGTGCTCTATGAGAGGAAGTGCTTCGAGTAATTGATGCTCGGTTTCCTTGGGATTACTCATTTTTTTATGAACTCACGCTGTTTGCCTAAGATTAATGGACTCGACTGATCTTCTTTTCAGTCAGCTTTTTTCTCTTCACTGTTCTTTAATGAGGAAAGCTGAGTATACTGATGCGCTGTTTTTCATGTGTCTTGTTTTCATCGATGACGCGAAAAACTTGACGTGTTGTAAGATAGAGAGTGTCTGGAGGTTTTAAGGAATCTCCTCAAGCTTCTTTCTTTGTAAATTCAATTTTTAAAGTTTATACGATTAACAAAAGAGCAACAATGAGAATACAGGTTGCAAAAGAAGATAAGAGCTTTTTCGAAAGACAAGGTTGGATTGAGTTCGATGGCCTCTTTAGTTCAGATGAATTAAAAAAGATGGGGCTCGCTATTGATAGCGAATTGGCGTCACGTCTTGTCCAATCTTCCGGATCCATTTCTTCTTTAGAAAGTTCTCGTATGAGCTCTTATGCAGTTGGAAAGAGAACACTTTCTCATAGTGAAATAGTTCTTTTAGGCCGTGATCTTGCGATTTCTTCACCTGTTATCCAAAAGTATCTCTTCTCTCGAAAGCTTGTGGAAACTGTCTATCAACTTATCGAGAAAAAACCTCTTCGTTGGGCTTTTGACCATGTTGTTACTGATCGATATCTCGATACATTTCTTCATCAGCCATTAGATATCGAAGGAAGTATCTCAGTTGGAAAACTCCTTTTAGTTGGCGCGCTCATTATTGACGATAAAAGAAACAACTCAGTCGATGATCTCTCAACGAGAACATCGGAGAGCGAAAGGGCGCTTTATCCGCAAGGAGAGCACACAGCGGGCCGAGTCTTGTTCTTTAATCCCGATCTCTTTAAGAAATCATCTTCAGGTGATGCGCTCGCACATAATGATCTTTCTTTCAGTGGGCCATCATCCTTTAGCTACCTCTTTAAAAATCCACAAGAGAGAGCTCAAGCGTTTGACGCGACACGATCGACCCACGAGAGCCGTCGAGTCCTTCTTTTTGGATGGAGTGATGCAAAACCTATCTACTCGATGAATCCTAATGACTCGTCGACACACCAGCTAAAGCATTTCGGGTATGTTTTTGGCGATCGGTTGAAAGAGACGACGCATCCAGTGTTGTATCGCTAATATGAACTCATACAGTTAAAAGAGGGGAGGTTTTCTGTGATATCTTCTTTTGATACTCAGACTCCCTTTATTGATACCACTCCATCAGCGTTGCATCACATGGAAGTTGATAAAGACGCTGTTGAGAATTTGACTGCTCCGCCACTTTTTCCTTTTTTACGTTTTTATACATGGCCTCGTACTGGCGCCATTACTCTTGGTCGATTCCTTCAAAAAGATAAACTTCTCAATGAAGACGAGTGTGTTCGCAGGGAAATATCGATTGCGATGCGACCCACAGGTGGTGGACTTCTCATACACGGCCCTTTTGATTGTGCCTTTTCTCTTCTCTTGCCAGCAGGACATCCGCTCATCACTGCTGACATCAAGGAAAATTATCGAAGAATTCATGCGATGATTGAGAAAGCTCTGAAGAAATCAATGGGGTATGAAGTTTTAGAGGAAAGTGACGGGCTCAATATTGCCGAAGATCTTTTGCGATTAGAGGCATATTGTATGGCGTCAAAGACTCAGTATGATATTCTCCTCCATGGGGTGAAAGTAGGAGGCTCTGCTTGTCGGATCACAAAGAGAGGACTTCTCTTTCAGGCGAGTATTTTTATTGATGAGCCAGCATGGGATCTGTTCTTGCCCGTCCTTCATAATGGCGAAGAAGCTATTGAAGAGATGAAAAACGGCTCTTCGTATTTAAATGCTTTTCCTCTCTATGGAGAGCTTAAAGCGCTTCGAATTTCCGATATTCAAAAGAGTATCTATGGATCAATTCAAGAAGGGCTTTCTCATCTAGGGTGAAAAAGCCCTTTTATACTTAATGTATCACGTCGAGAATAGAGGATACGATCTTCTCTTTAGGAAGTGTGTGTAGAAGACTTGTTCTCTCGAATTCACGAACGATGCCGGCTCGAGCTTCTGCTATGTAGAGATCCACACCTTTCGATTTGCAGCGTGCAGCGAATCGCTTGAGCGCTTGTATTCCTGTTGAGTCTATAAAAGGAACGGATCTCATCCGAATAATTAATGTTTTGGGCATTGTCTCGAATCTGTTAAATGCATCGTTTAACATGTCAGAGACCGCAAAAAAGAATGGCCCCTCAAGTTCGTAGACATAAACGTCATGAGGGAGCATCTCTTTGAGTTGGTTCCCGTCGTATGGTATTGTGACTATCTCGCGATCGTGCTTTGCCTCTTCTTTCTGAATTTTAGCCCAGAGCTTGCCTTTACTCATCTCGCTGCTCTTTTTCACAAAGAGAATAATAGAGAGAAGGACCCCCACTTCAATAGCGGTATTTAATCCAGCAAAGAGTGTTGTTAAGAGTGTGATAACCATCGTTATAGCTTCTGAGCGAGACGCGACTAAAAGCTCTTTCATATGATCAAATTCACACATATTCCAAGCGACTACAAGAAGGACTCCAGAGATGGCTGCGAGCGGCACCATACTTGCCAATGGCGCTATAAAATAGACTAAGAGTAAGAGTGTGATGGCATGGAATATCCCCGCGAAAGGAGTACGAGCGCCAAATTGGATATTGGCGTTCGTTCTCGCGATAGCTCCAGTTGCAGGAATGCCTCCAAAGAGCGTTGAGCCAATGTTGGCGATCCCTTGCGCGACTAATTCGCAGTTTGATTTGTGTGTCGTTCCCGTAATGCTATCAGCGATAACAGCACAAAGAAGTGACTCAATAGCACCTAGCAGAGCTATTGCTAGTGCTTCTGGAAAAACTCGTCGTGCAGTATCAAAGTCCCATTCAGGAATTTGAAGCGAAGGAAGCTCTGATGGAATGATGCCAAATTTATCTTTAATCGTAGGAGTGTCAAGTCCGAAAATCCAAGTAACGATAGCAGCTCCTGCAAGAGCGATTATAAAAGCTGGAAGTTTCTTAGAAAATCTTCGGATCGTAAAAATCGCTCCTATGGTAAGAGCCCCTATCGCAAGTGAGGCCCATGAAATAGTGTGAATATGACGGAATAGAGCGTGAATTCGATCAACAGGATCAATTGATTGACTTGCTATCTGTAATCCAAAGAAGTCTTTTAACTGGGAAATAAAGAGGGTCAGCGCGATACCGCCAGTAAAGCCAACAATAACAGGGTAAGGGACAAAGCGAATAACCCCTCCCATGCGCAAGACTCCCAGAATTATGAGGATGATGCCTGCTTCTAAGGTTGCCATCCTAAGACCATCTAATCCATGCACGGAGAATACGGTATAGATTAAAAGGACATAGGCGCCGGTTGGCCCGCCAATAAGAAATCGACTGCCTCCTAAGAGAGATGTCAAGAATCCCGCGACAATAGCTGTATAGATGCCATATTCAGGATCGAGCCCAGCGGCTATCGCAAAGGCCATTGCAAGCGGCAAGGCGATAACGCCAACCGAGATTCCGGCGATAAGATCGCTTAAGAAAATCTCTTTGGAGTAGCCCTCTAGAAGGCAAGTGATTGATTTAGGAACAAAAGGAGATATTCGAGGCGATGACACAAATTTTTTGAAAGACTGGGCAACACCCATAGAAGTCCACCTTACTTGAGTTGGTTTCAGGGCTGACTCGTATTGGTTAAAAAGAATTTGAGTGAAAGAGAAACCATTTGCTACGATGGTCTCTTCTCATAACTGAATTTAATCCGTTTCGAGATTATTTAATATTATAATTATAGTTTAGTGTGGAAGGCCTCTTAATCAGTACTTTTACCTCTTTAATTCTCTACGCATAAGGAATGATTCCTTAGATGGTAGAGAGGTCAATAGAGAAGAGTGTTGGTTGGTTCGTATCAGACAGGGAGCTCGTGCAGGGAGGTAAAAAGGAAATTCTTATCTCTATAACTGTATGATTCCCTCGTAATGAGTGTATTTCGTAAGAAAGGCTAATAAGGCTTTAAGTGAAGAAGAGTAAGATGGTTTCTTACACATTTAAGTTTCTTTAATGTCTTTTAAGTTTTACCAAATAGCGAGGAGACATGATCGCTTTATTTCGCCGCTACCAGCGGGCTATTTATTTCGTTGTTACAACAATCATTGTTTTCTCTTTTTCATTTTTTGGAACATATGCTGCAAATACTAGGGGGACGGGAGCGAAAGATGAAGTTGCGGCAACGCTCGTAAATGGAGATAAGGTTTATCAATCGCAGCTGAGTCGATATGTTCAGTTTCTCTCATCAGATCCTCTTCTTTCCCCTGATGGATCTGGAAATCCTTTGAATAGTGGATTCTTGGCTGACGATTTCTTATCGACTCCTGTCGCGCCACTTCTCGCTGAAAAGTGCGGGAAAAAGTGTGAGAAAGAGCTCTTAGAAAAGCTCAATAAGGAAAAGAGATTTACGCCGTATCAGCACCCGCAAGCGCCTTTCTTAAGCGCTATGAATGTCTGGAGTTACTTCTCTCCTGAGGTTCGAGACTCACTTCTTTCGTATCAAAAGATCGACACGACAATTCCTGTACAAGATGTGTTGAAGGCTAAAATTAACCTATTTAGAGCAGAAAGAGCCTTTCCCTCAATATATCTGAAGCAAATTCTTCTCTATCAGCAAAAGCAGTATTCATGGTTAGAGCCTGATATTACACTAGAAGGAAGACCGCTCTCTCTCTTTGGGTACACAAATTTAGAGGATTGGTTTGGCCCCTCTTTTACTAAAAATGCGGTAATTGCCGTGATGAATATTGCAAGAATCGCTGAAAACGAAGGGCTTACTGTTTCATATGATGAGGCGAAAGCTTTCCTTTACAACACCGCTCGGAAGTATGTAGAGCAGGTAACGCATGGTCGAGACAGATCTATCTCAGTTGATTCTGTAATTAGTCAGTCACTCGTTGCGTATGGTATAGATGAGCATGAAGCTGTCTCTCTTATTAGAGATACACTTTTGTTTAAGAGAGCTCTTAATGAGATTCCTTCACATGTAATCGCCGCGCAAAAACCTTTTGACTCGTTTCTTCGCTTTGCATCTCAGGATGTTCAGCTCACGACATATGCTCTGCCTTCATATCTCTCAGCTCAATCACTTCGAGATCTTGTGAAGATCCAAACATGGATTAATGCTGTCGCTCCTAAAGAGGCGTTGGGTGACTCTGGTCTTCAACTTCCAAAAGACTTTTACAGTGCTCAAGAGGTGATAAAGGCTTACCCAGAATTAGTACAGAAGCGGTTCTTAGTTTCGATTACTTCTCTTACTGAGGATGATCTTTTAAGTCATGTCAGATTGAAAGACATATGGAGTTGGCTTGAAGATGATCAGAACTGGTCTTTCATCACAAAAAAATATCCAATTCTTCTCGAGTATGCTGCCGAAACACCCGCTCATAGAGTTCGTATCATCGAGTCTCTTTCGGGAGAGGCGAGAAAAGAGGTAGATGTAGCGATTAGGCAGGCTATTATATCTGGCAAAAGAGAGTGGATTCAGGATCTATTATCTAAGAAATCGCCATCTACTCAGACACTCGTTGTTCGTATGAAGGGCTCTCAAGATCCTCTTCCAGGTATTTCTAATCGTCTTGAGTTTTCTCGAATGCTTTCAGAAGCTGTAATTGGCGATAAAATTGATGCGCTTTCCCAATATACGCAAGATGGAAAAAACTATTTCTCAATAGTCGTTCTTGATCGGTCGAAAGATTTAGAAATCGTTCCGCTTAAGACTGCGCTTCAAGATGGCACGCTCGATTCAATCGTAGATTCTTCATTAGAGGCGGCATACTCAAAACTCAAGGCAGATAAAGTTCGAGCATTCCAGAAAGAAGATAACTCTACATATCGTGATTTCCAAGAAATCAAGGATGCTCTCCTCGAACGTGTCTGGTCAGGTTTTATTTTACAATTGAAGAAGCTCGAGCAAGATCTGAGAGCAAAGCAGCCAGAATTCTTCGCCGTACATTTGGCTTCAGGGTCTGATACAGGTTCTGAAAAAGAAATAGGTCAAAAAGGACCGCTTTGGGCTAAAATCCGATTCTTGCCTTATCTTACCTCTCTTTATGAGCGCTTAAAAGATGGTGATGATCTTTCTCATTCAATATCGAGTGACTTAGATAGTTCGCAGGAAGACACTGACCTTGAGAACGCAGGATTTGATTCAGATCTCCTTCCGTTAAATACAACATGGGCAGTTGTTACGACGAAGAGGTCATTCTCTCGAGGTGAGCTTCTCAATGGAGCGCTTCCGAATCAATTTGAGAAGCTTTTCCTTGATAACCAAGGAAATCAACAAGAGAAATTTCTTCCGCCTGTTGTTCTTCCAAAGGAGGGAGCTCTCCTCTTTGGCTTAGTTGAGAAATATGGTGAAAGACCATTTGGAGGAAAATCGTTTGAATTCGCAAAAGCGATCTCCGATTTTATCGGTGAAGAAGCGATGATGAAGAGGTCTGTCGCTCTTATAAACTCAATCTCAGACAAAGGCTCTTTTGTCATTCATGATGCTTCGCAAGAAGTCGCTCAATAAGTTATTTTCAGTTGCTATAAAGCCCCTCTTTGTGAGGGGCTTTTCTCTATAAATTACAATCATATATCTCAGAAGGAAGATCTTATCTTTATGTTTCGAGATGAAGACGAACGACTTCAAATTCCTTTAGAGGCTATGATTCATCCTATAATACCTCTTTCATATGCCACATCAAGGAAAGAGTTTGTAGCGAAGAAAGATAAAGATTTTTTACTTGATATTCCGCAAGTTACATCTTCAACTTCTTTTAGCATGGCTTGGAACGAGGATGGATTATTTTTCGGGATACATCTTCCTCATACAGGTCCATATACACCCGAGTGGCCTAAATATAAGAATGGTGACGCGGTAGAAGTATTCATTGATACGCGTAATATGCGCGGATTTCGTCTTCTCCATCGTTTCTGTCACCATTTTGTTCTCTTTCCTGAAGCGCTTGAGGGAGTCTCTTCGAAAGAAATCACGCAATTTCGTACTGAGCAGACTCGATCTCTTGCCCTCGATAACAGTGTGAAGTTAGAATTGATTCAATCTAAGCGAAATACCCAGCTAGTCGCTTATTTCCCATCTGATGTTTTATTTGGCTGGAATGTGGATGAGATCCAAGCTATTGGATTTGCTTTTTCATGCCACAGCTCTGAGCGCACAGCGCTGCCTTTCTCATTTCCATTGAATGCGAAGAGAGTGTCTCTTGAGCAATTTCCATATCGATGGGCAACTCTTCAATTAATGAAAAATGAGTAACGAGTGAAGAAGTAGAAAAGAGTGAACGAGAACCACTGTAACAACGATAAATCGAATGAAACAGTATACTGAACAAGGTGATTGGATTGAATATATCAGGAATGAAGAGTCATCTCGAATTGTCAGGGTAGGGCTTGTTCAAGCTGCTGTAAAAGAGATTGGACCTATTGTATGGTATGAGCTCCCTCAAGTAGGACTTACTGTCCAAAGAGGAGATGTTGCGGTAATTATAGAATCCACAAAGGCCGCAGTCGATGTTGAGGCTCCAATTTCTGGGCGGATTGTGAGAGTCAACCCTAAGCTGGAGACAAAAGCTGAGGAAGCTCTTAAGCTTCTCAATTGCGATCCAGAGCATGAGGGCTGGCTCTATGAAGCCGAGATGCTTGATAGATAAGATATCTTAATTGATGGTGAGCTCTCTTTACTTAGAAAAGTAGAAAAGAGCTCAACTTTTATTGATTGCTAATGGTTTTGGTTTCCGGTTAGCTCTTCAATGCAGTTCACAAAATCTTCTCTTACTCCTAGCTGGGAATATAAGATACATGAGATTCCGTAAACTAGGGCTCCTGTACATCCCTCAAGGATATCTCGATTAATTATTCCCCTTGCGACACTAGTTATCCCGGCTATTTCTAGAGCAAGTACAAATCCTGTATCATAATCTTTTACAGGATTTGCCTGGCCAGGTCCTGCAAGTGAACGGCCGATACTGCAAATAACGCACATGCCGAGGACTGGGTAAAATGGAAGGGTTAAAAAAGCTGACGCAAAAGGAGCTGATTGGATGACAATAGATGCGACTTTTGCAGTTGCTGGCGGAAGATATTTATGGGTGAGGTTCTCAATGCTACGTGAAAGCCAAGTTGATCGGCCGCAGATGAGTCCGTCAAATGTTGCTTCCCACGCCATTGAAGCTACTGTTGAAATTCCGTCTGACGCCGCTTTGATATAAGGATGTATGGTATCTAATTGCGAAAGGGCAGGTAGGATCATAATTTCGATTGAATCTCCTAAGTAATAGGTATGACTCAACGACTATACATGATAGATAAAAAACTGTGTTTATCTCATTTTTTCATTTATTTGAGGCTTCAAAAGTTCTTTTGCCGAGTCATGTATCTTTTTAATAATGCCTAATTGAAAAAATGTGACCCCTGAGAGAACAAGATTCGCTGAAACAAAAAGGATTCGAGTAGGATCTTTTGCGATAATGCTTTCTGCTAATTCAAGAGATGAAGAGATAACATTTGCGCTAGTCTGTCCTATTAGGCCGTGATCAAGGTGATCTTCCATATCTATTGGGTCTACGTAATCTCTAAACGCTCTCACAATAATTTGAACAAAAGTGAGTGTGAAGTGGGCATAGAAAGGAAGTGTCACCGCGAGTATAAGATGTGGGAGAGCTTGAATGAAGATAGAAGCTACTTTTGCCGTAGCAGGCGGCAATAGCTTACGAGTGAGATTGTCGATCTTCCTTGAAAGCCATGTAGGCCTTCCACAGATAAAGCCATCAAAAAAAACTTCCCAAGTTCTCTTGGCAGCAAATGTGGCCCCTTCGGCAATATCTCTAATAGAAGGGTATAATGTGTCGTATTGTAATGAGAGGTGATGAATTAATTGCATGTTTAATTAATTGCGTAAAATATTGAATGATAAACATTTTACGCAATTTATTAATTAAACAAGCAAGATCTTTAATTTAATTATTCGCCTTCCTCTTTAGAAAAAAGAGTTCATGAAGGGAAAAGGCGAATAATCTCAAAGAAAGTCAATTTAATCAGTTTTTATCTATTTCTTTGAGAAAGCTCGAAGAGAGCATTTTTTATGTCTCCAAAAACACCTTTTTCAAGGTATCCAAGGCCTACGCAGAGAATATTTGCAGAGCCCCAAAGGATATCGATAGGATTTTTTGTCATGATCCCTTGAGTCAGCTGTTGGACCCCACGTATTCCATAAGCTGTGACTTGTCCCAGCTCGAAATCACTTACTGGATTGAGAGCTTCTTTAGGCTTACTTAAGCCGCTGTAAATACGGCCAGCTATACAAGAAACAGTCACTCCCAAAAAAGGATAGAATGGAAGTGTCAGTGCAAGAGCCAAGTGAGGAAGAGTTTGAATAAACGTTGAAGCAACCTTAGCGGTAGCCGGAGGGAGTATTCGTTGAGTAAGATTATCGATCGATCGAGAAAGCCATGTCGTTTGGCCACAGATAAAGCCATCGAATACAGCTTCCCAGGCCATTGTAGCTGCTTTGGCAGCTCCATTTGCTATTTCACTGAGATGGGGTTGAAGATATTGCGAGTTATACGCAAGAGGGTGTGCTGTAGTCATTGCAATTACATAATCTCCATATTATTTAACGTGTTACTTTCGATGAAGTTACAAGTATGTATGTTTCAAGAAAGTTAAGAATTAATAAATTACACAATTCTATGATTTAGCCTCGAGTAAAGAAAGAAAATAAAAGGATGTAAACCCTTTTTCGATAAGTGCGCTGAGAAAAAGCTGAGTGCTAGCGGATTGTATATAAGGAATGGTCTCAGTAAGAATCAGTGCGGTATATTTCTTTTTAATTGTGTGTTGGGGCTGATCGTTGCCATAAATGCCAGAGCTCAAGCTTCTCATCTTCCCTTTCTTATCTACAAAATAACCATCTATCAGGCCTCCGAGATCAGTAGAATTGATTTGAATATATTCTCTTAACAGCTGTTTTTCATGAAACAAGGAAGGACTTTTTTCCTCAGCTGTTATTTTCTGACTCTCCTGAGAATACGCGACTTGAGGGGAAAATAAAATGACAGCATCGCAAGCGGGAAGCTTCAGCTTGTGTGCTTGGAGAGTGAGGAGGCTCGCGACTGTTTTTGAAATTCGCTTTCTTCTTCCTCGGCTTATTTCCGCCACACAATAAGAGAGGAATTTTTCTGCGACAGGCGATCTCTCAAGGCAAAAAGCGATCCTCTCAATCAGTAATCCATGGGGAATGCATTTATGTGGGGGAATCGTTCTTTGTCCATCATCGTGGGGTAAAGGGTGAAAACAAAATCGACACCGATCAAAAGGAGTGACTAAGGAGAGTTCTAAGAAGCATGACTTACAAAAAAGAGAAAAACCATGCTCACAGGAGTTCAAACAGAATATACATGTTCTAGGCCATAAGAAATCAGATAACGCTGAGAATGTAGATTGGAGAAGGCTTTTTGCGAGAAAGAGCATAGGGTAAAGAAATTTTAGTAAAATTTTTCCTGAGATAATGTATACCAAGGTTGAAGATAAGAGTAAGAGAAGAAAGTCCTTTAGGTTAATTCAAATAGGCTACATAAGTTACTTTTTTTCATCTTGATAGCAAATATTTGATGCTCCTAGTTGACAAAAGCTACCTAAAGATCCTAGTTTCCAAGGAAGAAAGTTAAAAAGAAAACGTGCTCCTTGGGTGTCAGCACTCATTTAGTTTTTCATATGGTCTATGAATAAGTGTAGGCGGAATTGAAGAGTAGATGTGTTTTCTAAATCTTACTTCTTAAGCTTTTTGACAGGTATTGATACTGAAAGGTAACTCGCTCATGAAACTCTTGCGTCGCATAATGGATGCGCAACTCAGCCTTGCGGAGAAGGGAAAGCCGCTTGAGAAATTCAAGCCACTTTTTACCGCAATGGATACTTTCTTTTTTGAATATTCCTCGAGAACGACGTCTGGGCCACATATCCGAGATGCTGTTGATTTGAAAAGATGGATGATCCTAGTTGTTTTTGCTCTTATCCCTTGTGTCTTTATGGCTGTATGGAATACGGGTGCTCAAAAGCTTGTTTATGGATCCCAAAATCTTGAATTATTTCGACAATTTCAATTGAGCTGCCATTCCTTGAGTGACTATTGCTCTTTTTTTCTACAAGATGATCGATGGAAAACAGTTATTTGGATGGGCCTTCAAGCATTCTTACCGGTTATGATTATATCCTATGCCGCAGGAGGTCTTTGTGAGGCTATTTTTGCTTGCGTCAGAGGACATGAGATTGCAGAAGGGTTTCTCGTCTCGGGGATATTGTTCGCTCTCATTCTTCCTCCTACTATCCCCTATTGGATGGTCGCTTTCGGAGTCATTGTTGGTATTGTCATTTCCAAAGAGCTCTTCGGGGGTACGGGGATGAATATCGTCAATCCAGCATTGTTTTGCCGTATATTTCTCTTCTTCTCTTTTCCTGCTCAAATGTCAGGCGATGTATGGGTAGGCACCAATCCAGTCGAAATACGTGAAAGTATTGCTCAGATGAACAGATCAGGTAATCTGCGCGGTGTCGATGGAATCTCGCAAGCGACAGCGCTTGCTCGATTGAACATAGGCCTTGCTGTAAAGAGAATTCATGTTGCCGCTATCGAAAATCATATTACCAAAGAGTCTTCTAGCGATGAAGTTGGAAAGACACTTAACAAGTATTTCTCTCAATGGAACGGAAAGAGAAACCTGATAGTAAGACACTCAAAAGATTTCCCTCTCCATGATATATCTAGAGATGAATTGAAAGAATTTATTACCGATTCTCCATCCAACGGTGGCTTAGGACTATCAACAGAGAAATTTGAGGACGCGTGGCATTTTGCGGAACTAGAGATGGGGCGTGGTCTTATGTCCGATTGGAATTTCTTTTTCGGAAATAAACTCGGTTGCATGGGGGAGACGTCAACACTAGGCTGTCTTTTGGGGGCTCTGTTTATGATCTGGGTAGGAGTTGCCTCCTGGAGAGTAATGGCTGGCGTTATTATTGGTACACTTGCCACAGCAACATTACTGAGTGTGATCAGTAGCTTTTTCAGCGTAGAAGGAGGAGCTTGGAGTCCTGCTGTGTTTACATTCCCAGCTTATAAGCACCTTCTTATGGGAGGATTGGCATTTGGGCTTGTTTTCATGGCGACAGACCCAGTCTCGTCAACATCTTTTAGCTTATCTAAGTGGATTTATGGTGCTTTAATTGGTTGCTTGACAGTCGTTATACGAGTGATCAATCCAGCTTTTCCAGAAGGGTTCATGCTGGCAGCTATTACGGCAAATGTGGCAGCGCCCCTTATTGATCACTTAGTTCATCTTCGTATACGAATGAGGAGGAGAGTTCGTGCATAAGAAGAAAGTTTCATTTACAAACTCACAGACAATAGTTTTCATTGTCATATTGAGTGCTATTTGTGCCTTTGTGCTCTCAATTTTGGCGAGTTCTTTGAAGGATCCCAAAGATGAGGCGAAGGTTGTCGATCGTAGTAAGCAGCTTCTTATCGCAGCGCGTATATTCGATCATACGGGGAATTTTCTTATTGAGGAGAGTGGAAAATTCAAACCCGCCGTCTATGATAAGACAACAAAGCAGCTTGTCGTGGCGAATACCCCACAGCCAGCTTCTAACGCAGATGTTGTAGATATTGTAGAATCAAGAGTCCGCCCTATGTTAGTTGATAAAAGTGGCTCTCTCATAACTCCAGAAGAGGCTCACATCTCCTTCAATCACTATTTAAATGAGCATAAGAAAATTGGTTTTTCGGGTAGTGACTACTTTCCTGTATACGAAGTATATCTTACGCCATTTGAAAAAGGGGGCAATCAAAAGCCATGTTGCTATGTGATCCCGGTATCTGGATTTGGCTTATGGGATTATATCTTTGGTTTTATTGCTATTAAACCAGATGGTAAGACTGTTCAGGGCATTTCTTGGTATGATCAAAAAGAGACGCCAGGTCTGGGGGCAATAATTGCCGAAGCTGACTGGCAGGCGCAATTCCAAGGAAAACTGATCTTTATTCCAAGCAATGATGGTGAAGTTGATTTCGATAAAGCGCCTATTGGGATTAACGTAGTTCGGGGAAAGGTCAAAGAAGTTATCGGAGACGCTCCAAAATCACGAGCTTCTGTGGATGGTATAGCCGGAGCAACTCTTACCGGAAATGCCGTTACAAGGACATATAAAGAGACTTTAGAGCTCTATAGGCCATTTTTTAAGAAATTAGCAAAAGGTGAAGAGGGCAAATAGAGCCCTCTCTTCTTATTTGCCGTTTTGTAGGTCAAAGACAGAGTAGAGAGAAACAGAAAAAAGGACTGTATGTCAGAAAAATCAGGAAATCTTCACTACTTGACGGATCAAATACTGAATAGTAATCAGGTCTTAGTTGCTGTCTTGGGTATTTGTTCAGCTTTAGGTGTTACGAATAGATTGTCAATAGCTCTCACTATGGGACTCTCGGTGACTTTCGTAACGGGCTTTAGCTCTCTTTTTGTGTCTATCCTCCGATCATATACTCCTGACAGTGTTCGAATGATTGCCCAGTTAGCTATCATTTCTTTATTCGTGATTATCATTGATCAGTTTCTACAAGCTTATTTCTTCCAGATCTCGAAAGTATTAAGTGTCTTTGTTGGTTTGATCATTACCAACTGTATTGTTATGGGTCGTACTGAAGGTATGGCTAAAAATGTCTCGCCTATACCTGCCTTTTTAGACGGTGTCGGCGCTGGGCTGGGATATGCTATTGTGCTAGCAATTATAGGAATAATACGTGAGATATTTGGCTTTGGTCAGATTTTAGGCATGCAGGTGATACCTCTTTCTTGGTATGCATCACCATTTCATCCTGATGGATATCAGAATATAGGTCTTATGGTTACACCGCCTGCTGCGTTCTTCTTGATTGGATTCTTGATTATGGCTGTCAATCTCTTGAGACAACCTGCAAAGAACCGCTAAGTAAAAAATGAAGTGAGAACTAAAAAGTAGAGAATTCTGATGACAGCGCAACTCATGGGGCCTTACGAGCCTATCAATCTGGTCGGACTATTAATACAAGCAATCTTTATAGAGAACTTCTTACTCGCTAACTTTCTAGGAATGTGTAGCTATCTTGCATGTTCTACAAAATTAAAAACAGCGAATGGACTAGGGGTCGCTGTCGTTTTTGTTCTTACGTTTTCTGGTGTTTTGAATTGGCTAGTTCATCACTATGTAACTGCTCCGGGAGCTCTTTCGTGGCTTTCGACATTCGGGGTTCAATCAGCTTCAGAAATTGATCTTTCATTTCTAGAATTTCTCCTCTTTATCTCGGTCATTGCAGCATTTACTCAAATGACTGAACTAGTAATTGAAAGGCTTTCTCCATCTTTATATAGAACGCTCGGTATATTTTTGCCGCTTATTGCTGTCAATTGCGCAGTTCTCGGCGCCTGTCTTTTTGCAGTGATGCGTGATTATCCTTTTATTCCAAATCTCGTCTATGTCTTTGGCTCAGGGCTTGGTTGGTGGTTAGCTATCGCTCTTATGGCTGCAATTCGAGAAAAGCTCTCATACTCAAAGCTTCCAAGCGCTGTCAGTCCAATGGCGATTACGTTTATCATGACTGGGATTATGTCGATGGGCTTTATGGGTTTTACTGGAATCAATCTTTCAAAACCGACAGGAGCTGTCCACACAGAAGAAGCGAAAGTGAGTGAGGTCAAGTAAGCCAATAGGTACTCCTAATAGCTGTTTGATCTATTGAATGAAGCTCTCTTTGAGAAGGGAAAAGCCTTTCCAAAGA
The DNA here is from genome assembly GCA_964427425.1 of uncultured bacterium. Lineage (GTDB taxonomy): Bacteria > Chlamydiota > Chlamydiia > Chlamydiales > FEN-1388 > CAYRUD01. The sequence continues at coordinate 248,307 of CAYRUD010000014.1, forward strand.
GAGCTTCTACATTTAGATTCCGGTTTGGAATTTAATATGTGTTTGATCGTGATGTTCTTTCGGCTCTAAGTGGGTAGTAATGTCTAAGGTGTAATTCTGGAGCTTGTTCTTGATTTTGGACTCTATTTCTGTCGCGGCTTCATGAGCTTCCATGAGTGGAGCTTCATCAGGAAAAAGAAGGTGAAATTCAATAAAAATCGTTCTTCCTGATCTCCTATGTCTAAGGCAGTGGTATGAGAGGCCTTTTTTATCTGTTATTGAGGATAAAAGAGATCGAAGCTCTCTATCAACTGTCTCGTCACTTTCATCCATGAGACCACCGATGGATACTTTTACAAGCTTAATCCCTGAGTAGAGAATATTGCATGCAGCTCCTATCGCAATGATGGGATCTAACCAGAGCATATCAGTTGCATTGACTGCAAAAAGACCTAAAACGACCGCAGAGCTTGTGACACAATCTGTGAGAAGATGCTTTCCATTCGCAGACAAGATAATCGATTGGTAGCGTTTTCCTTTCATAAGGAGCCATGATCCCAAAAGACCATTTACAAGAGTTGCTGCTGCGATAAAGAAAATACCATCGGAGAGATTGGTTAAGGTAACTCCATGAATGAGTTGGAGGGTTGACTCATACAAAATATAGAGAGCCGCGAAGGCGATCATTGCTCCTTCAAATCCAGCTGAGAAAAAGCTGATTTTATCATGGCCATATTGATGGTTTTTATCAGCAGGTTGGTGGGACAGCCACATGCTGTATGTCGCAAATCCAACAGCAAAAACATGAATGACAGACTCCGAACAGTCGGAGAGAATTGCTGATGACCCTGTAATCAAATATGCGTACGTTTTTATGATGAGAAGAATAATACCGGTGGTAAAAGAAATTCGCATTGCGCGATTCATCTTTTTCTCCAAAGAAGTCGAAGAATGACGGTATGCCATATTAGCCATCGAGCAAAATGTACCTCATGTAGAACACACTCGTAAAGGAAGACTATCCTGAAATATTAAGTCCGAAAAGAGTACCTCGTTTCCGCATCTTATGAAAAGCGAGAAAAGAAAAAAGAGACACTGAAAAGTTATTTCTAGCGCCTCTTTTGCGGATATTAATACAAAGCAAATTTGAAGAGTTTAGCTTGGACGAGCCTCGAGGTTTCTTCGGACCATCTCAATTTGACGTCTCAGCATATCATCGGTAGATACTTTGCTCTCGATAGCCTTGCATGCGTGTAAGATTGTCGAGTGAGTTTTCCCGAATGAAGCTCCAATCATAACTAAAGACTCGCTGATCATCTCTTTTGCTAAGAACATGGCAACTTGGCGTGGGACTGCCACATCTTTTGTTCGAGAGCTTCCTCGTAAGTCGCTGACGCGAACTTGGAATACGGCTGCGACACTCTTGAGGATTGTCTCAACAGAAATTTTCTCCTTAGGAACGAGCTGGAACATATCTCGAAGAGTCTTTTCGACTAATTCTTCAGTAATAGTTGTATTGAGGAGTCGAGAATACGCACTCAAACGATTCAACGCTCCTTCAAGTTGTCGAACGTTATGGTTGATGTGCTCTGCGATATGGAAGGCGACGCTATTAGGGATCTCAAGTCCACACTGCTCTGCTTTGAATTGTAAAATAGCGACGCGTGTCTCGACATCAGGCATGCCAATTTGCGCGACAAGACCCCATTCCATTCGAGCGACCATTCTCTCGGATAATTTCAACTGTGTTGGTGGCTTATCAGATGTAATGACGATTTGTTTGTGCTGATTAATGAGGGTTTCGAATGTATTGCAGAATTCTTCTTCAAAGTTGGATCTATTTTGAAGGAACTGAATATCGTCGACAAGAAGCACATCAACGGAAGAGCGATAAAACTTTTTAAGTTTATCAATCGACTTATTACGGAGAGATTCGACAATTTGATTGATAAAAGACTCTGTCGTAATGCAATGGACTCTTAGCTTCTTGTTATGTTCTTTAATATGGTGCCCAATGCTATGGAGAAGGTGCGTTTTTCCAAGACCGACGCCACCATGGATGAAGAGTGGGTTATAAGAGTGACCTGGTCTATTAGCGACGCCAATCGCAGCTGATTTGACAAATTGGTTTGAAGGACCCTCGATAAAGGTGGAAAATCGGTACTTCTCATTCAACTGAGACGCAAAACCACCACATGGAAGACTCATCGAATTCTCGTCACCAGAGGCGGCAATATCTTCTGACGACGACGTCTTGAGTGTATCTTGCCGTGATTTCTCTGGAAGGGCAATATGCTTAGGCTTTCTTTCTTGTTTTTCGATCACAAATTCAACGGATAATTCTCCGTTTGCCACTGTCGGAAGAAAGCGAGCCAACTCCTTCTTATAATTAGATAAGAGGTACTCCTTTACAAAGATATTGGGAACTTTGAGTGTTACTTTCTGTGCGGTTTCCTCGACAACTTCGATTGGGCTAAGCCAGTTATGAAACGCTGAAATAGAGGTTGTTGTCTTCGCAAACTCAAGAAACTGCTCCCACATAGTCTTCGGAGTTGTCTGATACATATTGCGTTTAACCTCACCGGATTTTAAATACACGTTTAATCTCTAATAAGCCCTCTTCCCAAGCGCTAGTTTAGCGACTGATTCTCTCTTTCTCAGCACTCATTACAAGAGTTGCTTAAGAGGAAAATCCATCAAATTACATGCGTATGAAGGGTGGCTGAAATTGGCTTTAGACTATCAATCATCCGTTCATGCCAACAATAGTTTCGAACAAATCGATTTAAAATGTTGTTTCAAGTTCCTGATTATCATGGCTTAACGAAAATTCGATCTTGTTGATAAGTTGTTAGTCGCCCGATCGATGTCGTAAAGCACGTATAATCAGCTGCTTAAAAATATCAATTAAAAAAAGCTGATGTCGAAATACGCCATCATTCAATGAGTTAGGTTGTGGAAGTTTGGATGATAACTCAAAACTCGGTTTGTTGCCTGCCTTTATTGTTCCTTAACTTTAATCAGGCATGTGGAAATTTCTGTTGAATATTTATATAAATGCCACTCACGGTCTATTTTGAGATGTATTTCGAGTTGTTGATTGTTTAGTTGCCAACAGTGGATTGTGGATCTTTTTTTAACCAAAAAGTCTCATGGAATTATTTTAACAAAATAAAAAAGCCCTTCTCAATTACGATGAGAAGAGCTTTGATATAAGCATAAGCGATGTAGAAGTATTTCAGAGCACGTTACTTTTGTTGATATATGTAAGTCTGCTAAATGGACCTTGGCTTCGAAATACAGCAATATCATTCACGTGAATAGGCTCATCGAGTCCAGGGGCTGAAAGAAGGATTTGATTGTCTAAGGAGATAGTCAAAGTCTCTTCTGCTGGGATAACTCGTAACGCAGATTGATCTCCTTGCGATAGAGGAGAAGAAAGTCCCTTTTCAATACTCTTCTTTATCGCGTCGGCTTTGAGTTGCTTAATGCACTCGATTCGAAAGTCTCCTTCTCTCATGCCATATTCTGCAAAAAGAAGAAGAGGCATATGAGATGATACTTTATTTGCTTGGCTCGAAAGAAGTGTGGAAACGAATGAAAGAGCTCCGCTATATCCTAAGCCCTTTTCATCAGATGAGAGTTTCGCGATCTCTTCAAAGCTCAGTTCGCCTACTCCTAATACTGCGCCATCTATCCCTTCGATGAGGGGCTGGAGCGACTCATTCCATGGGGTATGGAGAAAGAAGCCGAGCGAAAGTTTCAAGCGCCCTTCAGTCTGGACCTCTTTTTCTTCGAGTCTAATCGCGTATGGGGTCTCATGGAATGATGAAGCTTGAAAAGAAGCTTCTTTCATTCGCTCTTTCGTCAACCCCGGTGCCATGTAGACGAGGTCGAGACCACTCGAGAGCTGGACTTTTTCGAATGGATGGCCATCGTAGAAGATGTCGAGGCGGTGAAGCGTTCCTTGCTCTTGGCGAAAATGAGGGCGCATTTTTGTCGCGTAGCGCTCAAATGCTTTTGGATGGAGCCAGTAATGGATAACATGAGGCTCAAGCCCCCAGTCTCTTAAGAGTGAGTTGATCTCTTTATTAAGAGTCCATAGTCTTTCAAGGTCAATGCTTGATGCTACATTGCCATCTGTAACGATAACGTGGTCGATATCCCAAATGTGGAGCTCTGATTCATGAAAGCGCTGTAAGAAATCATTGCCTGGATTGATGGCGATACCTTGGCCGCCTAAAAATGTCCAGTAGCCGCCCCAACGCTCAATATTATCCTCGCCGCGAAAGAGCTTTTGAATAGCTTGCTTGGAGAGCTTGGGCTTCGTACTACCGTGAGTGATGAGCCTCAATGAGTCTCCCCATCCATTCATTGAGACCAGCTTAGGTGTCTGATGAGGAGACTTTCGGTCTCGCTCCAAGTATTGGGCAAAAAGATCGGTTCGAAGGCCGGAGAAGAGACGGCGCTGATGATCGATAGCATCGATAAATGTTTCGCTCCCATGAAATGGGGAGGAAAATGAAGAAGATCCATCGCGTTCAGTCTTCTGATTATCCATACGTTTGTTCTAGCCTTTCATCTAGGAGGTCATTTACTCACTTCATGCTATGCAGGAGATACTAAAAAGATATCTTTCTATACCTATTCAGCTATTTTTCTTGCGATCTATTCTATAACTATTTTGCTTGCAAATGCGATATTCTTTTTCCTGAGCCTGCTATTTGGTCATTTGCATGTATTGATAATACTATGTAACAGAGTATCTGCGTGCTTGTTTGGGTAAATTTCTATCTTCAGTCTTGAAAAACAAAAAGAATATGAAGAAAGTAGTGCCTTTTACATAGTAAGATTCAAAAGATCCGAGAAAACGGATTTGCAGGATAGGAAAAGGAGAAGCTGTCAATGGCTCAGGGAAAATTTTTGCCGTATGCTCGTCAGAAGATTGATGAATCAGATTGCAATGCTGTTGTACAGGCTCTTCTAGGAGAGACAATTACTCGTGGTGATTATGTAGCCAAATTTGAGAGAGCGATTGCCGATTTTGTCGGAGCTCGCTATGCAGTCGCATTTAATAATGGCTCCACTGCTCTTTTTGCTGCCTACCAAGCGCTTGATTGTTCGTCCTCTGATCTTTTGATTACGACGCCTAATACCTTTGTTGCCACAGCTTCTGCTGGTAAAAGATTAGGGATGGCAATGAAGTATAGTGACATCGATCAGTTTGGGAATATGGATTTCTCGTCTGTTATCGACACAATTAACACTTCTCGCTCGAGAGGAAAAGTGGTGCTTGCCCCTGTTCATTTCGCAGGTGTGGCATGCGATATGGCCTCTTTATCCCAAAAGATAAAGAATCCAAATGTTGCCATCATTGAGGATGCAGCTCACGCCCTTGGCTCAACCTATCCAGATGGCTCATGTGTCGGCTCTTGTGCCTATTCCGATATGACAATCTTTAGCTTCCATCCCGCTAAGAATATCACAACAGGTGAAGGGGGGATGGTAACAACAAATGACGAGAATCTTTACCATCGACTGTTACGACTTCGAAATAGTGGCATTGAGCGAGAGACATTAGTGAACGAAGTTTCACCAAAGCCATATTACTATGAAGTGCAAGAGATTAGCTGTAACTATCATCTAACGGATTTTCAAGCGGCTTTAGGGCTCTCGCAATTGAAAAAATTATCTACTTTCCATGAGAGAAAGAAAAAGCTAGTCGCAGCTTACAGAAAGAGGCTCTCATCCATTCCTGGTATCCAGCTTCCTCCCAAAGATGGCGATCATAGAACCCATTATCATCTCTTCGTTGTTCGTATGCCGTTTAAAGAATTGGGGATCTCCCGTGAGGAGTGTATGAACCAGCTGAAGGACAAAGGAATAGGCACGCAGCTTCATTATGTGCCGCTCTATTACCACCCAGCTCTCGGCTCATGTCCAAAAAATCCAAAAGACTCTTATCCAAAAATGGAAGAGTACTATCAAACAGCTCTTTCTCTTCCTTTCTTTCATGATATGACAGAAGATGACGTGGATCGAGTCGCTCAAGCGCTCCGGCAAGTAATTTTGTTGGGCAAATAGATGCCGTAAGGAGATTTTGAAAAGAGACTATTTGCTTTTAGTCTCTTTTCTTTTCTCTGGCGTAGGAGCTCTTTCATAACAGAGAATAAGTGCTTTCGCAGATGATGATATATAAGAGTCTGAATCGTTTTGTAAGATTTTAGCAAGGCGCAGGCCCTCTTCAATCTGATGAGACATGAAATACGCTTTCATGAGATTCAAAAGTGTTGGGCCATGGTTGCCTTCGAATTGGAGCGCTTTATTGAGATAGCGGATAGCCAATTTCGGTCTGTTCATCTGCACGTAAATTGCACCTAAAAGCTGAAAATCATAGACGCTCTCAGGATCTAAGACGATAAGAGCTTCAAAGAAGGGGAGCGCGATATCGTATTTCCCTTGGCGGATATATGAGTAGCCGATATTTCTCATCTCTTCGAGATGATCTTCATTCCAGCCGAGCTCTTTTTTCCAATCTCTTGATGCCATGGGATCCTTTCTTTTCTCAATGAAGACATTGGAGTAGTCCAATGCTTATACTTTCTTTAATACGTGAAAATGAGTTTTTTAAAAGGCTTATTTTGTATTTCTACCCTTGGAGGAATTGCCCTATCCTTCCACCAATGAATTTCATTAATTCATTGATTTCCTTGATTTTTCTAATGCACTTAATAATTGCGCCTTTTTCTTCCTCTTCTTCCTCATCACTGCAGACAATTTGTTCAAGCTTCTTCTCTTCCTCTTCTTCTGCGTCAGTATCGCCAAAGATTGGTAAGATTCTATGGAAGGCAAAAGGAGATTGTCTCTGTCGAGTGTAACTCTTTGGAGGGAAAAAGTATGCCCAGGGGGCTAGAGTCGTTCCAACGCCTAAGAGGAGATCGAGCTCGCTCAGCTTGGGGTAGAGGTCGACAATGAGCGCCTGTGCAGGGATTGAGCCAGCTTCTCGCAGGTGGTATTGCTGCTGGACCTGCTCGATGAGCTGCGTTCTTCGAGCATATTGGATATATATTCCGATATCGAGACGGTCAATGGTGACAGCGGGCATATGTCTCTTAGCACCTCTCGTTTTTTTAAGTACTATCCACTCTTTATTCTACCATAAAGATGCCATTTCGAAAGTCAAGAAAACTTATTGATTGATGGAATTTACTACGGGTGCCCAAGAAAGCTCGCTCTTTTGTTTCACCATTCACATAAAAGCTGATATGATATTTGTAAGAGAAAATGAAATCTGCGAAGATAACGAGAGTCTATACGTATGATGCAAGCTGATTATATCGACGATGATAAGGATGAGAACGAATTTCAAGAAGATCAAGAAGGAGCTTCTCTTGATCGTCCTCATATTCCAGTGCTTGCGAAAGAAGTACTCTCTCTCTTAGAAGGAAAACAGCTTCACTATGTGCTCGATGGAACGCTTGGCGCGGGTGGCCATGCCGAGCTTATCTTAACAGCTCATCCTGAAATCCAAGAATATATTGGTATAGATCAAGACACCATCGCATTGGGTTTGGCTCGCGATCGCTTAGCTCCATTCCAAGGAAAGGTCTCTTATCATCATACGAACTTCTCTGAGCTTCCATCAAATATTCCAGCGTTACTAGACGCTGCGCTTCTCGATATCGGTGTCTCATCAATGCAGCTCGACAATCCCGAAAGAGGCTTTAGTTTCATGAATGATGGCCCTCTTGATATGAGGATGAATCAAAGCGATGAGATGCTCATGACGGCAGAAGACATAGTCAACTCTTCGCCGCAAAAAGAGCTAGAAGATATCTTCTATTATTTTGGTGAGGAGCATCTTTCTCGGCCTATAGCTAAGATGATTTGTGAAAAAAGAAGAAAAGAGCGTTTTACAACGACTCTTCAACTCGCTCAAGCGATTGAGAAATTGATCCCTCGGCGAGGAAAAACTCATCCTGCAACAAAGGTGTTTCAAGCGCTGAGAGTCGCGGTTAATCAAGAGTTCCGTGTGCTTGAGAAAGCGCTTCAAGAGCTCTCGTTAAAATTAAATCCAAACGGCGGGCGCCTTCTTGTCATCACATTCCATAGCTTGGAAGACAGAATTGTCAAACAAGCGTTCCAAAAGATGGCAAAGGAAGGGCTAAAAGAGGCTGAGTTTATGCTTCCTTTCAAGAAGCCGCTTGAGGCCGACCGGGACGAAATCAGGACGAACAGAAGATCAAGAAGCGCCAAGCTACGAGTTATCGAAAGAGTGAGTTAGCTGTTGATTGATTCTATGAGACCAAGTAGATGAAGAAGATCATCTATAATCGCGAGCTTCTTTGATGTTGATGAGGTCTAGAGTATGGCTAACCCAGTTTCTTCTCTACAGCTAGTAATTACTCGCTCAGGTGAGTTCTCTTTAGAGAAGAGAAAGACTCATTGGCTCGGGCGTGTATTTCAATGGATTACAGATAAATTGACTGGAAAGCAACGCTTCGATTCCTTAACGGAAGAGAAAGTAAACGAGATCATCCGCGAGTTTATTGAATATAGAAAGTATTATTCTCTAGATTTAGCTGATAAAATCAAAAAAATTGAAAAAGATATTGTTAGCTTACATATTCTTTTAAATGCGACTGACGCCCCTGTTAGGGAGAAGGTGGCTCAAAGAATAGATGAAAAGGCTATACAATTGCAAAGCGAAAAGCGAAAAGAAACGAATATTCTTCGTCGAGCAACCCAAAAGCATCAGGAAACAATCAATCTTATTCAAGATTTCCTAAATAAGACTGTAGATCAGCAAGAATACTTACAGAACGCATCCTCATTAAAAGCACAGTTGGACCTTGCGTATACCCCAGAAGTTCTTCTGTATCTCTATAGAGAAATCAAAAACGGGAGCAAAGATGCGCAAAAAGCTCTTCTAGAAGTGCTTTCAACTCGAATGACCTTGAATAGAATTATCGCGTCTAATGGGAAATATCCGCCGAATAGTGGTTATTTTAAGACGGATCAAAATCTACAAGCTCTAACTCTTCCTAATTTGGTAAGTATAACTCATCATAAAGGGCTTTCTGATGATGTCTTTATCAAATTTATTCGATCAAGAACTGAATTAGCAACTGATGATGAGATTATTAAAAATAATCGAAGGTTGAAATATATCTCCTTTGTTGCTCAAAAAGATCCTCAAGAGGTGTATGACAGAATCATAGGGAAAGATCTCCGAACTGATGGAAAAGTAGATCCCCAAAAGGTTCGAAAGCAATTTGAGCTAGACTGCCCCCGTCAATTCGGCGATGGCTCCAAGACATTTCTTCAAAAAAGACTTCTTCTACGGAATGTCCTTGAAGAAGGAAATCAGACGCTGTCTACGAGCTTCGAAGAAGAGCTTGCAAAAGAAATCCCCGATGAGCAGCTCCGGATAAAGGTACTAGTTTTCCTTCAGCAAGGTGGGCGTGGTGATGAGGAGTTTCTTGCGAGAGCTCTTTACGCAAATTTCCTAGATGATAGTTCTTTCCTAAGTTTCCCTTCTCAGGATACAAAGAATACGCGCCACATAGACATTGATATAAAGACAGGCAAGGTAACCATTAAGCAAAACGTGGAAAGATCTCTTAATAATCGAGATCAGAAAATCGCAACAGTTAACGTCGAAACTGTTGTAGTTCTTACAAAAGATGGGACAGATGAAGAGTTTTATCTGACTGCACGACTTATTAAAGCTTAGTAGCGCATGTTGTTATTACAGCAGACTTTTAACATATCGTATCAAGCTTGATCTGCATCTTTAAACTCATCTGTTGCTTTTTAAGTAAAACACAAATGAACAGCTCTTCTCCATGTAGATATCAATTAAAGATTCTATATCTTTTAGCTACGTTCTGCTATCAAGAAACTTTTAGATAAAAGACAGTAAAACGATCAAGATCTCTATGACTAGCAAGATTCTTTTGTCAGCGCGGCTTAGCATACAATCTTGATTAATGAAATTTAGAATCCTCAGGAAGGGACTGCTCGTATGACAAATCCGATCTCCTCAAATTTCATCCAATTTAATGAGAATACGCTTGAGACGAGGGTTATCAAGAACTCGTCTAGATTAGGACGCATTTTTAGATGGTTGATTTCTGGAGGGAAAGCTTCTTTTATCAACGCTGGCGATTTGGATAAGATTCAAAACACTGTCATAACTATTGTTCAAAGCAGCCATGAAGAATCTAAGAAAAAAGCTGCTTTATCAAAGCTCGAACATGTTGTTAAATTTATATCGCCAACTGAGAACGAGGATATAAAAAAATATCTTCACTCCTTAAGTACCTTCGGATAGAACAGCGAAAGCTCGGATTGTTCCCTTTTATAGAGAATAAACTTCTGAAAGGACTAAACCAAGTAGAGGGGATAATAGGCTTAGTAAAAGAAATTCTTTCCAAGGAAGAACTTCCTCTATCTCAAAAATCAGCTTTTCTTAAGGAAATAAGCGATTATATCACGCATTCTTCCAAAACGCCTAAGCAGGGGCGTGAGTTACTAAATATTATAAAGCAGCAAGTAATAGAGTATGGTCAAAAGATCGAATCACCTGATAAATTTTTAGACTTGCTCGACGCTCTCAAAGCTTCTGGTCTGGCAAAACAGCTTGATATTTTTATTGAGGATATAAGACTTCAGTCTGACTCTTTCTCAAGAAAAGAACTAGCTAAGATAGAAGTTGAAAGATGGGTCAAGCTTATCGAAAAAGAACTCGATAATGTCCCATTAAATCCGCATAAGCTTTCCAGAGCCTTTCAAGAAGCTCATGAAGCGTTCTCAGAAAGGTATCACTCTTCAGCCACAGAATTAAAGAAAGATTACTACACCCAAGTTGCTCAAAAATGTGAGGCCCTCTTAATTAAAGCTAATTCTCAGGAAGAGCATAACTCACAGCTTGCTCTTATCTGTGAAGGAGCTGCATTAAGTGGCGTTTCACTTTTAAGTATCAAAGAGGATCCAGCGAATGATTTAGTAAAAATTAATCTTAAAAAAGTTTTTGCCAAAAGACTCCAAGCTGGTGTCATGAAGGAATTTGCCAAAAAGCTCCAAGATGAGGTCATAAAGGAGATTGATAAAAACGACCAAAAAGAAGGCATAAGGGAATTAGTTAAAACACTCCAAGATGATGTCCTAGAGAAAATTATCAAAGAAGATCAAGATGATGTCATAAAGGAAATTGTCAAAGATGACCAAAAAGAAGGTATAAGGAAATTAATCAAAAAACACCTGGAAAAAGGTATAAGGGAATTAACCCAAGACCATGTCAGAGACCATTTAATAAAGACAGTGCTCACTCCTTCCACTGAGAAATTCGTAGAAGCTATTCAAACAGCTGCTACAGGTGTTTCCAAAGAAGGAAGAGCAAGTGGCGATCTGTTTGTTGTCGGTAATAAGCATTTTGAACTTGAGGCGAATATTTCAAGAATCGTTGGCAGCTTTCATCCTTTCTATATTCCAGGAGATGTCACGACAAACAGACCTGATCTTCAACTTGTCGAGAATGCTTATCAACAGGGATTAGAACAATCTATCGAATCCTTAATGCTATCTTCTAAAGAGATCTCTTTAATGGGAGATATCCAAATCCAAACACAGTCAGAAAATACTCTTGGTAAGGATATAGTAGCCGAAATGACACCTGAAACTGAGAAATTCGTTGCTTCTTTAAAAGATGCTACGGCTGTGAATAAATCGATCTCTCGAGGTGCCGGAGGTGTATTATTTCCAAATCGAGATACATATGCTTTCCATGAAAGAAATCTAGATAATCAGTTGGCACTGGACAATGCTGTGCTTTTGGCGAATGCTCTGAAGGATGAATATTTAAGAGCTTATCCAGATGAAGATCCGTGTGTTGTCATGGATATGATTCAGCAACTCTTTCATGCTTCTGCGATTGAGAATGGTGCCGTAAATGCCGCTACAGAAGCAACTAAAACAATATTTAATTCTTTGAAGCCATCGTTTACTACTACCTCACGGGTTGATTCAGGTGCTAAAATTCGTATTGAGATAGATGATGGAAAAATTATTTTCTGCAGGCTCTTAAACCTTCGTCTTACAGGAGATTTAGAAGATTCTCGAGGAGTAAAAGATCTTCCAATACTTGAAGAGAGGATAACGTGCTCTAAGGATGAGCGAGGTGAAATCCATCTTTCTTCTCAACTCACTGTCAATGTAGATGTTTCGAAAAGGGCTGAAGCAATAGATAAGAAATTACAAAGCAATCTTCAAGATTTCCTGAACCAAAAGATTACCCTTGAAGAGCATCTCAGAAGGGCGGAACAGCTTAAGAATGAGCTGAGCTGTATATATGTACAAGATGTCGTTGACGTGCTGTACTCTCAAGTAGGTGAAGGAGATACTAAGGCTAAGGAGGCTATCTCTCATCTCCATTCAGCTAGCCAGACATTGAATAGGATTATTTCTTCTAAAGGATTTTATCCATCCGACTCATCCTCACTGCAGGCAGATCAAGTTCAGAACATCCTTTCGGCAGAATCAAAAGAACTGCCGAATAAAGCGCACTTATTGTCTCTCTTACAAAAGACCGATGATGAGCAAAATAAAGGGATATTCTCTCGTCTTGCTAATGGGAAGGCGCAAGAAATAGAAAAAGAGGTTACAGACAATATAAGTGCATTCTTAGAGAAGAGAATTAGTGAAGAGGAAAGCTTAGAGACAGCCCAGCGGATTATAAAAAATCTCGATAGCTATTTTACTCCCCACCATATTCTCGCTCTTTATAAGTTAGCTCAAAAAGGGGATAAGGCGGCTCAAGAAGCCCTTACCAATGCGCTTTCTGCCCGTCTCTTGTTACATAAGGTTATTTCTGAAAAGGGGGGATTTTCTGAAAATCTAGAGAGGGCAAGAGAATTAAATCAGCAAAACTTTCTTATACTCTCTCATATCAATTCTCATGAAGGGATGAGTGATCAGGAGTACGCACAATTTCTCAGGAAGAGAACAGACATTTTAAACGATCAGGAAATGATCATAGAGAACAATAGATTGAAAGGAAAATCATTTAGCGTACAGAAAGATGTGGATGAAGAGTATACAGAACTTCTCAAGGGTTTTAAGAAAAATGGTGAGGTAACGAAAGAGAAAATACAAGATCAGTTTACTTTAGATAATGGCTTGAGGATGTATGATCAAGGTATGCAGACATATTTACAGGGAGAAGAGATTATTCGAAGTGAATTGATGAGGGATGAAGCAAAGAAAGAAGAGACTGAAGTAACGAAAGATACAGTAAAGAGGAATACCGTAGAGGAGAATAGAGTCCTTGCGGAAAAATTCGAGCAGATGCTGGAGAAGGAAATCCCTGATGAAGACTTTCGTCTTAAAGTTATGACTTTTCTTCAGCAAGGTGGGCGTGCCGATTCAGTAAATATGGCCATGGGTCTATATAACAACTTAATACCCGATCCTATGGCACCTTGGTTGATCGACGGCGAAAGCTCAAACAAAAGATTTATAACCGTTGAAGGTAACGGCTCTAAGGTCACTATACGGCATGAGACTCAGCGAAATATTATACATACTAATTTTAATAAGAAGGATAATTACGATTACAAGGGCCTTATTCAAACGGAGATCGTAGTTGTGCTTACTAAAGATGGTAATGATCAAAAGAGCTTCATAACCACAAAGCTGATCCCAAATGAAGAGATGAAGTAATAAATTTATTACTGTCCTAAGGATGTATTATAGAAAAGTAAGTGCGTTAACGAATGAAAAAGAATCAGTTTATTACGTATCTCATTCCTTTATTGGTTGTAGCGACTTTAATTTTTTTGTATATACGCGAGCATAACGACTTGACGGAACTTCGGATACAGGTGCCGAAATTAGAGAGGGAAATCTCGAGCTTAGAGGCAGAGAAGATAAAGCTGCAGTTTGAGCTCGAGCAGTTCTTCAGCCCCTCAAGGCTTGAAGAGATCTCAAGGCGTGCTCAGTATGCGCATTTAAAGCAGCTTGAGCCTTCTGACTGTATTGATATATCTCCGTGTGAGCCAAAGCGCACCAATTAAGAGAGAGTAAAGAATCGCTATGGAATCATCGAAACCTCTTTCGTCAGTTCATCTGACTGTGTCAACCACAGGCGATCTCGCTCTAGCGAAGAAGGGGAAAACATGGTTTGGTAGAGCGATTCAAAAGATTGGGGATAGATCATCAGGGACCCAACGCTTTGATGTCCTGTCAGAGAAGCATATCGATGATCTTGTTCACTCGATAATTACTCCTTTAAGGCGCGACTCAAGCGAAAAGGCGCGTCAGAAAGCGCTTCACAACTTGAAAACACTTGCTACAGCGTCCAAAGCGCTTTTATCTACTACGAATCAAGAGGCATACGTCAACACACAGCTACGAATTAAAGACCTGATATCGAAAATTGATGCATTTTGCGGCTCAACAGATAGCTTGAAGCAAGAAGTCGACGATCTTCAGCATAAATTAAAGGAAGCGACTAACAGCTACCTAGAATCAGATAAGACCGAGAAATCCAAAGAAGAGTTTAAGAAGACAACGAAAGCTCTTCTTTACGATCTCGATGTTACCGTAGGCTTAAATGGAGTTTCTTCACTCTATCAAAGAGTAAAAGATGGTGATATTGAGGCTCAGGCGACCCTTGAGAAGATCCTTTCTATGTACACAGAATTAAATAGGTATATAGAAGGTAAAAGGTTTCCTCACGTTATAGAAGAGGTAAAGACCGATCGAGCAAATGAGCGGCTCTATATGTCGATTCTTTTACAGGCTAAGCCAAATAAGAATGAGTTTAACTATCCTCAATTTTTACTCGCTCAGACTCACTATTCATCAAGTGAAGAGCAGCTAGAGAAAAATAAAAAGCTCCTAGGAACCTTGTTCAGCATTGATCTTGATGCTGAATATGCTTATAGCAAAATTTTAGGAGAGCAGTTCCGAGATAAACAAACAGGCGATCTTAATATTCCAGCGGTAAGAGAAAGCTACACACAAGATTGTCTTCGTCAGTTTGTTCCAGGCAAGCAGACCTTCCTTCAGGGTAAAGAAATCATTCGGGATGAGCTTCAAGAAAAAAGAGAAAGTGAAGAGCCATCTTTGGAGCATTCTTCTGTAGAAGAACCAGGTATTGAAGCAAGCTCTCAAAAGAAGAAAACAGAAGCCGAAATCATAGCTGAGAATTTTGAGAAGAAGCTTTCCGAGGTAATTCAGGATGAGCCTTTCCGAATGAAGGTTATCGCATATCTTCAACAAGGCGCTCGTGGCTTTGAAGAAGAGCATATGATGGCTCTTTTTAAAAACTTCTCCCAAGATGATAAGCTCTTTACTGGTAGGGATAGCGCGAATGTTCGAGCGATCAACGTCAGTGATGACGGAGAGAAAGTAGTCTTATCCATGAGATCAATCCGGCCTTTGGGAATTGCAGGCGAGGAGTCTCCATTTAATGTAGAAATCAATACGGGAATTATTCTTCATAAGGACGGTAAAGGTGATCAGTTCACCATTTCTTATCGTCTCGAAGAGCGTCAGAATACTGATAGCTGATTGTGTTTGATTTCTATGGATCAAGAATGCGATAACCCCATGGCAAGCATTTAAAGAAGAGTTTGTTGAAACTATTGAAAGTGTGAAGCGGTAAGAGAGTCGATGGCACAGTTTTCCCTCCCTCCGAGATATCGCGTCCTTCTTGTCGTAGCAGTTCTTTCCATTAGTATTGTTCAGGCAATTCTTCTCCTTGGTCAATTTTTCCGTATCCAGGTAATTGAGCATGAAAAGTGGGTTAATAGAGCAGCTCAGCAGCACTATATCACCATTTTAGATCCTTATAAGAGAGGCTCTTTTTACTCCAATCTAGATCCTGTTCCTTCTATCAAGGGATCAGGGCCAGTTTCGTTCGTTTTAGATCTTCCTTTGTACCACCTCTATAGCGATCCAAAGTCAATACCTGCTCAGTATCGAGTTGAGATCATGAAAGAGGTTATGAAGAGAACCTCCCCTAATCCCTATACCACAAAGAAAATGTGGATCGAGATCAATAGATCGAAGAGCCGCTCAAGAAAGCTTCTTTCATGGATATCAGAGCCAGAAAAGCAGCAGATAGCTGCGTGGTGGTATCCATACGCGAAGAGGCACAAGATACCTTCAAACGCTCTATTCTTTGTCGCAGATTATCGCAGAATGCATCCTATGGGGAGAGTTTTGGGGCAGGTCCTTCATACAATTCAGGAAAGGCGCGATGAGAAGACCGGTAAAGCTTTTCCAACAGGTGGTTTGGAGCTTTCACTCAATAGTTATTTGGAGGGGTCTCATGGGAAAAGACATCTTATGCGCTCTCCAAGGAATACTTTAGAGACAGGAGAGGTGCTCTTCAGCCCTGTCGATGGAGCTGATATCGAGCTGACAGTCAACCACTGCCTTCAGGCGATACTTGAAGAAGAGATTGAAAGGGGTGTTGTCCAAGCGCAAGCAAAGAGCGGATGGGCTGCTCTCGTCGAGCCTCAAACTGGATATGTACTTGCTCTTGCGCAGTATCCATTCTTTTATCCAGATAAATACAAAGACTATTTTAATGATAAAGATCGAATAGAACATACGAAATGTAGGGCTATCACTGACGCTAATGAGCCGGGATCGCCTATGAAGGCAATTACTGTTGCTTTGGCTTTAAAGGTCAATGAGCTTCGAAAGGCAAAGAATCTTCCCCCCATCTTCTCTCCCATGGAGAAGATAGCGGTCAGTAGCGGTGCATTTCCTGGAAGGACAAAGCCTATTACCGATGTTGTGCGGCTCGATTGGGCAAATATGTATATGGGTATCCAGAAATCGTCGAATATTTACGTTGCTACGATTGCAGGAAGAATGGTCCAGGCGATGGGCGATGAGTGGTATCGAAATGAGCTCTTAAACTTCGGGTTTGGTCAAAAAACTGGAGTAGAACTCCTCGGAGAGAGTGTTGGGGTTCTTCCTCGGCCAGGTAAAATTGTTGGCAAAGGCCGTCTTGAGTGGTCAAAGGCGACTCCCTACTCATTAGCTATGGGATATAACCTTCAAGCGACAACATTGCAGATGGCCCGAGTTTACTGTGCTCTTGCCAATAACGGAGTTCTTCCTGAGTTGACCCTTATAAAGAAGATTGTTCGTAAACATCGTGATGGCTCAAGCGAAATCTTGATTGATAATACAAGAGAAGAAAGAAAAGAAAGGTTTCGTCGAATCCTCTCTCCTGAGGTAGTCCAAGAAGTGATTCGAGCTATGAAATTTGTGACAAAGCCTGGAGGCTCAGCATATAAGGCCGATATATTGGGCTACACAGAAGCCGGAAAGACTGGAACCACAATGAAGCTTAAAGGCGGAAGTTACACAAGTACTGCCCACTTCTCTAGCTTTGTTGGATTTGCCCCCCTTTCATCTCCTAAGTTCGTCTTAGCTATTGGTCTTGATGAGCCTAAAGTTGGATATATTCCAGGAAGGGGCTTGAACCATCGTGGAGGAACCTCTGCAACTCCGATATTTAGGGAGATAGGAAGAAGGGTCCTCGAAGTGATGGGGGTTCCACCTGATGACCCTTATGGATATCCTAAAGGAGATCCTCGAAGTAACTTAGAGAAAGCAGACTGGTACAAAGAATCAGAATCTCTTCGGACGCTCTTAAACAAGTGGAATAAGCGAGGTGGCCCCTCTGAAAAGCAGATGAAAGTGAACGACTAGAAGAGTTGATGATTTCTTATGAGACGACTTTTTTGCTTTTTTAAGAAAAAATATGCTGTTTCATCTGGAATCAAGCAGCCAGTGTATGGTAAAGAGGTAGGGGTCTTATCACACACTTTTTCGTCTCGAGACGATGAAGGAAAGTAGCAGGTATGCCGAAAATATGAAGTTAAAAGCTCTTCTAAAAGTTTTAGATCATTCCGATGTAAGAGGTTCTAAGGAGATTCAAGTCTCTTCATTGACATCCCACTCGCAAAGTGTCGCTCCAGGATCTCTCTTCATCGCCAAGAAAGGAAATAAATTCGATGGCAATCTCTTTTCTCAAGATGCCGTCTTATCAGGAGCTGTCGCGGTCGTATCAGACATCTATAATCCAGCTCTAAAGAATGTCACGCAAATTCTCGTGAAAGACGTTCCAGCCGCTGAGTCAAAGCTTGCAGCTCAGTTTTATGGCTGGCCTTCCAGTGATCTTCTAATGATTGGAATTACTGGGACGAGTGGAAAGACAACGACAAGCTATCTTGCAAGGCATCTTCTCATTGAGTTAGGGACACCAAGCGGTCTTATTGGCACTGTTTCATATATCGCCGGAGCAAATCAAATAAGTGCTTCGAGGACTACTCCCGATGTTATCTTCAATCAGAAATTGCTTCATGATATGGTTAAGGCCGGAGATAAAGCATGTGTGATGGAAGTTACATCGCATGCTTTGCATCAAGGTCGTGTTGAGAATATTGACTTTGATGTTGCTATCTTCACAAACCTGTCTCATGAGCATCTTGACTATCATAGTTCAATGGATGAGTATGCGAAGGTCAAAGGGCTTCTTTTTAAGCATCTCAAGAAGGGAAAGAAAAAAGAGGGCGTCTGGGCTGTCATCAATAGGCAAGACCCTTACTATAAAATCCTTATTGAAGAGTGTGAAGCGCCTTGCTTGACATATGGAATAGAGGATGATGAAGCTGATCTTTCAGCGTATGACATCAACTTATCAAATATGTCTTCTTCGTTCACATTAAGGTATAAGAATGAATCAATCCCTGTAGAGTGGAATATGGCAGGGCGCTTTAATGTCGCAAATGCCTTGGCAGCCATTGGCGCTTTAATAACGCAAGGGTATGAACTTTCTCGGATAGTGAAAGCATTAAAAACATTTCAAGGTCCCCCAGGACGGCTTGAGAGAGTGAATAATCCTCTGAATCTTGCGATCTTTGTCGATTATGCCCATAAAGAAGACGCTCTTCGTAAAGTTTTACCGACTCTTCGAGAGTGCACGAAGGGGAAAATAATCACAGTTTTTGGCTGCGGCGGTGATCGCGATAGAGAGAAGCGCCCTAAAATGGCACGCGCTGTTGAAGAGCTCTCAGATATAGCTATCGTCACTTCAGATAATCCGCGAAGTGAAGACCCGAACGCGATTATCCAAGAAGTGTGCTCTGGTTTTCAAAAGAAGGATCATCGTATCGAGTCCGATAGGAAGAAAGCCATTCAGCTTGCTGTTTCTCTCGCAGGGAAAGACGACACTATTCTCATTGCAGGCAAAGGTCATGAAAAAGAGCAGATTTTCGCTCATACGACGATTCCGTTTGATGATTGTCTAGTAGCTCGCATGGCATGTGAAGAGCGTTTTAAAGGTACACATAAGTAAGGGCAAAATAATCTGTTCTATGAGCTGTTCCAATCGAATGAAGAGGACCTCGATTTTCACATCCATGACTATGAATATGTTGGTACTGCGTTTTGTTGTTCTTTTCTTCCTCTCATTGGCCGTCTCTGGATGCTCTTCAAAGGCTCCATCGAGACCAATTTCTCGATCATATGGAGATATATCATCTCAAAAGCGCAATCTGAAAAAATCTCTTATTGCCTCAGATCATGGTGAAATCCAGGAAAAGCCAAAGGATATAAAGCTTTGTATTCAGAGACTTCGAAATAAGACGGGAGTTATCTTTATCGACCCGGGTCATGGAGGCCGCGATATTGGAACTGAGTCGAGAACTTCGATTAGGATACAAGAAAAGACACTTGCCCTTGAAACTGCGAAACTCATTCAATTTTATTTGCGCCGTCAAGGGTACCGAACAGAGATGTCACGCTCATTTGATATCTTCGTTCCTTTGAGGAAGCGAGTGTCTATGGCTAATCAATTAGAGGCCTCCCTATTTATAAGCATCCACTTTAATTCGGCTCCTAGTTCCGCTATTCGAGGGGCAGAAGTGTTCTATTATAAGGACAACAATGACAAAGAAAGATCTCTTTTATCAAAGCAGCTAGCTGAGTCTATCTTACAGTCATTGAAAACTGGACTTCCGACGACTACCCGAGGAATTAAACATGGAGACTTTTGCGTAGTTCGAGAGACTTTTATGCCGGCGGTTCTTATTGAAGCGGCTTTCTTGTCCAATCCAAAAGAGGTGAAGCTTCTGAATACCAGAGCATATAGGCAACGGGTTGCTCGGACGATAGTTCGCGGGATACTGACCTTTATTGCTAAAGAGAGTAGCTGAGCTGAAAGGCTTAGAGTAGTAAGAAATCGTCCCCGGCGCGAATCGAACGCGCGACCTGTCGCTTAGGAGGCGACCGCTCTATCCACTGAGCTACGGGGACTTATGTTCAAGAAAGAACCAGTAAATTGAAAGAGTGCATATAGCCTAAAAAGGAAGTCTCTTTCCTTCAAGGCTTTTAAAATATAAGAGCGTTTTTTTTACTTCACTATATTTGTCATTTAAAAGACAAAAATTGAGAGCGGAAAATCTCTAAAGCTTGGTCTCTATATCTTTTGCCTGGTACGATATACCTCAATAAAGAGTTAGATGTAAGAGGATCAAATTGGTAGAGACAGAATGCTCTGTCAAAGATAACTTGTTTAAGATAAGTCGATTATACTGATTACAAAGATTTAAAGTGATTGTGAGAGGAGCGATGGATCAAGATATTGGATTGATTGGCCTTGCAGTGATGGGGCAAAACCTTGTACTCAATATGAATGATCATGGGTTCAAGGTCTCTGTCTACAATCGAACGACTTCAAAGGTTGATGAGTTTATTCATGGCCCTGCTAAAGGGACTATGATACGTGGCTTTAGCGATCTTAAGGCGTTCTTCCAGAGCTTAAAGCGGCCAAGACGTGCTATGTTTATGGTCAAAGCTGGAGCTGCTGTAGATGATCTCATTGAGCAATCGCTTCCATTCTTAGAGCCAGGAGACATCCTCATTGATGGTGGTAATAGCCACTATAGCGATACTATCAGACGCCAGAAATATCTTGAGAGTAAGGGGCTTTACTTTCTCGGTGTTGGAATTTCCGGTGGTGAGGAAGGAGCTCGCCATGGTCCTTCAATCATGCCAGGAGGGTCTACTCAGGCGTGGCCTCATGTGAAGCCTATCTTCCAAGCGATTAGCGCGAAAGTCGAAGGCTTGCGCGGTGTTGAGGCTTGCTGCGACTGGGTAGGAGATGGCGGCTCTGGACACTTTGTGAAGATGGTTCATAATGGTATCGAGTATGGCGATATGCAGCTTATCGCTGAGATCTATGATATTTTAAAACGAGGTGCTGGCTGCACAAATGAGGAGCTTCACTCCATTTTCTCTGAATGGAATAGTGGAAAACTAGAAAGTTACTTGATCGAGATTACAGCGAAGATCTTTAAGAAAAAAGACGACCGATCGAAGAGCCAGTACACCCATCTTGTTGACGCAATTTTAGATACGGCCGGTCAAAAGGGAACTGGCAAATGGACAGCAGTCACTGCCTTAGATGTCGGAGCTCCTTTAACACTCATTACTGAATCAGTCTTCTGCCGGTATCTTTCTTCTATGCATGCTGAGCGCTCAAAAGGCGCATCAATCCTAGGATCGGAGGTTCCTTTGTTTGATGTTCCTAAAAAGAAACTTATCGAGATGGCACGAGATGCTCTTTATGCCGCTAAGATTATCAGCTATGCTCAGGGCTTTATGCTCATGTTGAAAGCCGCGAAAGAGTATAATTGGACGCTCAATATGGGCTCATGCGCTCTCATGTGGAGAGGAGGATGTATCATCCGAAGCGCCTTCTTAGGCAAAATTAAGGAAGCTTTTGAACGAGAGCCTCAACTAGATATGCTGATCCTCGACCCATATTTCTCTGAGGAGATTACGTCTTGTTTGAAGAGCTGGAGATCTATTGTTGCGCTAGCTGCTACGAATGGATTGCCAGTTCCATGCCTTATGTCGGCTCTTTCTTTCTATGATGGCTTTAGATCGAAAAGACTTCCTACGAACTTGACACAGGCTCAAAGAGACTTCTTTGGTGCTCATACATATGAGCGTCTTGATGCCGCGCGTGGAGAGTTTTTCCATGCGGATTGGCAAAACGCATGAGAGTGATTCAATAGTTGGCTTTCAGATCCATGAAGCTTACATAAGCGATAGTGGAAATTTTCTGAAAGAGCGAGTACAAGAAAAGAGAGACATAAGGTTTGGTTGAGAAAAGACCTGGGCCTATGATCTCTCTTTTTTCATCATAATAATAGGCATTAAAGATGACGACAAAAGATATGACTCATCATGAGGATCTCAAGAAAAGTACAAGGAAGGGCGGATGGTTCTATCGAGGAGTTATTGCCCTTTTTTATGTATATATGAAGCTGTTCTTTCGCTTGAAAATCAGCTATATCGATAAAGAATCGATTCAGGCTTTAGGAGAAGGGCCTTATATTATCGCGCCAAATCATATCTCATATCTCGATCCTCCTCTTGTAGCGGCTTCTTGGCCGGGCCCATTGCATTTTTTCGCAAGTGAACATCTATTCCAGCAGTCAAAGTGGTTTTCATGGATTCTTGGAAGGCTTAATAGCCATCCGGTCAATAGAGATCATGGTGTACAGGCAATCAAAGATGCGATTCATCTCTTGCACAAAGAAAGAAAATCGATTGTGGTCTTTCCAGAAGGAACTCGCTCAGCTGACGGGGTAATAAAGCAAGAGCTTGAAGAAGGTGTGGCGTTCATGAGCGTAAAAGCTGAGTGCCCAATTATCCCAGCGTATATTAAAGGAGCGTACCAGATATGGCCACGAAATAGAGCTTTTCCAAGGTGTTGGGGAAAGCTTTCAATTGTATTCGGAAGACCGATAGATCCTTCAACATTTGAAGAGACTGGAAGAAATCGTATACATGCTCTTACCAATAGATTAAGGCAAGAGCTGGAGGCGTTATCTAAACGAGAAGAATAAAAGCCCTATTTCTTGAGAAATTCATTGGCTAGAGCAAGAACTGCATCGATTACTTCTTCTCGAGACATATCGCTTGTGTCGATGATATGCGCTCTTTCTGGGACTTGAAGTGGATTTACAGCACGTGTCGAGTCCATATGATCTCTTTTGATAATATCCTCAAGGATAGTTTCATAAGTGACATCTGAAGGAAGTGGGCCTTTTTCAGCGATTTCCTTATAGCGACGATCAGCTCTGACCTCAGGAGAAGCGGTTAAGAAAATTTTGACCTGAGCGTTTGGGAAGACATTTGTCCCCATATCTCTTCCTTCACAGACAACATTAATGCCTTGAGCGAATTCACGCTGAACACGAATGAGGGCTTGCCTTACAAGTGGGTACGAAGATACTTTAGAGACTCTTTGCGTGACTTCACGCGATCTGATGAAATCGGTTGTATCTTGTCCTTGAACAAAATATCGAGGGATTCCATTTTGAAATTGAACTGAAGTCGGGTTTTGGACAGCAAATTGCTCCATGGCGGACTGATTTTCAGTATCTATTCCTTGAGACATTGCAGCATATGTAATTGCTCTATAAAACGCGCCGGTATCGAGGTGGAGATATCCAAGCTTCTTTGCAACTTGAAGTGCAACAGTGCTCTTTCCTGTCCCTGCAGGGCCATCAATAGTGATGATCATTCCTTTTATTTCCATGAAATCAGTATCTTGAAAGCTTTATTTCGTAATAAGTCCTTCCATTTTATAGACTGGCTTTGAAGAAAAACAGTACGTAATAGACAAAAGGTAAGCTAAAGATAAGAGAGTCTACGATATCAAGCATTCCGCCGAGTCCAGGAATTGACGTGCTGCTGTCTTTTACTTTCCCATCTCTTTTAAAGAGCGATTCAATGAGGTCGCTTACTTGGGAAATCGCACCTATAAAGATGGCCAAAACGGTATAGATAAAGCCTTTATAGAGTGTTAACTCATGAGGATAGAGGAAATATACGACAGAACCGAAACCGATAACTGAGCCTATTAATCCGCCAACTGCTCCTTCAATAGTTTTCTTAGGGCTTAAAGCTGGAGCCAGAGGAGTTTTTCCCCAAGTTTTCCCAACACAGTAGGCAGCAACATCGCTTCCTTTTGTAGAGACGAGTGTGGCTAAGAGCCAAAATGGAGCGATGACGCTTTCATTGTTAAAAAGGGAGCCTTTAAACAGCGAATCTTTTGTAAAAGCGAGGTCAATCGAATACATAAGCGGTAGTGTGACATAGACTGCGCCAAGTACTGTCGCGGCCATAGATGCCAGAGATCGATCAATGTGCTTAAAGTGATACAAAGAGGTAATAAAAAGAGTGAGAAATATGAAAAGGAGTGGAAAAGACGTCGGAGATTGTGGATAGAGATAATGGCTCGCGTAGAGAAGAAAAGATAAAATATAAACCGGGGTTTTATAGATCTCAAGGTCGTATCTATTAGAGAAAATTGCATAGAATTCTCTCAATGCGAAGAATTGAGCTAGAAAGCATGCAAGGACTAAAATCCAAGAGGAAAATGGAGATATCGAGCTCGTGAGAGCTAGAGCGCCTAAGAGGACAAAGAGCGTTCCATAGAGCAAGCGATAGAGGAAATTAAATGAAAATCGATGAGCCATATATAAAAGTCATTTAGTCTTTCAGTAATTAATCTCTCTTCTTTTATGTGCTGTTACGTTGTTCGTCTCAACTCTTTTTATCATTAGACAATGAAGAAGGACGATTTACGTATCTTTGCTCGTTATTAAAAGAGAGATTTGTTTGTTTTAAGGCTTTAGGAGATTTCCCCCGAGGCGCCTTTCACGCAATTGATAGTCTTCAATAGCTCGTTTAAAATGCCTTGGAGTGAAATCCGGCCAATGATCATTTTCTATATACACTTCGGAGTATGATGATTGCCACAAAAGAAAATTTGAAAGTCGAATTTCTCCGCTTGTTCTTACTATAAGATCAGGATCTGGAATACCTTTTGTATCAAGTGACTCGGAAAAAAGATTTTCGGAAAGAATTGGTAATAGATCGTCTGTCTTATCTCTCATAGAGAGTATTTTCTTTATCGCTCTGACAATTTCATCTCTTCCACCATAGTTAAGAGCAAGAGTGAGGGTGAATTCTCTCTCTTTCTGATATGTTGCTTTCTTGACTTTTTCAATAGTGTTTTGAAGAGATGTGGGCAATACGTTCAAATCACCAATAGTCTGAAGAGATATTTTAGCGCGTTGAAGCGCATCTGAATAATATTCGAGATGAATCTCAAAGAGCTTCATGAGGAGTTCAATCTCTTCTTTAGGGCGCTTCCAGTTTTCAGTTGAGAAAGAATAGACCGTAAGCCACTCGACGCCTATTTCTTTTGCTGCTAAAGCAGTTTCAATGAGTGTGTAGGCTCCTTGAATGTATCCTGCACTAAATGGAAGGCCTTTTACAGTTGCCCACCGGCGATTCCCATCTGGAATAATTGCTACATGGCGAGGCATCTCTTTTTTCCGCACCTGGAGAACTTCTTCGTGGGTGTATAATCTCTCAGTTCCATCAGAAACTGATTTGCGAATAGGGAGGATAAGCTGGTTAGGGAGGCTATTCATTGAACTCTCAAGAGGAGTTGGTAATTGAGGGGATTGTAAGGAGCGTTTGTTACCCACAAATGGTTCCATAACTGATCATTCAAGCCCGAATAGATCTATCCTCTTTGGTTTGAGAAAAGATCTCTCAAGCGTTCACACGTTTTTAAATTACAGGCATTCAATTTCAAAAGCAATTTAATATATAAGAGCTTTTAGCTCGCACGAGAGTTAAAATATATATTAAAATTCTATATTTTTATTCATGCGAGCTCATGTATGTCAGTAATTAGTCGCTTCCAAGCTTAAGGACATCCATGAAGGCATTCTGAGGTATGGTCACCTTCCCGATCTCCTTCATTCGCTTTTTTCCTTCCTTCTGCTTTTCCCATAGCTTTTTCTTTCGTGAGATATCGCCGCCATAGCATTTAGCGGTCACGTTCTTTGTAATAGCTTTAATGGTCTCTCGGGCAATTACTTTGCCGCCAACAGCTGCTTGAATTGGAACTTTAAAAAGCTGCATAGGGATAACATCTTTCAACTTCTCACAGATTGCTCTGCCTTTATATTCAGCTTTTGATCTGTGGAGAAGGCATGAGAATGCATCCACCGGCTCTTCGTTTACTTTAATTTCTAGCTTGATGATGTCGCTCTCTTCATATGAATCAAATTCATAGTCGAATGATGCGTAGCCCTTTGTTACCGACTTAAGACGATCGGCAAAATCGGTGATAATTTCATTTAACGGAATTCGATAGGTAAGAAGGAGTCGTTTTGCGTCAAGTGTCTCCATCTTCGTGCATGTGCCACGCTTATCAAGCGTCAGGCTCATGACATTACCTAAGTAGTCATTTGGAGTAAGGATGTGGCAGATAACCCAAGGCTCTTCAACCCATGCAATTGTCGATGGATCGGGGAAGTAAGCAGGGTTGTCAATTTCTACAGTTTGTCCATCATTAGACACGACCTTGTAGATAACGCTCGGCGAGGTTGTGATGATATCGAGATCAAACTCACGCTGGAGTCTTTCTACGACAATCTCAAGGTGGAGGAGTCCTAAAAATCCGCAGCGGAAGCCAAATCCAAGGGCGGTGCTGCTCTCTTGTTCAATATGAAGCGCAGAATCATTCAACTGAAGCTTATAGAGCGCATCTTTTAATGCCTCAAAATCACCAGAGTCTATTGGATAGATACCAGCGAAGACAACTGGATTGATGATCTTAAATCCAGGAAGTGGCTCTTTTGCGCCATCTCGAGCTGTAGTGACTGTGTCGCCAATTTTGACATCCTGAGTGTTTTTGATATTAGCGACAAAATAACCAACTTCTCCAGCTTGCAGCGAATTGACAGGTCTTTGGCTAGGGGTGAAGACGCCAACTTCTAAAATTTCATACTGTTTTTCTGTCGCCATAAGGCGAATCTGAGATCCTTTTGTTAAGGATCCAGACATGACTCGAACGTATACCAAGATTCCGCGATATGGATCGTATTGTGAGTCAAAGACAAGTGCTTTGGTTGTCTTTTCTTCTGGGATTTTTGGTGGAGGGATTACCTCTACGATTCTTTCAAGAATATCGTCTATCCCGATACCTGCCTTTGCAGAGCATGGGATGCATTCTGACCGATCAAAAGCTAGAGTGTCTTCAAGCTGCTGTTTGGCACCGTCAACATCGGCAGTCGGAAGATCGATCTTATTGATGACAGGAATGATTGTTAGGTGTCTCTCTAAAGCTAAGTGAACGTTTGCTAAGCTTTGAGCTTGAAGACCTTGTCCTGCATCGACGACGAGGAGAGCTCCTTCACAAGCAGACAAAGAGCGTGATACCTCATACGTAAAATCGACGTGTCCGGGAGTATCAATCAAGTTCATTTGATAGATCTTGCCATCTTTTGCCTGATAGTACATCCGAACTGGATGTGCTTTAATCGTAATGCCTCTTTCACGCTCAAGATCCATTCCATCGAGAACTTGCTCTTGCATTTCTCGTTTTGATAGCGTCCCAGTACGCTCCAAAAATCTATCGGCAAGTGTCGATTTACCGTGATCGATATGGGCGATAATTGAGAAGTTTCTAATATTCTGTGGGTCGTATTCAAAAGCCATGGGACTTCTAATTCTGCTCTTTGGAAAATAGTTACTGCCGTGTGGTCATGAAATTCCGGGTGGCAGGCAAAAAATTTCAATTATGTATAAGCAAGATACATGCATATATCACATTGAGGATTTCATTCATCTCTTTACATCTAGAAAGAGGAATTGAAAAAGGATTCTTAGAACGGCAAATTGTACGACAAACTTGTCGATGTTTTCAAACCAATTGCATTTCTCTTCGTCAAAACTTCCCTGTCATCTCTTAGTTTTTCTCACTAAGTGATGTGCGTTTTGCGATAGGGATTGATAACAAAAGTAAAACTTACTGTCTGTGTACTGATTTTTTCTGAATAGATGGCTTTTTTTCTGGATAATAGACTTTTCTCGAAGAGACTAGTCGTGAGCTTCTTAAGAACTACATATTGAGGTAGCTTGCAATAAAATTACTTCCAGATAAAAAAGGAAGTATTAGCTTTCGAACTCAATTTTACTCGTTTTTTCATGAAGCTGATAAAAAATTAGAACGGCTTCATGTTTTATGAATGCTCTCTATAAAAGGTTAAAAGATAAATATGGGTTTTTCAGAATATTTAATGCCAGCATCAAGTGGTCAGTGGGCAACTGGCCCATTGAATTACATCTGTAATGATATTATCTATAATGAAAGTGTGTTTGTCCCTCAAGACGACTCGCGAGAGATTCCTTCATATACTTCGAATCCAAGAAATGGGGCAATTGTCCGAGCTGTCGCTTCACTTGCTGTCTCCTTCTTCTCGGTCTTGGATGTAGCCTACCATGCCACTGCATGTGTAATGAAATTGCCCGCGGTTGTAACAAAACTGACAGTCGCCAAATGGATGGGGTTTCATGACTCTTTTCCTCAGACTTTGTCTGAAGATGAATTGAAGAAACATGTAAATCGTATTGGTAAATCTGTGATGATGGTTTTTATCTCGCTCTTTGCGGGATCATTTAATCCAGAAATTGTCGTAGCAATGGCATCGAAGGTCGGGTATACAACCTTTCCTCGAGAAGCGATAGAAGAAGACGTTCTTTTGATAAACTTAACCTAAAAGCTTTGGGTCTTATTTTAGGCGCTTTTTTATAAAAGCGCCTATTTCTTGATGAGCGCCTTAAAAGGCTATATGCTTCCTTTCTTGGCAAAAATAGGATTATGATGTAGCATCGAGGGGCCTTTTTTTAAGGCTTTCTATACTCAATGCGGTCATGGCGGAATTGGTAGACGTGCTAGATTCAGGTTCTAGTCGGGGTAACTCGGTGAAAGTTCGAGTCTTTCTGGCCGCATATCCTCTTAGAGATTTTATCCTCAGCTCATATCCTCTTTAGAATAATCTTTTATTTCGTGTATCTCTCCTACTAGAGTGACCTACAAAGGAACTGAGGTGAGGGGCTGTTAACGTGGATTTAGCATATAAGGATTTATTCCAAGGGGAAGTAGATCTCCACGATTCATGGCAAGTGGAGCTTGAGACTATCTGTCCTGTCTCTCAGGTAGGGGCAATAACTACCCATGTTCAAGAGTTCTACTTTTTTATTCCATCCTCTTTGCAGATCTCTCAAGAGAACTATTTAAAAGAGCATTTTTATAACGATAGAACCCATTTTGTACGGCAAAAGACTGCTGTTTGCACCCTTGAAGGGCTTTCTCAAAAGTATGATTGGGTAAAGCTTGCATATCCAAATAAACCTTCGATCTTTTCTCATGTAGGCAATCTTCTTCCAAATACATCGCACCTTGAGATCAAGGAGCATCTCTTTTTATCAGCTAATATATTCAGGTCTTCTCTTAGAAAAAGAACTCGAGAGCTTTTTGAGCTATTAAAAAGCCGAGGAATTGTAAATCGTGACTTTTTTAAAGATCGCTCTGAAGGAGCGATAGATTGTGTAGAACGCGATGAAGTCTTTGACTTGAGTGAGGTGCAGTATGTTGTCTCTCAATTCGTAAGCCTCATTCAACAAGCTCTTGAAACATGGAGAAATATGGCGAAGGCCCATTTGCCACAGATCCCAGAATGCTCTCCTTTTGTTTATGAAGCCTTTTCGTGTGCAGACCAATATGTTAGTACCTCGGTCGATTTCTATCTCTCAGCAACTCTCTCGTATATACAGCCTTTTTCTTTCTCGAAATTAAGTGAAGAAATTGGTGAGGTGCTACAAAGTGAGAAGGAATATCGAAGCGAAAAATATAATGAACCGAGTTCTTTTTCGCACTGTAGCGAGATAGAGAAAGAAACAGTTCTTTATGAAAGAAATTGGAATGAAAAATTGATTCGAAGTGTTCTTTTTCTAACCTTGAAAAAGCACTCGTTCTCCCAAAGATGGGGACATATTATCGCGTCTTTTGCTGCTGGCCTTGCCGCTTTTCTTTATCTGTTCATACTCTTTTGGAAATCAACTGTCCTTGTTGTCAATTCGATGACATTTATTATCGCTTCTTCTGTTTTGTATATTTTTAAGGATCGTATCAAGGAAGTGGTAAAGTCAGTTTTTCAGCAGCAAGCATGCCGCTTTTTTGATGACTTTAGAACCGATATTTATGCTTCAGAAAAGAGTTTTCTTCCCTTCGGGAGAATAAAAGAGTATTACATGAGCCTTTATCCAGGATCAGTTCCTCCTGATATACAAAAGTTAAGAACCTGGGGAGCACCACGACAGCATCTTTTTATTCAGGGACAAGAAACTGTTCTCTACTACAGGAAAAGAATATCTCTAAAACGAGAAGGGGATTGGATTACTAAAACGGGTGATAAACCTCTCTCTCTTCATACGATATTCCGTTACAATATCCACCGTCTTTTTGAGAAGGCGAGTGATCCTTACGAAGAGATTATTTGCTATGACGAAGAAAATAAATTTCGAACTATTTCTTTTCCTAAGGTGTATCACATCAATCTTATAGTTAAAACAGTCACTGGAGGCGCCTGTGGCGACCAGAGTTTGTTCAAAAAGTATCGTATTGTTGCTGATAAGACAGGCATTAAGAGAATAGAGCGTTTATACGAAGGGATGCAATTCCAGGAATAATAAACATTAATTCAATGTTTTTTGTTCGTATTTAATTAAATTTAACAAATCATTGTTAATATATTTGTTAAATATATTATTTTATATGAACTAAAATAAACGTTGGATTCTTGTTTCATGTCGAATCTAAATGGAATTGATACAAATAATACTTATAACGCTTCTTTTTATAATGATTTGCTGAAATTAACTTCGATCACTGAGCAAATCGAGAGGCTCTACTCAGCAAAAGATACGATTTCATGGCTCTCTTTCAATGAGAGGGTAGAAGATATTAAGTTGAAAATCAGATCGATCGCAGAGAAGAATAATTTATTGCCATCGACAAGCTTTTTCTCAAATATCTTCACATCCATACGCGATTTTTTCTCATGTCATATATTTCAATCCTTCGAAGCAATTGAAAAAAGATATCTTAAGTCAGTAATTGCTCGTGTCGAATCATCCGTCCATGATCTATTCAATTATATTAAGCCCCATACGGTTGATGTCCAAGCTCAGAAGAAGTGGGTTGAATTTGGCTTTTCGCCAGATGTAATTGAGGTTGCTCCTTCTTTTATTAATCATATGTACCAGTCGGGGCTCCTCTTTGCGATGAGGGCGTTTTCTAAAGGAGATTCCTCTCAGCAGGGACTTCGTAAGACAGATAATGGATCATTTGAAGTCTTATTTGAGGGAACGTATATTCCACTCCATGAATTTGAGAATAAAGTCTACTATGATAGAGACGCAAAGTACGCGATGTACAAAGAAAAGCAGAGTGAGGCACATCCTCTCCGTTATGTTGCTCCTCCAATAGGGTTTTCAAGGGTAGATCGTAAGAGTGTTCGAGGAGTAAGAGCGGACACATTATCAAAAGATGAATTCGATCTTCTTAAATTACATGCGGCTAAATTTAAAGATGGGGTTGATCCTAAAGCGGTGAAGGGTGTTCTTCAGATCTGCACAAGACTAGGCAGAGGAAATGGCCTCGATCTTCCTGAAGTATTTTACCAAGACGGAAATGAGGAAAATATTCCTCCACATTATTTCTTCCGAATCATTGACAGTGAGGGAAATGTCTATGCGAAGGGAGTCGGCCCTCGAAAAGCTCCATCACTTACAAATTTCGCAAGTATTATCCCAGGTTACCTTGACGACCTCGACTATATGGAGTTCCGAAAGAATCCTCTCACTATCACTTCAATTCCTATCATGAGTGATGAGAAAATAGATGAGATTTTTGATCACCTTCACTCAAGACCACATGTATTTTCTTTTCCAAGATATAATTGCACCACGGTTGTTAAAGAAATTTTGGGAAAAATTGGGGAAGAGGTTGATTTAGAGACGTCTATTGAGGATTTTTTTGTGAATGCAATCAGAAAGCCATTTTCAAAGATACCTGTGATAGGCCCATTAGCCGAAAAAATAGGGTCTGTTTTTAACTCTGTTCAGAAGGCTTGGAAAGCGTATGTGCCAAGGCCGATTAGGGTGTTCCTTGTACCGGTGACAGGGGGTCTTTCTTGGCTTACTTCATGTATAGCAACAATTGCTCGTTCTGTTCTCGCCCTTTCATTAGGTGGCTCGAAAGTGCATCCTGCTGCGCGCGAAGAACTAAAAAGAAAAGGAATCGATCCTTCATCTATTCAATGTGTGTCGTCGTGGAAGAATTTGGTATATCCGGAACACCAAAGATTTCATTCAGGACTTAATCTCTTGAAGTGGCAAAAGAAACAAAAGACGACAGAAAAACTTGTTCCTCCACCTCAAGAGCCTCGCTTCCAAGTGTACAGCGCATTTGAAAAGGAAGCGCAACAAGACTAAAATAAGATGATCATTCTCTTGTTTTGTATATGCTCCGAATACATGTTAAGGGTATATACATAGGACAAGAGGATGGTTTCATATGGTAGATAGTCTTTTGTCATTTTTTCACACATCTTCGCGGTACTGTCCTCGGTGCTCTTGGGCTCTTTCTTGTATTAAAAAAGAGTTAGGGGCTCATGTCGTACCTCTTCCTTCAGTCTGTTCTCACAGAGGTCCAGATGCGGTCTTTCTCGCGTTGCTATTTCGAGATCCTTCTCTCTTCACAAGACTCTATTATTTGGCGAAAACTCATGCTCCATCGCTTTTTATGCATCATTTCTTTTGGCCTTTTCCATACTTTCGAAACTTTAATGAGCTTGAGCGATATGAGCGGTGGGGATACAGAAACTGGTTCTTTGAAAATAATATAAAAAGGCTTACGGACGAGGAAGCTTTAAGTTTATTTCAGCCTATAGTTCGTAAAGCAATAACGCCCGCTTATTCAGTCTCATGGATATCAGAGAGAAGGGGTTTCGGACTCTTTGCTAAGAATGATATCCCTTCTTATAGATTTGTCGGACTCTATGCAGGCCTTATACGACCATATCACTTAAGAGAAGAGAATAATCACGCATATACCGCGCTTATTCCAAAGAAAGGACTTTTCTCCTCAATTGGCGATCAGTGGGTTATTGATTCTCTTGAATCGGGATCCGTAACACGCTTTGTGAATCATAGCGACACGCCAAATCTAGGGGCATCTGTCATGTTGTGGCGGTCTCTTCCTCTTCTTTCATTTTCTGCTATACAAGATATTCCAGAAGGTGAGGAATTAACAATTAATTATGGGCGCCGTTTCTGGATCGGAAGAGTTTAATAATTAATATTTTCATTCCTCATTCACTAAACGATTACTTAATTTTTTAGCATATAAATTGAGCAATAATGTGATCTCGTTGTAGGGTCGTCAAAAATGACAAGCAAAGGAGCTGCCCTTTTCCAAAGCAGGGGAAGGTCTATTCTTTGCTCTTGAGGAAGCTTTATATGCTGTCTTATAAGTATCACACGTCATGGCTTATGTTATTACATATGCCCAAACAGCCGATGAAGATGGTTCCTTTGCTTGTTACGCATTGGAGGTATATATGTCTTCTGTAGGTGCATATAGCCGTTCCTTATTCATGGGAACGGATGAGCTGTCTTCATCTTATATAGAAGATGAGTATGACGGTGATGACGAGATAGTAGAAAGCAATTTAGAACAAATAGAATCACAAGAAAATATTGAATCCGAATTAGAAGGATCTATTCCTTCTCCAATAATCTCCCCCCCTTCTCCCTCAAAAAAACGTCCTTTTAAAGAAAGAAAAATCACTCTCATAGATTCTTCTCCAGATAATGTTCACATCTCTATAAGCGGTAATCCGATCGCATATAAAACGAAGGGTATAGAACACGCTCTGAGATCAATTCGCAAGCTTGTTACGGACGTGTTCAAACAAAATGACCTTAAAAGATTCAAAGGAATGCTCAAGGCGGAAATCGAGTTTTTAATCGAACCTCGTCAAGTGTCCATTATTTCTCCCCAATCTCCGACAAATTCCCCTCAATCTCCAATCGCCGTAGGGCGAGCCTTACAGGAGGGTATATTTTTTAGCCGGGAAGATGATATTCTTTCTTTATCCCAATTTGCTCTTGAAATTCTTCGTGGATGCACTCATAGAGAGACGGGGGCAATTATAGAGCTTAAAGTGACCAAAAAGGTTTCAAAACCTAATGAACCTGAGACCAGGATTTTCATTGAGAAATTCAAATTCGAGGGACAAAGTAAAGGTGGAACTGTCCCTGTGGAGAATTGTCCTGACGCATATTCCTCTCAGATGAACGCATCCTGCCCTTGTGAGTTTCAGAATTTAGATAGCGGGAAAAAAGCTGATTTTATCGTTCACGAGGCTCCAGATAGCTATCATGAAAAATTCCAATGGCTAGAAAGAGAAGCTTACGGACATCTTGTAAGGAGAGCTATTCAAAAGAAAGACGATTCTGAACAGTTTACGAGACTTTCTGGCCCTGTAGAGGGTGAAATTACCTTTTTTCTTCCAACGCCAAAAGGGATAAAAGAGCGTGCGGAGAGTGCTTATAAGAGGAATGAAGTTCTGCTCCATACTAAACAGCCATCTCTTGACCGTTTAGGGCTTTATGTGCTCTATGCTTTACAGAGCGTGATTCTTAAGAGCCCTGAGCAAGTAAGCTCTTTGATACTTAAGAAAGCGTATAGTCCTATGCCAAAGACTGTTATTCGCTTACAGCAAATCGAGACAAATGTCGAAATGGATTCTGCTGTTGAAGCTCTCTCTGATCAAATGAAAGAGACAAAATTGTAAAATAACCCCAAGCGAGAGGAGATGGAGCTCTTAGAAGTTGAAGTCCATCTCCTTGGGTTCTTGAGGGGGGTAGCTGCCAAGGATGATTCCTTCTTATCTTTATCCCCACCCCCTTAATGCGTTTTACTGTTGGCGTCGCTCTACATTCACGCTCGCTTCGCCTCGACCGACATCGGCATGTATATCAACTCTTCGAGGAAGGGATTCCGCAGGAAGGTACTTTACAGAAGCCAAGAATCCGTTTAGCATTCCAAGGGCGGCTCCTGCAAGAATATCTGTAGTCCAATAAAGCCCTGTCGCATATCTGCTAATTCCAACGAGGGTTGCAGCAGATACAGCAGCTAAGGTCGCAACAGCTGGAGCTTTACGGAAGTAATACCCTACAGCGAAAAATGCATAAGAGGTTGCGTCAGACGGAAAAGATCCTCCTACAAGTCCATCAGGACGAATTCTCTGGAAGAAGTTATGCATTGCGACTAGCTCAATTTTTTGTATGAGCGCAAATATCGCTATTTTTGCTGTGTCGTAATATTCACCATTAATGATTGAACTCGCGAATGTGGAAATAGGGAGAAGATAAGCTCCAATTTCTCCCGCGGTGGTAAAGAGACTTTTGTTATTTAAATCAGCTTGAGTAGGTGGAATAGTTGTTGGTGGAACAGTCATAAGATCCGACCTCATATTGATTAACATTTATTATCGGGGAAGATTAAAAACAGAACCTGGTTTCTCTTTGTAAAATCAGAGCTAAAATAGCAGTTCTGTTTAAGGCTATACTAATAATTGACTGTTTTCTATAGCACTAAAAAAAATAACTTCACCACTTGTTGTGGGCTGATTTAGCAAGCTGTAGGATATTCTTACAAGCGTCTCTTGCTGCTATCTCATAGCTTTATGAGGCTTTTTGTTTTTCACCTTTGTCAAAGAATTAAAATCTTAATTTATCAAAGAAAATTCTTCGCCTTTATTAAATAAGCTTGGTTTTTACAAACTAAAATCCTGAATCACCACGTCTTTATTCATTCGGAGAGTGTTATGAGTTATCCATTTATCCTCTTTTTGACAGGAGCTTCAGGTGTTGGAAAGACAACGCTTGTCGAGTGTATGGAAAAAAGCTTCTCTCAGCCGTATTTACATTTTTTCCACTGTGATTCAGAGGGCGTTCCTTTAGAAGATGAGATGATCGAACAATTTGGCTCCGGAAGCGCTTGGCAGGAGATGAATACACGCTATTGGATAAGAAGAGCCCTTAAATCGTATAGCAAAAATGATGTTGTTGTTATTGAGGGTCAATCGAGAGTCTCATTTATTAAAACAGCGTTTCACGAATATGGAGTTGTAAATTCGCAGGTTGTCCTCATTGATTGCAAAAAAGAGATAGTTGAAAAGCGTTTGATAGAGGAGAGAAAAAATCCAAATCTTGCAAATGTCGAGATGTGGAATTGGATGAATTTTTTAAGGAAAGAGGCCTACGATGAGAATGTTTCGATTATAGACACCACGAACAAAAAGATCGATGAGGTAGCGACAGAAATTGTAACTAAGTATGTACCTACGCAGTTCTTCAAGTAAGAGTTCCCATCAATTTGCGGCTCACTCTCGTTATCTTGAATTATATAGAATAAACTCGATTGTCATTTTTTTTGAGGTTGAAAATCTCCCATAAGGGGTTAGCTTTAATGTTATGAGTCTTTCTCTAACCCGATTTTGCGGAATCCCTCTTGATTATTTGGAACCGATTACGGCTCATCATCTCGAAGAATCTGGGAGGATTTATTTTGATAAAGATAATGGATCGGAAACATCTCTCTGTGGGTTGTATCAAGCTGTTATTTCAGCGACTTCTTTTATTTTTCACCGGCTCAATGAGTGTTCTACAGCTCTTGTTCAATCTCTGCGTGAGAGACGTATCTGTCTACTCTTCCAAGATCTAAGAGAGATTGCCTTGCATGGAGTTCTCGCTGTGGCTATATCCATCTCTCTTATCGTCTCTTGGTTTATTCCTGTTTCTTTCAGTTTCTTTACTCAATTTGATCCTCGCGAGAGTGAGAGAGGGGAATGCTTTTCTACCTATAAAGTAGACGATCCCTCAGATAAGAGCGTAGAAGAAGCAACAAAGGCAGTCCAGCCATATATTACTGCTTATCCAAGCCAAGAGGCTAATTTAAAGATGGAGCGTGGGTTCTTTCACACAAGTCAGATATGTGAAGAGTATATAGCTTCCTTTCCAGAAGAGTGTGAAAATATTATCTCGGATTTTTATATAAATCCGTTTTTGTCTCATGCGTTAGATAAGAAAAAAATTGCTGAGCTGTTAAGATGGGACCTATTGAGAAGCAAGAAGATTCTATTTTTCATCAATGGTAAAGAAGTGAATAGCCCTACTGTGGAAGATCTTCTCAAGGAAATCTCAGAAAAAACCTACATGTCCGACGAGAATGTATACCGCTCTCTATGTCTACTTCAGCAAGGATCTCGAGCAAAAACATATGCTTTTTCAAAAGGTAATTTTGAACGTATAGATGAGAATATCGATGTGATGATGAAACAAGGAGAAGACAGTAAGCACTATCGAACAATTATGCTGCTAGACCTCTCTCAAAATCTTGTTCAGTATACTGCTGTGGAGTATTTCTCATTGTATGACACAAGTTGCTATAAAGAAGAAGCGGTCCTCCGTCATACGACCACTCTCTCATTTAACGGCGAAAGAAGCTCCTATGAGAGCTGTGTCCAGCGTCTTGGGAGTGAGTGGTGACTGTAAATTGAATAAAAGAGCTACAAAATTCCTCTTTTATTCAATTCGCTCATGAGCTGAGCTTTTGATTTAAAATGAATAGCATCTATTCCTGATATCTTAGCTGCAGCCACGTTTTCTTCATTATCATCGATAAAGAGAGTCTCTTTCGCTGGAGTGCCTATTTTTTCGAGAAGTATTTCATATATTCGTACATCGGGTTTCTCGATACCGATTTCACAGGAAAGAAGACATGGATCAAACTCATCATAAAGGCCAAAGCTTCGGACAATTCGAGCGAGTCGATAATCGATATTTGAGAGGAGTGCGACTTTATAGCCCTTCTCTTTAAGTTCTGAGACTAAAGCATACATCTCAGGATTCACTCCAATAGCTTTTTTCATAGCATCTTGAAAATCGGTTACCCATGTCGTAGGAAGTGTTTTGTTATGTTCTCTCGCATATTGGAGCCAAAATTCTACATCCGTTTTTTCATCCTGAACTTTTTTTCGCTCTTGCCGTGCTTTTTCGAACTCGTCGTCTGTCAGATTCAAGCTTGAACGCAAAAATTTAATGATCTCTTCTCGCTGAGAAGCGCCTGTCATGACGCCACCAAAGTCGAAGACGATAGTTTGATAAGAAGCAGAGAGCGCTGAGCATACAGCGAGTAAAGAGAGAATAATTTTTCTGATCATGGTAGATATCCCTTAATGAAACACTTTGCTTTCAATACTACCTTCATGGCCTCATGCTTGTGTACCGTATAAACTACGGTAAGAGAAGACCGATCTCGAAGAGCTCATTAGCTTTTTGGATGAGTTCTTTTCTTGTCATACAGTTGAGCTTATTCTTAATGTTTTCCAGATATGACTCTACGGTCCTTGAGGAGAGATCTAAATTTTGAGCTATACTTTGAGCCGTTTCTCCCTTCCGATAGAGTGAAAGACACTCTTTTTCTCGTGTCGAGAGCTTGGGTAGATTAATCCTCAACTGAGCGAGGAACTCCCTTCGCTCGTCTTCACTTAAGCTTTTTCGTTGTGCTTTTGGGTAAAATAATTCTCCAAAGAAGGGGCGAATATCGACCGCTTCGATCTCAAAAATCTGCCTGCGAGCGTTTTGCTCAAAGAAATAGCAATATCGATTTAGAAGGGGGATCTCTTTCATTGGGAGAAGAAAGCTACTGCCATTGAGGGGAAAGAGAAAGCTGTAGCCTTGTAGGATAGCGTCTTCTTTTCTAATGAATGTAATCGAGTAATTATCCTCGCTTTCACGACACTTAGTGCAAAAGACCCCCTCGTTTGAAAGATCAGGGTGTCGCAGAAATGGGTTGTCTAAGAAGAGATTCTGGTAGAGATACGCTTCCATTCTCGCAGGATTTGAACTAAGGGCTTTCGTGAGGCCTTCTTCTGATACAGAAAAATAGGTGAAATCATGGATGCCTAAAGAGTTCGAAAGAGGCTTGATCAGAGGACGGATGGTATCACTAAGCTTGTGATGTCTGAGAAGGGGGTAGTACCAAAAACTGTTATTCATAAGAGATTATTATACAGTAGCTTTTCGAAATAAAAAAGCGCTTCTTACTCGAGGAGGGTTTTTAGATGAGTGTAATTAAGAGACTTTGTCAATCAGTAACTCAATCTCTGATTCTTTTGCTTGATGAGCAGTTTC
Organism: uncultured bacterium; assembly: GCA_964427425.1. GTDB lineage: Bacteria > Chlamydiota > Chlamydiia > Chlamydiales > FEN-1388 > CAYRUD01. The sequence goes on from CAYRUD010000014.1 coordinate 287,526, forward strand.
GAGAAGAAGGGATGATGAAAGTAAGTACTGCTCGTATCTCAATGAGAGTTCTCTCCACTTTAGAAGTGATGGAGAAATCAGATCAACTTACACTTTTTGTAGCAATGGATAACAATGATCAAGTGATTGGGTATATCTGTATTCAATGGTTACAAGAGTTATGGTCTGATTTTCCTGAAGCCTTTATCTCAAATTTCTATGTGAAGTCTTCTTCGAGAAGGAAGGGTATTGGAAGCGATCTTTTAAATACTGCTATTCGAGAGGCAAAGCAGAGGAAATGCCCCCGTATTTTCTTAGAGAACAATAGAGAAAATACGATTTATGCGACTCGCTTCTACTCAAAAAGAGGATGGATTGAGCGAAAAGATATCTCAATTTTCGAATATATAGCGTGTATGCTTCATCGCTTCGAGTGATTTACGCTGATTTTAATACTCAAATGCCATAAAAAGATTTTTAAAACATTTTATGAGATAAGAGTATGACTCCTATGAAGCTGCTTATTACTAAATGCTGTCGCTTAGCGATCGGCCTGTTCCTTGTTCAGAGCTGTTATAGCCTAGGTTTTGCTCAAGAAAGCTCCTCCTCTGAGGAGTCTCAAGTTCAGGAGAAGTCTTTATTTAGCGGACGTCGTGGTCCTCGTGGTCATAAAGGTCCCCGCGGTCCTCGTGGTCCAAAAGGCGATCAAGGTCCTCAGGGGCAGCAAGGTCTTCCTGGAGAGCCTGGTCCTGCCGGCGCTGATGGCGCTGATGGCGCGACCGGCGCCACAGGAGCGACTGGCGCGGGTGTGACCGGAGCTACAGGAGCGACCGGCGCCACGGGATCTACCGGCGCAGGCGTGACTGGAGCCACAGGTGTTACAGGAGCCACTGGTCCAACAGGAGCTACCGGCGCCACGGGAGCTACCGGTGCAGGCGTGACCGGAGCCACAGGAGCTACAGGTCCAACAGGAGCCACTGGTTCAACAGGAGCTACAGGTGCAACTGGAGCAGGTGTTACAGGAGCGACCGGCGCCACGGGAGCGACCGGCGCCACGGGAGCTACAGGTGCTACAGGAGCGACCGGAGCTACAGGAGCGACTGGCGCTACAGGAGCTACCGGAGCAACTGGATCTGGAGCTACAGGTCCAACAGGTCCAACAGGCCCTGCGGGATTAGTATTTAATTCATATTCTTATGCCTACGATAAGACTACACAGAGCGTATCATCAATTGGACAGCCAGATCTTCTATCATTCGGACAGGCAATTCCAACAACAGGGATAACAGTAACAACAACAGTTAATGGAACAACAGGCAATAATAACACAACTTTTACGATTCAAAATGCAGGTACATATCTTATTAGCGTTTTTATAGATCGAATGGAGTTGTCTTCTCCTCAGATGTTTGAGTTGGAGTTGTGGGTAAACACTAATAACACAGGATTTGCAGCTGACAGCGATGCTAGTTTTACCGTAGAGCCATCAAGTATTATTACCTATGTGAATGGCGCAACTACTAAATATATAACAACTCCAATCTCTTATACGAGTATTAGGTACTTTAATGCTGGCGATGTTATAGCTATCCGTATTTTCCCAGGGTCAATGACTTGGAGCATTCCCGCAAACCTCGGGGGAATGATGAATCGATCCGTTACTATTTGCAGAATAAATTAAAGTTATTTGCATTCTTTGATGGATGCTACAAACCAGATTTCTACTCTAGAATAATGAGTGAAATCTGGTTTCCTTATTTAAGGATATGTGATTTCAATTTTGCTTAGCTGTTTGTATATCCGTAGCTACTCCAAGCTATGGAAGTAGATAGATAATCTAAGTGTCACAGACTTTTTTAGTTAAAATAAGTTTTTCGAATCCACTGTAACTTTATCCCTAAAACTCTTAAAGAGAGTTCATGTGTTTAATAAGGAGGAGGGACTTATGACACTTCAAGGCTATCTTATGTCAAAAGTTTCATATATATCACTTGGACTATTTGCTTTGCAGGCAAGTGTTGGTCTTGCTCAAGAGTTGAGTGGTTCTAAAGACATATCTGAAGTACAAGAGAAATTTCTCTTTTGGGGAACTACTGGACCAACAGGTCCAACAGGACCTACCGGCCCAATGGGCCCTCAGGGGATTCAAGGACTTCCAGGTCCTGTCGGTCCAACGGGATCTCAAGGTGTTTCTGGGCCACAAGGCGTACAGGGACCTCGAGGCGAGCAAGGTCTTCCAGGTCCAACTGGGCCAATGGGTCCACAGGGGATACAAGGGCCTCAAGGAGAAAGAGGTTCGACTGGAGCCACAGGCCCTGCAGGATCTGTGTTTAACGCGTTTATCGATGCGTATAGAAGCAGTGGCAGCCTTACCTTTAGCGGTCCAACACAGAGTGGATTTCTGGAATTCAATAACGTGGCAGCTTTGATGGGATTTAGGGTTCCATCTGATCCGACAGAGTTTGTGATCCCATCTGAGGGGACATATAAAATCGATTTATATATCTATCAAATGAGAGTCGCTCATCCTGCAAATGTGAATATTTTCCTGAGCCAAAATGGTCTTTTATCTTCTCATCGAGTTCTCACCATACCTAAAGTGGGATTCATGTTGGATGAAAATGTTGATTACCCAACAACGCCATATGCTACAGGTCCTCTTACACGATCCATGATTTGCTGGTTTCAAGCAGGAGATATCGTTAAGTTCAGAGTTGAGACAAGTCGTGCCGGTATTCTAACTATACCTACAGGGCCTGTAGATGTTCTGCAAAGTACGACTGTAAATATGGGTGTTAATATCCATAGAATAAATTAATCTTTAAAATGATTTTGCAGCCCCATACGTGATTTAATTAGTCATATATGGGGCTTTTTCTTCTTATTGTGTTATTATAAGTATTCTCATTTCAGAATTAAGCATCATTTTCTATATGGAATACTTATTTGCCTCTCAAAAAAATGTCTATGAGCATTTTGCAAGCGGGCGAGTTCTCTACGCTTTGCCGGGACATACCGCCTTTCCAGTTAGATTAGCAAGTGAGATCATTCAGCGTTGTTTTCATCTATTGTACGCTCATGGCGTGCAAGGCCCCTATACAATTTACGATCCATGCTGCGGAGTCGCTTATCTATTAACAACATTGGGGTTTTTACATCGAGGTCAGATAGGGGAAATATATGCCTCAGATATAGATAAGAAAGCCTTATTTGTAGCGGAAAAGAATCTGAGTCTATTAACTCCTGAAGGTTTGAAGAGACGAGAAGAAGAGATCGAAGAGCTTTACAGGCTTTATCAAAAGGAATCTCACTTCTATGCGCTTCAAAGCATTGCCCATTTTTCGGAGCTTCATGATGAGCAAGCTATTCAGAAAATCTCATGCTTTCAATGCGATATATTATCTGACGAGATACCTTCTGAGAGATTTCAGGCCAATATCATCATTGCAGATCTTCCCTATGGAGGTCTGATTGATTGGAAGACAGAAAGCTTTGAGCCCGAAAAGCTATTTATGAAGAAGGTTCAAAGGTTTATGAGACCCAAAAAAACCCTTCTCTCAGTTATCTCCAATCAGCAAATTCCTTATCAAGAGTTTGGGCTTCGTCGTCTCCAGCGTTTAAAAGTAGGAAAACGCCACATAGGTATCTTCAGGATTGAGTAAATGAAAATTCGGAGTCTTTGAATGATAGTGAGTGCTTCGTTTCCTAAGATGAAGCGTAGAGCCGTCGTAGCGCGAAAGGCGGAAGAAGGGTAGTGAGTGCGATCACGAGGATTAAGACCGCATACATATCATTATTAAAAATACCGGCTTTGAGGCCTACTTCAGCGAAAATTAGACCTACTTCTCCTCGAGGAACCATTGAGATCCCAACAGCGAGTTTAGTTAATTGATCCTCTCCTCTCATGAGCCATCCGGAAGCAAGCTTTCCTAGGAATGCAATGATTGTAAGAGATATCCCTAGTGTCCATACCGACGAGGAGGTCCAATCAACAATTTTCAAATTCAGGGACAATCCTATTGTCACAAAAAAGATAGGCGTGAAGAGATGAATAATAGGCTTCATCTGACTCTCCACAGTGTGAACAAATTCGTGAGATATCTTCATGAGACTGCCAAGAGGAAGATAAAAGCGTCTTGAGAGTGCAAGGCCTGCTGCAAAACCACCCATCAGTTCTGGAGCTCCCATCTCGCTCGATAACCATGCGAAGAGAAGGATGAGAGAGACTATGCTTGTCGGTAAGAGTCCAGGGATTTCAGACCGCTTTTCATAGTTGCGAATAACTTCCGTGATCACTTTCGCAAAGAAAGGAGCAAGGATCATGTATATTGTGATGAAAAGAAGCACTTTTCCGGCATTCAGAAAGCTTATTCCGCCACCTGTTGAGAACTCATAGAGTAATGAGAGTAAGATTATACCGATGATGTCATCTAAGACTGCAGCCCCCAGGACTATTTGAGCTTCATGAGACTCTTGCTTCCTTAAATCTGAAAGAACTCGCAGCGTGATGCCAATACTTGTTGCGGTTAGGGTCGCCCCGATAAACATTGAGGCAAGAGGAGATAGACTAAAACAGTACAAGCTGACAAAAAATCCAAAAAGAAAAGGAAGCGCTACTCCTCCGATTGCAACACATAAAGACTTTGAGCTTGCTTGTGACAGTCGGATGATATCAGTTTCTAGTCCAACTTCAAAAAGAAGTAAGATAGCGCCTATTTGAGCGAGAATATGGAGAGTGTCATTTGGTTGAATGAAGTTGAAAAGACTTGGGCCCAGAATAATGCCAGCTGCTAGTTCTCCGATAACAGGAGGAATCTGAAATCGAGCCGCAATTTCAGCTAAGAAGCGCGCTGATATCAAGAGGATTACAAGTTGTATAAAAAAAATATGAGTTTCCATATGTGAAGTACATATCAGATAAAAATTTTTTTGCATAAAATTTTTATGCTATGCTTCGTTAATCTTGATTGGGATTAATATATATGAAAATTAACCGGATAATTCTATGAGCATAGATAATCGCTTGATTCATGATGTGCAAGTTTTTGTAGCTCATAATAAAGTGCTATGTGCATGCACATTAGGTCTTGCAGTTCTCGGCTACCTTGGCTACAGGGGAGTCAAATGGATTCTTGAGAAAGCAGGTATTATTGAAAGAGTTAATACAGTTGCAATAGAAACGATTTCTAGAGCAACTCCTAAGCTTCGTTCTGAGCAAAAGCAGATTCGTGGGGAGTCAAAGGCTGTATCTGACGCTGCAATTCATCCTTTAGTAGAAAACAAGGGACCTCAGATCATTCAGCCTCGTCAATCTGTTGAGAGTTTTATTCGCGCCTCGTATTCAGGAGCTGCAACTGAGCGGAATAAAAAATACAGCGAGCGAATAAGGAATATCTCTAAAGCTTTTTCGAAAAGCGATATCTATCCCGTCCGAGGTGATGGAAACTGCTTTACCAATTCGGCAGCCGCAGGGCTCTTACATGTAATTGGGAAGAACGAAGAAAAACGTCAAGAGACTGCTCAAATCATAACGAACTATCAGACTCGTGACACCCCTTATATATTACCGGATGTAACTCAAACAGCTCCGCAATATAACAAAGTGTTTACAAAGGAAGGCGACTTCAAAGCTGTCTTGGATAGAATTAATGGAGACACTTTTGAAATATCTGAGCTTATCGGTGATCAAAGCTTTATCTCAGCTTTCTCACGAGTTATTCGATATATCTTAGTCTGTGAGCGAGAACAAGGTGGCTTCGAAGAAGGAGACATTCCTGGTAGATGCGGTGAAGAAATAGATATGGAAGCCGTTGTCTTGCTTAATCGGCTCTTCCGGGTGAATGCGAGCTTGATTGTACTCCAAGGGCCAAATCAAGCTTCGGATCCAGAAAATCCCCATGAAGCTCTACAGCTTGTAGGCCGCGAAAGATTTGAAGGACAACGAATAGTAGATATGTCCCAGATTGATTCTAGGGTCATCGAAGGAGAGTTCGATTTTCTCATCCTGCGAAAGTCTGGTCATTTTCTCGCGATGTTGTAAAAGAGAAGAGATTGTTATCGTGGAATAATAGAGCCCTCTTGCGCACATGTTGTATTGAGGGCTTTTTATTGTATGATTTCCTCGCATTGTGAAGCTATCGTTAGAATAAAAGTACAGTGCACGCGCTATGTTGAAGAAGATAATCACCCCCTGTGAGATTAATATTTGAGGGGGAGTATCCCATTCTATGAAGGCTTCTTATACGGTAAACTAGAGTGGACATGCAGTTGTCCTTTTCTAATTTTCTTATACGTTTCTTCAGTGAGTTAAATATTTTTTCATCGATGACATCAGCTAATTCTATCGCGGCAGTTTTTTCGTTTTTTGTGCAGCTAAATTTGCTAATCATTTGCTGAGCAACGAAATCAGTTGTAACAGCGCCCTCATATCCATTTACTGTAACTGAATCCTCACCCCACCAAGTGTCTATTTCAACATAGACCTCATTATCTTTAAAAATCTCACTAAAATCGCCACATGTCCCGCAATTCATGATTGCATCTGCAAGTTTCATAAAAGATTCTCTTTGTTAAGAAAAAGAAATAACAGAGTTATACCCATTTACTTTTTAAGAAAAGGGTGAGATTGGGGTTTTGGAGCTTCCTCTTTTGGAAGATATCTTTCCCAATCAACAGGAATATCAATTTGATCAACGCGAATAATATTCATCTCTTGAAGAGTAGTCTTAGGTATGAGTACTGGCGAGTGAAAATTTGTTCCAAAATGTCCTTTTTTAATGGTTTCCCGTACCTTTTTAATCACTTCATCTATACCTGAAGCTGAATCATACGAATAATTCCATTGAAAGACGACTAGCTTATCAGCATCGACTTTCGCAACATAAGCAATCGAGTATGGATATGCGGAGTCTTTCTCATGAATGACAATGAGGGTCTTATCGACTGGGTTTTTGATGTACGAAGAAATTAAAGAGCGCTTTTTTTGGTCCGCTTCTTTAAAGCCATTAATAGTAGCTATCGTAAGGCCAGCATAGAGGAGCATAGATAATGCTGAGAGAATCTTCGTCCTCGTGGGAAGTATGGATTCAGATATCAGCTGTGTGAGTATGCTATCCAAAGATTCTGTATTTTTCCCAGATTTCAAAACATCTCTTAGGAACTTCCTTTTTTTAGCCTCGTAGCCACAGTAAGGGCATGAGATAATCGCGTACTTTCTCAGCGGGATGAATGGGAGAAAAAAGAGCTCAAAAAAAGATCGATATACGAGAACGCGTTGGATTTCATGCCCACAGTGAGGGCAAGGGCACCCCTCGATGGTAGTTGATTGAAGCAATACTTGTTTATCACCAAAAATAATCATGACGAAGACCTTCCTTTTCTCCGAAAATGAAAATAGTCTCTGCCTCTTTCCATTTTACGGATTGGTTATTACAAATGAGATACAGAGTGTGATTAAACTAAGAAACAGATGAGTCGCTTAAAAATATTTCTAAGGGAATTTATAGGGTATATCTCACTGTAATTTAGCAGAGAAAGCGAAAATGTCTGCAATGAATTTCATGAGCTAAATTATAAAGACAGAAATCAGCTTGTCTGACGTATCTTGAAAGTGCCTGGTGTCAGTAAGTTTTGCGAAATAAAAAAGGCAATTTCTTTTTAGGGAAATTGCCTTAATGAATTGCCGATGGCCGGACTCGAACCAGCACCTAGTTGCCTAGAGTAGATTTTGAGTCTACCGCGTCTACCATTCCACCACACCGGCATGTACGGAAGTTTGTGTGAAAAAGACTATCAAAATTGCCTTTTTAGCTCCAAGAGGAAAATAGAAGAATGCAAAGTGATTAGTAACGTAAGTACCTTTCAATATCTTGAGGGGAAACTGTTACTTTGAGCTGACGCTCACGGTCAAATCTCACTTGGATAGAAAAGTAGGGAAATGGGTGGCGGTTGTCTCCGTTTCTTCCTTCATGAGGAAGATAGTATTTGATAAATACTTCCTTATTCATCCAAGGCTTTGTTGAGACATCGGTCTCTTTCTCATAGCGAATCAATGGGGAGTAGTCTTTTCTATCATTCCCATACCTGGGATGATTTTTGTAGAATTCCTCAATGCAAGCAATAATGAGATGTGGCTCGCGCTCCATGCCCTGAATATAGAAATTGACTTCAGCGCCGATAGTATGTTTTGAGAGCGAATTTTTGATGCTGCTATCCACATATCGGTTATGTATAGGGCACCTATGGCCAGACGTAATAATTACGGACTTTCCGATGGTTCGCTGAAGTGTATTGAGGAGCTCTAGAAGAATAGGATAGATAAATTCGTTATCATACCTAAGGGGAAGGGAATGTGAATCAGCGCCCCCACAATCAAAGATATTATTCACAATCTTTCCATCCTGCAAAATAGGGATAGGAGGATTTAAGGAAGAGCCTCTACAGCGAAAGTAGTCTTTTGTAATAGGCGATAGTGGGCCGGAAAAACTCTTCCATGGATAATAGATAGACATCCCTTCGACGAGAGGTTTAGGCTGTTTCTTTAGTAAGGAGTCGCCCGCCTGATGATCAGCCGCACTCTCTTGGCAAGAGGATTGATAAAAGCTCGAAAGTGGGAGATGAGTTGCCCAAAGAGTTACTGACGTATGGTCTTCTAAAAGAGCGGTAGAAGATGAAATCCCATGAGAGATGAATTGCGTAGAAAGAGTAGAGATAACTTTTTCTCTGAATGCATGATTGAAGAGAAGAAGCAAGAAAGAGAGAAGGAAAAAATAAGTTACTTTCTTCAGCATATGATTTCTTGCTTCATATTATCTTTCTCGTCCAAACTCAAAGCTTACTTCTCTTTATAAAGAGATTTTTGTCTTCAGCATGTTGGAATAGGATATACTCTGAAGGGATTGATTTCTTCAATCAATCGATTAGTTTTCTATTCCATGCTGTGGGGCTTAATAATCAATCAAGTGGGATAGCTCACATATGAAGTGGTATAATCAATTTTCTGCCATCTTCTTCGATCTTGATGGCCTACTCGTCAATACCGAAGCTTTGCACTGGAAAGCATATCAAGATATGTGCAGTAAGAATGGATGTCGCCTCGACTGGGACTTTACTACCTATTATTCCATAGCAAGTCGATCGGCGAATGGCGTAAGAGATAGGCTTTTTCATGAAATGCCAGCTCTTTTTAAAGAAAAGACTTGGGAGGAGCTGTATCAAGAAAAGAGAAAAGCGCTGCAAGATCATATTGCTCATGATGCTGTTCCTCTTATGCCTGGTGTGGAGGAGGTTCTCTTATCATTGGCCGAGGTGAATGTCCCTATAGCCGTTGTTACCCACTCACCTAAACCATTTGTCGACCACATACGCAAGCAACACGATTGTTTCTCCGTAATTCAAGAATGGTTTACTCGAGAGTGTTACTCAAATCCCAAGCCTGCACCCGATGGATATCTTTTTGCTTGTGACTTCTTTGGCGTAGAGCCATCTACTGTGATTGGCTTTGAAGACTCATTGAGAGGTATTGAGGCATTAACAGGAGCTGGATGTAAGCCTGTTATAGTTCAGATGTACGATCAGTCGGCAGTATCTTATTGTCGTGAAAAGGGAATCTTCACTCTTGATCGTATTGATAGGGTCTTGAGTCCTCATTTCAGCTGGGATAAATAAGCTTTTCTAGCTAAAGATTTCAGGATAATCGACGCGGATAAGCGTGAGTCCTTGAGGAGGCGCTGCTCTATCGACTGCCTTTCGATCAAGAAGAGAAAAGGCTTTTTGGATGTCTTCTATAGGTCTCTTTTTTAGGGCTACTGAGACAATCATTCCCGTGATATTCCGAACCATCTTGTAAAGGAAGCCGCTTCCATGAAATTCCAAGCGAAATTTAGAAGGGCTTTCTTCGACATAACGAAGAGAGTAGATTGTCCGTACGCTATTTTTAGCAGCGGCTCCTTTCGTGTTTTCATTGGCATATGGTTTAAAATCATGCTCTCCTTCAAAGAGTGGCAGTGATTTTAAGATGAGCTCTCGATCGAGAGGCTCAAAGACATGCCATGCGTATCGCCTATCAAAGGGGAGAATGAAGGGGGCATTGACTATGGTATAATGATATTCCTTGCCGATCGCGCTTTTTTGAGCATGAAAATGGTTGTCTACCCTTCGAACTGATGTTATCCGTATATCATGTGGGAGCATCCCGTTGAGGGAATAAAGAAGCTTTCGTGTGTCTATTTCACTAGGCAGTCTCATATGCGCTACTTGTCCCCTTGCATGGACTCCAGCGTCTGTTCTGCCTGAGCCGATGACACGAACAGGATTTTTTAGAATAATTGCAATCTTTTGCTCAATGATTTCTTGTATTGATTGAGCATTTGGCTGTATCTGCCATCCAGAATAGAGAGTGCCTTCGTAGGCGATATCAAGACGATATGAAACGAGAGGTAAATGGACATTGTCATGAGAGTTGCTGGCTTCTTTGTCGCTCATATATAGTAGCTTATCAAATCTTCCTCTACTTGCTTATCCGATTCTGGGATGAATGCGCTGGCGCTGTAAAACCATCATCTGATGAGCTATTTACTACACTAAGGAGTTTTTGAAGAGAGGTTGTCTCTTTAATACCCTTTAAACCAGCTTTTCGAAGGGTAATAACTACTATCTCAGGAGTTGAGAACCAGCGGAATTGAAAAGTAGAGCCAACTCCACGCGAGACATATAAGCTGCGAGGTATGTGTGAAAAACTATGGCTAGGTTGAGTAAATAGCCCTCGCTTCATTTCCTTGTTAATAATAGGAGTCAATTTCTTCCACATAAACGGAAGATTAACTTGTCCTCCATGTGTATGTCCAAATAGATAGATGTCGCCAGGATATGGCTCAAGCAGTGGCCATGAGTCTGGATTGTGGCTTAAAACAATACTTGGATGACGTATATCTAAGGAATGGAATGCTTTCTCAGGCTTACAGTGACCTGTCATCAAATCGCCTAACCCGATGATTTGGATTTCTTTGCCGTCTTTTATGATCGATTTTTTCTCATTATGAAGGATCTCAATACCGCATTTTTGAAGGAGATCAAGAAGTTCCTGATGGAGAGGAATTTCAGATGTGACTTTGGTGCCTTTTTCTGACTTTGTCTCTTTATTATTTCTCTTGAAAAGTCGCTTAAAACCGCGAAGAAGAGGGTTTGTATCACCAGATTTTTTTACAAAGCTGTTGTCGCTGCCAAGTGTCACATATTCTGAGTAGTCGTGGTTGCCGAGGCAGGCATAGATGCCATAAGGGGCATGTAAAGAGAGCAAAAATGATGAAATCTTTTCTTTCGCATCAAGGTGAGAATACGAGATGAGGTCGCCTCCAAGTAAGATCACCTCAGGGCGAATCTTTCGTATCTTTTTAGATAGACGCTGGAGGAAAGACGAGGATGTCTCACTAGAGATATGCAGGTCGCTTATGTATAAAAGGCGAGTTCCATCAAAGACTTGAGGAAGATCAGGAAGAGAGATTGTTAATTTGGTTGTCTTGAGAAGACGGGGTTCAATAAAACGAGGCCAAATACCGATTATGGATAAGATGCACCATGCATCCCATAAAAAGCTCCACCAATCGTATGAATGTTTTTTTGAAGTCTGAGCCACCGTCTCTATTATCCTACTCGACTAAGAGATTGAATAAATGATCCAGAGTTTCCTTCTACGATTTAAAAATAATAAGAAACTCTTAACTTAGAAGATAGCATACCGCGCTTCTTCTTTTACAGAGAATGATTGACGAACTACAAGAAAATAAAGAAGGATCTTAAGTGAGAGATAGATTTTAAGTGCTTAGTGTATTTTTCAACGCCTTCTTTTACAAAGGCGTTGAAAGAGAATATTTCAAGCTCCTTCATGGAAAGAAGGAGCAAAATAAAGAAGTATTAGCCTTTGAGGTGGGCTGAAACTTTCTTTGTCATTTGGAACATATCGATTTGCTGGCTGCTTCCTAATACTTTAGCAAGCTTCTGATCTGGGTTGATCTGACGCTTTGCTTTAGCATCTTGAAGTTTGTTCTTTTTGATGTAGTCCCAAAGTTTCTTTGTGACTTCTGTGCGTGGCATAGGGCCACGGCCAACGATCTCAGCAAGAGCATCGCTGACATGAACTGGTTTCATAAGTGCTGACTGACGCTTATTTGCAGTTTCTTTTGTCATACACCAATTCCTCTCCTTTAATGGTTGTAGTGATATGAATTTTTAATTTCTTCTTGTTGATCCATATCGACAGTGAGAAATATCTTCAACAAAGAACTTTAATCTTCATCAATAATTTTCTTATCTCTCTCTGGTAAAGTGATTTTTTTCTCACTGACGGAGTAGATATTTGATATCTAACAATGAATCATGTTTACTTGATAACTTATTAATAAACGTTAAACCGCACGACTCCATGAGTTTTTCGTAATATAAAGATTAAAGAAAGACTCGTGGTTATAATCAAATTCTAGCAGGTTTTATGCCGCTCCTTTGTTCCTTCTGTTAGGTAGTAAGTAATGATGATCGACTCTACATATTTCTGTTTTTGCTCACAGATTTGCCACGAGCTCATTCATAAGCAGACTTTTGAAGAAAAGGCAGCCTACCTTGAAGAGAAAATTCGTGAAAAAGCTGGCCTAGGGTCAACTCTAGAAGCTATATCAAATTCTCATGACCGTTATCAGGGTATTTTAGAGTGCCTCCAAGATTTTGGCCCATTCCTATCGCAGGTAAGCTATTTCTTGCATCATGCGACATGGGAAGAGAGGGTAGTCTTTTATCAAGCTCTGTTGATAGATAATGGCTCACTTTTCCCTAAATACAAAAGCAGTAATTGCAGTGAAAAGCTGGAAGAGACTCAAATACAAAAGGCTCTGTTCGAATGTATATCTACTCTTCTTGAGGTTGATCGATTCTATGCGCCTATTGGAGGTTTAATTGGATATCATGTTGAAATACTTCGCGAGCTTCAAAAACATATAGTGTCATCTGCGAATTCACACGATGTTGTAGCGCAAGAAAAAGAGTATTTTCCGCCCCCAGTATTTCATGTAGAGGACGATCAAAAGCTCTTTTGGAGCTTTGCATATCATGGAACAAAAGCTCTTGGTGCCAGTGCTGAATTTTATGCAGTCGGCGGTGCGGGTGATAGATTAAATTTAATAGATCACGTTACGGGTGAGCCAAAGCCAGCGGCATGTCTTCGGGTTCTTGGAAAAACGCTCCTTAATTGGCTTTTCGATGATATTGAAGCTCGTGAATTTTGGCACTATAAGGTCTTTGGAAAAGAGATCAGGGTCCCTATAATCCTAATGACTTCATTAGAGAAGAAAAATGATCTCGAGATCGAAAAACTCTTAGAGGAAAATAAATGGTTTCATAGAGACCCTGGATCAATTTTTCGTATAATCCAGCCCCTAGTTCCACTTGTTGATCAAGAGGGTAACTGGGTTGCATATGAGCCTTTTAAATTAGCTTTAAAGCCGGGCGGACACGGCGCGATTTGGAAGCTGGCAAAAGACTTTGGTGTCTATAAGTGGCTGTTAGAGAAGAATATCAGAAGTATTATTGTGCGTCAGATCAATAACCCGCTTTCAGGAATGGATGGAGCATTGCTCTCCCTTCTTGGACAGGGATCGAGTGAAAGTCGATCATTTGGCTTTGCCTCATGTCCCATGAGGGCCGGCTTTCATGAAGGATTAAATGTACTCGAAAGATGTCGATTAGCTGATGGCTCATCTAGACCAGCTTTCTGCCTCTCAAACATTGAGTATGTCGCTTTTGAGGCTTTAAAGAAGAGTAATCCACAGTTATTCTCAGGTCTCTTTCCTGCTAATGTCAACCTCTTGTATGCTGATTTGACAAAGATTGCTGAGTCTGTAGATAGAAATCCTTTTCCAGGACTTCTCGTTAATTTAAAGAGCGATGTTGAAATTCAACACCCAGAGAAGGGAAGGGTTGTAAAGAGAGCAGCACGCCTAGAGTCAACGATGCAGAATATCTCAGACTCGTTCTCACTTGAGGAAGTAACTCCGACAGGAAAGGGATTGTCATCGAGCGAAATAAAAGAGCATTTGCCATCGTTCATCCAGCTCTATCAAAGACATAAGATTCTCTCAGTTACGAAAAGATTATACGATTCCTCAAGAGGGATAGCTTATGAAACTCCTGTCTCATTTTTATATGACTGGATTGTTTCAACGAGGCACCTGCTTGAATCTGAATGCCGCTCACGTCTTCCTGTGGGCAAGACTTTTGAAGAGTTCTGCGCATCTGGACCGGAGTTTCTTTTTACATTCCATCCAGCTTTAGGGCCATTGTGGAATGTGATTGGCCAAAAGATACACAATCTTACATTTCATGAGTCCTCACAGGTTCATATTTCGCTCTCTGAAGTGTATATAAGATCTTTCGAGGTAAATGGTGTATTTAAGCTCGAAGGTTCAGCCATTACTAAGAACTCAATGATGATCAATGGTCATGGCCGTCATCATGATAGAGAATGCCTTTCAAGGGCGTACATAAATAACGTTCGCATACGCAATAAAGGTGTGGATACATCATCCTCATCTTTACTTAATTATGTTCATGGCACAAGCCAATACAGTGAGTCTTGCTCGATTGTTTTGGAAGGCTTCTCTGAAGTTCATATTGAAAATGTTACCATTGACGGTGGCTTCAGTCTGTCTGTCCCGAATGGGATGCGGGCAGTCGTTGAACAGGCGAATGATGGGACAGTTGAGGTGCTATGGAGCAGGCTTGACTCACATACACCTTCTTGGACTTATAAGGTTGAATGGGAAGAAGGGTCGACTCCAAAGCTGTTAGTGAAGCATGAGCGTGCTTTTCAATCGATAGGATAATAAAACACCTCTTGCTCAGAAGAAGCAAGAGGTGTGAAGAGAAAGCTGCAATTATTTTCGCGTACGCGAAAGATAATTATGATAATACAGAAGCTCCAATGAAATTAGGTACAACACCTGCGCGAGTAAGGAATACACCGCCTAAAACAGCGAGGCAGATGCTTCCTACAAAGAATGCTCCTGCGAGGAGACTATTTTCTGTTTGCCGTGAAGCGGTTGCAACACCAGCGGCTCCAAGAATTGAGAATGTAGCCAGTCCAATATCTTTTTTTGCAAATGCAACAAGGCCATTTACGAGCGGAAGCATGTGTGCCCATACTTGGCTTACTTGCTGAGCAACAGATTCTACGACTTTCTTTGAGTAATAAGGAACGCTTGATGATTGGATAGCGTTGGCTGCACTCTTGAATGTATCTGTGATAAACTGTGCAGCATTGAAAAACGCGCTAGGCGAAGTGGTATTGATATTCGTTGTCATATAAAAACCTCGTACCTCCAAAAGATAGAGTAATTAAGATAGTACTGGAAAATACTAATTCTTGGTAAACGTTTCCTTGTCTGCCCCATTTCCTCTGAGAAATCATGGCAGCAAACTAGTAAACAGAATATGCTAAGGGATAGCTATTTTCTATCGAAGTTCATCTAGATTTCCTTTTTAATCAAGGATATCTCGAATTTCATCGATTTTTTACTGAAGAAGGATTTCAAGCAACATGGCAGATATCATTACTACTGGAAAAGATCTTCAAGAGAGAGTTCTTCATATGTGGAGGTGTCTTTGACCTGGCAGCTAAGCAAAAAAGGGTCGAAGAACTTGAAACACTAATGGCAGAGGCGTCTTTCTGGGATAATGCTGAGAGAGCTCAGAAGGTTATTCAAGAGAGTAACGACCTGAAAAGCTGGGTAGAACCGCTTACTTCTCTGAAGACTCGTACCAATGATGTATTATCACTTGCTGAAGAAGTCGAATCTGGGACCGATTTCATGCTTGAGCTTGAAGATGAGCTCAAGAAAATTGAAGTCCAACTGTCCGAATTAGAGACAAAGCGCATGCTGTCACAAGAAATGGACAAGCTTTCATGCTTCTTAAGCGTAAACTCAGGAGCTGGGGGGACTGAAGCGTGTGATTGGGCTCAGATGCTGCTTCGTATGTATCAGCGCTGGGCTACTAAGAGAGGCTGGAAGGTTGAAACAGTGGATGTGATAGACGGAGACGTTGCTGGCATTAAGAGCGCGACAATACGTATTGAAGGCCCGTATGCATATGGTTATGCCAAAGCAGAAAAAGGCGTTCATCGTCTTGTTCGCATCTCGCCTTTTGATAGCAATGCAAGAAGACACACGAGTTTCGCGGCTGTTGATGTGATACCTGAGGTCTCTGATGATGTCGTTATTGAGATCCGACCTGAGGATATTAAAGTAGACACTTTCCGCTCATCTGGAGCAGGTGGGCAGCACGTTAATACAACCGACTCGGCTGTACGAATCACTCACATGCCTACTGGGATTATCGTATCATCGCAGTCCCAGCGGAGCCAGATTCAGAACAGAGAAGCGTGTATGAAGATGCTTCGCTCAAAGTTGTATGAGCGAGAAATGGAAGAAAGGCAGAAGAAATTAGAAGATTTATCTGGCGAAAAGAAGAAAATTGAATGGGGAAGCCAGATACGCAGCTATGTCTTTCAGCCATATACTCTTGTTAAAGATGCGAGAACTAAGTATGAAGTTGGAGATGTTCAATCGGTTATGGATGGTGAAATCGACGGATTTATCCAAGCTTATCTGAAAGAGTTCGGAGCAGGATAGAGGTATAAATAGGCTTTCATAAGTAAGAGGTATTGATGACAGTCCATGAGATTATGGAAGGACCAGTTCTAGCAATTCCTGATGTAGAACCTCCCGAAGGAGTAACCCTCCGCTATACATATCCTCAAGATGCCGCTTGGCTTAAAGAGTGGTTAAGTCAGCCTGAAGCTATGAGAGCCTATCCTATGTGTAATGCTCTTGAGATCGATGATGCCGCAAGACGTTGGATTTCCTTCTCAAGACTTCGCTCGAGTTTGACTGTAGAAAAAGATGGCGTGCCTGTGGGAATATCGACGTTGCACGTTCATTGGTATAAGAGAATGTGCCATCAATGCGATTTCGCGATCATAGTAGCACCGAGTGCGAGAGGGCAAGGTGTTGGATCGTTTCTCTTAAGTTCAATCATGAAACTGGCAAAGAAGCAATTCAAAATTGACCTACTTCATCTCCAAGTATACCTAGGTAATCCCGCAATCCATTTGTATGAGAGATTTGGTTTTCGCGAGTTTGGCTGCCATCCTGCTTGGGTAAAAGATGATTCTGTGTATACAGGCATTAGTTATATGGGGCGACGCCTGTAGATACAAGCTCATGTTGAAGAAGCGAAGAGAGCCAGTTCTTCTCTATATCATTCAAGGGAAAGCTCTTTTGCATGATGCTTTCGACTTGAGTAATCAAATGAATGCAGTTTGTGCAATAGCATGAAGCATCTGTTGGTATTTCATCGACTGTTCCTTGCCATGTAACTATCTTGCTATTTGCCTTTTCAAGCGCATGAGTGAGTAAGTTTCTTGTAATACTATCTAAAATTCTTTTATCTTCATCTGTTGGAAAATAGAAGACCCCTTTATGTGAGAAGAAAAAAGAACATGAGGCTGTTTCTATGATGCATCCATCTTCGCTTGAAAGGAGCGCGTCATGAAAGCCTTGTTCTTGAGCATGTTTTTTCAATAACATGTAATCGGCGTAAGAATGGGTCTTTCTTTTGCCATATCCCTTTGGTCGTGGGTGGAGAGTTCTGATCGGGTCGTAGTACAATCTCCATATGTGCGACGATGAAGGCTCTATCGTATATGCTGTAAATACAGCGTCTCCATGAGGTGGGATTAGCGATAGCTTTATCTTCAAGTCTTGGCTCTGGGGGAGCTCTTTAAGCCATCTTTCTAGTTTTTCAAGAAGGTCTTTTTTTGATGGTAACGGTATTGAAAGTGCTTGAGCGTCACGTAGAATCCTATCAATGTGTAGCCTTCCGGCCTCAAAGATACCTTGTGTCATTCTTCCTGTCGTGAAAGCTCCCCATCCCCATTGCACAGTCGGATGATTCCAGGGGATGATAAGTTCATCGGAAGAAATAAAAGTATCTCTAAAATACCAAGGATTTACTTCTTTCATGAGCACGTCAACTTATATTCGTGGTTCTTGGAGTCTCAATGCCGCATGCTTTGAGGAGGCTTTTCGCTTTATGGAGTGTTTCTTGATACTCTTCTCGTGGAATTGAATCCCAAACAATGCCACTTCCAACTGATAAAGATATTCTATTTTTCTCTCTGTCGATAACAAGCGTTCGTATTGCGATGTTCCAGTCATAATGTGATGAGTCTATGCAGTAGCCAATAGATCCAGTGTAAATACCTCTATGGCGCTGTTCAATTTCATGGATACGAAGAAGGGCTCTGGATTTTGGACATCCTGTAATTGATCCGCCTGGAAAGACGGCCCTTAGCGCCTGAAGTGGTGTGATATCTTCTCGGGCTTCTGTCTCAATGATAGATGACTGTTGAAAAACCGACTCATAACGATCGATTCTAAAAGATTCTTGAATTCGCGTTGTAGCTGGTTTTGAGATAGGGAATAGATCATTTCGCACAAGATCCGTGATCATTGCCAATTCTGATCGCTCTTTTGTGGAATGGACTAGCTCATTGAGGAGTTTTTCATCTTCATCTGGAGTCTTTCCTCTCGGCCGTGTCCCTTTTATAGGCTGGGAGGTAATCTTCATCCCATCCCTTTTAAGAAGCCTTTCAGGAGATGAGGAAACAAGAGTCTTTGAATTATCTATGACTAAAAATGCGCTTTGAGGAGATGGATTGTTCTCGATGAGATGCGTAAAAAGTGAAAATGGACGCTTATAGCCATCAAGGATAATCTTATAGCTTATATTGAGTTGATACACGTCACCCTGATAGATCATTTTTTTGATCTGCTCAACTTTTCTACAGAAATCAGCCTCTTCTTCCCACTCAATAGGAGTTATGCTTGTGGAGGTGTTTTTTTCTATTGGGAATTCTTTTGGAGGAGCCTTCCCTTGCAAGAAAAGATCGAGAAAATTCGTGCTTGAGTGAAAGAAATTGATAATAGACTCGTATTGTTCTTTATCATACGAGATCTCAAGTAGCTCTCCCGACGGGTCCCACTCTACCCACACAGTTGCCTGAAAGAGGCAATAAAGAGGGTCGAAGTCATTTTCACTCTTATTAACTCGATATGAAGATCCAAATTCATATGAGAAGCAGCCATATGTTGGCGTGCGTTGAGTAGAGACGTTTTGCTCAAGCTCATCCCAAGACTTGTTGGTATCGAGTGAATACTCAATTTGGCGTTTTGCTGGATTTAAGAAAAGGTATGAGCAGGGTTTTTTTTCTGCTGGATGGTTGCATGAATGTAGAAGGCAAGTTCCTGGCCGAGAAGAAAAGTAATCAGCCCAAAGGAGTATGAAATTTGAGGAGGACTTTGATCTTATTTGTACTTTTTCAATCGTATTCAAAGATAAGTACTCCTCCAAAAGGCGAGTTGCCTGAAAAGACTTTTCGTTTACGACGAAATGTTCATGTTGTTGTAGACGGCATCAACATCGTCTATTCCTTCTAGCCATTCGATAAGAGCTATATTGGACTTCATGTTTTCTTCATCGACATCGATAAGCGTCTTTGGAATCATCTGAATTTCAGCCTCATCAACCTTGAATCCTAAAGCTTCCACTGCATCTTTGACAGTATATAGATTTGCAGGATCAGTTGTGATGATATATAACTCATCTTCGCTTGAGAAATCTTCAGCTCCGGCGTCAGTTGCAGCTAAAAAGAGCTCGTCTTCACGTGCGTGTGTCTTAGAAATAGCGATGACACCTTTTCTGTCAAAATTGAAAGTAACAGCTCCAGGAACAGCTATTGTGCCGCCGCGCTTATTTGTCGCAATGCGAATATCAGATGCGATTCTATTTTTATTGTCTGTCATAATTTCGACAACAATACCCACCCCGCCGTGACCATAGAGCTCATAATGCATCTCATGGTATGCTTCTTGTTCCGCGCTCGACGCTTTTTTGATCACTCTGTCTATATTGTCAGATGGGAAATTCGCGTCTTTGGCTTTTTGAATAGCAATCCTCAGCTTATTATTTGCCTTCGGATCAGGGCCACCATGTTTTACCGCATTGATAATCTCTTTGGATACTCTGGAGAATACCTTTCCCTTTTTTGCATCCGCTTTTTCTTTTCTATGCTTGATGTTAGCCCATTTACTATGTCCTGCCATAGAGCACTTTCCCTCTTGAATTCTAAACCTGTATTAAATTCCTAAAAAAACGAGATCGATTGTTATTGAGCCAGTTTTCGGCGTCAAGAAGTTTAGGATATTTTGTTTCAGCTTCTTTGAATTCAGGAGTGTGGATTATCCTTCTTCCTGATGGGTAGACTTTTGGTGGATATATCGCATGAAGCATCTCGTGATAGACTACTGATTCCACGACATAGTCTGGGACGATCTCGTCATCAAGAAGACTATTGATTTTAATAAGAAAGAGTTCGTCGATGTATATTCCTAAGAAACAACGTCGTTTTGCTCTTGCGCCTTTCCTTGATTTGAACCAGGTAATGGATGACGGATGTGATCCATTAAAGAATAGCTGATTGAGACGATCAAAGTAGAGCTGTAGATCGTGAGCTTTTCCTTTCATGACGCAATTTAACGGAATAGGATCTTGGTTTTGGTCGGACATATCTTGGATAAATTTTTTTAGCACATCTGCGGATGATCGATCTCTTCCGCCTTCGCTGATAAAGTCAGCTAAGGCATTCATAACCGATTCAGGTGCTTTTAAGAAGAATTTATGGATAGATGCCGATACAGGTTTTCTTGTCTCGCCAAATCGAACTGAGACAAAACTTGAGCTGTTGCTATTTAATCGTATAGCTATTGGGTGTTCTAAAAGTTTATTCAATTGAACTTGAAGTTGAAATGTCTGCTCAATTGAAGAAGAATGGAGTGATTGGTCTGTCAGTGCCATGGATGACTATTTCACAATCGTATTAGTAAGATTCTAGTTGGTATCTATGGAGGGCTCTAGTGTTATATCACGCAAGCTACTAACCTTTTACATTAAGTAACTTGAAGCAACGATCTTTGGCATTTGATTGCTACAATGTCCATCTAAGAGCCGTAGCTCTTGAAGGCGAAGTAAAAGATCGCAAGATTGAACGATATGCTACTTGAATTAAGATGATTTTAAAAGTGAATTCATTTTTTACTTTATACTTAAAATAAAAACTTAACGAATTGATTTAGAGTGAGCTATTAAGAGGCTGTTATTGAAGAATTAAAATAACTATTTGCCAATTTATCGAACTTAACAGCTGTTTTTTAACAATGAAATTACATGAATGTTTTTAAACAATTAAATTTAATTATCGTGAAAATACCTCTCAGAATAATTTCTCAACGTGTTATCCTGCCTACTCTTTTCTAAGTATTGTATTTTGTCTTCAACCCATTAACAACTTTTCATCATTATTTGTTGATCTAACGGGTACAAAACGAGTACATATGCGATTGTGAAAAAAGAATAGCTCTGTATAAAAGTAGAAAAAAGTATATGTATTCGAGTATTGTCTCCCATACTTACTTTTCTCGATTCTTCATTTAAAGATGAGAAACAAAAGAACTATATCCAGGGGAAGTGAGAAATATGGCATACTCATCTCCTACTCATTTTATTACACCTTGAAAAGGCCGATTGCGAAATGACTTTAAACATGAAACATAGAATTGAGGATCCATCACACGATCTTACTACACCTGATAGTGTGACTGTTGGTATTCGCCGTCTTTCCGATTCGTTACTCGAAGCTGAAGTTGAATTTACAGATATTAGTCCTTGGTTTGTCGGATTTGAAATCGATAAGGAATTGGTCTTCTTTAACGGAAAGAGTGTGTTGGCTCAAATCGGTGTTAACGTGAGGGGAATCGAGTATGAGCTTCAACCTGAAAAGCGCTCTGCTCGAGCAAAAGTCCATGTCGAAGCAATTGGTCCTATAGCTCGTGAGTTCATAACTCATATAACTCCTAAGACGAGTTTGGGTAAATTATTCGCTAAAGATGATAGAAGACGTGTGAGAAATCCGGATTATATTGCTCGCATGTTTGGCCGATCTGATCGATGGGGAAAGCCCCTTCTTTCGTTAGGCGGAATGCACGGGAGCGACTCTTTAATCCTTGATAAGGTAGATGGAAGAGCAGTTGCATATCTGTCACTTCTCAATGGGCGAGTAGGCTATGATCCGACTATCTTTGGGTTTTTACCTACTATTAATCGTTCACTTGAGAACAAGCAGAAGATTCGAGAACTCCTGAAGTTACATCAGACCTGGATTCCTGGAGCTTCAAGAAATGTGAATCAGGATGAGATTCTTCTTGTTAAGACAGCGCCTCTTCATATTAGAACTGTTTTTGCCCACGTTGTCAATGATCTGCTCTCTCCAGGGTATACTCATACGACCGCGTCGATATTACAGCCTGATACGGAAGCCTCGGGGGATATCTATGAGCTGATGGGAAATGTAAAGCGAGAAATCACGGATATTCCTGTCGAATTTTACACCTTAGAACCTTACAGAGAACACGTCTTCTTTACTGATAGAGACACGCTACAAAAGTCACTTGAACAATATGATAGCCTTATAAAAGCATTCGAGACAGCGCCTCAACCATCTGATGCTCATGCGACGACCTTTATTGTAAAAGGTCATCAGATGGATGAGCTCTCAGAGAAAGATTGGATTGTCCGTCAGCCTGGGGAGCAGGAGTTTCCAGGACTTGCTCATGGAGCAAGACAAGCTGCCCTCATAGAGCGGTTTATCGAGCAGCAGTCTTCGTATCCATTTTTAAAGGAGATTGAAGCAGGCACTATTACAAGCCAAGGGGTCTTGCTCACTCGCTTCTTGCCATCTCCGTCGATGAAGAGGATGCTTTTGAGTGATCAAGTTTCGAGATGTTTAAAAGGGATATACTTCCAGACGCCTTCTCGGACTCATGGAGACTTCTTCTCTATTGAAGATAGAGGAATGTTAAACGATCTTCATAAATTTGGTATCCCTATTTACTGGGTCGACGCAAAAACGAAGAAGATCCTCCAATATTTACAGAAAGCTCATCGTGAAACTGGAATGTTTGTTCCTCCGGAGCATACTGAGACCTATTTAAAGTCGACTGTCTTCGGTGTCTATGGTTCTAACTTGATCGTCGGCCCATTTGAGGAACATCTTCACGCTCTTTTAAATGGCGTGATGAAGATGAAAGATGAGATGAGTCACCCGCTTCTCAACAAAGAGACTCCGATAGCTTTAGTCACAGGAGGTGGTCCTGGCGCTATGGAGCTTGCGAATAGAATTGCTCAAGAACTTGGCATTCTCTCCTGTGCGAACATCGCTGATTTTCGCCTGAAAGGCGGCGCGATGGTCAATGAGCAAATTCAGAATAGCTACATCGAAGCTAAGATGACGTATCGTTTAAAAGACTTAGTCGAGCGCCAGTCAGAATTTAATCTCGACTTCCCAATCTTTGTCCAAGGAGGTATTGGAACAGATTTCGAATTCTGCTTGGAAGAGGTGCGTCGTAAAGTCGGTTGTGTCTTTCCAACGCCAGTTCTTTTGTTCGGAAGCGTTGAGTATTGGAAGGATAAAATCACATCGAGATATCAGTGTAACTTAGCAAATGGAACCATTAAAGGATCAGAGTGGCTTTCAGGCTGCTTCTTCTGCGTCCAGTCTGCTCAAGAAGGTCTTTTAGTCTATCGTAAGTTCTTCGATGGCTCGTTGAAAGTTGGAAAAGAGGCAAGACCACAAGAGATGGGGTTTGTCTCCGATGTCATGAAAGAGTTAGGAAGATAAGTCTCCGCATTCGCTCTTAATAAAAAGCCTCTTTCCCCATCATAGCTAATTCGAAGGGGAAAGAGGCTTTATTTTTTGTGCCCTTACAAAGCGCTTAGAAGCCGTATGAGAGTCTTAGGGCTATATACTTGGTTCTCCATCGTGAGAACTGACCATCTGGAGAAAAGCCCTTGTGATATTCTAAGAAGAGACGAACCTTTCGCCCAACTCCTTGAATTTTACCCAATTCATATCCGACGGCAAACGTGCTATCCAAGGCAAAATTTACATCCTGTACATTTTGGAAGTGCATAGCAAGGAATGGTTGTCCGAAGAGTTGGGTAAAGTCTGTCCTAGGGCCACGGACCTCTACACCATAAGCCAAGTACAGAGGCTTCATATGCATTTCTTTATCTGAGAAGATAACAGAACCGAGTGTTCCGTATACTCTGAGCTTAGGAGTAATGTTATATGACGCTGAGAAGTCAGCTGCCTCAAAGCTTTTGTTCTTTCTTTTCTTTCTGAGCTTTTTGTGCTCGATAAGCCATTCATCACCAATATGAGAGGAGACATGATAGCCTCTTAAGCGAAATGCCCATTTTCCTTTAGCGAACGTAATTGGTACGCCGACATAATAATCAGCATTGATAAGTGGATATGACTTTTTCTTATTCATGTTGAAAAGGCCGAAGACGCCAGCTTCGAGCTCAAGCTGAAGATCGCCGCCTCGTATATTTGTCCATCGGTAGATCGGAAGCTGATCACCAAAGGAAACTGGAGTTGCCCAACGTCCGCCTAACTTATCATTAAGGCGAGCTCCGACAGAGAAAGAAATCTGACGAGGGTTTGCAACTTCAGTAGGATAGAGAATTGTCGATTGCGGAAGCCAGATACCTTGTGACTTGAGTGTGGGCTCGTCTTTAGGCTGTTTCCCTTGTTCTATATCTCGTTTTTTCTCTCGTAACTTCTCAGCTCTTGTTACGTTGGAGACATTTTTCTTTGTAAGCGCTTTGACAAATCGAGAGACTGATTCGTTCTTTTCGTTGTCTGAGGAAAGGTGGGAAAGGAGAATGCTTCCGTTCCGTACAGTTACCCTTACTCCCATATCAGGATAGCGAGTGTCGAGAACACCTTGGATATATGCTTCGAGGTAGGCATCTGTAAGCTCTTTTTCGGGAGCTTCAACTTTTGGAGAAACAGCTTTGAAATCCTCTGGGATTTCAACGGCAAGTGCTGCGAGAGGTTTATCATCCCCTGATTGATTAGCTTGGAGACTCGTTGAGTATGACAAGAGCGCTCCGGTACATGCTAGAAGAAAAGCGCTTCCAGCGTATCTACGAAGTATAGTTGATGTTATCATGGCCTTTCGGTAACTCCTCAGCGTGAGAGAGACTCAGGTGAAAAACCTGAGCGTTGGTAAGAAAATTTCCACGCTCTTGTGTACCGAAGAAAGGTCAAAATCGCAAGTGTTGGCTTTAAGATTTTTAAAATTTTTTAGCATTCAAGTAAGAGGTCAAGCTGCCGCTTTGCGAGCTTGGAGCGCCATATGGATTCTACTTGCGACACTCATGCCATCTATAAATATCTTTTTAATTTTAAGTGCTGCAACTCCAACGTTTAAGAACGCAACTTGTCGAGCAATACCTTTATCACTGTGTAAGTTCTTCGCTATTTTTTGAGTTTCAGCCCGCGAGAGTTTTATTCCAGATTCTGCTGCTCTATCTGTAATATGTTTTTTTATTACTTGCGTGATGAGCTCGCCCGTCCTGTCCTTACCGCTAAAGCAGTTGACTCCAATAGATCCGCCGAGGCTTTTTGCGAAGAGGAGAATATCCCTGGCAAGTTCATAACTTGAGTTCGTATCGTTAAGGCGGTTTTTAAGCCCCGTTAAGGTTGCTTTTTTATCATCTGGAGTAAATTTTTCTAGATGACGTATTGCGTCCTCGTTAATGCGCTTTTGTTCTACTAATTTATTATTATCAGTTTCTCCCTGTACGGACTGATTAAAGAAGATAGAAGTTAATGTTGTGTCTTGTGGTATGGGGTTTTTCTCTTTAGGCCAAGGAATAATAACCTGGGCTATTTTTCCCTTATCTCCTTCAACAAATGAAGGTTTTTCAGCTTCTGAAGAAAAATGAATTGTAGCTCCATTAAATCTCTCGTATGTATACGCGGAATCAAGCATAAAATTCTTTTCATTATGAGCGAAGCCATTCTTGTTTTTATCTATGGTTTCGTCAAGTAGAGACATCTGACAGAGGAGATATTTACCTCCTTGCGGTCTATCAGCATAAAAAGCGGATGTAAGACGTTGAAGCATTTGCTCATCAAGGCGCTCTTGGCGTTCTTGGAATTTAGTAGACTGAAGCGCTAGCTGGACATGCTTCTCTACAACATCTAATTTTACCTTTGAAGCATGATTCATTAAACGCGCTTGTTGGTAATCTCCTTTGAGATCAAATTCGATATCCTCGAGTGATAGTTCTGCTTCTCCATCAAGAGCTTTTTCTATGGCTTCATTCTCATAATAAGGTGTAAAGAGCTTTAAAGAGAGATACTTTGTTAAAATTTCACGCTGTGCATCTCGTTGATCAGAAGGAACTTTTGATAAATAAGCTTTAATTTTGCTTGGAGTCTCATTTAGAATCTCATCATAATTGTTTTCAAGGCCTTTAAGTGCTTCTCGCATCCCCTTGTCTATTTTTTGTAGATTTTCTTCTTCTATCTTTTTTGCATTTTGAAGATCCCTTATATTTGTGTCTCCAGCTCTAAAATCCGTAAGAGCACCGCCTCTATCAATGTTCAAAGTATCTTTTCTGCCATCAATTTCGAATTCGAGTTTATGTGTTCTTGCGTTGACTCGAACGTTTGGCATGGAGTCTAGATTATCGAATGACATCCCAAGTTCTTTGGCGGCAAATGCAGAGCGCCAATCGCCACTTCCCATCCAACCCTTATTTTGGAGAGCGGCATCATCATAGTTATGAACATCAGCCGTTTCTGTATAAGATATTTTTTTTCCATCAGTAGACGTAAAGCTAAAAGAATTTGCCTTAGGATTAGGAGAGCTCTTGTTTTCATCTTTTCCATTGATCGCAGCGTTAGTTTCTTGTAGCGCGTTGTAAGCAAGATGCGCTATTGTCTTTTCTTGAGGCGATGGTTGAGTGACATGCGTAAAATCATGGAGGCTATCACTCTTTTGAACCTTACTACTGTCAGTAATTTGGGTGTCGAAAAGAAGCTTTCGTAGCTTGTTGGTCATGATCCACTTGGCGTCGACATCACCTGTCGTATCTGAGGGGAGCTTTACTGCTTTTTCAATAATTTTGGCTTGTTCTTTTGTGAGTCGGCCTGAATTTACCAACTCCTTTAGGACTGTTTTAAATTCTTTATCGGCTTTTTTTGCGGCTTGCTTTGCATTGGGATTTGTAGTGGCCTCAATATTTTTAGCAGAACGACCGGATAGTTTTCCGACAATTTTCTTTATGCTTTCAAGAGGTCTAGAAAGAGTTGTCACTATCGATTGTATTCTGTCCATAGCTTAACTTCTCCGTTTCCTCTTTGGCTCAGAGTAGAAAGTTTTTCTTTATCTTTTCTCTATTCTATCAAAAAAATATTTAATAGTCTTTCTTGAAACTGACGATGGATGAATCTTTAGAAGGGAGCCTTTTTTTGAAAAGCTTTCTGGCTCCCTCTTCATGAATTACGAATCGGCAGTAGCATTATTCGTAAAAAAGATCGCAGCGGCCAGGTCGTTATTTTCTGCGTAGACATTGATATGATCAGAACCAAATGAGGAGGGGCTCGTGCTTGTCTCAGAGTAGACCAGTTCTACTTTATCTCCATTTCTTAGATACATTGAAGCTGTGCCTTCTCCAGAGTAGATAGCTGTCACAAGATTGCCGGTCAAAGCGGTACTGGATGCTATAGAAAGAGCCGTTTGGACGATTTCTTCTCCATTGATTCGTATAGCCATCACTTGACTGTTTGTTGCTGTGGTATCAACGACGAGTTTAATAGAGAGAAAATAATCGACTGTATAAAGGCCAGACTTCTTGATAGTGAAAAGACCTTTGTCTTTATTGAGCTTGATACATCTTAGATACCCACTCTTGAGGTCTACAACTGGATCCCCTCGTTCTATTCTTTGTCCGCTTGATGAAGAGATGTATTGACCTCCACCGAAAGAGAGTGGGATGGGTTGAGTAAGGGGAAGCGTTTTTAAGAGAGAGCGATGTTGCAATCGCTTTTGTCTGAGAACGTACTTTTTTAAAGCAGATTCGTCAGTTGCCGAAGCTGTATGAGTGAAAGTAAGGAAGTGTAAAGAAAATAGAGCAAAGAGAAGAGAGCGCATGAGTGAAAACCTCTCATTAGATGCATATATATGTGATCATTGATCTTTCCATACTATACATAAAATTATTTTTAGATAAAAAGGGAGTAAATCAATTGGAATAGCTAAAAAGAAATTATGACTGCTCTATACTTCGTGAGGTGAAATAAGACATGGAGAATAAAATCTCAGACAAAGAGGATGTTATCTCATTTCTTCAAAAAATGGATCCCAAGCAGCTTACACGAAAAGCGCTGAATACTGAAGCATGGAGCTTTTTGACCATTGGTGTGATTGCCCTGATATTTCCCTTTGCATTTGGCATCGCGTTTGAAATCATATTTGGCATTTCAGTTTCTTTAGGTGGGCTTTTCCTTTTTACTCAGTCTTTAAAGATGAGATCTCATACAGGCGAATGGAGAGGTATCGTCACAGGATGTATGCTTACGCTGATGGGCACGCTTCTCTTGAGTCGGCCTTACGAAGGACTCCTTACTATGACAGTGCTCATGGGAATATATTTCGCTTTTCAGGGATTCATGAAGCTATTCTTGTCATTTTCATTTCAGATTGAGGGAAGAGGCTGGATGATTGTGAGTGCCGGGCTTTCTCTTTTCCTTTCCTATATCATTATTGCTCAGCTTCCCTTTTCAGCAGCATGGTCTTTAGGATTTATTGTGGGAGTAGACGCTCTATTCTTCTCTGGAGCGCTCTTTTCGCTTTCTTCAGCTCTCCAAAAGAAGAAGACATAGAACAGTTTTAAAACCTATGGGAGCGAGCTTTGATGCTCGCTCTCAAGGTAATTCGGATAGGTTACTCTGGGAGTGCGATATGAAGCCGATTTGCTTCTCTTTTGATTTCTTCTAAAGCCTCAGGAATACTTAATCGCATTTTTGGATCCGGGTGGAGGATTTTAAAAGCTATCATCGCAAAGGCAGAAGAAGCAGGTCGTTTGCTCAGTTTTTTAAGACTATTTGTACGAGCTTCCTTATAGAGATAGTAAATTTTCTTATACCGTGATCGCCTTTCTGAAGAAGACATTTCTTTCAATTTTGGGTATTCGAATACACCGCTCCATTCAGGCTTTTTCTTAAAAAGCATGACATGGAGAGTAACGCCGATTGCGTATGCTTCAGACAACCTTCGATCAATCGACCGATAAGAGGAGACTATAAGAGCTTCCGGTGGGCAAGAGCTTCGTGGAACAGAGACTGGTATCCCCAAGTATTTGTCGATAGGTATCGTCTTCCCAAAGTCGACTAGTGCTGCACGTGAAATCGATCCAGATCGATCCAAAAGCATGTTCCCCCGATGGAGATCTCGATGTAAAAATCCTCTTTCATGAAGACTCTTCAATCCTGTTAAAAGATCATACGCAACAGAGAAAAGCTCGTTTTCACTTAACGTTAAGCCCCCATGTTCGATTTGCAACAAAGATCCATTTGGATAATACTCTAAAAAAATATCTACTTTGCGCTTGCTTCTCTTTATCTCAGTGATGATCTGTACAATGCCGCGAGCGCCTTTCAATTTACGCATCACTTGTGCTTCTCGAAGTCCGCTTCTGTCAGATTCACATCGAGCAGTGAGCGTTGCAATTCCATTTTTATAGAGTATTGATTTGGTAACTACCTTATGGCAGCCTTTCCCTATATATCCTTTCTTTGTCCCCTTTAAGTGGATAAAAAACATATTCTGACTTGGGACGCTTTCAATAGAAAAAGGAAGCCCTGTTGATCCTTTGGAAAAAAATGTCCTCTTCGTGTTGAGAAGTGAGTCTCCCTTATTTATTAAAAATTGCTCGCACTTCTCCCAATCACGTGAAGATATGCCAGCTTCTTGAAGAGAGGGAGGGATAGAGTAGCTAAAGGAAGACCAAATGAGGAAGAAAGAGACTGTCAGAGTGAGAAGCAACTCTCTCCCTCGGAAGAATGAAAGCAATAAGGAAAGCATGATATGTAATTTTAAATTTAAGTAGTTGAACGCAAAGAGATTATAAAGTCGTCTTGGACTGATTGATAGGTAAAATTATGATCGGTAGTGTAATGCGCTGATCTCTATTGAGTTAGATACTTATTTTTACAGGAATTTTGCAATAAGAAGAGCTCTGACGTAGGAGCCGTATGTGAGGATGTGTCTCTTCTCTCAATGCTCTCTTAGAAGAACATTGAGAGAAAGTGAGGTTAGAGTACTATTCGGTTAACACTCTGGGACATTAACTGCCAAACCGCCAAGAGACGTCTCTTTATAGATTGCTTGCATGTTCTTTCCAGTTTCCCTCATCGCAGCAATGACCTGATCGAGAGAAACTCGATGATGTCCATCTCCTCTTAATGCGAGAAGACTAGCGTTAATTGCTTTAATGGCTCCCATGGTATTTCTTTCAATACAAGGGATCTGAACAAGTCCTTTTACTGGATCGCATGTGAGGCCTAAATTATGCTCCATGCCGATCTCAGCGGCGTTTTCGATTTGCTCATTTGTCCCACCAAGAGCCGCCGTAAGGCCGGCCGCTGCCATTGAGCAAGCAACTCCAACCTCTCCCATGCAGCCCATTTCAGCGGCAGAGATGGAGGCTCCTAATTTGTATAAGATCCCGATAGCCGCAGCTGTTAAGAAAAAGGTAATAATTCCGTCTTCAGTAGGATTTTCAATAAAATGATCGTAGTAGTGGACAACTGCAGGGATGACGCCTGCGGCTCCATTTGTAGGCGCCGTTACAACACGACTTCCTGCTGCATTTTCTTCATTCACAGCAAGAGCCCATAAGCTGACCCATTCCATAATATCTGAGGGGTGCGGTGCTCGATTTGGATTTTGAAGCGACTCAAGAATCATCTTTGCTCGACGGCGTACATTGAGTCCTCCTGGGAGAATTCCTTCTTGCTCGCATCCGCGCTTTACTGAGGATTTCATGACGTCCCAGATATGAAGAATCCCTTTTCTGATTTCTTCTTCTGATCTCCAAACTTTCTCATTTTCCATCATGAGCTGAGCAATTGTCATGCCATGACGTCGTGTCAGATCTAGAAGCTCATCACCTGTTTTAAAGGGAAATGGCAGTCTTGGTCCATCCTCACCGAGGCGTGCGTCTTCGGGAGAAGGGAGAGTCTCTTCTTCTACAATAAATCCACCTCCAACAGAGTAAATAACTCTCTCAAAGAGAATGTGTGAATGGCTGTCGTAAGCGGTAAATCGGATGGCATTCGGATGGAATGGAAGAGTTTCATCATAATGGAAGACAAGATCTTGAGGCTCGTCGAAGGAGATGAGGTGAGTGCCAAGTAAGTTGAGTTTTCTCGATGAGCGAATATGTTCTAATCGGAGAGGAACGCAATTCGGATCAACACCTTCTGGCGTTTCTCCTTCAAGGCCGAGAAGGATAGCCAAGTCTGTTCCATGTCCTTTCCCTGTCAAGGCTAAGGATCCATATAAATCTGTTCGTACTCTTTTTGTTGTATCGAAAAGGTGCTGCTCCTTGAGTAGGTGTAAAAAGCGACGAGCAGCTCGCATTGGTCCGACAGTATGTGAACTCGAAGGTCCTATTCCTATAGAGAAAAGGTCGAAAACACTGATTGACATGAACGGTAATTCTCCTTGAAAGAGTAATCCCCTTTGAAGAGCTTGTCTTTTCTCTCGCAAAGGGTTTCGCTTGGAATATTGTGGCTTCTTTATTCTCTTTCCTCAACTGGATTTTGCTTTTACTGTAATTTAAATTATTTATTTATGATAGCGACCGCTTTTCCTAATTAATAATATATAATCTCTGATTGTCTTCTAATTCACTGATTTCAGGACTCTAGCTTTTGGTAGACGAGCGACTCTTTTAGCTAATTATTGTTCAAAAAAATTCTTGATTGGCTCTTTTATTGTCTCTTTACGTTTCCTTTGGAGACGTGTTGAACAGAGAGTAATTACGCTAAGGTAAGGTGAGGTTATGTTGTTTTCCCAAGTACAACGAGCAATTTTTTTGATGCTCGTATTTTTATCGACAGCGCTCTGGGGTGGATGGACACCATCCGAAACCATATCATCTCCTGGGGAGTATGCAAGGTGGCCGCAAATCGCAGTAGACTCACAAGGGAACGCAGCGGCCGTGTGGGTTATGGAAGACATCAATGACTGGGTTGTTCGAGGGGCTTTTAAGCCATTTAATGGGGATTGGCAAGAGCCTATAAACATCGTTCAGAGTGAAGATCACGTAAATGACATTGAAATCGCTGTCGATCATGAAGGAACAGTGTATGCTGCTTGGACTCGCAATCTAAGCTCAAGTCAAGTAATTCAAGTAGCGGTAAAGCGCCTAGATGAAAGCTGGCAGACACCTGTCACTATTTCCTCAGTAGGACAATCTGCAAACATCTATCAAATCTGTATCGATAGTGGTAACAATGTGACACTTCTATTTTCAAGTTATAATGGCACAACTTGGCTTATTAAAGAGGTAACAAAGCCATATAACGGGATATGGCAGACGCCAGTAGTTATCTCTGATGGAGGCTCAAGTGCATCATCGCCTCAAATGTATATTGCTCAAAATGGCGTCGCAACAGCTGTATGGAAGAGTTTCAGTGGATCGGAGCATATAATTCAAGCGGCAGATAGGACATCTGGCGGTAGCTGGGGATCACCTTATACTGTTACTGACTCATTGCAGTTGTCTTTCGATCCGCAAGTTGTTATGGATTCAGCAGGGAATACATTAGTAGTTTGGAGAGATGCTAATGATCACACAATAAAATCAAGAACGCGGCCTCAAAATGGCGCTTGGCAGGCTATAACTACAATATCTCATCCTGGCGATAATGCTTCTCAGCCGCACCTCGTAATCGATTCACAGGGAAATGCAACAGCGATGTGGGTTGCTTTCAATGGAGTAAATAGTCTTGTACAATCGGCAACAAAACCTTTTAGCCAAGATTGGCTATTGCCTGTAGATGTATCGGACGCCGGTAAAGATACATCTGGCCTTCAAATCGCGGCAAATCCTTCTGGTGATATAGCTGCAATCTGGTATTACTTTGACAGCTCACTCAATCAGATTATTCAAACATCAACGAAGAAGTTTGGACAACAGTGGTTGACTCCAGTCGTTTTATCTATTCCTGAATGGAATTCAGACTATGCTCAAATTGCGATGGATTCGAGAGGGTATTCATTCGCCGTTTGGGATAGTAATGACGGTGTAAACCATATTGTTCAGTCCGCAAACAATTATGAAGCTCCACCAGTTCCAGTTCAACCAGCTCCGCCAAGAGACTTTAAGGGAAATCGCGAGAAGAATAGTTTTGTTTGCCAGGCAGAATACGCCCATCATCTTGAATGGAGGCCAAGTGTAAGCTCGAACGTAGTTTCATATTTGCTCTACCGAGATGGGCGCCTTTTAAGAACATTTTCGCCAAGAAGCAAGTTCTCTTATCGAGTTAGAAACCAATCAAGAAATAAAAAGGTTGTATATAACCTTGTGGCTCAAGACGATCAAGGAACTCAAAGTGAGGCTGTGTCCGTTATAATCCGTTAGTTCTAATGAAAAAGAGTCTCTTTTTTAAGGAGACTCTTTCACTTGAGCTTTTTGAAAGGCAAGAGATTATGCTTTAATAAGAGCTTCTTTATCTAGTTTTTCCTTTAACTTATTCCAGTTCTTAGTAAGCGATGTCCAGATTTCTTGGATTTTGTCTTGGGTTTCAATCGCGGCATTTTTCCACTCGCTCTCTTTAGTTCCCTCTCCCTTAGAGCTTCCTGAAGTTCGAGTGAGGGGAAGTTGTTTAAGGAGCGCGTCAATTTTTTTAAAATCTTGGCTGATCTCTTTACTCGCTAGAGTGTCGGCTTCTATTTCAGCGGAGATAAAATGCTGATCATAGGACTCGTAAAAGCTTTTTCCCCAATCATTAGATTTCATCATATCCTGACTTTCAACAAGGCGTTCCATCCGTGAGTAGAATTTTTCCATGTTGAGGATACAATTTTGAGCAATTGAAGCTCTCCTTCGTACTATTTCCTCTCTTTTCCATCTTCGATATGAAAGTGAAGCGTATATAGATACTAAAGCGATAACAGCGCCAGAAAGATTGGAGACTATGCTCGACATCTTTTGTAACTCATCTAAAGAATATGCCATATGGTATGAGCTCCTTCATATTATGATAGATGGTAGTATCTTAGGACCTCTCTTAAACGTAGAACTTCTTCAGCTCTCGGGGTTTATTTGTCTTTTCAGATCTCTTGGCACTAGGCTCCTCAAAGAAGCTTGTTTTATCTTTTGGGTTTTCGATCAGACTTATTCCTGCACAAAGAATTGCCATGCATGCATATAAGGGGACTGTATTCCACAAGATACAGATGGAGGAGGGGAACTGAAGAAGAAATTTGAGTATGTCACTCATAGTATTAAGCACTCCAAGTAGATCGCTGTCGTAGGTAGTATGAATTAATCTTAAGTCTATATTCAATTGCGTGCGCGGTATCTCGGTTTATAAAGATACGTGCATCTCAGTTTGAGCTATTTCTATAAGCCGCTTCTCCATGGCTATTTCCTCATCAAGAGATGTTCTTAAGAAGTCAGCGGCTTTCTTATAATCTAAATAGTTCGCTAGCATACAGGTTGAATTATAGGATGCTATCTCATAATGAGCAACTTTTTGACCAATTGTCAGGATAGCCATATCAACCGCTTCTGTTGTAACAAAATGGGATAAGACAGTTTTTCCATCCTGCAAGATCTTTATTATTCCGTTAGCTCCTTCGCTTATTGATGATTGAATGTACATGAGCTCTCTGCCTTTGAATGGGAGGCTCTCAATATTAAAAGGCTGCTTTGAAAGTTTCGTTATCTCATCGGTTATGCCTGTAAGTTGCATTACTTTATCAAGGCGAGCTATTTGCTGTTTTGTCTCTTCTCTATGTTGAAGGAAGCTGTCGCCTAAGAGATCGAGAATCGCGTGTTCTGCGAGTTCCCCTAAGTTTAAGAGGACCTCTTTTTCCATGTCATAGAGCGCGCAGATAGACATTTTAAATAGAATATCAAGGGCGGTTTCCTTATCCATATTATTGCCCTCCAAAAGATGTAGGAGAAGTTTCTGCCAAGGAGAGAACGAAAAGAGAGCCCCTGAAGCTGGGCTCTCATACGGCAGCAATAGAGCTGTATCGATGTCCGAAAAAGCGCTATGAACGTGGGTATATCTCGATAGCGCCGGCATTTTTGTATATTTGAACAGCTTTTGAGATCATTTCTTCATTGTTAGTCTCAACCGCAATAAGTGTTTGCCCAGCTGTGAGGTGTTTTGCGTATTTGTCGGCTTCAGGCTCTTCTATCCCCATGCCAACTAAAGCTCCACCGATCAATCCTACACCGCTTCCTACCGCAGTTCCACTTAGCATAGCAGAAAGTGCCGTCATGACAGGGCCGCCCGCAAGAAAGGGACCGATTCCAGGAATTGACATAATGCCAAGTCCGGTTAATAGCCCTAAAGCAGTTCCGGTAATTGCTCCAACAGAGGCTCCGCTAACTGCACCAGCTTGAGTAAAGCTTGTGTGATTTTTGTGAGCGGCGTCTTTTCCATGTGGAACAACATCCTTTGGATGGAGGACAGATATCTCTTTCTCCGTAAATCCAGCCTTTTTTAACTCCTTAACCGTTGCGTCAATTTTGCTTTCTTTTTCTACGAGGCATAAAGCAATCTTTTTCATAATATGCTCTCAACGTTATTTATATTTCCATGATTACTACTATTTGTAATTACCTGTTCTCTACTCTTTCCCAAGGCTAATTATCAAACAATTCAGCAAGGGAATAGATTATTTTTATGAGTTAACTCACTGAAGTAAAATTAGCTAAAAGAGCGATAGAACATGATCTCATATAAAATAACTCTCAAATAAACCAGCAAGTACAATTATTTTTTGAGGGCTTATTTTGCGCTCTTTTAAATGCTATGATCGCTCTCTAATAATATCCAGAGATGTTATTACTCTATTGTAGGATTAAAAGTTGTACAGGATGTTTGATTTCGGTTTCAAACGTCAAGCAAGAGGCGGTTGAAAGGACAAGCGGCCTCTATTTTATTAGGTAGAGGCCGTACAAAAGGTATATTTTATTTATTCTTCAGTTTTCTCGATTAATTCATCTCGAATTCTGTTGGCATTATTGATTGCTTTTACGAATTCGCTTTGAGGATTCTTTGATATTCCTTGAGCAGTAAAAATCTCTTCTTCTGTTACTGTGACGCCTTTTTCTTCAGTAGTTTTAAGCGCTTTCACAAATTCAGATGCAGATGTAGCTGACGGAATATATTCATTGCTTGTCAGGATATCTTTAAATGTCTCATGTCCTACTTGGACTGTTGGGATTCCACAAGCAGGAAAGAGTGTGTTCGATCCTGTTTGATAATAGAGTGCAAGATCTGCGACTTTAGTTGCTGAATTAAAATCAGTCTGAGAAATGACAATATGGGGGATTTTTTTGCCTTCGTTTTCAGATGAGTATTTCATCAGCATTTCCTCGACTTTTTTAGCGTCAATTCCTTCACTCTTTGCTCGAGGGTGTTGTTGAATGATGAATACGTATTCAAAAGCTTTCGAGTTAGATTCATTCGAGAGCCCTTCGATTATCGTGAGGAAAGCAGGAAATGCCTTTTCGTAATATTCGCTATTGGCTCCGCCATAATAGACTGCGATTTTTTGACCTTTGTCTTCGATGTTATGTTGATCCAGGATCTCTTTTCGAAGAAGGGTTCTTTTTTCTTCTTCTCTTCCCTCTTTTATCGTCTTTATTTGCTGAGGCAGCGTTGAAAAACCGATTCCAGCTCGTTCAATCGTATCAAGCTCAATTTCAGTATTCGGTGTGCTTAAGATTTGCCCTTCACTTAAATTCTTATTAGCAAACAAGATGAGATGGCTTTTTTCTAATGTCTTCTTAGCAGTCTCTGAATATCCTCCTGGGACATATCGCTCTGGATTGTCATAAAACGATATCCTGACTATTTCAGGAGACTTCTCAGAGAGGATCTCAAAAACTCGACTTGTAAACGGCGATCCAACATCACAAATAACGGCTTGGAATTTTTTTGAGATGGAATATGCGACTTCAACAGCAGCCTCATGAAGGACCCTATCGCCCAGTTTATCAAGAGTTTCAGTTGAGTATGATTGTGCAAATGATTTTAGCTCCTGCACTTTTCCTTGAAGTCTTTCGTACGCTGTGTCTCTTGCATATACTTCGCTTTGAATTGAGTTATTATTGCACCAGCTTTGAGCTTCTTGAACAAAAGGAGTGGATGCTGGGTGGCATGCAAGAAAGCAAATCTGGGATATAGTCGCAAAGTTAGTCATATATGTTCCTATTTAAAATTAGATATTATGGCTCGTAGCTTGCGCCGCGTTCTTCACCGAGAGTTCTATGTTTCTGACGTTCGTCAGACTCTCCTAATTGAAGTTCTTCGGTCGGATCCATATCGAAATCAATGGAATCGGCTCCTGCCTGTTCTTTCTTCCCTTGATCTTGATAAGGCATTTTTTCGAAGTGATACAGGTTGCTTTTTTTATTATTCTTGTTATTTTTCATGTTTAAATAAAAATTTGTATTTTGTTTCTAAATTATTAATAACGCAAGATTCATGATTATGCTTTTTCTTAATCAAGGTCAATCAGTAAAGATCCCTAGATAAAAATAAATGAGTCATAAGCTTCTCTTTACGAGTGGGATATAATTTTGAAAATTAGTTTAGAGCTGTTCAAGAAGGGGATGCTTTGCAAATTTAGGATTCATCGATCTGCTCATACAATAGCTATCTCATCAATTTTACAATCAACAGCGACTCCGATTGCTGAATAGGCAAATTTAAGAGCTACATTATGTACGTGGCTTCCCTTCTTAAAATAACGTCAAAGAAGGTATCGGAGCGAGTATAGTTAGACCTCTTTATAATAGAAATTCATAATCTTAAGAGACATATGAAGGAGAGGGTGTAATGACGCGTATTCCAACTACCTTGCCCCGATTTATATGGTATTTTTCATCGAGGTATCTTTCGTATTTCTCTGGAATCTTGCTTGTATTTCTTTTCCGTGCCGCTCATTTGTCGCTAAGTCCATACATGATGAAAGTAATTATCGACAGGGCAGCTCTCGTTGATACAAGCCGTGGAGATACTGGTTTTTCTGAACTCATCAGTTTCGTATGGATTCCTGCTGTTGCGTATGTTCTGTTAGGCTTTCTTATGGGAGTGGTGTATAGAATTTATGACTACTTAGCTCTGACAATGTATCCTGCCATAAAGAATGATATCGCTGCGGGTATATTTAAATATGTAGAGCAGCACTCTTACAGCTATTTCCAAGAAACCTTTTCAGGAAGTATCGCTAATAAGATTAATGAAGTTAGAAATGGAGTTATCCGAATAATCGGAATATGCCTTGAGAGCTTTATTTCTACAGCGCTCGTATTCATTACAAGTGCGATAACTCTTTATTTCGTTCACCCGCTCTTCTCGGTCATCGTTCTTGTGTGGATTGTGATCTTTGTAGGAATATCGATAGCACTATCGAAAAGAGCTCAAGAGTACGCAAGGAATTACTCAGAGGCAAGAAGCACTCTTACAGGAAAGATTGTCGATAGTATCTCGAATATTTTGGCGGTAAAACTCTTTGCTCATGAAAAGTTTGAGGGAAGATACCTTCAAAACTTTCTTGAAGATACGGCGCAAAAAGACAGGCGCCTGCAATGGTATCTTTTGAAGGTGAAGGCGGTCTACACTGTACTAACAGCTGTTTTGGTATCAACAGTGACATGGCTTTTATTATATGAAAGGGCAAGAGGAGGTGTCTCTGTTGGTGATTTTGCGCTCATATTCACAATTATCATGTTTCTGATAGACGAAGCGTTTACTATCTCAACTCTTCTCATTAACTTCTCAGAGGATATAGGCACCTGTAGGCAGTCTTTAGCGCTTATGTCAATTCCTCAAGAGATTGTTGATCGGCCAGATGCGAAAGCTATTAAAGTCGCAAAAGGGGAGATTGTCTTTGATAAGGTATCTTTCAGGTATAAGAAAGGACAAAGTATTTTCACTGATAAATCGGTGTTCATTCATCCTGGTGAAAAAATTGGTCTCGTGGGATTCTCTGGAAGTGGTAAGAGCACTTTTGTGAACTTGATATTACGTTTTTTTGATGTAAGCTCAGGGCGGATTCTGATAGATGGCCAAGACATTTCTCATGTAACTCAAGAGTCTCTCAGAGCATCTATTTCAATGATTCCGCAAGAACCTGTTCTTTTCCATAGGACAATTATGGAGAATATCCGCTATGGGCGCCTTCAAGCCACAGATCAGGAAGTGATCGAGAGCGCTAAGAAAGCTCATTGTCATGAATTTATCATGCGCTTAAAAGAGGGTTATGATTCATTAGTCGGAGAAAGGGGAGTAAAACTCTCTGGAGGTCAAAGACAGCGCATTGCCTTAGCGCGGGCTATTCTCAAAAATGCGCCAATCCTTATTCTGGATGAAGCGACATCTGCATTGGATTCAGTGACAGAGAGCTATATTCAGGAGAGCCTTGAGGAATTGATGAAGGGGAGGACGACACTTGTCATTGCGCATAGACTATCGACCCTTTTTAGCATGGATCGTATATTGGTCTTTAGTCATGGCCAGATAGTTGAAGATGGCCGTCATCAAGATTTGATCAAGAAAGACGGTCCTTATTCAAAACTTTGGAGTATGCAAGCCGGCGGATTCTTAGGCGATGGATCTCTTAAGGCTTTATAATATTTTAGAGCAGACCTTAAGCATTCTCATTACATATGAGAGAGTATGCTATTTGTTTGAATATAATAAAAATAGACTAACACGTTGTGGAGGATAGTATGGATAAGAATACTGCCCTAGATCTCTTTTTAGAGGTAAGCATTAGGCATCTTTATAATGCTGAGCATGAGACGTATGATAATTTGAGTGTGTTAGCTACAACTGCTAATAATGATTCGCTACGGGATTTATTCAATCACCATAGAGAAGAGACTGATGAGCAGATCCATCGACTTGAAC
Organism: uncultured bacterium; assembly: GCA_964427425.1. GTDB lineage: Bacteria > Chlamydiota > Chlamydiia > Chlamydiales > FEN-1388 > CAYRUD01. The sequence goes on from CAYRUD010000014.1 coordinate 327,694, forward strand.
GAGCTATGGATATCCTTGGTATCGATATTAATTCAAGTAAGCTTCGTGGTATGTCGAGCTTCATGGAGCAAGGAAAAGAGCTTTTAAAAACAATGGCTGACTTTAACTTCTCAGATCGAAGCAAAGGAATGCACGGTATCATTAATGAGGGAAAAGAACTTATCCGTCATTTTGCGGATACTGATGCAGGTGACTTAGCGCTTGTAAGCGCAGGAAGGAAAGTAGAGTACTTTGAAATTGCGTGCTATCAGTCGCTTTGTCTTTTAGCTGATATCTACAATCATAAGGAGATACTTCATTTGATGAAACAATCCCTCAGAGAAGAGATAGCAATGCAAGAGCGTCTTATGAGGCTTGCCCAAGAAGAGCTGGCTCATACCTTCTTTCATGAGTATGAACACAATGTATAAGTAAACTTCGTTTCTCTATCTTTCGTTTCCCCTTCAAGAAGACTACATAAGTCTCTTTGAAGGGGATTTCAATATCCTCTCTTTTTTAAGTCCGTTCTAGGTGAGTTTCCCTTTTCGTTTTTTCTCAAGACACCTCCCAATGACTAACTTAATTTTTTATTTGTTAATTTGAGTTAGTATCCCTTTCATTTTCAAAGATGATCTACCTATTTTTTTGCCTTGTGAATTTTTATTTTTCTTTAACAGTTGATTTTTAATTTTATTTTGACTAAACCCACGAGGCGTTCATGAGGGAAATAACCTCAAGAATGCAAAAAACTCACAAGACTTTTGAATCAAGCGATGTGAGTCAGTTATAGCTTTATACTTCAATTAAAGTCGTTTTTTGAAAATTTGAGGGGGGAGCCTGCTTTTCTAAAGAGTTTTCAAGAAGCGATTCCATGGTGAAAAAGATGGTTCTTTTTCAAATAAACCCTTCGAAAAGGGTGCGAATTAAGATTACAACCGACTTAAGTCTCTAAGTGTGAACGATTATGCTCCAAAGCACTCTGAAACCTATTGTGTATCGTACTTTTTTCATTGCCTCCTGCCTCTTGTCAGTGTGTCTTCTATCTCACGGCCAGGCCTATACGGGAGAGCCATCTACTTCTCAGCCAGGACATCCAGTCCCTCATAAGCCGGTAGGGAATCATTCAATAGCTCATCCAGCTTCACAAGGTCTTCCTCTCTATTACTGGCGGCAGCCGCATATGGTCAACTTTGGCGATTATATATCGCTTAAACTCGTTGAGAGAATTGTGGGACATTCTGTTCGAGTATATCAAAAAAATACTCCTGAGAAGAAGCTTTTAGCTATCGGATCGATTCTATCTTTTGCAAATGACCATGATGTGGTCTGGGGCTCTGGTATTAACGGTAAGTTGTTAAATCCAAAGGATTATGTATTTAAAAATTTGGATGTTCGAGCAGTGCGCGGTCCTTTGACTAAATACTATCTAGAGAATGAATTTGGAATAAAAGTGCCTAGTATTTATGGCGATCCTGCCCTTCTCTTTCCTCTTCTTTTCCCAGAGTTCAAAAGAAAGCAAAATCCTACCTTTGATTTTATTATTATCCCGCATTACTCGGAAATTCGCTTCTTCCCAAAGAGTCAGTATCCAAATGTTGTCTATCCCACAGAGCCATGGGATCAAGTTATCTCAAAGATACTTGATAGTAAATTTGTCATCTCAAGCTCACTTCACGGGATTATCATTGCGGAGGCTTATGGAATTCCAGCTAGACTCTTAAGGATCACTGAGAATGAGCGTATTTTTAAATATCTCGACTACTACATGGGAACCGGTCGGTACGATTTTAAAAGTGCTTCATCTGTTGAGGAAGCTTTAGTTCTCGGTGGTGAAAAACCAATTAAATGCGACTTAAAAAAACTCTATTTCGCATTCCCTTTTGATCTGTGGCCAAACCTACATCCAAAACAGTATAAATTCCAACAACACCGATAGCGCCTATGTCTTTAAAACGATTTGTCCTCCCCCATTTGTATTTTCTCTCGCTGTTTATCTTGCTTGGAAGTAGTCCTCTTCTCTCCTTAGATGGAAAGGCTCAAGCTAAGCCTTTGATTGATTTTGAACGAGATATGCTCGATGACTTTGTCCTAGAGACAAAACGAGTAATCATTCCTGGATATCCTGATGCCTTCAATGCATCCATGATCCGCTGGAATAAATCGCTTCTCATGAGTTTTCGAACAGGCGGCTATCAAGCGGCTTCTGGTCCTGAAGAGTATCTCAGTACTGTCCTCATGGCATTTCGCACGAGAGATCCTATTAATGGTTCAACGAACGGAATAGGGCTTATCCTCCTCAATGATTCATTTGAGCCAATAAGTGAGCCTCAAATACTTGAGATTCCTCATAGCAATCCTTCATTCATGTATAGGCAGCAAGATCCACGGCTCGTTGAGGTGGGGAACAAAGTCTACATAGTCTATAGCAATATGATCGATGGTAAGACTATCCCCGAAATTCGTCGTATGTTCGTAGTGGAGCTTCGGTATGATGGAAGGCGCTTTTATACGACAGAGCCTGACGCTTTAGTAGAGTTTGAAGGTCAAATTGAGCAGCGATGGCAAAAAAATTGGGTTCCTTTTGATTACAAAGGAAATCTGTTGCTTGCATATAGCATAAACCCACATCGAATTTTACGACCTCTTTTAGGAACGGGATCGTGCGCTTCTGTTTCCTCGACTCGAGGTGATATTCAATGGAAATGGGGTGATTTAAGAGGGGGAACTCAGGCAGTGCTTCAAGAAAATGGAGAATACCTCTCGATCTTCCATTCTTCTATTGATATGCCAACTGAGCACTCATTTGGAAAGAAGATCACACATTATTTTATGGGTGCGTATACATTTCAGGCCGAGCCTCCATTTAGCATCACTCGCATAAGTCCAAAGCCTATAGTAGGCAAGGATTTCTATTACGGCGAGATCTATCATGCGCAGACTTGGAAGCCCTTGAGATGCGTTTTCCCTTGCGGAATGATTACGAATAAGAAATACGTTTGGATCTCTTATGGCAGGCAAGACCATGAGATCTGGGTTGCAAAGCTTGATAAGAAGAAGCTTATGGATAGTCTTGCTCCTGTTACAGCTAAAGAGGTTGTTCTCAACTCTCCCGAGTAATGCGTCTTGTGATGATTATCCCGTGAGGTTAAGAGAAGATATCGATTTCTCCTCTGTCGCTCAATTCAAATCAAAGAGAGCCTGTTTCACTTAAATGGGCTCTCGAATTGCTCTTTTGTAATTTTCATGCCTTGGGAGTTGTAGTCCAGTGTTTCGTTTCGTTTCTTTAACAAAAGTGCTTCGATCAGTTTTTTTGAATACATTACTTTTTGTTGTAACTTTGGGATCTTCTTCAGTTTTTGGCGCAATTGATCTAGAGCGAAAGATGAGTGATCCATTTGTTATAACCACGAAAAGAATCTTTGTTCCTCAATATCCTCTCGCGTTCAACCCCTCAATCGTGCGGTGGAATGGAGCGAATCTTCTAAGCTTTCGAGTTATTCCGGATAGAAAAAACTCATATGTATCATATATTGGCCTTACATGGCTTGATGATACCTTTGACCCAGTTGGAGCGCCTCAGCTTCTTGACTTGAGAGGCTTAAATACAGCGCCATCAAGAGCGGAAGACGCGCGGCTTATCTTAGTTGGGAAGAAGCTGTACATGGTCTATAGCGACAATCCATTTCCAAAGATCTCAAGGGGAGGGTTTAGAGTTCACATTGGAGAAGTGATATGGGATGGTCTTCTCTTTTCCCTAAGGAATGTAGAGGTTTTTACGCAATTCGAAGGTGAAACGCAATCCTTAAGAGAAAAAAATTGGGTGCCATTTGAATATGATAACGAGCTTCTCTTGGCGTATAGTTTAGAGCCCCATGTCATCTTTAGGCCTCTCTTTGGATATAATGCATGTGAGACAATTTCTTCTACGCCGACGCATACTTCATGGAAATGGGGTGTCTTGCGAGGGGGTACAACAGCGTTGAGAGAGGGTAATAGCTACTTGTCATTCTTTCATTCATCTATTGATATGGCATCGAAGCAATCAGATGGGAAAGTAGGGCCTCATTACTTCATGGGGGCGTATCTCTTTGATTCAACTCCTCCATTTGCCATTACGCATATAAGCCCAAAGCCGATTATTGGAGAGAGCTATTATGAGGGACAAACATATAAACCTTACTGGAAGCCTGTGATTAAGGTTGTTTTCCCTTGCGGTTTCATCTCAGATGATGCCCATATTTGGATCTCCTATGGACGGGATGATCATGAAATGTGGATTACGACTATCGATAAGAAAGGACTGCTTGAGAGCTTAGTTCCTGTAACTTCAGAGGAATAGGAAAGAAGAGGAGCCTTTTAAAGGCTCCTGTAAGCTTAAAGAACCTGTGGGGTAATTTTCTTTCTATTCCAATACCCATTTCCATAGTCGAAAGTGATCTGTGATCCTGCTTTAATTGCCTTAGTTGCAACAAGCATGATGTGAGGTCCTTTTGAATTAAAGTGAAGATAGGATTGAAGATTCGCTTTCTTTTCAGGAGCATGATTAATAAAGCGAGCGAAGTTTCCTTGACTCTTAGCTTCTAGCCCATATTCTGCGTAGATTGTATTAAATCCATAATCAAAACTATACACCATACCTGGATCTTCTTTCTTAGCTTTAGCTAGAGTTCTGATCACTCCAGTATATTCGCCAAGAAACTCACCTTTTTTAATAGATCTCTTTGCGAACACCCCATATCCGACTTCATCGTCAATATGGCGGATTTCTACACTCGCCGGAAGTATGCATTCACTCTCATCCCATGAGAGGACCTCTTCCGCTTTCTTGTTTGTCTCGGCCAATTCAACTGAAGGAGGACCTAACTTTATCTGTCTCTTTTCGTATCTTTCGAGAACCTTGTTAAAGCTCTTCTGACAGCGTTGATCAATCTCTATAGAGGCTAATGGCGTAATAGATAGAACTGTGCTAGAGGTGGTTACAAACTGATATGAGGCTTTACCGTCAGCACTACTTGATATAAGGCTAACTCGTTCATCTTCTTTTTCACTTTGCAGTGAAGCAAATTCTCTACATCTATGTCTCTTTTGAGTCGTATCATCATGCTGTTCTTGAATCTGCTTTTTTGCAGTTACGGCAATTTTTTCTACCAAGTGAGGCTTATTCCGAGCAGATCGACGATGAGTATTTTTTTCTTTTTGAGAGCTGTGAACTTGAATATCACAATTCCGGGAGAGAGGAGGGGAAAGAGAGATAATAGTCATTGTTTCGTACATTAATAATTTTAACAAGAAAATGCGCAGGTAGTTTATTTATCCCGTCTAATTAACTGGAGGCAAAAAAGAAGTGTGTTTTAAGTGCCACAGAGAAAGTTTTTTACGAGAGCTTCTTTGAATTGCTCTCCTTCTTAATACTTGAAATTTTTCTATTGACGCTCTGAGATCTCAACGAATATAACCCGTATAATTATAATTTAAAGTAATGGTATTCCATGTCTCCTCGATTGGGACTCGCAGCTTTATTCGCTTCATCTCTTTTTACTGCCATTTCCTGTCACACAGAGAAGAGTTCAACAGCGGCTGCAAATTTCCCTATTCCTGTGGTTGCGTATGAGGTAAAACCTCTATCTGTCCCTGTGACATTTGATTGTTATGGGTTTGTACAGAGTTCACATGCGGTTGAAATACGAGCCCGCGTTGAAGGGTATCTAGAGGGTATTGAATATGAAGAGGGATCTCTTGTTCGTGAAGGGGAGCTTCTCTTTACCTTGGAACAAGACCAGTATAAAGCAAGGGTTGATCAAGCTGTAGCTGAAGTACATAGGCAAGAGGCTCTCTTAGCGAACGCAAGAGCAACCTTGAAGAGATTGCTTTCAATTGAAGATGAAAAGGCTGTGAGTAAACAGCAAATAGATGATGCTTTTACACAAGTAGAGCAGTCTGAGGCTCTCTTACAAGAAGCTCGAGCACGGCTTCAAGAACGTGAAATCGATTTAGGGTATACTGACATCGTATCTCCAGTGACTGGATTTGCTGATGCTTCTAACTTTCGAAGAGGAGCGCTTATTACTCCGGCAACTGACAGTTTGTTGACCACTGTGTCACAATTAGACCCCGTATGGGTCAATTTTCCTGTTTCTGATAATCAGGTTCATAAATTCCAACAGCTCGTAAATCAGAAAGGTGGGGATCACTTTGTAGAGGCATATTTTAGTGATGGCACGCGATTTGGATATAAGGGGCAGATAGATCTTCAGAGTCCAACATATGACCAATCGACAGCTACATTGAATGTGCGAGCCGTTTTCTCAAATAAAGAAACTCAGCTTCGTCCAGGTCAGTTCTTACGTTTGAAAGTCTATGCAGGATCTAAAAATGACGTCATTTTGGTTCCTAGAAGGGCTATTATGCAAACTAAGGATGGATCTTACGTTTACTGTGTTGATGAATCAAATAAGGTGTTCTCAAAAAAAATCTCATTAGGAGATTGGAGAGGAAGCTGGCAAGAAATAGAACAAGGGTTAAAGAAAGATGATCGTGTAATTGTCGATGGTACGAATAAAGTAAGAGTTGGCCAAGAAGTGGCTATAGCGAGTTTCTACTCGCCTGATTCAGCTCCATATAATCAATGACGGGGAGCTTACGAAAAGCCATATGTCAGTTCGCTTTTTTATAGATAGGCCAATCCTCTCAGGGGTACTTTCAATTGTTATTTTTCTCCTAGGATTAGTTTCTATCGTACTTCTTCCGATAGAACAGCTTCCAAACGTGCTTCCCCCTCAAATTAATGTACAAGCATCATATCCTGGAGCGAGTGCGGAAACGGTTGCTCAAGCGATAGCTTCGCCAATCGAGCATGAGGTTAATGGCGTTGAAAACATGATTTACATGTATTCAAATTGCTCTGCAACTGGAGATTATACTCTCAACGTTCTTTTTAAGGTTGGAGCGGATATTAAGCAGGCTCTTATTGATGTTCAAAATAAAGTTGAGCTTGCTACACCACTTCTTCCTGATGAGGTGCAGCGAAGTGGTGTCAACGTCTTTAAGCAGACCCCATCGATCTTATTAGTTCTCGCGATGCAATCGCCATCCCAGCAACATGATGAAATCTTCTTAAGTAATTATGCCTCTGTCAATGTTGTTGAGGAACTTCAACGCATACCAGGTGTAAGCAGCGTTAGAATCATTAATGACAGGACATATGCTATGCGGGTCTGGCTTGATCCTGTGCTCTTAAGAAAATATGAATTAACTCCAAGAGATGTTGCTGACGCTATCAAAGACCAAAACAATCAATATTCGATCGGTCGTATTGGAGAGACTCCAACTTCGGGACATACCGAGATGACGATCTCTATTACAAATAAGGGTAGGCTCTCAACTCCTGAGGAATTTAATAATATCATTGTCAAAGCGGGAAATGATGGCTCGCTCATTTTGTTAAAGGATATCGGCGGAGCAGACCTTGGAGCTCAATCATATAATGTTGCCTGTAAGCTAAACGGAATTCCAACTATATCGATCGCAGTTTACCAGCAGTTTGGAGCAAATGCCTTGCAAGTTGCTCAGAGTTGCAAGGATAAGCTCGAGGAGATAGCAAAACGATTTCCTCAAGGGATAGAATATGGCGTTCCCTATGACACTACGAAATTCGTCAAAGTCTCTATCCAAGAAGTTTTGCGGACAATAGCTGAAGCGGCAGTTTTGGTTGTTTTAGTTGTGTATATCTTTTTGCAGAATTTCAGGCTTACTCTGATTCCGCTTCTCGCGATGATCATATCGATCGTAGGAGCATTTGCAGGTATCTATGCAATGGGACTTTCGATCAATATATTGACTCTTTTTGCTCTTGTTTTGGCTATAGGGATTGTAGTTGATGATGCGATCGTCGTTATTGAAAACGTTGAACGAAATATGCGAGTTCACGGGTATTCAGCAAAAGAGGCGGCCTACATTGCTATGGATGAGGTTCAAGGACCGCTTGTAGCAATCGTTTTAGTTCTCTGTTCTGTCTTTATTCCTGTAGCATTTTTAGAAGGGATTGCGGGGCAGCTTTATAAGCAATTCGCTATCACGATATGTATCTCAGTGATTATATCGGGCATAGTCGCTCTTACTTTGAGTCCCGCATTATCTGCATGTCTTCTTACAAAGCATAATAATGAAACTTGGTTCCACCGTGCCTTTAACTCATTCTTTGATAGGCTGACGCAGCTTTATGGAAAGGGATCTTACTGGATTACACATCATCCTAAGATTGGCGTGAGTTTCTTTGTTTCACTTTGTCTCTTCCTTGCTTATCTCTTCAATCATGTGCCGCAAGGGTTTATCCCAAACGAAGACCAAGGCTATCTAATCAGTGTCGTGAATATGCCTGAGAGCACAAGCTTAGAGAGAACAGAACAAACAACGCTAAAAACTGAGAGCTTAGTTCGAAAGGAACCTGCAGTTGATCTCTTTTTTGGAATGTCTGGATTTAGTTTTCTTGATGGTCTGAATAGAACGAATCAGGGAACTAATTTTATTGTTCTGAAAGACTGGAACCAAAGAATGGATAATCAACAGTCTGCGCCTTTTATCTTAAAAGATCTTTATAAGTTGACGTACAATATTCCTGAGGGGCAAGTCTTCTTCTTTAATCCTCCTTCGATCCAAGGACTTGGGACTGTCAGTGGTTTCGAGTTCTGGCTTGAGAATAGGGGGGGAGGAAGTTACGAGGAGCTCGAGAAGGTCACTCGACAATTTATCGAAAAAGCTAAAAAAAGGCCTGAGCTTTCTAATCTAACCTCTACTATATCTGCAAATGCGCCTCAATTATATCTCCAAGTTGACTACGCAAAGGCAAAAGCATTAGGTGTCGCTACAAGAGATATCTATGATGCCCTTCATTCTCTTTTAGGATCATTATATGTGAATAATTTCAACAAAGATGGGCGCGTTTATAGAGTTGTCTTGATGGCAAAGCCTCAATCAAGAAAGGATCTGGTTGACATCAAGAATATTTATGTCCGATCGAGAACGGATAAATTGATCCCGCTTGAGTCGCTTGTCTTGATTTCGCCATCATCAGGCCCGAACCTTATCAGTCGGTTCAATAACTTTACTGCTGCCAAGATCACGGGAAGCGCGGCTCCGGGAGTTAGTTCTGGAAAGGCTCTTGAAATTATGGAGTCGCTCGCAAAGGATGAGCTTCCTCAAGATATTTCATTTTCTTGGAGTGGTGAATCATATCAAGAAAAAGAAGTTCAAGGATCATCGATAAGCATGATGCTTGGCGGACTTCTCATGGTTTTTTTGATATTAGCTGCTTTGTATGAGCGATGGAGTGCCCCCTTAGCTGTTATCTTGGCAGTTCCATTTGGTATTGCAGGATCGTTTACTGCTGTATGGCTTGCTAAGATGTCGAACGATATTTATTTCCAGATTGGATTGATAACTATTATTGCGCTTTCAGCTAAGAACGCAATTCTCATTGTCGAATTCGCTATGAGTAAGACTAAAGAGGGTATGTCTCATGTTGAGGCAGCGCTTGAAGCTGGTAAGCTCCGCTTTCGTGCAATTATGATGACATCTCTGACCTTTATCCTGGGAGTTCTTCCGCTCGTTTTAAGCACTGGCCCTGGAGCGAATAGCCGGCGATCTGTTGGCGTCGGTGTTCTTGGCGGTATGTGTGTTGCGACTTTTATGGCAATTTTCTTCGTTCCTCTTTTCTTCAGATTGATCATGGATTTTATGAAAAAGAAAGAGACAAAAGATAAGCCTCTTTTTCACAATATAAAGAATGAAAGTAAGAACTAGTTTTAAATAAGTCAGAAACAGGCTTGGCAATCGCTTGCCTATAACGTTCTGTACTGCTTATGGGCTCAAATTATTTAGTGACTGCATGCTTCACTATATCCCCAAAACAGGTTGTTACTTAGTATCTGTTATTTCATTTGTAAAGGCTTAATCCCTATAAAACTTTATAGGCAATTTATTCTGGGCTCTGAAAATAAGGTAGTTTCGAGGGAAAACGGATAAAGAAGCTGCAGTAGAGAAAAGAGTACAACTCTATAGCTAAAGATTTGCTTTCATATCTCTACAAAACAAGTTTTTGCTATGCATGTATAAAAAAGTGATATAGATCAGCGTAGTGTTCGCTGCTCGAACTCAAAATAATATAATTGAAAGTCACTTTCTGTATAGATAGTACAGCAGTTGACACTGTAGTTATTTCGAGGAAAGCGCCCCCAGAAAATTTATTGAATAATATTCCTAACGGAAAAGTAATAGACTGAACGAATGACTTTCGTGCTATCAGTAAAAATCACTATTAATGAAGTTGTCTTAAAAAATTTTATTGAAGAGAGGTTTATTCTGCGATATAGGTAGGCAAAAAAAAAGTAAGAGTAAAAATATGTCGTTCCTACCTGCATTCAGTCAAGCCGGCTATTCAGTAACTCATGCCGCTCCAGTTGGTGTACCTAACGATAAATGCATGATAGAACAGAAATTACCTCGTTCCACTCAAAAAGTGATTGATCTGAGCACTCGCTTATTCCCCAATGATAATTATTATGATAATTTCAGGGAAAAATTAAATTGTTTTGCCTCTACGTACAAACCTAAACTGCTTCAAGATTCTAGAATAAGTCTCGATTCTGTTGAAAGTCTATCAAAGGGGGTTGAAGAACAACCTATCGAGAAAGGCTCAAAACTAAAGAAGAAAAAAGTTTCTGCTCATAAAGATATATCGGGAAAAAAACACGAACATCAAGCAGAGGCTCAAAATAACTCTAAAGCAATTCTATCGGATAGAGAACTTGCACAAGAAGAGGAAATTCAAGCAATACTAAAACAGTATCAGGACATTAGGGAGAATAAGGTACATTATCAAATAAAATGGCTAGACAAGTTCTTTGTGAAAGAATTTTCCAGAGAATTTTTAGATAATAAGATGAAGTTCCTGCCAGCAATGCTTGATACAGTGCCAAGTTATTGTAGCAATATCGGAGAACTCGTTCAGTTTGCATACGGTACTTTACTTTCCCTTACGCAAGATCCGTCTCAGGATAATATAGAAAAAGCTCAGAATTTTTTAAGTGATTTGAACACGTTTTATCGTTCTATAGATCCAGAATACGATCATGTCGACTATTCTGACGCCGATGACCCATCAGACTATTTTTATCTAAAGCTATCTCGTGATTTTCAGTATTTAACCAAATCCCTTGAAAAAAACAGCGGCATGGAGACGGATTTGTTAAAATCTATTAGAAATCCTGAATTCAAATATCCTTTTTATGTCTTTTACGATTTGCAGGCAAAAATAAGAGAGCAATTGGCTCTTCATTCAGAAAAAGCGAACTTGCGAAATGAAGTCACTCAAATTATGGAGAGCGAACCCCAATTTAAGGATATGGATCTGGAAAGAGTGATGGAAATGTTGAAATTGCAGTGGCTACATGGTACGAAATTGTCTGTTTTAGAAGATGCGATGCGTCTCTCAGATGGCTTTCTTAAGCCTTTAGGAGAGCTCTTAAAAGACGATCAAATTGCTCTAACGGGAGAGCAATTAATTGGAGCTAATGAAGTTTTTGGCATTAATATGAAGGCTCTTTCTGGCGTTAGTCTTGATAGCGCAGATAGAGCAATTTTTTATTCTAAAAGTTTTAACAATTATTCTCTTAAAGACGTTCGATCTCGACTAGAAAGTTCTGCTATCAGTATCGATAAAGAGGCGAGTCTTGGTAGGTTTTTCGAATGCGATGTAAATTGGATTTCAGATGTTAATCAAGACAAAATGAATGAATTCTACCGTCTTATCAGAGAAACAAAACAATTGAAGCGACTTGATCCAGAACAATTTCAGAAAAAAGATTATTTTATAAAGAAAATATATTCCCTTGCTTCTAAGGCAGAAAGATGTGTTAGAAAGACTTTGCATGAAAAGAAAAAAGAGATTTTCGAAGTTGTTGATAGCCAAGAGAGGTTTCATTTTTATCAAATTGTAAGCGCTACTCAGAGTTTAAGGAATACATTGAAATCTGAACAAGGCAAGTCTCTTCAAAAGAGACCAGATGAGGAGCATGATAAGAAACGGCAGATCCCTTTGGTGTTTGCTTCAAGCAAGATATCAGGAATTCCCCAAGGTTCTTTTCTCGGAGTCTCTAAAAAGCCCGAAGAGGTCTATCCAGCATCGCTGCAAATAGGTGAAGAATTAGATTTTCTTTTTACCACTGAGGAGCATCTTCCTCTCTTAAAAAAAGTAGTTCAGGATAAAGGCCTTGAAGGTAAGGTACATATAGAGTCTTTGGAGACGCTCGAATTAATAAGTGATATAAAAATAAGACTGTGGAACAAATATCGGTCACTCTACTCATCTATTAAATGATGGCGTGGAGCCTGGTTTTAAGATTGCATGAGGGGATAATTATATTTCTAGGGCAGTCACTGTGCTTTTTAAGAACAAGATCTTAAGAAGTGGGGCTTTAGTTAGCTTTTTTTTCACGAAGAAGCATTTTTACTGGGAAACTACTTTCACATAGGGTTTTCATGAGCTATTTTGAATTAACTTGGGTGTTGTAATAAGGTGGTTATAAGTTCTTACACCCTTATCAAAGTTGTCCGTCAATATTTATTTCAATTTAGCTTAGAAAGTATCACCCTTCTTTTCTTTCAAATTAATCATGGATTTTATGAAGAGGAAAGAGATGAGTAAAATACCTCTCGTCTCTGATCATAAAGACTAAACTGTAGTTGTCGTCTTGTTAGCAACATGAAGCGACTCTCGTGTGTTGGAGAGCTCTTTTATAGCACTCTCCAATACATACACTTCCTTGAAGTTCTTCGGTGCCGGCTTCGAGTATTGCTCGGAGTATAGGCTGGAGTTCAGGATCTTGTGTTCCATGTGTAAATAATTGTATTTCGCTAAAGATTCTTGAAAGGGCGCTCTTCTGCTCTTCTGTGACATAAAGTTGAGATCTAAGTTGTGAGATTTTCATTTGTGTTTCTGTTTTAAGGAAGAGAGGAAGGGGATCATTCTTGTGCTGTCCAAGCGTGTACAGATACACGATTTTCGATGGAATAAAGATGCATGCAGAGGGATCCATCTCTTCAATGAGCTCTCGCGTCTCATGCGGCGCAGGGGCAATTATCTCTTCTCGTATGATTTTTCTTCCTTCTTCAATACATGTCTCAAAGAGGGGGGAGTTGTTTTCTGAAAGATATTGAAGCTCTCCTTCTCGAAGAAAATTTAATATTGGATTCAATCGAGTGAATTCAAAACGAGTAGACGACTCTTCTGTTGGTAGATTTATATTTGTAAAGTTGAAGAATAGTGCGTTTCCAGCAGCCCAAAGACATGTGAACGCGCAGCTTGATGTAAAATGTTTAAAGAATGAAGGAACACTTGGTTCAGATGGGAGAAAAATGGCCGCCGTGAATGCAAAGAAAGAATGCGCTACCATCTCAACCACAGCCACAGTCCCAACGAATACAAAGCATATTTCAGTAATTATTTTCCTCCCCAAGAAAGAGATGGAATTATCTACCTTAGAAAGAGATTGAAGGGTCCAGTTCTCCTCAGCGCCATCAGGATTTCTCCATGTAATGAGGGCAGACATGAGACAACTTGAAAGTGATGGAATACCAAGCATATGAGATATCCTCTTATAAAATGGCATTATTATTTTGTAATGACACAAAGCAATTATTATGGAACACAAGTGGAAATGAGAGTGTTTGCACAGCGAATGATCTTTTTCTCCACACTCGCTTATTTGAATATATTTCCCATAAGACTTTAAGGCTTGCATTAAACTTCCCTCACATCATTTAATGATGAGAACTCCTCGTACATTGCAAACTTGTGTATAAGAGTGTGTTGATCTAGGCGTATCGCCCCAAAGTGATATGGCAACCTGGATCTTGGCTTCTACGAAGCGTATAGGGGATCTACTCTCCTTGTAAAAAAAAGCAGTTGTCTTGAATCACATGTAACACTGCTTTAATAGACAAACTTAATCGATAGTGATGTTTTGCTCACTTTCTACCTCTTAGAAAGCTCCTGCAGTTAATGCTCATGTTTAGAGCTACTTTGATGCTTTACATAGGCATCGCTAAGACGGTTTGTGTGCATCGAATTCGTTTGACTTTTCCTAAAGCACCACTTTTGTTGCTTTGTTTCTATATGCGTATGAATATTGTATAAACCCTCTTGTAAGGAGAATTAAGCTGATGATTGAAAGAATCAAACCTTACAACGACAAATACAAAGATCAAGTCATTGAGCTGATCGTGAATATCCAAAGGAACGAGTTTAATCTTCCCGTAACTATTGATGATCAACCAGACCTCTTGGATATTCCTTCGCACTATCAAGTTGATAATGGTAACTTCTGGCTCTACTTGGATGATGATCGCGTTGTGGGGACAATTTCGTTATTCGATTTAAAAGACAGCCAGGCAGCTTTAAGAAAGCTCTTCGTTAAGAAAGAATATCGAGGAAAAGAAAGAGGGGTTGCAAAACGCCTTCTTGAGACGCTTCTTCATTGGGGAAGGTATTATGAGTTTGAAGAGCTCTATTTATCGACTTCTGCTCAATTTGTCGCAGCTCAGCGCTTTTACGAAAAGAATAACTTTTCGATCGTAACCACAGAAGAAATTCCTGAAAAATTTCCTCGAATGATCATCGATTACAAATACTATCATCGAAAAGTCTTAGTGCCGGTTGCCTGCTAGTAATTTTTGTGTCTCTTGATAATTCCTAGTTGTGAATACCGAATTTGTTTCCAGACTCGTACCGTTTGAGGCCTGAGTAAAAGATATAAGCTGCAAGGGAGAAGAGGGTAGTTGAGCTTGCGATAAGAAGAATAAGTTGAGACCAAGAGAAGCTTCTTACAAGCTCAACCGGAATATAGGTGATGATTCCTGCTGGAATCACAGTAAACATTACGATCTGTAAGAGCCCTGAGTAGATATTGGTTGGATAGAGCGCAAAGAGAAAGAGTGAGTCGCAGTACTTTTTTGAGAGAGATTCTACCGAGCCAAACCAGAATGGAAGACTATGGGCGATGATCATAATCGAAGAAAAGACCAAGCTTCCCGAGAAGATGCTGATCAAGAATATTGGCAACGTCGTTAGCGTCAAGAGTCCATTGAATGTCATGAGGATAATGGCCGTCATAAGATGCCCCCATCCTTTCGCGTACGATTGTGAGCCAAGGATGTGAAAGAGAATATTTTTTGGCTTTACCATGAAAGGGTCTAGATCGCCTTGAAGGATAATCTTTGAAATTCGCTTTCCTCCTGCGAAGAGAATCTGATTTAATCCATAGCTTCCTGTTCCGATGGCCATGAGGGCTGCCATGTCATCAAATTTCCAGCCGTCAATATCTCTAAACTCTTGAAAAAAGAACCACCAGATGCTGAAAAAGATGAGGTTATTAGCGATCATGAGTCCAGATTCAATGAGGAATGCCTCTTTCTTACTCATAGATGCTTTTATGCTTGTCTTTAGAAGGAAAAAATAGAAAGAGATGAGTTTTTTCATGCGTCACTTATCCTCCTTCTATATTCAAAATACGTAGTCCTTTTCTATATGCAATAAGAAGGAGGACTGTACCAATAACAAGCCATCCAAGTAAGGACGTAAGAAGAGAGTAAATTTGAGTCTGAGAGTAGTCGAGTGCGAGGGCGCTTCTTTGGCCTAAGATTGCTGGAAATGGCGTATATGATGCCATTGTCTGCAGCCACTGAGGATAGACTGAGAGTGGTAAGATTAACCCTCCAAGCATGAACATGAGTTTTTCCCAAATCCAGTAGAAGGGGGTAATATCTTGTAGCCAAAATGCGGAAAGTCCAACGAGCATATGAAAGATGATCCCTACAACCCCTGCTAGTATTCCGAAGAGAGTAGACAACATCAAGATTGAGAAAGAGAAGGGAAGGGATCCAATATAAAACCAAGTAAAGGCAAAGGATATAGAGCCTAGTACTAGAAGATTCACTGTAAGCTTTCCACAAGCTTCGGAAAACGTGGCTCCAAGATAGGAAATAGGACGTGGAAGAAGATAGGCCAGTTTTCCAGTCCTCAGATCTTCTTCGATCTCCTCTTGAGTGTCTGGGATAGAGACGATAACCCATTCGTTGAGCGCTATAAACCACAAGAGTTGATCAGACTTCATATGAAAGGCTCCCGCCCTCAGAGCAGCGATCTTCCATAAGTGTGCGAAGATAATGAGGCACGTGATTAAGAAGATACTTAAGCCGATGAGTGCTTTATAATTCTTGATCGAATGCCAAAAGGAGAGCTGGTATATCGACAGATACTTATTGCCCATGGTGCATGTTCTCATATACTAGGCGTATAACTTCATCCATAGATGGATCTTCGATAGTGATATCTTTTATGCCAGTAAGCTTAAGAGCTTCTTGGATCACTCGATCAATAGGGGTTATGCTGCTATCGACTTCACAAGAGAAGTGATGATTGCCGTTCTCTAGGATCTCAATGCCGGAAAGTGGAAGGGATATCTCTTCAGCATCCATAACAATTGAGAGCACTTTTTTCTTCATAAAGCTTTTCTTCAGCTCTTTCAATGGGCTGTCTGTGACGATCTGTCCCTTATTCAATACGATAACCCTATCACATACTTGTTCAATATCAGCCGTATCATGTGAGGTAAGGAAAAGAGTAGTTCCCAGTTCTCTTGAGAGAGTATTTAAAAGACCTCGGATCATGAGTTTGGCGTTGATATCTAATCCTATAGTAGGTTCATCGAGGAAGAGTATCTTTGGCTGATGGAGAAGGCTCGCGACAATCTCACAGCGCATACGCTCACCTAAAGACAGTTGCCGTACAGGCTTGTGGAGAAGATGAGTGATCTGGAAGAGCTCAATCAGATTTTTCAATCGTGAGTCAAAAGTACTTGAGTCAATCTCATAGATCTTTGAGAGGAGTTGGAATGTATCAAGAGGGGGTAGATGATACCATAGCTGACTTCTTTGACCGAATACTGTTCCTATTTGAAATCCAAGTCTATTTCTCTCTTCCCAAGGGATGAGTCCAAGAACGCGAACATCACCAGAAGTTGGATGAAGGATACCCGTAAGCATCTTGATAAGAGTAGATTTTCCAGCGCCATTAGGGCCAATAAAGGCAACTCGTTCCCCAGGGTTTATAGTAAATGAGACAGAATTGACGGCATGAACTTCATGCGATCGAGCGGAAAAGAGCCCTTTCAGGGTTCCTAAAATGCCGGAAGCTGTCTCTTTAACATGAAATGATTTTGAAAGATTTTCAACGAGAATCGCTGGCTTCATAATGAGTAATATGGAGTAATTTTACTCAGTTATAGCAAAAGGCTTTTAAATAAGACATCGTATTATGTCTTGCTTTAAGTGAAGCTTTTAAAATCTTGTTCTTTGAAAATCAGATCTTGATTGTTCTCTCTTTATATCAAGGGTTGACATATCCCATGGGCATTCTACTTGGAGCGTCTCTGTCTTTGAGATCACAGTAATTGTATCTATACCTTTTGTTTTTCCGATAACTTGAGGGCGGATATAACTTTTATGAGAGCCTGTCTCATCAGCCGTTATGTTAAATACCAGTATCTCTTTTTCTGAGTTTGATATGACCTTCACTGTCTCATGAGGCTCGTAACCGAAAAGCTGAATCTCTAAAACATTTCCTCCCGGTTCTTTTTTATTTAATTGGACTTTTCTTCCATTGGCACTCGACGCAGTAATTGGCTGATACGTAAACGTTGTATGAAGATGAGTTAATTCTTTATTGAGCGGGATTAAGAACCAATCAGAGCTAAATCCAGGAATTGCGAGAGCATGAGTGTGAATAGAAAGAGGAATTTTCATTTCTCCGAAGAAAACTTTACCTTCATCGTCGATGGTAATAATTGAAAGAAATTCCGGATGGGCTGGACATCCAACATGAGGGCAATAGAATATATATTCTCCAGCTTTAACCCCATTAAATCGTGGTTTTATTAATAACCAGGGATATTGCTTAAGGCTGTTGTGTGAGGGTGGAAATGGGCTATTCTCACTCTCAACAATTATCTCAAAGGTGCCTTCTGCAGAGCCTTTGTATTTAAGTAGCTCATCTGTTACCCCTGCAAATTGAATCGTCCATTGAACATCGCGAATATTTGCACACCTGTTCGGCGTGCAAGATGAAGCAACAATGAGAGCAAGTCCGAAGAGAGCGAGTAATTTTGATCTCATATGTATAAGGACCGCTTCAATTAACGTTTAGGAAATACCTTTTTAAAAGGCGTATCACGCTGATTTTTTCTTATCGATAGTGTAGAGCTGTCCCAATCGATCTCAGCTTCTAATAATGACTTATGAGAAATAGCTTTAAAAAGGATCTTTCCTTTCGATTTGCCAGGTATTTGGGGAATGTAGCGGTATGTGGACGATCCGCTTTCATTTGCCGTAACTCTCAATTTTTTTGAGTAATTTTCACATTCAGCTATAAGAGTGATCTCATCTCCACTTTGAAATCCATTGAGAGATATTTCCATGAGATTGCCTCCTGGCTCCTTCTTGGAAATTACCATTGACTTTCCGTCATCTGTTTTTGCGAGGATAGGCTCATATACGAAAGTTGTATGGTATACTTTTTTGTAATCAGTTGAAATGAGATACCAGTCGGTTGTAAATCCAGGAATAGCAAGAAATCTGATGAGAGGGATATGAGGCTTCATTTGTGGTGGCAAAGAGGTGCTGACTACCTTTTTTACATTAAAGCCTTCACTATTTAGGTTAATTGGGATAGCGCATTCAGGGTGAGCTGGGTCGCCGATATGTGGACAATATAATACGTATTCTCCTGGAGGGATTCCTCGGTAAAGAGGCTCACAAATAACTATAGGATAAGGAAGCGGGTGCTTGAATCCATCCCAGAATGGCTTTTTAGATAAGAGATGAATCGATAAATTACCTTGTACTGCGTTATCAGTAAGCAAACTGTCTCGAAAAGAAAGACATCGCTCAACTTCATCGATATTTTGTTTTTTCGTGTATGAACAGCATGAAGAGAGCATTGCTGCAATGCATATAAAGAAGATAGTATAATAACTCATTATAGGGTCTGTAGTTCGATCTATCGACTGTTCCGAATATTATTTTGCATGCTGCGTGTTGACTTTTCTTCGAATGTATGACCGAGGCTGTTTACGCCTTAACTCAAGTGTTGATGTATCATATTGACTTGTAGCTTCAATCGTTTCTGCATCAGTTTTTACTGTTACGCGTATCGATCCTTTCATCTTATTTTGGGTCTCTCTCTCTGGAGGGTAGAAAAACAGTTCCAATGTACCATCTTGATTAGCCTTATGAGTTTCTGTTTTGATATCTCCCTCGCGATCAACTACAATCTCGATATTTTCCTGTGGGATAAATCCATTGAGGATAATATGTAGGACGTTTCCTCCAAGATCCTTTTTTAAAATCGTAAGTGTTTTACCGGCTTCATTTTTGACGACACATGGCTTATAGGCGAAGGAGCTATGAAGATCTACTAGATCGGAATTGTGAGAAACTTCAGAGATAAGATACCAATCAGAGCAAAAGCCTGGAATTGCAGGAATCTTGAGATGAAATACGCCGTTTTGAGATTTATCAGCGAAGCAAAAAGTTCCATCATCTTTAAGCTTTAGGAAATATAAACACTCAGGATAGAAAATATTTCCTGAGTTTGGAGAGTACAAGTAGTATTTTCCTGGAGGGAGATCCTCTACGAGGAGCTTACATATAACCAATTGATGTCCTAAAGAGCCTTCATTAGGAGGAAGCAATGTATCAAAGCCTTGCTCGATGGAAAATGAGCATGATTTTATGGGATCGTGAAATGCGAGGCTAAAATCAGTATTCCATCGATAATCTTCAATTTGGCACCGTCTTGCGGGTGAGCATCCGGTGATTGTAAAGAGAACTAGCGCAAAACTTAATAAGAGAAGTCTTCTATTTATCACGACTAGTTCTCCGTCCAAGGTAATAGCTTTGAAAAGCGAAGAGGCTACTCGAAATGGGATATTAAATTGAAGAGGTAATAGAATTCATATTACTAGAGCCCAAATGGATAGGTATCTGGTACTTCTCGAAGCTCTTTTGTTTTGCTGAGAGGTGTTATTGCTTCCGTTTTATCAAACCAAATGTACTCGTCGAATTGCTTCGGAAGCGTTGCTTCAAAATAATGGCTTGATCGTTCAGAGTGCGCTTTATAAATAACGCCGATAGCGCGTTCTAATCGTGGAACCAGTAGTGATTTTCTTGCTAAAGACTGTTTATTTCTGAGAGGTAAGAAGAAAGATGGAATCGATGTCTGGTGGAAGATCCCTTCGTAGCTATCACTTCTTGCTGGCCGGACATTCATTATTTGCATCTCATCGCCCCATTTCGTAGAAGCCGCAACCGTTCCATGATCTGTTCCGAAGCCGACAAGATACGCATCTGAATTCATGGCCTCACGACAGAGCTGTCCAACATTAAATTCTCCTTGTTTGCTCATGGAGGTTGCTGCCGCATTGCCAATATGTGAATTATGTTCCCAGATAATGGCTTTAGCTTTTTCCCCTTTTCGAGAAAGTAGAAATTCTAAGGTTTCAAACATATGTCGATCACGTAAGTTCCATGATGACTCAAAGGATGAATAAAGAGAGCGGTAGTACTTTTCTGCATCTGATGCAAGGCGGGCATTTTGAATAAGGTCAATATATGTGTCATCGTCTTTACAAATCGTTTCGATTCGTTCTTGATAGAGTCTATTAAGAACATGCGTTACTTCGCTCTCACAGCTCTTAAATTCTCCAGAAATGACTCCAAAGGAATAAAGCTCAGGATCATCTTTCCATCGATTAAGGCAGCTGTAGTATTGAGCCGCTTCATCGGCAAGAGAGAGAGAAATCTTTTGTAAATGATGAATGACGCTGTCGATTGATTGGTAGAGGCTATAGAGGTCCAAACCGTAAAAGCCTATTCTTTCATCAGGCTTTTTTGATTCGTTGTATCCTCTCAGCCATTTGACGAAATCATGAAACTCACGATTTCTCCACATCCAAGTCGGAAAACGAGTAAATGATTTATTATCTGGTAAACCATGAGGAAGATGGCAGACATATCGATGTACTAAAGCGGCATCTGGCCAGTCTGCCTCTATACAGACAAGATTAAATCCGTAGGATGTAATGAGTTCGGAAGTAATCTTAGCGCGCATGCGATAAAACTCTGAGGAGCCGTGCGTTGACTCTCCAAGAAGAACAACTCGTGCGTTGCCTGCTCGCTTAAGGAATGAGGTAATGTCTGCTTGATCGATGTCGTCAAATTTCTCGACTTCATCGGTAATGAGAGAAATGACTTCATTTTCGGGGAGATAGAGAGGCTCGTCATGTATTGAAACGCTCGTTAGATTATGATTCATTTTGTCCTCTCCCTATGAGTCGAATGCTAAGGTCTCCTCTATAGACGAGAGTATGGAGCGGCTCGGATTATTTACGTGACTGGGACAATTTTTTTGATTCGTATGATAAGGAAAATCCTTAGGTAAAACTTATTGATGTAAATACGTATACGTACAATAATAATGCGTATAAATTAATGAGGTATATATGGTTTCTCCCTGTGTGCGTTTTATCCTCTTATTCGTGAAAAATCCGTCTGTAAGTAAAGAGTTTTACTCAAAAATTCTAAGCATTGAGCCAATTGAAGAATCACCGACGTTTGTATTATTCGATCTCAAGGATGGGCTAAAGTTAGGGTTATGGTCACAAGATACTGCTCGCCCTGCTGTATCATCAACAGGAGGTGGATCTGAGATCTGCTTTATGGAAGATGATGTTGAAGGGATCTACCTCAAGTGGTCTTCACTCGGTATTCCTATGGCGATGAGTCCTGCCGCAATGGATGGAATGAGCTCTACCTTTGTTGCTCTCGACCCAGATGGCCATCGTATTCGTGTATTAAAGTTTTAAGGAGACTTTGTCATGGCAGCATATTGGGTTGGAGTTGCAAGTAGGGAGCATGTTTTACGAGGAGTACAAGGCAGCTTTTGTCAGGTTTGTCATGGGAAAGAAACTCCACTAAAGAGGATGAGAGGAGGGGATTGGATTATCTACTACTCTCCTGTTGAGCGCTTTGGTCTAAAAGAGCCATGCCAGAGGTTTACTGCTATTGGAAAATTAGTGGCAAAAGATCCATATCAATATAGAATGGCTGAAAATTTTATTCCTTGGAGAAGGGATGTAGAATTTCTTCTATGCAAAGAAGCATCCATTAAACCCTTGATTGAGAAACTCTCATTTATTCATGATAAGCAATCATGGGGGTATCCTTTTCGCTGGGGATGCTTTTCTATCTCTGAGGAAGATTTTAAGGTGGTTGCAGAAGCTATGGGAGTACATGTATGACCAATTTCGATTTCTTTCAGTCGAGTGTTTTTCGTAGAGCTGAGGATAGCCCAGGCTTTTTATTATGGAGAGTGACCACTCGATGGAGAAGAGAAATTGAAACGGTTTTAAAGCCTCTTGGGTTGACACACCCACAATATGTTATTTTGGCGACAATAGGGTGGCTTACAAAAGATGGTAAAAGAGTAAGCCAGGTGGATATAGGTCGGCATGCTTGCCTTGATCCAAACACAACTTCTCAGATTTTGAGGGGGCTCGAGGAAAAGAAGTTCATTGAGCGAGGACATATGAAAGATGAGAGGAGTAAGCTCCCCTCGTTAACCCCAGATGGCGCTCAAATTCTTTCGCAAGCTATCAGAGCTGTCGAGACAAGAGACACTGAGTTCTTCCACTCAATTGATCTAAAAAATACAAATTTCTTGGATGCCTTACGTAAGCTTGCAGACTACTCATAGCTTGAGCTAGCAAATCGATCGTTACATAATATCCTTCTCTCACATCTTCAGTTTTTTTCTTCCGAATTAATTGCGGACTTCGTCATAATTTTTGCCTCGTAAAAATTTTATGTTATTCTTTCTTAGAATCTTGTGCGTCTCAATGAAGTAAGCCATAGCTTGATTCTAGCGAACAACTTACCCAAGAAGAAGTTACTTTTTCTCTCGCAAAAACTTTAGAAGGTGTTTAATCTATGCAGCATGTTCATTACAGCTCATCATCGACAATTATCCATGCTGCAACCCAAGCTATTGTAGAAGCTTACGCATCCCGAGGAGCGAATAATAGTACAGTTAATAGTACAGTTATCGGAGTATGTGGGGTTAATCCAAAAGAAACAAAAGTTGGCGTAACCGATCGCGTTGTTTCAGTCGCGGCAAGAGAAGTGTATTTTCGGTCGCTTCAGGTAGATGATAGCGAACAAGAGAGCGCTATCCAGTGCCAAGGATGCAGGCAATATTTCCTAAATCAAATTCGTGGTAATCGATTAGAAATCGCTTTAAGAGTGATGGAAGCGCTGCGGCAAAAGGGCCTTATTTCTTCGTGCGAGAGTGTTGATTACAACCAGTATACTAAAGAAATAAAGGCGCTCTTTCGGCAAACAGCTTCACTACCTACTCAAGAGATTCTTCCCATCCCACCGATCTACCTTGGCTCTTATGAAGAGGTGTGTGAAGTAGAACAGCGGCAGTACGCGATATCTTCCGCTTCCTCCCCAAAGCCAGTTTTAGCGACCTGGCACTTTTCTGACTGTGTAGCAGCTGTAGGTTTTGATAAAGAACAGAAGATCGGATTTTTATTTCACATAGACGCTGACTCAAGGATAGCAAGAGCGATAACGAATTTAGTTTCCTCTCTTCAACAAAGAGATGGAAATGCCAATTACTCATTTGAGTATATCCTCTTAGGAAGTGCTGATAGAGAGAATATCACTTTAGGAAGTGCTGATAGAGAGAATATCACTGCTGAGAATCGAAGAGTCTTTATTCAAAATATTTTTGAGAAAAATTCGAGCAATACCATCTCCTTCAAGCGAAGATCACAGGATGAGAGAGACTCAATTAGTTTTAATGACTTTATGAAAGATTCATTCTGGTCGAGGTCTGTGAGATTGTGCAGAAGTGTCGCTATAGATCTTCGGCATGATGATCCACTCTCGAGCCTTATGGGGTATGAAGCTGAGTTGAATCCCTATTCAGCATTTCATAAAAGGGAGCGTACTGATGAAGAAGCCGACTTATTCTGCCTAACAGCAAGCCCTCAGATGAAATGTGTCTATAAGGTTGAGTAGGCTCATGAAAGACTGGGGCCTCTTAGATTTAAATGAGGCCCTCTTGTGGTCTTATCCAATATCAGCTCGATTGTCCTATTTATAGAAACGCAAGACAGCGTTGAGCTCTGGAATATGCTTTGAGATCTCAGTGATGAGCCCTTCTTCATGAGTAAAAAGATGAAGGTGGGTTTCTTTGACTTTGTTTAGATAGCTCATGATGCCCACGACCGATTGTCGGAAAATGACGGAATTAATATCTATTCCTCGATATCCCTTAAGAATATCATTAAACCTCTTAAAAACCTGAATCACAGTGTTATAGTTCTTAATGGCCATGCTTTCATCGATCGTCTGAAAAGGTTGCCGAGGATTCCCTGTTGGAATTTGAATAATCTTTTTTTCTGGTAGTGAGCGCTTGTTTGGAATTGCTTGTAATGTGCTATAAGAAGTTGCGTTTAAGTCCGTAGACTGCTGTGAAGCAGCCGACTGTGCGCGAAAAAGAAGAGGGTGAAGGGGATAGGTATTCATTTTGGATGAAGTTTGTTTAATTGGGGGAGCAATTCCGGTCCAGACTCCTTCATGATCTTTTTCTACTTTGTACAGCTTTTCGTATGGGTCGGCTTCTGCTGGACGGTAGTCAACCCCTAATTTTCTTTTAATCATATCGGTTGCCTTTACTACAGTAAGTCACATAACCTTGTCAGAGGTTAGTTTAAACTAATTATAATTTAAAAATAACGAAAGAAGTTTGAGACGCATTAAGCGCCTTCGGATTTCATTCTACTACTTACTAGGTAATACATGATTCAGAACCATCATCTTAGTGCGCCTAATCATATTATCAATACAGTTACAACGGTAATAACTGAGGAGTATAGTTCTCATAAAGAGGCTTGTGTATGGAAGAAAGGAATGATAAGAGTGTATGGAATCATCGATATGATGAGCGATGTTGAAGTCGTCGATCGAGTAGTCACTGTATCCATCAAAAAGCTTTTTTTATCTTCAATCGGGAATGATCATTCGCAAAGAACTCTCCCATGTGTGGATCATATCCAGCGCTTTTTAGAGGTGTTTCAGAAGAATAAGCTCGAGATTGCATTACGAATAATGGAGTCACTCCGAAGACGGAATCTAATCACTTCGTGCGAGCATATTGAATATGATCGCTCCTCTCTTTCTTTGAGAGCATATTTCCGGCAACAAGCGGCCCTCCCAACCCAAAGTGTGCCTTCAAGTATGCCTCCTATCTATCTGGGGCCATTTGAGGAAGTGTGTGAGGTACAGCAAAGAGAATTTGCTATATCGAGCGCTTCTTCTGCAAAGCCAATCCTTGCGACCTGGCATTTAGCTACCTGTTTCTCAGTCGTAGGATTTGATTATGAGAGGAAAATTGGGTTTATTTTCCATATAGATGATATTTGGGGGACTGTAAGAGCGATAGCAGAACTTAAAAAAGTGCTTTTAAAAACAGATGATAAGGCATCCTTCTCATTTCAATATATTCTGATGGGAGGTGTAAGTGAAGATAGTGAAGGAGAAGACAAGAAAAATTTGATAGAGGAAATGTTCTCTAGGAAATCGAGGGATAATATCTCATTTATAAGACGAGAATATCAAGATACTGTCTCGATACGCTCTAAGTTCTACGATATAGACTCCGTTTGGTCTCAAGCAGTGAGACTTTGTCGAAGCATTGCGGTTGATTTACGAAAAGAAGACCCTCTTTCAGATATAATGGGATATGAGGCGCAGTTAAACCCCTGCTCTAGTTACTATACAAGAGTACATACATTGAAAGAGGCTATACAAATCATTAAAAATATGAGCCACATTTATAAATGTATCTATACTGGGGACTAATAGACTTTAAGTTAAGAAGTGCTATTTACTCCTTCGAGTTGCTTTTGAAAGCCTAAGAGTGTAAGGGCTCCTCCGGAGTGGATAATCAGAGTATTTCCCGTGAATGAGGAGCTCTCCATTAATAGTTTTGACTCATGGAATAACTTCGCTGAATAGATCGGATCGAGAAAAAATCCCTCTTGTTGAGCGATCAATTTTATAAATCTAAAGATTGCTTTGTTTGTCGACCCAAACGATGGCGCAAGAGTCGGCGTATGAGTAATAAATTCTGGGAAAGGTATCGCCTCTTGGACCCAGTTCTCAAATTGTACCTGAAATGAGCTCAATCGCTTTTTAAAATCCTCTTCGTCATCAGCGAGGTGAAGAAGGTGGACCTCAATTTCTTTTTGTAAATATTGAAAGCCCAGTAAGAGAGCGGAAGCTGTAAGTCCAGTCCCTACATCGATAAAAATCCGATCAAAAGATAAACCTAAATGTTCTTCATTTCGAATAATGTCTAAAGGGAGCGTTAAGGCTCCTAAAAATGCCAGAAAATCTTGAGCGCCTTCTGAGATGACGTATGCGTTCTCAATTGTTTTCGCATATTCTGAAGCTATTTCATCAACTCGATGCCACTCATCTTTCGAGACCCAATGGATTGAGGCGCCAGATATAAGTGTGCTCAGAAGGAGAAAATTGCCAACTAATTGAGCTGGTTTTTCTCCTCTGAGGAAGAGGATAGGCTCAAGGCCATTTTCAATGAGAAGCTGTGTGATTGATAGAACATTATTCGAGTAGGTTCCACCGATGACGCAGATTCTTTTATATCCTTGCGTACGAAGAAAAGGTACGAGAAAGCGGTATTTGCGAAATTTGGATCCTGAGATGCCAAATCCAAGCTCATCATCTCTTTTGACAAAGCAGTTATCGCCAAAGCTTCTTAATGGATGAACTCTTGAGTTTACAGGATAATCAGCATGGGGAAGCTTTTCCAGTAAAGAGGATAGACGCTCTTTGTCATATATAGCATTCATTAAGCAGGGTGGCTCCTTCCTTTTTATGAAGTAAAGTCAGTCTCTTTGTCGACATATTTTAGAAGTTTCATTATTCATGTCATTTTGATTCATTAAAATTTATGACGTACATATGACGACAAATACTTCATCGACTACGATTACATACTCTCTTTCTGGCGGCGTGACAACAATTGTGACTCAACCTATTTGGAATTTCAAGACTATTATCCAATCAGGTCAGAGAGGGCAGCTGTCGGGAAGGCAATGCATTCCCAAATTATGGACGGGGACAGTGTTGAGTGCTACGACGAATGCGACAACGATTGGTATTCGCGGTTCAATGTATGAGTCGTTAAGCCGTAAGCTTGCAGGTAGCGATGAGCCTGGCATGATAGAGGAACTATCCGCTGCATTTGCCTCTGGATGTACCATAGGAGGCTCTTTCAATACAGTAAATGATAACATCTGCAACAGGAAGACCTATTGGACTCTCAAAAAGGTTCAAGAAGAAAAGTCATTAACATATTGGCAGACAGCATTAAAGATGTATCGCTTGCATGGTTTGGGTGCTTTTAGTAGAGGGTTCCATTTGACTGCGGCTCGTGATGGTGGATTTTCAGTAGGGCTTTTTTATCTGTCTGATCGATTCTCAGAAGAGTTTGAGCCCTATACTAGTAATAAACACGTCGCTGACCTTTTGGGTGGATTTGCTGGTGGATTCTTCGCTGCGCTCTCAACACATCCGCTGGATACTATGAAAACAAGGTCGCAGAGCTATCAACCTATAGTGTTTACTACAAAAGAACTTATGAGGGGATTCAGCATGAGGCTTTGCGCTTGTATGATTATGACGGGCGTTTTTAAAGGCATTTTGGGGCTTCAGCAGCAACAAGAGTAATGTCATAAAGGCGCTTTATTGTTTGAGCTACATCCTCATCAGTATGTAGCTCATAAAATTGAACTTCTGGGTACTTCTCTTGATATTCTTTAATCTTTTTCTCGACTCTTCTATGAAATCCCCATAAGTAGCGAATCAGTCCAAAACTTACCCTCTCAGAGCATCCTTCAGCTCTATCTATGATGCGGCAATCTTTTGAGAAGAGCCGTTTGAAGACTCTTATGAGGCATCTCAAGCGATTGAGCCTAAAGTAGAGAACAATATCGGCTTTGCTATATCTCACTTCAAGAGATCTCGTTGCGTTGCCATCAACAATCCATGCATCTTGCTCCACAATTGCATGCTGTATCCTCATGAACTCTTCTTTATCTCGTTTCTTCCATCCTTTTTCAAAGAAGTATCGATCTATGTGATAGAGGGGAAGCTGCAAGAGTATGCTCAAGTGGAGCGCTACGGTTGATTTCCCACTTCCTGGAAGACCAAAAATCATAATTCTCTTTGGTGGCAGGTGAGTCATGCTTTAAACTCCTCTCATTTAAATCCAGCATAGCTTTGCGAAGAGCGTGAGAGTAAATGGCCAATGTGTTGATTGTTTATCACAGAGCTTGAAAATGATATTTAATATCGTCACAGCGATAAGTGCTGGATATATTGTCTCTAATATTGGACCCAAGAACTGAGCGATTCCAGCAAAATCAAAAGTTGATACAATAAAACTTAAAATGAGCGTGATGATGAGCGACTGTGAGCTTGTGATCTTATCTTGCATTAATTCCCTCTTTAAAAGCTCTGCAAATAAAGATGATAAAACAAGCGCCGTTGTCATACACGCTAGGATAACGGCGATTGCAACCCAAGGAGCTGCCATTGACCCTAATGCCTCCAATGCAACTCTTCCAAACATCTCTTGAGGAGGGGTGTCTTGCAAAATTGGTGAGTAGATCCAACCTAGGGTAACTAACGCACAGTAAACAGCTGACAGGATACCGGCTCCAATAAGCGATGAAGAGTAAAAGACTCGAACGATGGAAGCATCATCACACTGGTGATCCATTTTGTCTCGAAGATGCTCATAAATAAATTGTGAGAAAAAGAAAGCTGCTAAAAGGTCCATTGTTTGATAGCCTTGAAAGAAGCCAACCTTAAGAGCGTTCCAGTTTTCTGTCGAAGTCTCTTGTGGCATGTTGCCCTGATAGAGGCCAAAAAAAGCGATAACACCTATGGCTATTAAGAGAAATGGCGTGAGGAAAACCCCCAATGTTGAGACGATCTTTCCTCGGTTAATAGCCAAAAGATAGATCAATCCGCAGAGGATGCAGCTTGTCAGCGGCAGAGATATATGAGGGATAAGGAGCGCTAGAGCGCCATGCGCAACTGTCAAGCAGCGAGCAACAACTCCAAAGGGACCTAAGAGTCCAAGAGCTAAAAATGAAAAGAGAAGAGCTCCTCTTTTACCGAATCCACTGAAGAAGTCGCTCATACTTCCGTTATAGAGTAGAATGCCTAATGCACCTAAAAACGGAACAATGACTCCAGTAAGAAAAAGGCCGAAGGCTGCCAAAATGTAGTGTCCCTCGCTTTCTTTTCCTACCGTCAATGGAAAGACTAAATTTCCAGAGCCGAAAAACATTGAGAAGAGAGCAAATCCAGTGCTCGCAATGAGCCGTTTCTTTTTCATCTTATCCTCCTGAGGATGGATCACATATTTTAAAGGGCAAAAAAAAGGCCGCACCCTTTTCGAGAGTGCGGCCCTTCTTGAAGGAAGACCTACTATTCTCGCTCGATCACGCTTCGAGCATAGGTCCGCACCCTGAATCGTTGTGGTTGACCACGACGACAGCTTGGATAACGACGGACGCTAAGACAAAATTTGTGAGCTTCATGAGTATTTCTTCGGTTTTTATATAAATTTTTAAGTATCTCTTAGAGAAAAAAAGGCCGCACCCCTTTCGAGGTGCGGCCTCTTTCAACCTAAGAATTGAGTCATGGGTCAATCACTTAAGTCCGCACCTCTTTCATGGTGTGGCTCACGATCACTTGGACGCTCACGCGGACTGTAAGATTTTGAAATGCCATAACTACTTTCATATACATTTATTTGAGATAACTATTTTTCCTTATCGGGAATTAAAAAAGCAACTTTCTTTTTAACAAGTTGTGATTCTTCATTAACTTTGAGCTGCCTTGCGGCTCTATATGGATAGCTTGATCTAGTATCTGCGCTCCACTCGAAATCAGAGAGTGAGCTGATTCGAATCCAGGGTTTGTTTTCCTTGGAAGTTGCATGTATGAATTTCAATTCACCAATAGACATGCCTACATGTTTTATACTGTCTTTATCTGTGCCAAAGAAGATGAGATCTCCAGGTTCTAGCTGCTCAATTGATATTTTCTGAAAGCGCTCGTCGAGTATTTGTTGACAGGCATCTCTTTGCAATTGAATGCCGATTTGATTATAGAGCATTTGAACAAATCCGGAGCAGTCGAAGCCGAAGCTTGACCTTCCACCCCATGTATAGGGAAGGCCCAGGAACTGGGAGCTAAATTTAACGAGGTCTTTCTTTGAGTTGAGGACGGCCTCTTCCGAGACATCGCCTTTTTGGATAAAGCAAATTTGCCTACTTGGAAGCTCAATTTTAACCCATCGAGTATCTGATACGTCTAAAGATTTGATTCGAGATCCGTAAGGAAGAGTCAATATTGGACCATACTCGATGTCATTTATTTGGAATACGTGAGCTGCAAGTCGAGTTGTTTTAAGGTCCGCTTCATAGGGTTGTGAGCGAAGTATTATTGAAGAGGAAAAAACCCAACCGCTATACCCATCAGGAGTCGTGATATATGACCAATCACCATGAGTCTTTTCTATGGAGACTTTTTCAGAGAATATAGCTTGAGAGACAACCTTTGAGGTATGAGCAGGAGTTTCTCTCATATTTACAAAGGGCTCGTTCACATAGTAATGGCAATTCGTAAGAGATGATGGGGAAATTGGAGTGTAGGCCATGTGTTACGCTGCTCGTTCGATAAATGTTTTGATGCATCATATATCTTTGGTACCTGCAGCACAAGCCTATTAGTGATCAATTTCTTCAATGGTTACTATTTATGTGATAAAAGGGGTGAACATTCGTTATGTCAAAAGTTAGATGTTGCCAAGCAAAAAGTCAAACTGAGCCATGCCCATTCTGCCAGCTTGTTTATTCAGCCGATCCAGCTTCTATCTTAAAGCGGTTTGATCGCTGTTTTGTCATTCATGATCGTTATCCTGTGTCTCAAGGCCATCTGCTCATCATTCCATATGCTCATACACAAAGTTGGTTTACTGCGTCTCATGAGGATAGGCTTGATATCATTCAAGCAATCGATGTCATGAGGGAATATCTCGATGAGACGTACCATCCAGATGGATATAACATTGGGATGAATTGCGAAAAGGCGGCCGGGCAAAGTGTGATGCATCTTCATGTACATCTGATTCCTCGATATCTCGGCGATGTGACGGATCCGGTCGGCGGTGTTCGAGGAGTTATTCCCCAAAAGCAAAACTACATAGCGAGAAATACGAATTGAGTGAGAATAGACTCATGATCTTGTAATTCAAAGTGAAACGAGCTCTCTTTCTATATATCTATTCGGTTTTAATTTTATCCTTTATAAGGATGGCTGTAAGGTCACGAGACTAAAAAGATAGAGGCTTGGCAAGAGAGTGGGCATTGATTCAAACTTCGGTTTTAATCCTATATATAGCCTGAGTAGTCAGAGTCAATCGGTCTCAGCTGATGATAAGATAAAGGCATTCGTTGAGAATCATTGTGAAGGAATCACATATGCTGATGCTGTAAGGCTGATTAATCATGGCTCTAGCCTCGCGACACACCTAGCTTCGATAAAGACTGATCAAGAGTGGGGGGATCTTTTACAGGGTAAGTCTGAGCTCGGCACCCTAAGCCAAAAAGATGCTGTTGCTTTTTCATGGTTTCTCACGCACAAAACAGCGAGCCAAGAAGAGCTTTATACAAGCGGCGCGACGAGGATTGCTCCTGGAGATACTATCGATGGGCAAAAACTTCGCCAATTTTTCCGGGCTTGTGGTGGCGCCAAGACAGAGATTGATAGTAAAACAGGCGCTATAACTCAAAAAGGTGGCGCAGCCTACGGAAGAATTTCTTCCCATATGAAGAAAGATTTGAAGCTGAGAAAAGGCGACACTCAATATGGCATGGATATACGCCCATTTGAAGAAGATGGAAAGAAATATGCTCTCCCTGCAGGTAAAAGGACCATACTCTTTGACGCCCTCTATGATAAGTCATTTTATTTGAAATTTGAAGAGCATGGCGTTCCTCCTTTCTGGAGGGCGGGATTTCGCTCATCGGAGAATGTAAAGGAGTTTTTAGATCACTCCGTCTCATATATCACCGGAAGAAAGCCAATAAAAAAAATGATTGGCTTTATCTCTCGGTTAAGCGCGAAACTCTCTAAACTTTCGAGCCAAAAAGATGGTATAGAGTCTACTTCTCAGCAAGAGCCTCAAAAGCAAAAGCTCATGGAGAGAAAAGAGCATATCCCTGAATCTATCAAGGACACATTCAATAAAGTGATCTCTGAGCTTCCAATGAGGGGAAGCGAAAGAGATAAATATATGAGCGAGGCAAAGCAAGGTGGCGTTAAAGCTATGCATCGCATATTGAATGAAAAGGTGGCAACGGACAAGGGTGGCTCGCTACAGAACGATATTGTGAAATTGAAAGATGATTTAGAAAAACGAATCAGATATGGGGAAATTACAGGCTATTTAAAACAAACAGCGTTGAAAAAAGAGGGCAACGAAATTGACGTACCAGCAAATGATGCGCTTGAATCAGAGCCTCCAAAAGTTATAGAAAACAAAAAGGAAGTAGACGCCCATAATCGCGTTGGGAAACAAGGCTCAGTAGATAGTGGACCCGGAATACAAGGCAATGAAGTGCTTTTAGCTTCGATAGAGAAACTTGTCGATCCAAAGAAGGGGTAAAGCTTTTTAGCGACTCCAACGGTCTTTTAATTCTGCAATTTCAGCAATGTCCCCAGGAAGTACAGAAATGAATAAACGCTCACTGTCTATTTGAGGCTCTGAGTGAACCTGAGCTCGTCTCATATCTCCCACAACAAAGAAAACTCCATGTCCTGCCTTTGGTGATTGCACTCTCTCCTTGGACAAGAAGTGATGTAAGAATTCTCTGTCATTCATATGATTATTGAATGCCTCTCTTTCACTTTGTTCCATTGAGTAGAGTAAGGTAGGTTTGCCTTTCAAAACGGTAACAAACTTGAAGGCAAAACTGTTAAATGGTGAGTAATAATACCCATCAATATGCCAACGTGGGATATCAAACTCACTGGATGGAGTGCTTGCCCGAATACTTATCCAAGCAGTCTCTTTGCCAGAGGCCTCAATAATTTGTGTCGCGATTTGATAGGTGACTTTTGAGAGTGTGGAAGCTGTCTCATCATTATTGTGTCCGATTCTTTTAATGAAGAGAGGAATTTGCTTCTGTAAGTGATGAATATCTCCAAATTGGTCATATACTTCACTCTTGTCGATATTAAGTTGCGCTATAGCTTGAAGAGCCTTACAAGAGAGCCCAAGATCTATACAGGCAGAACTTCTTTCCTCGCGAAGGCTTTCTATCTGTCTTTTTACCGCATCTTTTGAAATCGCTGTAAGCGGTTCTGAAGGATAAACCGGATGAATCCAGCTTAAAAAGAAAGCAATCCAGGAAAATGTCTGTTTGTCCATACTATCCTCTATTTTAAAGAAGGGGAACAAATCGGACTGCCCCTAAGTTTGTATATGTATATGTGCCGTCACTACGTTTTATTATCAGCATGAGATCTTGATAGAGCCCGTCTCTATCAACGGGCATGATGAGCCTTCCGCCAGGAGCTAGCTGTTCGAGTAAAGCTTCAGGGATATCTCCTCCGGCTGCCACTGAAATCGCCTGATATGGCGCATGCTCAGGCCATCCATGAGAGCCATCTCCTTGTTTAACTTCTATATTCGTATACCCTAGATCTCGAAGCCTTGTTTCAGCAGAAGTCGCAAGCTTTGGGAAGTACTCAATCGTGTAGACCTTCTTTGCGATTCGGCTCAAGACTGCCGCTGCATATCCTGATCCTGTTCCAACTTCAAGTACAGTGTCTTCTGGAGTCAAATGTAAATTCGCTGCCATTAAAGCAACAATGTACGGCTGTGAAATTGTCTGTCCCTCCTCTATTGGCAGAGGCTGATCTGAATATGCCAATGGTTGAAAGGAAGAAAGAACAAACTTCTCGCGAGGAATCTCACGCATGGCTTTCAAGACTGCTGGATCATCTATCCCTCGAGCTTCTATTTGGCGATCGACCATAGTATCTCGAATAATTGCCGATTTATTATTATTCATATTACTACTGCCTTAATATTTTATTATATTATTAAAAATAATCTAAAATTTAATTTGGTGATTGTTTTTGTTCGTTATTGTTGGATTAAAGGATAGCCCTCATCAATACTTGCGAAAAGCAGAAAAAATCAGCTCGTGATGGCTCAATAATAAGTGAGATGGAGGGAAGGTATGATTATCTTTGATCTCGATGGGACGTTAGCTGATATTGAGCATAGATGCTACCTGATTGATTCAGAGAAAAATGTATGCCGCTGTGGTGATGGAGAGGTTGAGTGCCCAAGGCATCAGTTTTTCAAGCCTCGGTGGGATGCTTTTTTTGAGGCATGCGATAAAGACAAGCCTAACAGATCTGTGATTGAGGTGTTTGATTGTTTGACAATGCAAGGACATATAATTGAGATCTGGTCTGGAAGAAGTGAGAGCGTTCGTCAAAAGACAATCCTGTGGCTTATTGATCATGTACCATGCTTTTCAAGTAAGGTATTACTTAAAATGCGGCCTCATGGAGATAGCACTCCTGATGACCAATTAAAAGAGGCATGGCTTGATGAGGCGTTAGCATTAGGAAAGAGAATTGAATTAGTATTTGATGATAGATCTAAGGTAGTCAAAATGTGGCGTCGGAGGGGAATACCTTGCTTTCAGGTGGCAGAAGGAGATTTCTAAGAGAGGGTTGCATGTTCGTTAACCCTCTTTCGTGAAGTTTATTTATGAATCACTTGCGCATGAAGTGATTGAAATCTTTTTGATAATATCTCTGCTGTAAGGTGATTCTTCTGGTCACATACCAGTATTCGAGCAAGGCAAGAAATAAACTCGTATTCTAAAAGTGAGCGCTTATCATGACATTGGGATAGAAGTTGAATCATGCTCGACGCGAAATGAGCGCATATTTCTTTCATATATTCCGCAGCTTTCTTTTTCACAGATTTTTCACACGGAGTAGCGTCATATATAGCTTGAGAATAAGTTTTATAAGAGTCGTCATCATGCAATTTACTTAAAAAGTTTTTCCGGGCTACTTCTAAAGGCTCTGTAGTAAGTCGAGTAATTTCTGTCATTGTCAAAGCGGCAGCCCAGATATCGGTATTCTTCGCATAGAATCGCCAGTCGTATATTGAACCAATGATATAGTCTGGACTTGTATAGTCTGGGGTTCCGTAATTGTTGTATAGCCCTATATTAAGACCATGATGGCTTCTCTCAAAATCGATGATTGCAACCTCAATTTGAGAAGATTTCATTACTCTCTGCAAGACGTTTCCGGGTTTTATGTCTCCATGAATGATTCCTTTGGCATGCATTTCATGTAAGCCAGAAAATAATTGATGTGCAATTAAAGCCGCCGCAGGAAATGAATATCCGTTCTCTCTATCGAGTGGGCCATTGTATTTTTCAGTTATAATACTGACTTTTACTTGATCGAGATCTTTTGTTGTATATTCATGTGAGATAAGTCTTTTCACAATATAGGGGCTATCTCTGAATGTATTCATGGCATCAATCTCAAGCATGCCTTGAGGTGATTCAGAAACTATTTCTACAGCAGGTTTTCCAGGTTGGCGCAAATCCCCAGGAAGAAATATCGCGTCTTTTACTTTCTTATGCTCTTTGTCTGATATAGCCTTATGAGATTGTTTTTGCTTTAATAATATTGCAGCATTGCCTGAAACAGTGTCTAGGAGCATTGAGAAAGGGATCTTGTGTAAATTTCGATCAATACGTATCTGCCAACTATGAGCGGATCGATCTATATGTAAATCTGAGAGGTCTTTAGCGATGCTTTTCAGTAGTGTTGCCCTGAGGATAGTTTTAGGCATTCGATAGAACTCGAGGAATATGGAAAGCTGAAGCGCGATATCTTTACTCAGATCACTTGAGTTTACTATTTGCAAGAATCGAAGGTGAATGTTCTTAAGTGTAGAGAGTTTTGTGTTATCATTGATAAACGGAAGGCTGTTTACTTTTTCAAGATAGGAGAGGATGGTTTTGAATTCATTCGAAGGTACATATGCGCCTTTAGCGACATCGATAATGATTTCATAGGCTACATCGACAGCTTTTTCAGAAAAAATCGATGGTTTTTCATTCGTTTCTTGAGTGGGAGATTCTTGGATATTCTTATTTATATAATACTCACATACAGCCTTTTTTAGGCGCTCCTCGGTCGAGATTTCCGAGATTTCGACGTTCTCCGATAGAATATTTCTCCAGATAGCTTTCAGGCGATTAACGACCTCTTTTAATCGGTCGAAAAAATCAAGACTGCTTCTGTAAGAGATTAATTCTAATCCATGATGGATCTCTTGAATGCGTGTTTCATCAAGGCTTTCATCATGTTTCAGGAGTAATAAATCTGTGTCGATATGCCATATGAATGAGTCGTTAGTGCTCTCTCGCAGCTCTTCAGGAAAATGATTTGCGATAGCAGTGAGGAGTGCCTTTCGTCGATCGTGATTATATGTTGAGGAGAGCTCAATATAATCATCATGTAGATGTAAAAGGGTCTCTTTTTCGTTGTAATCTATTTCTGTCCTTAGAGCCTTACAAGCGCTTTCGAGTTGAAGAATAACTTCTTCTTCGTTAAATGACCCTTCTGAAACATGTATGAATGCATTTTGAAGTAGTGAGTATGTGTCTTGTAATACATGAAGGTCTTCCTCATTTATTTTAGGAATAGGGGGTTCTATGTGAAGTCGCTCTTCATTTGTATTAAAGAACTTTTCATGAAAATTGTAATAGATCGCATGAGAGATATGTTTAGAGGTTTTCTCTAATTTTCTTGCCTGCTTTGAGAGATTCCTTTCATGCAATTTTTCAAGGCAAAGAGATGGGGGGGTAGGGGTCCCTTTTATGGAGATATCTCCATTTCTCTTATATGTTCTTCCGCGAAATGTACACTGAGGTAGCTTATGTATCTTATTAAGGGCATAGTCTGGTGTTAATAGGTTCTCTGTTTTCGAAAGAGAGAGCCCATTTCTGTAAGTTGAACCCGTTCTGTTAATCATACTTAAAATTATTATCTCTGAATCTGGATGATGTTAATTTCGCTCGTCGAGGATAGACTGAAGTGTAATTCTCTTCATCAAAGTAAATCTTTGCTTATTGACTCTGAATCGAGGAGAGGATCCGTTTAAACTCCTCTTGAATTTCTTCTGCGTTTAGTGTTTGAGAGTCATCGTGCGCGAGTATTTTCATGAGAGCGCTTAGGAATTCGTATTCTCTAAGTTCGTTTTGATCTTTACATCGAGTTCTTTGTCGTTCTACTTGTTTGAAGAAATCCTGGCAGACATTCCTTCTACTGTGAGCGGCTTGTCTTGCTACTGAATCTGAAACAGGTTGATAATTGTATATGGTTGTAGACCACTGTTTAAATGGCGCATCATTGAGTAAGCAATGAATAAAGCTACTCTTTAGAGACTCAAGATGGGGTGTTTTAAAGCGAGAGACTTCTAATATAGATAAGGCCGCGGCCCAAATATCGGCATTTCGTGGGTTAACTTGGGAATTACGATCTGAATATTGAATGGATGATGGATTTGCGTATGAAGGAGTGCCATAGCCGACATATCTTCCCTTTTCATATTCATAGTGGCTTAATCCATAATCAGTGAGCGCGATTTGAATCTGATTTAGCCCGCCTTTCTTTTCTAATATGTTATCTGGCTTAATATCTCCATGTATGATTCCTTCTAAATGCATCTGACTTAAGCCTGTAAATACTTGATGAGCTATAGAGACTGACTCTGGAAATGTGTATCCAGCTTTTCTATTCAAAGGGCCGTCATATCTTTCTATAATCATTCCAATTTTCTCTTTGCCAATAGCCGCTTTGGTATATTGCCTCATAATAAAGTTTTTTACATGACACGGCTTAGATCCAAAGAGATTCATAAAATGAATTTCTTGAAATCCACTGGCTATTTCTTCGGTTGATGCTTCAACTGACAGTTTGCTTGTCTGTAAAGGATTATCTGGAAGAAAGAGGGCTTCTTTTACCTTTTTAAATCCGCCTTCTCCGATAAGCTTATGGCTACGTTTCTTCTTGAATAGGATGGCAGTTTTCCCTAGAACCGAATCCATGATCATAGAATAGGGAAGTCGGTGACAGTGCCGATTGATTTTAGTTACCCATGTGCTTTCAGATCTTGTATTTGAGAAAATAGAGAGGCTTAAAGTAAATGTTTTTAAAATTGACGATCTTAATGAGTCAGAGGGCAGCCGATACGCTTCGAGCACGATAGCTAATTGAAGTGCATCCTCTTTTGGAAGCGTATGAGAGGCAGTAATTTGCAGATATCGAAGGTGGATTTTTCTTAAACAGGAGAGCTCTTCGCTCGCAGTGTCAGATTGACTAAGGTGATTTGCCTGAGCTAAAAGTGTCAAAGCCGTTTGCATTTTGTGTGGCGAGATTTTTGAACCATTCCCGATAGCTGTAAGAAGTGAGTATGCTTCTTTTATAGCTTCATAGTCTGCAGCCGTTTCATTTGTATTGAGGACTGGGGTTTCTTGTTCTTTTCTTGATTTTTCTACATGTTCTTGCGTGGCAGCTGTTAGGGCATCTTCAATATTGAGTGCGCTTCCTTGCAAAAGCACTTGAGCCCTTCTATAAATAGCTCTCGTAAGGTTTGAAGATGTGAGCCTGTGAATTCGAACTCGCTTTGTATAGAGACGAGTTCTAGTCCCTGATGCAAAGATAAAAGGTCATCTTCAGATATCTCCTCTCCAATTGCCAAGAGTAAAAGATCGCCATGAATTTTATTGATATATGATTGAGGGCAGGCTTGTTTGAGCCGATCAGGGAAAATGTGGGCAAGAGAAGAAAGAAGAGAGCTTCGAGGGTCTCTATATTCGGTAGATGAGCTGATTCTTACAAATTCTTCGTAAGCTCGAATGATGGTATCTTTTGCTGGTACATCTATTCCTTGACGAATAAGATTTACACTTCTTTCTAACTGCTGAATGAGCTGTCCATGATTGAATTTGCCATCCCTGAGTTGAGTAAATGCGAATTGTAAAGAGTCGTGGGTAGAGTGGATATAATTTGCTGCTTCATCAAAGGAGATAGTCTGAGCTGAAGCATTTTGAGGAGACGCTTCGAGAAAGTTGCCCTTATTGCCACTCTTATTCTGATATGAGAAGTAGTCAAGGCTTTCCATCTTTGAAGAGTTGGCCATTTTCTTTTTTGGATTTTTCTTCAAAAACTTATTTTTTCGTTGCTCTACTGCATGAGATGGATCATGGGCTGCTTGTGTGTTAATTAAGTTCTCAAGATATCGCTTTACCCCTAACTTATAGGTTCTTCCTTGAAATTTGCTCTTTTGATTCTTTTGAATCTTATCGATATTCAAGTCTGGATCTATAGGTGTGAGTGGATCGACATTCATTAGAAAAATCTCTTATGTTTTTTCCTTTAATCTCCTCATACATAAAGTTAAATTTTTTTAATAATAGATTGATCTAAATAGTATTTAAGTCATTATTACTACTATTGAGCTGTGTATGTGTAAGCGATGTGTTTCGATCATTTATGAGATATGATATCTATTTGGCTGGCTTCAGCTTTGAGAGCTTACTTAAGCTTGTAAGATTCATTATTTTCTCAATCTAAACTTTTAACCAAAGTCTCTTTGAAAGTATGAAGAAACTGATACAAGGAATTGTCGACTTTAGGAAAAATCTCACAGAAGAGAGTCGGACTCTCTTTGCGAAATTAGCTCTTGAGCAAAGACCAGATGCTCTCTTTATTGCTTGCTCAGACAGCCGCGTTGTTCCAAATGTTTTTGCTTCAACAAACCCTGGGGATCTGTTTGTTTTAAGAAACATTGGGAATTTGGTTCCCCCTGCTTCTTCAGAAGAGCAAGACAATAGCGCGCAAGCTGCCCTTGAATTCTCAGTCTTCTCACTCAATATCTCAGATATTATTATCTGCGGGCATTCCGAGTGCGGAGCGATGCAGGCTCTTGCAAAGGGGATCGATCCCTCATGTTGTTCACATCTTTCTTCGTGGTTGAAACATGGTGAAGAATCTGTAAGGAAAGTTAGGGAAGGATTTATTATTAATCCAAATTTGTCTGAGCATAATCAAATTTCTCAGGTGAATGTGCTTCAGCAGATGGAGCATGTCGCAAGCTACCCTTTTATCAGGGAGAGGATTCAAAAAAAGCAGCTCAGAATTCATGGCTGGTGGTTTGATATCGCGCAAGCGAGTGTTCATTGCTATGAAGAGAGCTTACGACAATTTGTTTTGATTGATGAGAATGAAGCGCACTTAATTCTCGATAGAATGCAGGCTCTTCGAAGTTAATATAATAGTCCTCTTTTAGAAAAAGAGGACTATACTCGTTTTACATGAAGTACTATTGTTGATTGAGTTGCTTTTCCATAAACTCACGGATAGCGGGAACCATAAAAAGCTCTCCGTTTTCTTCATTTACGAAGCCTGTTAAAAGAAGCTGACGGATAAAGTTTTTCTCTTCGAGGGTCTCGTTCTGTAGCGAAAGCCTTGATGTAGAGATAAGTTCGTTCAGTACATCATGTACGGATTCTGGTTCGGTTTTTAGCAGCACGTCTTTGTATATGATATTTAAAATGGAGGATAGCTTCTGCTTGAGCGTCTCGAAGGTAATTCCTTGGCAACTTTTACCATCTTTAAGCATTTTCAATATCGGAAGATAAGCTCCTGGAAGGCCATCTGCCCATTGAATGCATTGAGCTTTTTCTTCTTCAGTAAAAGAGGTGTTGGAGAGAAGCTTTCTTTGATCTTCCTCGTTTAAGTACCCTGTTAAGATTGTCTCAGGATCTTTATTGCCGTTGATTTCATTAATAGCTTTATTGAGCTCTTGAGACTCAAGCCCTGATCTATGGAGGATGAGAAAAATCTTCTTATTTGCTTCGTTAATAAGCTTTTGGCTCATATTAACGACCTCTAAAGCAGTCTTAAGTTCATCTTTATTTAAATTACCTGCCATAGAGAGATCAAACTCATCGATCACGATGATTTCTTGAGGAATATTTTTATACTTCTCGAAAATGTCGGAGGAGTTTCCTCTCATCCATTCAGCTTCTTCTTCTTTGACTTCTGGCTTTTGATAAGCGCTATAGAAGTCTGTGAGTTTGTCGAGCGCGCCTTCAGGAAACTTCTTCTCTAAAACAGAATTTTTAAAGAGAGCGCTAATGTCTAGGATTTCAAAGGACTTGTTTTTGAGAGCCATTTCCATCTGCTCCGATTTACCGGATCCTGGAGCTCCAACGATAATAGTAATACTTGCACTTTGAACGGCATCAGCAATCTTTTTTACAATAGAAGTTATGTGTGAAGAGGTAGCGCTTTCTTGTGAAGGTGAGGGAATAGATATGATGGAACTTGGATTACTGTAGTTAGTATTAATAGTCATAAAATTACTCCTGTTTTCAGCAATTATCTGTTTTATTTGATTTAGACCTCAAGATAATTGCTTAATTATTCATTCGGATAAAGAGTGACACCTGCGAGTGATTATGCTTTCACAGGCGTCACAAAAGAGAGGAAGAGAAGCTTCTTCTATCAGTACTTGATATCGATGAATTCTAATTGGGAGTTTTGTTGAGTTGCGTACTGCTTTTCCCAGACTGAGCTAAAGAGTCCCATTGTTCGACCGAGTCTGTCTTTCACAACGAGTGAGTTGAGAGGCTGCTTATAGGTCGATATGTCACCAACAATCCAGGCGCTACATTGATAAGGCAGCGGCGTTAAGGTTGTCTCTACTTGGTACTCATCTTGTAAGCGATATTGCATCACTTCAAACTGAAGCTGTCCTACCGCGCCATAAATTGTATCGCCGAACTCATCATTGGTAAAAAGAGCTTGGATTGCGCCTTCTTCAGCAAGTTGCTTGACGCCTTTGTCGAAGGATTTTCTTTTACTGACATCTTTAGGAGTAAGCTTTGCGAAAATTTCAGGCTGGAACTGAGGAAGCGGTTTAAATGAAAATCCACCTGATAAGGAGACTGTATCTCCAATGAAGAAGAGCCCTGGGTTAATCACTCCAACGATATCTCCCGCATAGGCTGCGCTGAGTGTTGATCTCTCACCAGCGAGCATACTCTGAGGGCGTGCTAAGCGAATCTCGCGATTGAGGCGATGGTGTTTTACCATGACGTCTTTTTCGAATTGACCTGAGCAGATTCGTAAGAATGCGAGGCTATCGCGATGCTTTCTATCCATGTTTGATTGGATTTTAAAGACATATGCGCTGAACGGAGTTTGAACCGGATCTATGTAGATCTCCTGTCCATCTGTTGTATCCGCAAGGCGTCCATAAGGGGAAGGCGCGAGGTGAATAAACGCATCAAAAAATGGCTCGATACCATAATTGGAGAGTGCGGACGCGAAAAAGACTGGCGTGACACGTCCTGCTAAGAAGTCTTCTCTATTGAAGCTATTTCCTGCGGCCTCAAGAAGAGAGAGCTCTTGCTGAAGCTTATCAAACTCAGCATCACCAATCGATTCACGAACTTGAGGATCAGCTAAGTCGCACTGAGTCATGAGAGCCTGTTGGGCGCCACCGGCAGATGACTTTGTAAACATAAGGCAGCGGTTATCGATACGATCATATACGCCACAGAATTGCTTTCCTGTCCCTATCGGCCAGTTGTATGCATACGAGTGGATGTTCAAGGCCGTCTCTACCTCATCCATGAGATCGAGGGGGTCGCGTCCTGGCATATCCATCTTGTTGATGAAGGTTAAAACCGGAATCTTTCGAAGGCGGCAGACCTCAAAGAGCTTCAAGGTTTGCTTTTCAACACCTTTGGCAGCGTCAATAACCATGATTGCGCAGTCAGCTGCTGTCAACGTTCGATAGGTATCCTCAGAAAAGTCTTGGTGCCCTGGAGTGTCGAGAATATTGATAACAGTGTCTTTATAGGTAAATTGCATCGCGGATGCTGTGATAGAGATCCCTCGCTCTTGTTCCATGGACATCCAGTCAGATGCTGCAAACTTTCTTCCCTTTCTTCCACGCACCATACCGGCGACACGAAGTTGTCCTGAGTAAAGAAGAAGTTTTTCAGTAAGGGTTGTTTTACCAGCGTCAGGGTGGCTGATAATAGCAAAAGTTCGGCGTGTGGATATATGATGGGATAGGGATTCTTCTAACTGGTGATCCATAGGGCCTTTGGTAAGAAGGAGTAGTTTCTCTAAACGTTAAAATACATCTAAGATACATGAAGGTTTAGTCTTAGAACACCTAACCTAGGTTTTTTAACAAGAGATGATTAAAAATGGAGTTATTGAGTTTACGCCATCCAAATCGATAAAATCCAGACGAAATCACGCTTGCCCTGGCTTTTGATTTTTCAAAGATTACTTGTATGAAATCGCAAAAAATTGAAATGCGATCCGTATATGAAGAAAGTGTATAGTTCCTTACAAGGCTCATCATAGTGAGTATTATTAGGTATAATGAAAGTGGACCAGACATTATCATAGGGACACATACCTCCTTCCTTCGTCATTACATTCCAGTAGGGGTGCTCAAATGTGTTATTTTATTAGCAATAATTATGATAGCTCCTCACTTGGGCTGAGGGAAGTTATCTCTTCTTATACAATCGATTTAGCTACCTATACGCAACAAAATAGCTTTATGAAAGATGCGTCCCAATCATGCTGCGTGCTAGGACAAAGGGTTATAGAGTCGATTTGTTCCTTCTTCAATGAAGTTGCCTTTCTTGCTCAAAGAGTCGCCTTCGTTGCAGTAGAATATTTTTCGCAATTGCTTGGAGCTCAGGATCAGTTGGCTGGGAATCAGGAGTTAAATGAGTCTCTAATAGAAGATATTCGAGTAACACAAAATGAGGGGAATATTATCTTACAGATGAATGAGGAAAGAGATGAGATAGCGCCACGTCTTCAGGATGCTCCAAGAGTGCTTTCTCATGGGTTTGAAATGCCTCGTCGATTGCCTATTGAAGAAGCTGAGAGAAAAATGTGGAAAAATGCATATAAAGCGATCGAAGAGCATAGAAAAAAGAGTCTCGATTCATACCCGGCTCCTGATCTTGTACTTGAGTCACTCGATGTCATGAAAACAAAGGTCTCCTCTGCTCCGCTTCATTTTGCTTACTCAGTCGCAGAAGCCCAAGGTCGAAGGCCCACTATGGAAGATGCTCATTTTGTCTGTGAAAATGAGAATGCTCTCTTTTTAGGTGTATTTGACGGACATGGTGGAAAGGATGTAGCTGAATATGCCTGCAAGCAATTTCAGAATAGATTTTATGAAACTGTTCTCAATGCTAGCAATAATGTCCATCAAGCGTTTGAGCAACTCATTCATGAAGTGCAAGAAGAGATAGCTAGCAATCAGAAATTTTTTAGACAGGGCAGCACCGCTGTTATTTCATATATTGATAAAGCCTCGAGTCTCATATACACGGCAACTTTGGGTGATAGTGAGGCAAACATTT
The DNA here is from genome assembly GCA_964427425.1 of uncultured bacterium. Classification (GTDB taxonomy): domain Bacteria; phylum Chlamydiota; class Chlamydiia; order Chlamydiales; family FEN-1388; genus CAYRUD01. The sequence continues at coordinate 372,486 of CAYRUD010000014.1, forward strand.
ATCGAGAAATAGATTCAAGTCTTAAGTCTATGCCTCTTTCCTGTGTGCGGGACTGGAGTAGCCCTAACGATGCGCTTCGAGCTTCCTTGGTTATGGATGATTCTGAGATTGCAAAAGAATGGCCGAAAGTAGAAAACTCGAAGTACTTAAAACTTAGAGTCAATGATGGCGTATATAACTTTTCAGTGAATGTCAGTAGAGCTTTTGGAGACACCCTTTATACAAAAGATAAAGAAAAGCCAGGGGTCATTCACAAACCCAAGATTACTATCAATCGCGTTCAGGCAGGAGATATTCTTGTTCTTGCATGTGATGGACTTAAAGATTATGTCACTGAGGACAAAATCAGTAAGAAAATATCAGGAATTACAGAGGAAAATTTAGCTCAAGCTTTGGTCAATTATGCGCTTGAAGAGGGCTCTTACGATAATGTATCAGTCATTGCAGTGAAGATTGCTTAGGTTACTTAGTTTCTACGTTTGTTTCTTATTGCTTAGCAGTATCTAGAGTCTATTTTTGTTTCTTTTTGTGGAAAGCCAGCAATTTTAGTTCAGCTAATTTCTTTTCGGAGTAGTCTCAAACTGTGCTGTGTGATATTTACCTTTAGAGAAGAAGGTCTTTGATGAGCTACTTTTTAGACAATCATCCTCATAAATATGATTTATCGTTAGATGATATCTTCTTATCGATCTCTACGCTCCTTTCTGGAGCGCCGTATGCAAAGCGCCACTGGGAACTATCATTTGAAGGCTCCCCGAATTATGTCTGGGGGCATCGAGCTATAGCTGTTTTGGAAGCGTTGCCTGTCATGGGGGCCGCAAATTCCTTATTGGAGCGAGTTGCTTTTATATTAAAAGAGAGTTTAGTGACGACCTCGGCGGCTTCGAAACAAGACGAAGCAAAAGCTAATGATCTATCAGAAATTATAGAGGTTAATAATAGCAGATTTTGGAAGCCGAGAGATTTATCTTGGGATGAAGCGTACAAGCATATGTGGAAAAACTCATTGAAAGCTATACAAGAGCATTTCAAGAGTCATCCTGAAGTGTATATGTCTGAAGACTCAGGAATACCATCATTGGGAGAAATGATAAAATATCAGCCTTTATCTCCTTTGAATTTCCAAACTTTCGTGTCCGTTGAGCAAGGAGAGTGGAGAAATTCCATGGAAGATGCTCATTTTATTGTTGATACTGAAGAGTATCTTCTTATGGGTATATTTGATGGTCATGGAGGGCATGAAGTCTCTCAGCATGCATGTCAATTATTTAAAGAGAGATTCCAGGATAAACTCAACGCAGCTCAAGGAAATCCGCACCAAGCTTTTGAGCAGCTGTTTTATGAGATTCATGAGGAAGTTACAATCGTAGAAGACTGGAAAAAGATCGGTAGTACTGCTGTTGTCACATACATTAATAAATCAAATCACAGGATTTATACAGCTACTCTAGGGGATAGCGAAGCCAATATCTATCGAAATACCGAATCAGGGGTCAAATCACTTCCTCTTTCCGTTGTTCGCCACTGGGCAAGTAATAAAGATTTAGAAAGATTATCCTATTTGATTGGCGTTGAGAACAACGATTGGACAGAAAACGTTGATCCTAAAGATATCCGATACATGGGAGTCAATGTAAGTCGAGCTCTTGGCGATGTAGAGCGTAAAGGTACCTCAGAAATGCCAGGGATCATTCAGAAGCCGAAGATTACTATGCAGTTATTGCTCCCTGGAGATATTCTTGTTCTTGCGTGTGACGGCCTTAAGGATTATGTGAATGAAGCTCATATAACTACAATGATAGCTGCAAATAAGGACATCATGGGTCTTGATCTTACGCGGATGCTTATGAAACACACGCTAAAGTTCTCTAAAGATAATGTCTCAATTATTGCTGTCAAGGCTATATGATGAATATGAGGGGTGGTTTATTACACTACCACCCCTAACTTGAGTTCAGACAAAGTTTAGAGTATCATCAATGTATCAATCATTCGATATTTTGATTCTCAATCTACTGTTTTCTATCGCATCCTTAACTCGAAGAGGCACAGATAGCATTACAAAAATAGGGAAATTCATAGAAAGCCGGGGCATCATAGGCAGATTACGTTGTTAATCTTGTTATATCAGCTATGTAGAAATGGATTTAGTGGGTTCTAAATATAGCCTGAGCGCTTTTGTACAGAGGTTTGTTCTGAGGGCTGATCATTGGAAACAACTCTGGATAGAGATTAATAACACTACACATGAAGCTGCGATTATCATAGAAAGCTGAAGCATATCTTAACGATTGTACGTTTAGCTCTGTAAGGTTTAGTATGAAATCTGGGTTTAGTTTTAGTCTATCGCTAGCATATTGAAGAGCTTCGACATTCCTTTTTACTGCTGAAGCGACAATTTGGTCGTTATTCTTTAGTCTATCGCTGGCGAATTCTAGAGCAAGGCCATCTTGATTGACAGCTGTTCCTACTATCTCTTCATCATCTTGGAGCTCTTCAGCCGTAAATTGGAGCGCTTGTCCATTTTGCCTGACAGCGGCGGATACAACTGTTCTGTTCTTTCTCAGTAAGGGGCCGGCTAGCTCAAGGTTTAATCCATCTTCTGCAACAGCAATACATAAAAGCTCTTCATCATTCATGAGTTCTTCGTCTGCAAATTCTAACAGGGATGCATCTTGCATCATTGCATTGCGGACAATCTCCTTGTCTTTCTTTATCTCGCTGCTCATAAAAGCAAGAAGCCATCCATTCCTCTTAACTGCTTCTAGAGCGACTTCCCTATCATTTTGAAGATCTTCGCTTGCATACTGATAATTGCTGGGATCATGCTCAATAGCCGCTAAGACAAATTGCTTATTCTCCCTGAGATCTGAGCTGAATTCTGAGAGAGGGTAGTGATGGGTTCGAAGCTTAGACAAGGCTTCTTGCACTAGCTCAGTCTCATACGAAGATCCAAGTGGGGGATAATATAATTTAATCTCGATGATCATAAGTTTGATTAACGCTCTTTATTAATTGTTTCTTGTTTAATTCTATCAATAATTTTAATAATTAATTGATTTATTAAACAATTATTTACTTTATTAAATTGATAAGTGTTTTTTAATAGTTTTTTTCTTTTTTAGCCATCAACCAATTGTACTTATAAGTAGCAATATAAAAGCGGTGTGCTGAATTGAGACGTGCAGAATCGAAGCGTTACAAGCTGAGTGTTTGGCCGTGAGTGGAATGGATGATAAATATGCGTTTAGGGGAAATGGATTAAGAAGTTTTTTCGCACCCTTCATCTCAATCTATGGTTTTAGCGTCATCTTGACTGGAATTAAATTGATTATTTGAGTCGTCTCCAGCTACAAGGGGTTTTATATAAATTTTTTAATTGTGGCGTTGGAAATGAATGTTGATGAAAATTGGGTAAAGGCTCTTAAAGATTATTCTGAAAACCCTGATAAGGGTGTTCTCCGACTTGTCAATGATGACCTTACGTTTATTAACACGGAAGGAAAACCTCTTCCTCTTTGGCAGCGCATCCAAAAATTCTTTGGTTGGGGTGGGTATAATTTAAAGAAAATATGGCTCTTTTTTGATCAGAAAATACGTCACGACCAGCAGCTTGAGAAATATTTGGGCCTTGAGAAGCTCAATGAAACCTCGGAATTATTTGATGAGAAAGCTTCGAATGCTTTCGCTTTCTGGCGAGTGACTAAATCAGTTCGCGAGATTTTCTTTAATAATCTAAGAACTATATTGGTGTCTAAACAGACCCCTTCTTTGACTACTTCTCCTGGAGGTTTTAAAGTACCTGATGTCATAAGTTCTAGCGATAAAAAGGGAGATGACATCGAATTCTCTTCAGCGGATGAGGAGATACAAGATCTCGAGAAGAGGTGTAACCAAATACCAGATATAAGCGAATTAAAAACAATCAAAGATCAAGAACATGCTCTCCGTGATGGTATTCGCCTTGCTAAGTCCTTCCTAAAAAAAGATAGAACTCATCTTAGCCAAAATTCTTTTGATCGATGTGCTGAAATCGAGTTTGAGTTCATCGAGAAATTAAAGCAAATTTACAAATCCATTAAGAAGCACTCAGGAGTTAACCCTGCTGTTATATCTTTTGAATTTCTTATATGCAACATTCCAGCTTTTCGAGTCCTTCGGTACCTCAAAGAAGGAATAAAACAAGGAAATGAGAAATCAATAGGTAGATTAAACAATCACCTTGATACGAAATTGATAGGGACTCGACCAAGTGATCTTGTTAATCCGTATCGAGAACATAAGCTGCATAAGAACACGAAAGCTGACAAGAGTGAAGACCATATCAATTGGAAAGCTCGTTGGCGGGAAATTCGAAGGAATGTTTATGTTACTGCACAGGAGTGGAGACCTGTTCAAAGTGATAAAGGATTAGAATCTAAGAAGATTACTTGGATTACTGGCACATCTACCGCGACTCTAGTGCCTATTTTCAAAATGGCTCATCCATCTGGGCCGGCGCTCATTCCTACTGGACAACTATTGAGACGAAATATTGTTCCTCTTACTGGGGAGCTTGAATTTGGCCTTGAAGGGGTCAATCGATCACATCTTTCTGGCACTGTCCTCTCTAGATACGATGAAGCTGTCAAATACTCAGAAGAAGCAAAGAAGAGATTTGCTTACGATAAAGTTAAAGAGAGATCAATCCTTCAAGAAACAATCAAGGATCTAACTGAAACTGCAGAAAGAGGTCAAAGTCTCCGAGGTGATTATCTATCACGTCTCAAGATCTCTATCATTCGGCTTGCTTGGTCTGGTCTTGATAGTAGTGAGCGAGAAAAGATTATTAACGATTTAAAAAATATTAAAGAGAAGATCTCTCAACAGCGCTCGTCAAATCAATGGGAGAAACATATAGATCTATTTAGTGTCATACTCCCCAATAATCCTTTCCAAGAGAGACGAAAGCCCGAAAATCACACCTATACACCGGGGCAGATGGTGTTAGTTCCAACCTCTCAGGGTGGGTATGCTGTAGGTGTGATTGATCGTTGCTCTGACTCCTCATGCTCTGTTTGGTATTCTACTAAGAGAGGAATAAATAAAGTCTCGTACGATGAGTTGATTTATCTTTCAGATGATGATTTGAACCTGATTAAGAAAAATTATCCAAATGCAACCAGATCCGATACCTCTTCGCTTTCTGTAATTGAGGACTACATTTATTACAAAGTGAGAACAGATCTCGATTGGCTGGATGAGCTCATACAATTAACTGAATCAACCGAGCAAGTTCAATTGTCTGAACAAGATGAGAAACTTATTGCCAACCCTGGCTCTATACTCTGGGGGACATCAACTAAAGAAGATATAGATTTAATTCATGTACATTCTGATATACCCGGAGAACGAGGATTAGAAGGACCTCAGAAATTGGGTGAGGATATACAAGTTCTTTTTGTTGAGCCTGAAAAATTAGAGGAAGTTCGAACGTATGTCAAAAAGCATCTTCCGGCTGCGAAAAAAGTACATATAGTCAGTACGAGGGTAATTCCATTTCTTAATACCTATCGATTTTGATCTGAGAGCCTGTAACGGGAAATGGCTTAACACGAGCTAACGCAGAGCTTTTTATAGAGAGAGTCTCTTTGGCCTCTCTCTTCAGAAATTAAGCTGATTAAAGAGAGATTGAGCTCTTTTTAAATGGTCTTTAGATAGAATATCGTGCTTGGCTCTTCAAGCTGCACAATCACAGTCTGTGTTGGGCCTCTTCTTTCAGGCTCGATCTGGCTACCTCAGGTGTCGCCCATATATATTTGTGCGAAGCGCCTTGATGGCCTCTTACTCGGAAAAACGCTTTCAGGGGAAAGCTAGTATCGATATCTTTTCTGTGAGAATAGTAAGAGGAATTAAGAATCCGTATCGCTCATGCAAAAATGATTCATAAATGTTCTCATGAATGAGGCCAATGAACACTTCCATTCACCTCTCTTTGTATGGGGCATGGAAGTGTGTCCGATCGTATGAATTGCCATTTAGGAGTTGAGACCTTGTCGAGTTGATATACAACATTTTTCTTCTTCTTGAGCGCGCGAATATCGGCGGAGAAGTTTTCGACTTCTTTAATCATTACAGATATAACAATATCAGCGACGTCATAAGTCTCTTTTGTTCTATGGATAGCTCTTCCGTAAATCTTGAGAAGGGGATATCCTGTCTTCCATTCGCCACCGAGGAGTCCATATTGAGTATGGTCTACTTTGAAGGTTATATGAGGTGATGATGGCTCAACAATCCAGAGTATCTGGTCTGTCTTAGAGTTAAATTCAGCTCTTGCCTTTACTGTTATAGAACCGCATGTAACGTTTGTGTAGCCTTCATGCATCTCCTGGCCAAATGCTCGATAGAAGTCAGCTCCTTTTAGCTCTTTAGTTTCATTGAGAAAGTGCTCCCACATTTTTCCTGCTTCAAGGGATGCTTCTGGTTTTTCTGTTGGATAAAGAGCTTGCACAACAAGGACATTAGTCTTTGTAGCTTGGGCAATCCAGGCAAGACGGATATCTGTGTCTCCTTTTTTCCCGGTACATGTGCGTACAAAGTGAGATCCCCATCTAAAGTCTTTAAAGACAACATCAGTGAAGCCCATATTTTTATATGAATCGATTGTCCCTATATCACCAGTGAATGTTTGAGTCTTAGGATCAAAGCCAACACCCATGCTTATCCACACAAGAAAGAGAGGTCCTGTAGCTTTCTCTTCTTTAAGGGTGGATTTGGCGACTTCTGGTGTCGCCCATATATATTTGTGAGAAGCGCCCTGATGGCCTCTTACTGCGATAAAATCTTCCGGGATTGCGGGATCAATTGCTAGTGGAATCATCCATGTACGATCAGGCAAGAGTTCTTGAATACGTAGAGAAGGGAGGGCTGTCTCATCTGCCTGAATAGTTGGTATCGAGCCTAAAGTTATAAGAAATAAGGCTAACTTTAGAATAAAATACAGGTTCTTCATCGGTGCTCTTCATTTTCTGTAGATGTTTGTCTAATCTGGAACCTTCGTTAATGAGAAGGTATTAAGAATTTACCTGCGTTTTTAAAAAGTTCTTCGAATTGTTCGAAGGCCTCTTGAGAGGTCATTCGAGTATTTGGATCTATATCGATCATCTTCAGCACTGTGGATAAGTAGAGAGCTTTGAGGTATTGCTCGTTTGAGGGATCGTTAAGAGAGAGATCATCACTGACTTGCTTTTGTACCGCTTTCATGGCTTTTTTCTGATGCTTGATATGCTTTTCATGTCGTTTTTCCATGGGAATGGATGTGTCTTTATAAAACCTTCTTTTGCCCCAACGTGGAACTTTTTCGAAATACAATTGCCAGAGTACGCAGCCCATAGCGTATGTATCGCTTTTGCAATAATCGTCACCGCTCATTTTCTCGGGGAAAAAACCTTCTGGTGAGTAGTAGTATTTATTCCCTTGGACAGGAAGGTTCCTGGCCTCCTCAATAGGTATAGCTCGCCCCATATCCGAGATGCAAGCGACATATCTTGTATGGTTGCCCTCTCGCACGACATTAATGAGATGGTTTTTGACACCCAAATCGCGATGTACGTACCCTCGTTGGTGCATTTTAGAAAGGCCGAGCGTGAGATCGCGGGCAATTCCTACTTTATCCTGAAAGGATAGCTTTGTTGTCTTGTCTTCAAGAAGGTGATAAAGAGATCCTTTTTGAGCTATTTCAGTAATGACAGTGCTATATACAGTGCCATCAACAATGTGTTTCATAAGGCTTTTGGCATCAATGACATTTAATGAGCCCCTTAATGCTCGAAGGGCTTCCATTTCTTTAGAGATGTTATACGTTGTCAATCCTCGAGCCATTACCTTCGAATGTTCCTGACGGTAAAGAATAGTCTTCGTGACTGTCTTTTGAATGCCTGTCCCAATAGGAGAGACGCCGTAGGTTCCTAAGTGAATGAATGTAGATCCAGTCTCAGGGTCAAACTGGAGTTCTCGCCCAATATGCGTCTCATCGAGGTAATGAATCCCTTGGTCGATTTTCTTGCGAAAGTCGCTCTCGATATATGCAGCTATAGGAAAGAGGCTCTTGAATGACAATCCAGTTGGCTCAGAAAAAGAGAGGATGGTTTCTGTCGAAAAGTATGCTGAAGCGAGCTTTTTGTGATGAGGAAATTTTCTCGATAGTTCCATTACATCTTGTAATGAAATCGAATCGTCTTTAGCGAGAAAAGAGAGCTTTGTGAGAGCTTCATCCTCTTTTTCATCAACAAGTAAGCCCTGGATCTCAATGATTTGAGTCGATATTTGAGATAGCTGTGTTGACGAGAGCTTTTGTTGAGGAGGGCTTTCAGATGCAGAGCTGGCTTGGCAAATACATAAGAGGTTCAAGATGATTACAAGGTATAATCGCTGAGGATGAAAAAAGAAGAGGGACATAAGACAGTATAAGTGTGTTTGATGGTGCTTAGAGATTGACTTTCAATTGGATGCACTATTCGTTTTCTTGTTCTGAATGCGAGAACCTTACCTGTCTCATGCGATATTTACAACGTTATTTCAAACGGATAAGCCCATTCTAAGCAGTGTATTTGAAACGGCTTTTCATAATGAGCATAGTGGCTCTTGCCTCAAGATGTCTGAGGCAAGAGATCTGTTGGGGAGGGGCTTTTTCTCTCGTTTCCTCAAGCTGCGCAATCGCAGTTTGTATTGGGCTCTTTGTCTGAGAGGGATGGTATCACGCTGTCGATCACAAGATTAAAAGCCTCATCGACATAGTGATCCATGGTGTTGAAGTGCTCAAGGGTTATTTCGCCGAATGGCTCGTCTGAAATAAAAAGAACCATGGATGTAAAAGCACTAGAGTGTATGCGGAAAAACTCTCCATAATAGCGCGCTTCAACATCTATCGATTGAATCTTCTTCTTTTGTAAATCTTTTAAAAATTTCTCAGTTTCCTGGACAGGGCTTTGAACCCATCCATGAAGCTGTACTGTTTTTACTTTCTCATTTCGCAAATTTTTGAGAAGGAGAGCTGCTCTATTCCTGAAGGGAAGAAACGGAGTCTCTGGAGTAGAAAAAGAGAGTGGGATAATAGCACTGCCTATAGGGAGATTCTCGGATAGGCTTCCAGCAGTTCCAAAATAGTGGAAATGTCTTATTCCCTTTTTGTAGAAGTAGTCTAAGAGCTCAAGAAGTTGATCTCCATATACACATTTGGATAAGAGAATACGGCTTTTTGTCCTTGCGTTTTCATACAGATCTATATGCAGACCGGACTCAGAAAACATTGTATGCGCCCATTCTGGGTTTTTCTGAAGTCGTCTTGATATCGCATTTTTAAAACCAATAATGAGCATATCAGTTGGTTGAAAAGAGATCTTTTCACAATGTGGGACAGCTTTGAAGAGAGAGCAAGGGTTCATATGCGTTACAAGGCGCACTGTTTTAAATCTGGAAATCACGCTGAATTGATAAGCGACATGCTGAAGCGTGTCTTTCCCATTTAAATTGCTTACAATAAAGCGAACTTGTTGGGTTATTGGATTCTTAGTAATATGATAATTTCTCAGTTTCCGAACTGCTTGAGAGTTGATTTCATATACTTCTGAAAAGCCTTCTGATTGATGAAAGGCTATAGCTTCCTCTGTGCTTCCTAAATGGAAATATGTCTCATTTTCTCCAAATAACTTACTGTTAATAAGTGCTTTAGGAAATCTATCGCCGCAATATACTTCGATGTCGATGGTGTGTTTTTCCTCAAGAGGAGCTTTCGGTAGTTCAAATGTTGAAATGGTTACTTGAGGTTTTTCTTGCTGATCGAAATGAGCCCTTTGAAGGCTATGAAGTTTAGCATACGGCTCGTTCCGAATTGTGGATATTAGCATCTTCTCCGCTTTCTCTCCAAAGACTGTGGCCTTATGTGGGCCAAAGCGCTTTTCCCGTATAACCGAATAGATGAATTGATCAACTCTTGCGAGATTTGACATGAGGGGTTGGAATGGTGGTGTACAGGAATTATCTAGATTCTCGTTTGGAAAAAGGAGTGTAATTTCTCGAATAAATGCTGAAAAAGCTTCTTCATGTAATAACTTTTTCAGTGGGAGCAATCTTTCATGAGTTGAAGAATATAGACCCTTTTGCTCTATAAATTTGTTAATCGGAGAGGGCTGAATGATACCCTTTTCAGTCTTTCGTATAATAAAGTGTACTTCGTCTTGCTTCTGCAAATCTCTTACATAGGTCTCTTTTCCAGACCAAGGCTCAATGATCGGAATGATACGATCGCCTATATCTGAAAGGCAAGCTTTTACCATTCTTAGTCGTTCGGATGCTGAGGCATTGTAACTCTTTGAATCAGAGGGTAATCGCTCGATCATAACGATGCAACGATCCAGGCTGTTATCAGCAAGCGAGTTCTTAATTATTTCAACTTCTTCAACACTTACTGGGTCAAAAGGCCCCGAATAAAATCCAATTTTGGCCCAAAGTGAAGATACAGAAAATATAAATGCAAGAAGGATAAATTTGCTTTTCATACGAAGATTTTTGGAGAGGGGACTTTTTAGGGTTCTTTCTCTTGATCCTCATGGTACTGAAGAATGTGTAAGCAAGAGAATAAGACATAAGACCGAATATGATAGCATGCTTAACCGTTTGATTTCCAATTGTATTAATTAATTTATAAACCTTGTTTTTTAATTAATTTATTGATTTATCGCGTGGTGTAATATTTAGTATTGATTACATCGTCTATTGAGAAAAGATTGGACTGCAGTTCATACAAAGCGCCATAAGATGGCGATTGTCGTTTAAGCAGCTCTTTAAGACCCTTGCGATGGAGCACAAAGTTTGAATTCATTTCTACAAATCCAAGCTTTTTATAGAATGACTCGGATGAGCTTAAGCTGATTAACGATAAATGTACTGTGTCTGAATTCTTATTAGACAGAATATCGTATGCAATATGGGTTATGATCGCAGTGGCAGCTCCTCTAATAGCAGGAGTCTTTCTTGCCAGTACAGAAAGATTATTCGGGCGAGTTGCGAGATCTAATAGAGAAATATTGCCATGATTATCGACACTAGTACATCCAATAGCTTGGACTTCTCCATTATCTGTGGTCGCAACGTAAATACTCTTTCGGCTATCAATTTTTATTGAGCAGTTCTTGTCGAGCTGATTAATGATCATGTACGAGTCGTCGAGAATTTCTTTTTGTTGTAAAGAGAGTTCACTAACTGCTGAATATCCGATTATTCTTCTCTCGTGAGCATCCTTCAGCCAAGCGCTGATGATTTCCCTCACTTTATGGAGGGTTTCATTATTGTGTACTCGAATCGTGTGTAGTTGTGGACGCGTGAAGGAGGGTGTGTCCGATCTTTTAGTTTCAAGGTATTGTGTGAGCAAGGTGTAACGATCGTAGGCCTTTTCTATCAGCCTCAATATACGAGCATCGGTTGAACTCATTGTTAAAGCTGCGAGAGCTCTCTCAATGAGAGATTGTATACATGCTTTTTTCGACCAGTTACATCGTGTAATGACTTTATATACATTCTCAATGGCGTGCTTTATTTTCTTGAGACCGTGCTTTTCTTCTCTTTCAAAATCGGAGACTATTTGAGGAAGTAAATAGGGGTAAGTATATGGCTTATGAAACTGCTGGGAGATAATATGCTTCATTTTCAGTCGTAAACTTTCTTCTGCGTGTTTGGTTGAGCTTCTTCCGTGTGTATCTTGTGATTGGATAATTTCTTGCTTACTATATTCTGAAGCCCATTCCGAGTTATGAAGTACTCTTCTGATGACTCATTTAGGGTAAATCCTAGCTTTTCATAGAATCGCTTTGCTGTATCTAAGCTTGCAAGGGAAATTTTGACATCAAGAGCGGGCTCTTTGCTCAATATTTCATGTGCTATGTGAGTGATTAGTGCGGTTCCTATTCCTTTCAGTGGCGGTGTTGGTAATCTAGAAAAGGCGAGATTGTCAGGGTTTGTCGCAATGCCCCATATATCGCCATCGGTAGGATATTTTACATTAGCTGTAGCAACACCTTGGAGTATCCCGTCATCAGTATGTGCTATATATGCCGCAAAGAAGTCATTGTCTTGCTGTGGAAACCCATCTAAAATCATCTTTAGGGTATGTAATGAATCCTTAAGAGTTAACTCATGTGTTTTAGACATCTTTGCGACTTTAGCATCCGATAATACGAGGTTCTCTTTTGCTCTCTCTTGCCATCTTTTAATTACTGTCATTGTTTTTTGAAGAGTCTCTTTATCTCGAATACGAAAAGTATGGATAGTAGGCTGAGTGGCAGTAATGGCAAGTCTTTCAGGGGATTCTTGATTTCGTATGTATATAACAAGCCTTTTGAAGAGGCTTTCGATTCTTGTAATACTTGGGCTGATTGATTTCTGCTTAAGTGCTAAGAGAGCGCGTGTGATGAATGATTGGATATGTGATCGATGCGCCCAGTCCCATCGAGTTATAATTATAGATAAACTATCAACAGCCTTTTGTATTGCGACTTTACTGATTTTTTCTTTCTCTTCACATCTCTGTACAATATGATGTAATAGGTAGAGCTCTTTAATTGGAATATGTAGTCTATTCGATAAATAGATCATGAATAACTTAAGTAAATTTATATTAATTAATAGATAATAATATAAATTAACAATAATTATAAGTGTTTGATTAATTTCGTTTTTAAATTAGTTTCTTTGCTTGCCAGCCTCCATCAGGACCGAGAGAGAAATGAACAGGAACACAATTATCAATAATCCACGTATGATCTTTCACTTGCGTCAAGCATGAGAGCGCCCAATGAATGCCACCATGTGCGACTACAAGCACAGGGCCATCTAACGAGAGAGCCTGATTGATTCCAGAAAGGGTTCTTTTTAGAAATTCTCTGACATGTGGAAGAGGGGCATCTATAGCATTTGTTCCCAACTTGGTCATATCATCCCATATAAGTCGAGAACACTCACCTAATTCAGGAATCTCATAATGAGGAGCGTGGATATTAACAGAGATAATGTCCTTTGTCTCTTTGGCTCTCTTGAGAGGACTAAAGCAGATTGATTTAATAGGAAGAGATGAGATGATAGGCTCAATCGCCTGGGCTTGTCGAAGACCTGTCGCGTTGAGGGAGATATCGTCATGGTCTACTTTGAACGCTGCGCTATTATGTTCAGTCTGTCCATGACGAATGAAATAGAATTCTTTTTTAAGGATCATTGGTGATTAAATTATGATTAGCAATATTGTATAAGTCGGTTTTTTAAATTAAAAATTTATACTAATTGTATCTTTATACCTGTTTTGTGTAACCCGTTTTTTTGGGAGGACTCTTATCATGGTTACTAGTGATATTGCTCATACTCATTATGTTATGAGAATTCCTGAAGCTGAATGGGGCGATATTCTTACAAACTCAGAGCTTCCGCAAGAATTACGCTTTCACGATGAGAGTCCTCTGCAATTAAGAGTGGTTAATACTGCTCTTGCTGTATTCCGTGATCTTGCTGCAGTCTTTCAATCCATTCCTAGTCGTATATTCACTGCCTTTAGGCATATGCCTTTCTCAGAATATTGCTCGATGGAAGACCCGGAGTCGTGGCGAACATGGAATCCAGAGAGCTCAGGGCTTCATGTTTGTATCCACGGATTCCATGGGCACCCAGCAATTTGGGATCCTTACATTAGTAGTATACGACAAAGAGAAGCAGAAGCGGATATCCGTGTGCCATTTGTTCCAAAAGCAGGGAATTGCTCGTTAGAAGAGGCAACGGCTCCTATTCGTGAGATGGTCCGCAGTTACATCGAGAATCAAATTGATAAGAAAGAAAATAGTGTTATTCCTATCTCAATCTATGGTGTCTCAAATGGCTCTCGAATAGCATTGAACGCTTTGAACGGATTGATTGATGACGGCCTGAAAAGACGGTTAGAAGAGAAGAGAATTCATATAGCAATCAAAGTTGATGCAATAGCTGGCGTCCTTCGAGGCACCCAAGCGCTGAGGCTGCGCATGGCTAACGGCTCAGATGTCATGAGATGGATCGCAAGAAATGTTTTAAACATTTCTGAAGAGATACTTACTGACTTTCAATATGAAGGAGAAAGTAGTAGAAGGCTCATAGAGAATATACGTAAAATCAACAACACTGCCAATCTATCATTCAAATATAACTTCTATTCATCAACTGAGGATGGCTTAGTGATTCCTCAATCTTCCTTGCCAGTTCTGGGGAAGGGTGAGACGCATCATGTAGTGCATTGCGAAGGACATACAAGTATTGTAAGGCGTGTCTTGCCTCAAGTTATGGCATCATATGAAGAATGGAAGACGCCGCTGTGATTGCCATTAAAGCGAGCTATTCCAGGTTTGTAATTGTTTCGTGTACTACTCGTCGTAAGTTTTGAAAAAGCTTCGGCCTTTCAGGTGGTGTTTCTATAAGGGTTATTATATTCACAAAATCAGTGATAAGAGCTGATTTAAACCACTCCACAGGCAGGACTCCACCAAAATCTGTATATCCCTGAGCGAGAGATGACTTGTCGAAAGGGAAATGGCTTCGATGGCGAAGTAAGATAGCAAAGTCGATTATTCCTACTCCTGCATGTGCGAATTCCCAATCTAGTACCCACACTTTCCCTTCGTTATAGAGTAAGTTCACTGGTTTAAAATCTGCATGGGTAAGGCAGATGTTATCCCCAATGATGGGAAAGAAATCTTTATGAGCTTTCATAAATGAAAGGGTTCTATCTGCAAGATCTTCTCCAAGACGGTGTCTTGCATATAAACCGTGTGAGAGGATCGATAGAGCTTCTTCATAATAGGGAGAAGATCCTTGCTCGAAAGATTGATCTATTGAGAGGTCTTTTCCGAAAAAGCCCGCCCTATCAAATTTGAATGAATGTATCAAAGCGAGGGTGCGACCTAACTCATAAGAGAGGCTCTTTTTCTCATTCGGTGGAGTTAGAGTTATATGTTTCCCTGATACAAATTCAAAGAGTGAAAAAGCCTGCGGCTCGTAGTTTTCATCGGCATAGATAAGGAGAGGCACTGGGACGCGATCAGAAATGAGTTGGTAAATGGCTTTCTCGATTGCGCAATGAGCTCGATCCCGTGCATAGAGTCTTAACACAAATGAGCTACTTCCTATTTGGATTTTATACGTGGTGTTGAGAGCTCCGCCTGAAAGAAGGCTTACGTGATCAATTTTCGTGTATTGTGGGAACGCTCTTTTGATGATTGTCAAAAGAGCAGCTTGTGTGAGCTCTATATTTTGAATGCTTCTTTCAACATCCATGATACTGCTCCTCTCTTAGGTTATCTTGAAATGACTTCGTATTGGAGTTGTGCCAAGCCGCTACGAAAAGATCGTGTAGTAACAAGTCTACAAAAGCTTTCTTTCTTTATATATTGGAAGAGAGGGATTCCAGTTCCTAAGATAACGGGGATAATGGATAGGATAATAGTATTGATAAGTCCAAGCTCCAAGAATTGAGATATCGTTTTGCCCCCGTCAACCCATACATGCTGGATACCTTCTTTGTATAATGTTAAGACCATGGTTTCGAGGTCACCGCGATATAGTTGAGCATCTTCTCTTACGGATTTAAGCGTTGAGCTGAGAACAATAGATCTTTTTCCTTTGTATGGCCACTCATCGGGCTGTGCTGCAACCTCGTATGTGTTTTTCCCGAGAATAATAGCATCAATGGACTCAAGAAATTTGCTATAGCCATAGTCTTCATCGGGCAAGGCTACTGTTTCGAGCCAGTCAAGATTTCCATTTTCTCGGGCAATATATCCATCAATACTTATTGCTATATATACAGATAGTTTGGGGTATTTCTGAGTCATGATGTGCTTTCTATTATTAGAGTTAATGGGACGATGTATCGGTAAATTCAAAGAACTTAGTATCTTATTTTAATAAGAGTAAGGTAGATCGATCGTGAAAAGATAGCAAACATCAAGGGGTAAAGCTCACTTATGCTTCATGATAGTGAACTAGAGCTTATTAGGTGGATACAAGAGTTGAGGAGTCCATTCCTTGATCATTTTTTTAAATTTTTAGATTACTTTGATCGGCAAGAATTCTTCTTTATTTTAGTCCCGGTTATATGGCTCTGTGTTGGATGGAGATCAGGCCTCAGGATTCTCTATGCTCTCCTCCTCTGTAATTACACTAATAATCTTCTAAAGGGGTTCTTCTTATCTCCTCGGCCTTTCCATCTTGATCCTCAGGTAGGCGTTATTCAAACGAGTGGCTTGGGGTTTCCTAGTGGAGCTGCGCAAAATGTTATTTTACTCTCAGGAATTCTACTAAATTCGTGGAAAAGTGCGTGGAGATGGCTTGCTGCCTTTCTCTATATTCTATTGATTTCGTTTTCTCGAGTTTACTTAGGGCTTCATTTTCCGAGCGATATTGTAGCCGGCTGGTTTGTCGGATTTGGGCTTTTGGCTATCTACATGTATGGATTTCCGACTCTTGAGAAACGTTTGGCGAATATGTCGCCCTTTTCACGATTTATGACAAGCCAGATCGCTCCTTTGCTTCTGCTTGTCTGCCAATATTCGATACCTACAATACGAATCACGGGTATTCTCATGGGTGTAGGAACAGGTCTTTCCTTCATTACTTCGTACAAGCTCTTCTTCGCAATGCCCCAGAGTGTACTAGAATATCTAGGAAGATCGGCAATTGGCATTATAGGATCCTTTTCATGCTACTATCTTCTCAACGCCCTTATTCCAAATACAACTTCAACTACTTTCTTAAAGTTTTTCCTTCTTGGGCTATGGCTTAGTGTAGGAACGCATCTTGCTGTACGTCTCTTTTATAGAAATCGATTGGCATCTTTCGGAGAGCCCTCTTATGAGTAAATGGATATTATATTCTCTCTTTGGTCTCGTAATCATATTAGGAAGTGTCTTCTTAATTTTAAAAAGTCCTTCAAGGAGCTCTTTACAACTTCCTTGTGCTTTCTGTGATCAGGAAGTTCTTCTTCGACAGAAATTTTATGAAGACGATCTCGTGATAGCTCTTTACACTCATAAACCAATAGTCCCAGGTCATTGCCTCGTTATTCCCAAAAGACATGTAGAGCGTTTTGAGATGCTGACAGAGGGTGAGATGTCTCAGATGGGACGAGTCATTCAGAAAGTGCATGGAGCTGCTTCAAATGTTTTCCAAACGTCCTCTTACCTTCTCTTGCAGAAAAATGGGATAGAGTCTGGGCAAACAGTGCCGCATGTTCATTTTCACTATATTCCACGAAAAGAAGGCGATGGCTCTGTGATCAAGTTCTTTATTCAGATGAGCGTTGCCAATCTAAAAAGTCCGATTGATTCCGAAGAGATGGAAAAAGTAGTCGAAGAGATGAAGGAAGCTATCTCAGCAAGTAAGCCTCATTAAGAGGGATTCATTTTAGCTTCAATACTGCGAATGAAATCAGTTTTCGCTGAAGCGTATTCATTTGTATCTGTACACTTTTGAGCGAGTTCTTTTTTAAGGGTCTCATACTCAAAACGAGCTTTGGGATGTGACTTCAGATAGTCCCGAAAAAAGATGCGCCTCTTCCACCATTCACTGTTCATTCGTACTAGATGAATTTGATGCGTTCGAATGTTTTGAGATGAGCACTTCTGAAAGTACCTTCTCTCAGGAAACTCGCTTTCATATCTTTGAATGTATTCGTAGCCCAGCTTTTGAATGGCTGGAGTACAATGAAAGTCTGCCTCTTCAAGGCTTTTTACACCGATCATGATATCTATGATCGGTTTGGCACAAATTCCGGGGATGGCTGTGCTTCCAATATGCTGGATATCCTTAACCCACTCGCCAATAGCTCGAATGAGAATTTCTTTTTCTCTTTCGAATTCTGTAATCCAATCTTTTGTATATGGGGATAAGTAGATCGCGCACATGTTATCACCACGAGGATATGCTCTACTGTTTTACAATAAATACTCAGGTGCAAGATCATTTTGAAGATTTATTAAGTGAGATAATTAGTTTGTTGCTTAGTATTTTTCTAACGATTATGTAATCGATTTAATATAAATAAATCAATAAAACCGAGAAAAGTGAACTCTTTTCTCGGCACTGTTTTGTCACAGCAATGGATCTTTTTTTTGATCCTACATAAATTGTCATAAAAAGATTTCCCTCAGCAGACAAGCTCTTTCTTCTCTATAGCTTTTTTAAAGCATTTGCCAAGGAAAAGCGCTGTAATGAACCAGACGGCCAAAAGCGGAAACCCGATAAGGTCGCTAAGTACAAGGTAGTATGACCTTCCCAATATCTCGCCAAAATGACTTTGTAATGGCTTTAGTAGCATATTAAAAAGAGAGCCCGCCTCTTTTGAGGCTCTAGAACCAAAGGTCTCAATCCAGGCTTGAGCTTTAAATTTGACATCAGGAGTTGTCGGGATATAGAGCTGTTTTAATGCGGGGCCATTTAGTGCATAGTTTATTGCTTTTGATCCAACCATAAGAGCAAAGAGAAATGAGAGACTGTCGATAGTAAGAAAGCTGAAGAGTGCTGCTCCAACAATAATTGGCATAGAGGCTAGAGCGACGCCGATTCCCAGAAAGCGTGTGATATTGCTAATCCCAAGTAAAAGGCATAAAAGAGATACTATATTCACACTGGATCCGTAGAGGCTCAGATAGCTACTGAGTGCTACACCAGAATAAATATTGCTCGCAGCGACCTTAAAGTTAAAATCAAAGATCGTAATAATAACTTCGTATATGAAATTTACAGTGAAGATCCCAATGAGATAGCGATGGTTCAGCATTAATCTAAGGCCTTCTAAAAATCCTGGCTCCTCTTCACCTTGCGCATGACGCTTCTCATCTCCATGGAAAGAAGCGAGAAGATGCTTAGGGGTGTTCTTTAAGAAATTGCGAAAGAGAGGGATAATGAGGAGAGTTACAACTCCAAGGCAGCTCATTGAAAGGGAGTCAGTTGTATGTCCTAGGCGATGGGGGAGGCCTCCAATGCTGTAGGGGAATATAATTCCTCCAATCTGGCCAATGGCAACTACTAGAGGAAATCCTCTCTTTGCTGATGTAGGTTCGGTTGTATCTGAGGAGAAGGCCCAGAAGAGAGCGACAACTAATGAGCCAAAGCTCTCAACAAAAACATACCATATGTATCCTATCGCCATTATAATAGGAGAGGGGATAGAAGTTGAGGCTGTATGAGACCCTTGGATAAAGAACATAAGAGCAGCAAAACTTAAGATAGCAATTCCATAAAATGTTGGGAGAATAATCAACATTCTCTCTCGAGATGTTGTTTGTAGAAGCTTTGTATAGAACATGACCAATGGCAGTAGAGATAATACTGAAACTGTCTTTGCAAATGGAAGGTGGAGCTTATCAACGAGTTGAATAAACACAGCATCCTTCAACGGTCGAAGCGTCCAGTATACTCCAATGATCAAGGCAAAAATGAACCCCATTCTTAAAAATTTAACGAATTCATCCTTATCGAAGTTGCCAAAATTAAAACGGCATATATGTTGCAAAAGCCGTAGTATTGAGTTTTTCATATCGAAATTCCTACTTTATTTATTTCGCACCATATAGATTAACTTGAAATCATATATTGGTAACGTCGATATATTCGATTATGAGAATCGATAAATCAGATTTAAGTTGATGGTATGAAGAAAGAAATAGATTCAGTAAATAAGCAGGCGAATCACTCACATAAAGAGCGTAATGAAAAAACTCATGCACTTCGCGATTTAAGAGTTGCTGATCTGGAGCTATTTATTACAGCCGCTCATTTAAAAAACTTAAGTCAGGCTGCGGCCTATCACCATTTAAGTCAAAGTGCTGCAAGTACAGCGATTCAACTCGTAGAATATGCTTTTGGAAGACCACTTTCAGAACATAAAAAGAGACAATTTCTCCTTACTCCAGAAGGGCTAGATATACTTCCTCGAGCTCAAGCATGGCTTAGACAGCTTTCTGAGGCAGTAGTGACAAGTGATCCATTACCGATTAGAATTGTTACGACACATGCTATTGCAAGAGCCAGTATGCTCTCAGTGGCTCTCCAAGAAAAAATTCATCTGGAGCTTATGAGGCCTGATAACGCTTATAGTGCTGTTGCTCGAGGGGAGGCCGATGTTGCCTTAGTTCCTGATAATGCTGTTTGGGAGGGAGTTATTGCGACTGAGGTGGGAAAAGGGAGTTTCCAGCTCTATTCATCGCGTGTGAATCCTGGTATTTCGCCTGTGATATTACCGGAGAATCAAATTGAGGTTCTCTCTTTACAGCAAAGATGGCAGCAAGTGTATGGAAAGCCTCTTCCTATTAAGGCACGACTTCCGAGTTGGTCCTTGATCGCAGACCTCTGTGTGGAGTCAAATGAAATTGGGTTTTTGCCCGATTTCTTGGGACATAAATTTCAACTTCATCCAGTTCCTTGGCAGCCCGCACCATCTCGATACCGGCTTTTAGCACTCTATAGGAGTACAAATGAGTCTTTTCAGAAGCGGCTGGATGTCTTATTGCGAGAGTGGAGAAAAGTCTTCTCAGAATGAAAAAAGCGGCCGAATACGCGCCGCTACTCCTCAAATTGATCTTTATGAGCCTTCACAAGCTGGAGTTGATGACTGCTTTAAGGTTTGCAATCTTTGATACGCTTTTAGAGCGGCTTTTTGCCATGTCCACTCTTTTCTTGCATAGTTGCTTGCAGCTATCCCTTTCTTATGTGCATCTTCTGGGTGAGCTGCAATCCATTTCATTAAGGCTGAAAGGACTTCGGTATCTGGTTCCAACATCCATCCATCTTTGGCAAGCTTTATACCTTGAATATCTTTGCCTATTGATTTCCTGGTCGAAGGTATAAACCATCCGCAGTCTTGTGTGACAAAGTCATCAGTCGCTCCATTCGCAGTCACAACTACTGGTAGGCCGCACGCCATTGCTTCAAGTACTGGGAGAGCAAAGCCTTCTCCCCGATAGGGATAGACCAGACAATCGCAAGCAGTATAAAGAGAGGCAATTTCCTCATATGACATATCTTGGTTCAGATAGATAATTTCAGGAGCGTTCGGGGTCCTTTGAGCCTCTTGAATTATTTTTTCCTGCGTTTGCCCTTTATATGGGCCATTGTTTCCAAAGTCTTTGATTACTAATGAAACATCGTCGCCTGCGGAAAAGGTATTCTTATAGGTATTTACAAGAAGATCGGCTCCTTTTCTGTATATTGTTCCTCCAACAAAGAGGAATTTGAATTTTTTCTTAGTCGGAAGTGCATAAGGTTTAATATCAGGATGAAATATAGTAGGATTTACTCCATTAGGAATGACAGCCACTTTATTTGAGGGTATTCCTGAATCGACATATTCATTTTTAACAAACTGCGAAGGGACCCAAAACTCATCAACAAGAGGCGCGTTTTTTACCCACTCTTCTGGAATGGCCCCAAATTCCCACGGCTGGATCAGAACCAATTTACCTCGGTGAGGGCGATGCCAATTTGGTGGCCATGAATGGCGTACAGTAATGTCAGTATTCTGAGAGGGATTGAAAAATGGGATATGAGCATACTTGGCTAATGCTGAAGGAAGTGGCGGATTTGTGCGTGGGGTTATAGGATCGACACAGGTGAGTTTAATTTTCTCATTCAAGGAAAGTTCATCTGTGATGAAGCGGTTAACGTGTGACAGGCTTCCTAGATCCAAAAATGAGCCTTCCCACGCGACAAGGATATCTTTCTCATTCTTGAGAGAGGGCGTTGCGTGAAGACTTTCTTGCTCTTCCTTTTTCGTGTTGTGTGAAGTCAATTCAAGTGGAATAAAGAGGAAGTCATCATTTCCTAGGCTCGAGTGAATGTATCCTAAATCTTCAATTTGTTTGATCCGTGAAGCACGCTCATACGTGTTAAAAATCTCAATGATCATGACTGGTTTGTTGCGCCTGATGGTTTCTAATCCACCTTTGATGACTGCCATTTCAAAGCCTTCGACATCCATCTTGATGAATGAGACATTGTCGAGCTCAAAATCATCGAGTTTCACCATCATTGCTCTATCGCCAGTCGTTGTATCTGAGCATTCAGTAACTGTACCGTGGCCTTCATTGACGAGGTCTGGAGAAAAGCGCTCTGTCCATTCTTCCTTCGGTATATACATCTCGATCAACTTGTGCTCATTGCCCAAGGCTCTATGATGAAGCTCAACGTTTGAGCACTTGTTGAGATACATGTTTATGGCAAGCTCTGTAAACATTTTCGATTGTGGCTCAAAGGCATAGACTTTGCCGTTTTCTCCAACAAGTCTTGAAAGGGCTAAGGTGTGTGTGCCGATATGCCCTCCAATATCGAGAGCAATACTAGAAGGCTTTACATACTTTCTGAATTGAGCTTGGATATGTTCTTCCCAGCTTAAGCCTTCTTTGATGATGTAATTCTTGATATAGTCTTTCACATCATCGACATAGAAGAGATCTCTGTTTTGAACTCTGTAGATTGCATACTCATTGAAGTTGAAGTTGTCGATATAGCTTTGAAGAGACGGATCATCTCGAAGATGAGGTGAGATAATCTTCTGGAGTACTGATGGGTTGATTTCCAGATCGGCTCCGACCAGATTAAATTCCTTTTCTTCTTGGGGGCTTAATTCCTTAAAAAAGTGGAGAAGAAACCCAAACTCTTTTTCATTGCAGATGTATTGATCGATCTTTTTTTCACGGGCTGATTTTGAGAAAGAAAGAAACTCCCAATCGACAAAATGCTCTGTAAAGCTTAATGAGTCTACATATTGTGTCTTTATGACATATGCGAAACTGACACAGGGGACGTTAAATGTGCCACGCTTATGTCGATAGGCAATAGGGCGGTAGTCTGGATGGTCTTTATAATATCCATATTCAGAAACATCGCCAAAGAAATTACGAAATGGATCGCCGGCTTCAGGGGTCGGTCTTAAGAGCGGGGCTATAATCGGCCGATTCTTCTCAATGAGATACGAGAGTGTATTTGGTTGTAGGAAAGCGTCAGATGATAGAATACAGCAAAAGTCACTGTTGGTATCACGACCTTTTCTCAGATATTCGTTCTTGATCTCTCCAAAGAGTCTATTTTTTTGAACTATCGTCTGATTGGCGTTAAAAAGATGGCTGCTATTTATACATGTGAGTTCTTTGTAATAGCGGCGATTTGTTAAAGCCCAGTCCGCGACTAGTTCTTGAATGGTAGCGGTTGTGTTGCAAATATTGACCTGCAAGCTCATTTTGGACTTGTCGTACTCAAGACGTTCAATTGTCTTTAAGAAGAAAGGAATCAGGCTGTCGTTTTCTTTAATAACAATTCCAACAAATAGAGACGGGCTTTCTTGGGAATCTATAGCTTTCAAGAGCTTTGAATTGGGAGCTAAAAATGTGAAGATAAAGATCAGAATGAATTGAATGAAGGGTGGATACGATCGCTTCATATATTCCTATTGAGGTTGTAGCAGAACTATTTCAATAGTCAGGTAGTCAATGTTTTTCGCGTTTGTTGCTATGTAAATAATTTAATTAACAATGGGAAGGTATGCGCCCTGAAAGCCATTTTTTTCAAGAACTGATCAGCTTTAAGAAATATCTAAGATAGGAGGGGATTTAATGCTGTATGAGCCTCATACAGCATTATTTTCTAAGAGATTACTAAGGGAGTTGTTAGAAATAAAGAAGACTATTCTTTTACCCATTTGATTGTTGATAAGCTTCCCATTTCTCTAAGACTTGTGTTGGTAAAGAGACAGGATCAAATGGCTTCACAAGAGCATCAATCGCGCCGAGCTGGATATAACTCTTTATTTCACTGGCTTGAGCCTTTGCTGTTAAGAATATGACAGGAGTTTTTGAGAACTTATCAAGCTGTCGAATCTTTGTAAGCGTTGTTGGGCCATCCATCCCAGGAATCATGACATCGAGGAGAATCAAATCAGGGTTAAAATTCTCAAGCTCGTTCAATCCTTCTTGGCCAGAGCTACAAATTTTAACCTTATATCCGCCAATTTCCTCGAGCGCCATCTGCGCGATTGTCTGAATGTCGGGGTCATCCTCAATATACATGATCTTATTCAAAGGTAGAGCAGTCATGATGTATAGATTCCTAATTTTGTTTTGCGACACTACGAACTATCGATAAAAGTTTCTCATTTGTCGTAGCTGATTTGAGTAACGAATAGGAGATGAAATGAAGCTTTTCTTTTGGCACCTCGTGGGCTGAGAAAACAACGGTCGGAATGATTTGATTGGTTCTTTTATTTATAAAAGGAAGAAGGCTTAGCCCGGAGCCATCGGGCAATCCTATATCGAGGAGAACTAGATCCACATCAATATCATTGAGTTTGCTCATAGCCTCTCTGATAGTGGTTGCTTGCTCGATAGATCCTTCTTTTGATAGAAGAGTCTTCACAAGCGTAAGAATATCTGGATCATCTTCTATATGTAAGACCTTTATAGGATTGGCTGATGAAGCCTGCTCTTGAATTTTTTGAATTACCTTTTGCAGCGATTCATGCTTAAAAGGCATTTCAAGGACTTCGACGATGGAAGAGTTTTTCGGCGGGATCTCTATCTCATCTTTTGTTCTAGATCCAGCAAGGATGATAATAGCTAGATTCTTATTTCTTGAATCAGACTTCAACTCCTTTGTAAAAATGATCCCATCTCCGTCTGGAAGGATCGAATCCACAAACAGAATATCATATCTCTTAGATGTAAGAAGATTTTTCGTATCTGTAATCGTGGTTGCTATATCAACAAGGCAATTCTCCTTTTGGAGAAGAGTTTGAAGTTGAAACGCGATCTCTTTATCTTCTTCGCAAATCAAGACTTTAAGCATGCTCTGATATGCTAAATCCTTTGCGACAGCTACATTTGTGGAAGGGGTTTGGAGAGCTGGAAGGTCAAAATAGAAGGTAGTGCCAGAAGATCCTGTTGTAAAGCCAATAGACCCTCCGTGACGCTCAACGATCGCCTTTGAAATATTGAGACCTAATCCTGTTCCTGCTTTAGCTCTGCTCGATGAGCTATCTGCTTGGGCAAATTTTTGGAATATCCTTTCTTGGAATTCTATTGGAATGCCAGGGCCTTCATCCCTTACAGATACCCGATAACTTCCTTCTTTTTTCTCCACGGATACATATATTTTTCCATTCGAAGGAGAGAATTTGAAAGCATTGGAGAGGAGGTTATCGAGCACTTGGCGAAGCCTATCGTAGTCACCAGTTACTATTGAGCTACTTGGGATATCTTGAATTACGATTGAGGTTCCATTTTTAGAATAGGCCATGTTTGCTGCATGAGACGCCCAAATTAGCTCTGCAAGGTCGATCGCTTGCATGTTAAATTCAATTTTATTCGCCTTAATCTTCTCAACATCAAGGATATCATTGATCAATCGAATGAGTCGGTCACAGTTCGATGCGCAGATATTAAGAAGTGTTTTTGCCTTATCGGTGAGCTCTCCTGCGTTTCTATTCAAGAGGAGTCCTAAAGAACCCTTAATTGAGGTAAGGGGAGTGCGGAGTTCATGGCTGATTATCGAGATAAACTCATTGTTCATTCTCTCGATATTTTTTCTTTCGGTAATATCCATAACTGCGCCAATGATTCGGTAGGGATTGCCCTCATCATCGTACAGGAGCCAAGCTCTATCAATTACGTCGATATACGTGCCATCAGCGCGAGAGAAGCTATATTCAAGGGACCAGTGCGTAGAGCGATTTTTGATAGCTTTAGCTTCGACTGTTGATACTTTTTCGCGATCATCAGGATGGACGTGGGAAATCCACCACTCTCTTGTGAAGAGATCTGTATCCTCGGCAGTATAACCAAGCATACGAATGTTGTCGCTGATCTTTATTTTGTCATGAATGTAGTCCCAGTCGCAGATAATATCGCTTGTTGCTTTTGTCGCAAGTTGGAATCTCTCTTCATTTGCCTTGACTTCTTTTAACGATATTCTCAGCTGGATATAAGAGCGAATATAGAGCGCTGCAAAAATGCCGATCAATAATCCTGCTATAAATATATAAGCGCCGATATGTGAGAGGCGCGTATCTTTTAAATACTGAATTCCTGGCCTTGCCTGTATCAAGAGCTTTATATTCTCAAATTCGAATAAATATTCCGATTTGTATTTGGCTGGAGTGTCTGCTGGAGGATCCCATGAAAAAAGCTGTTTGTCGTAGTAAAAAATATCAATGAAATAGCGATTGTTTGAGCGATTTTTTAAGGTATTCTTTAAGAATACATCCATGTCGACTACTAACAGAAAGGTTGCTTGAAGAACCTTATTTTTTATGGCGGGATAAAAGATAAGAAATTGAGGAGTATCATCAGTCTTTATGAAAAGAGGATAGATGACAGGGGTCTGGCTTCTAATAGCCTCATGAATAGAGGGTTGACAATTAGGATTCTTGGGTAAGTCTCTCAGTAAAGTTTCATCGATATCATTACGTTGATATATCCACTGCCAATCAAGTTTTGGAGATAACACTGCGATGGATTTGATGTCATCTAGAGTCTCAATGCTATAATTATTCGTCAGTACCCAAGCTTCTTTTTTTTCTAGATGATCAGAGATACGCTTGACCATGGCTATATGATTGCGGTACATCAATTGCATGACAGAGGCAAACTCAACAGCTTCGGTCTGTGTCGTGCGTATGATTTGCTGGGTTCTTTCTTTTTCAATAGCCTGACTTAAGAGCCCAAACAGAGAAAAGATGATGATCGCAATACTCACAGGATAGGCATAAGTCGCATCTGTCGGCGCAAGCTTTCGTAATTTACTTTCTGCTATGAACAAGAGAGTAAGACCTTGAAATGTAAAGAGAATGGCGGATTGAGGTGACATAAAGCTCCAGTTTCCCCAAGCATAGGTGGTCTCTAAGCCTATGACATAGCCAATAGAGGAGAGCGCGCCAATCGCTAAGATTAACGAACTAAGAATAATGCTTAAAAGATAGGCCCATTTCTCTTTCGATTTAATTAAAAGAAGTAAAAGAGAGAGCCCCTCAAAAGTAAAGGAAACAGCAGTGTTCACTGACATTCTTCCTGGTGCGGAAGTCCTTTCGAATAAAAAATCATTTATAAAAAACTCATCTAATCCAGACTTGAATGAGAAAAAGTATTGTAGTGAAGTAATACCGCCAATTGCGAAAATAGTTAATCCTAGAAAACAGACTAAAGGGAGATAGAGATCGAAGAAGCAGCAGCTTAACGCTAACCCAGATAGTAAAAAGCAGACGGCAGCATTAAAGTGTAAAGGTGCGAGGTCTGGGGTAAGCTGCACTAAAGAGGGAATTTGGAAATACCAACCTATAAGTGTCGCTATACTAATAGTAATGCTTACAAATGCTGATATACTTACGAAAAAATGCATGCGAGATGGTTTATCCATCAAGATGACTCCTCTCTTTATCGCCTCATTAATGTGGTCTATATACCAAAGGAAAGAATATGTATAACCGATAATTTTAAAAATTATATTTTCATTTGTTTTCCTCGAGAGTATAGAGGATAGGAACACATGAATGCGGTGAATACATGGAAAGTCCCTCCTTAGATAGCTACCTCATCAAACTGAAAGAGCAATACAAGAAGACAATTCCAGAGAAGCTTTCTCGTGTAAAGCGGCTGATAGGTGATCTTCAAAAACAGCCATCCAAAGATAGTCTTTCGGCACTTCGAGCAGAAGTCCATAAAATTGCAGGAAATGCCGGAACGTACGGCTATCATGAGGTGAGTGCTCTTTGTAAGGATTTCGAGTCCCATCTTATTCACATATTGAGAGAAGCTGAGAAAACATCTTCTCCTTCCTATAGCTGTGATGAAAAAAAATCAGAGAAATTCTATGAGAGTCTAGAACTTCTTTTTCAAAATGAAAGCTCCGCCAAGCAAGACACTTCAATAGTCTCGCAACCTCAAGTTCCACAAAAGCCTGTTGTCCTGATTGTCGATAGCGATGCTCATTTTTTAGAGCTCATTGAAAAGCAAAAAGAGAAAGTTCACTTTCAAATTGTAACACAAAATGATCCAGAAAAAGGATTAGATGCTTTATCAAAAGGGACTATCCAGCCTGCAATGATAATAGCAGCTCGCCAGTTTGCCGAGAGCTCACTTACTGCGTACGATTTCTTTGAGGCAAAAAAGTCCATTCCTTACGGCCTTCTCATTGAGGAAGAGGATATGTCTACACGGCTTGAGGCAATTGAGCATAATGTTAATTTCATTTTCAAAAAGCCTGTAGCCATTGAGAAATTTTTAAGTATTATTGAGAGTAAGCTGCAGAATATGATAAAGACGGGATATAAGATCTTGGTCGTCGATGATGACCCAGACATTTGTAACTATCTGACAAACCACTTCATAAGCCATGGTATAGATTGCAAATCGCTCTACAGTGGAGAAAAGATCTTTGAAGTCTTAAAAGAGTATCTTCCAGACGTTCTTCTCTTAGATATTCACCTTCCAAATTACGATGGCTTTAGTCTTTTGAAAGCAATCCGTAACGATAGCCTCTTAAAAAACTTGAGTATCGTTATCATTACAGGGAGCAATGAATCACAACTCTTCGAACAGGCGTATGCTAAAGGCGCTGATGATTTCATCCAAAAGCCTTTTGATGATGCGGTCTTTATGAAGCGGGTCTTACGAATTCTTGAGCGCTCTAAAATATTGAGAAATGATGAAAAAGAAGATAGCACTACGGGACTCGATTCGAAGGAGGCGTTCATTTCTAAATTGAAGCTTCTGAAGAAAGCGGAAAAAGAAAGCACTATTCCAAAGATCTTAGTGTTTCTACAGATTGATTACTTTACGTCCCTTCAAACTGCGCTTACATCAGAAGAGATCCGAAAGCTCCTTCTTCATGTGACTAATTATATCTCTACGATGAGTGATCCTCCTCAAGAAAGCGGATATTTGGAAGATGGTCGATTCGGTCTTGTTTTTCACTCGCTCGATACCGATCATGTAGCGAATCAGGTGGATCAACTATTAAAAAACATAACTGATGATATGGGTGGATTTGCCTCTTCTCCTGTCGCTATCGCATTTATTGCGGGTCTTACCCAGCTGAAGTCTATCGAAAAATCTATAGCGGATTGCCAAGAGGCTCTTTTAGAGGCGCAGAGTTGTGTAAAGAAGAAATATGCACTTCGAGTGAGATTGGAGGAAAAAGAAGGGGCTATAGTAAAGAATGAGTTGTGTCTCATAGAAGATGATCCAGACCTGATTCAATTAATAAGTTATTCACTAAAATCTAACGGGCTTCACTGTAACGCTTTTTCCACTGGTAAAGAGGCTTTAGATTTTTTAAATCAACTCGATGTGAATCAACTGCCGTTAATTCTTTCAGACAGACTTTTGCCAGATATGGATGGGCTAGACATCTTTAGAAAGCTCAAGATGCGCTTTGGCAAGAATGTAAAAGTTATTTTTATGACCACTCTTTCAAATGAAAAAGATGTGATGGAAGGGTTGAAAGAGACTCCTCTAGATTATATTACAAAGCCGCTGAATATTCCGATACTTGTCCAAAAGGTGAAAAACTTTTTTGCTCTGCCGCGGGACTAGTAATACGTATGCTATATGAAGTATTTGCTTTTCTTGTTCTTATCCTTCAGTTCTTAATCCTCTTTACCGGCTTTTTTGTGATCGTCTCTTTCCGTTTCATTTCGAACGTGAGAAGAAGCCGAGCTCAAAAAATCAGGGAGAAGCTGAAGAAAAGTGTCTTTGATAGTTTGATGCAGCAGCAATCAGCATCGCAAGATACTCAGATCGATTTCTCTTCTATATCTTGGCAAGATATTATCGCGATTGTTGAGGAAATAGATCAAAAAATTCAGGATCAATCCTGGGATGTTTTAAAGGAACAAATACTGAAAAAATATACTTTAAAAAAGGCGAGGCAAAGCTGTAAGAGCTCTGCTTGGATGAAGCGTTCATTTGCTTTAAGAGCCTTCGAGATTCTTCACTTGGAGGAAGATGAAGAAGTAGTAATTCATCTTTTACGTGACAGCCACTTCCTTGTCCGACTTCGTGCGGCGTATGCTGCAAGTGCATATATTTCTCAAAATGCCCTTATAGGGGTACTTAAAACTATGGCGAACGAGAATCCCTTCGCAAGGCTTTTCTTCAGAGATATTTTTTGTCATAGTCGCAATAAAATAAAAATCATAAAGCTTCTTCAAAATCTTTATGAGTCTATTGATGATAATCTAAAGGCTATAGCGCTTGATATAATATCCTTACAAACTGATGAGAGGCTTTTCCATATATCACAAAAAGCGTCTCAGTCTAGTGATTATTGCACAAGACAGATAGCAGTCCGGGCTATTTCTCTTTTCCCAAGAAAGGAGAGTGAAGAGATTATTTTAAAAGCGTTAAGCGATGAATCGATTGAGGTTCAGATAGAAGCATGTAAGGGAGTTGCTAAATTACAGATCACTCAAGCCGTCTCGCATTTATTGGAGATGCTCTCTCACCCTAATTGGTGGCTTCGCTTCCAAGCAGCTTTAACATTAAGGGAGTTTAATGACAGCGGAAAAGAGCTTCTTGCTCTACAAGATCCAGATATCAGCCGCGAGGCTTACGAAATTGCTCAATATGTTTTATCTCTACCCGCAGTCTGATGATTACTGAGGTTTAAGTAATGTACGAGTCTCCATTTACTCTATCCTTATGGGCTCTTTTTATCGAAGGCGCCAAGGATACTATTTTCTATTACTTTCTCTTTATCAACTCCTGTTATCTTTTGCTTGTATTCTATGCGGCTTATGCCCTTATGGTGCGTTATAGAGAGGTTCAGGCAGAGAATGTCCATGATATCCTTACATCAGACTCTTTACCTGTCATCACGTTTATTGTCCCATCATATAATGAAGAAAAAAATATTCTTAGCACTATCTCGAACATTAGACAAATCTCTTATCGTCATAAACAAATCATCGTGGTTAATGACGGCTCTTCCGACAATACTCTTTCACTCCTACAACATCATTTCTCCTTAGTAAGAATTTCCCCTAGTTATCCTGGAACCATCCAGACCCAGCAAGTCAAGAACTTCTATAAGAGCACTCTAGTCAATAATCTCATGGTTATTGATAAGGCAAATGGCGGCAAAGCCGATGCTTTAAATGCAGGAATCAATGCTCTAACGGGACCTTTATTCGTCTGTATCGATAGTGACACGTTGATAGATGAGCATGGAATCAACCAACTTATTCGTCCCTTCCTTATGGATTCGGCAACGGTGGCGGCTGGCGCAAGTGTCCGTATTGTCAATGGCTGTACTATTGATCAAGGACATATAACTCATGTCGGCTTTCCAAATAGACTTCTCTGTCAAATACAAGCAGTTGAATACTTAAGAGGATTCTTTATAGGGCGTTTGGGATGGAACTGGACCAGGGGCTCGCTTATTGTTTCAGGGGCATTTTCCTTATTTAAAACAGATATTGTACGAGAGATCGGTGGCTATGAGGTGAATACAGTAGGCGAAGATATGGAGATCATTGTCAGGCTCCATCGGTATATGCTCGAGAAAAAACGCCCTTATAAAATTGCGTTCATTCCAGACCCAATAGCTTGGACAGAAGCTCCTGAAAAATTGAAACTTTTGGGAAAGCAGCGAACTCGTTGGCATGAGGGGCTTATTCAGTCTCTTTGGAAGCATAAAAGGATGCTCTTCAATCCTAGGTATAAGGTAGTAGGGCTTATCACATTTCCTTTCTATGTTTTGGCCGAGCTGATTTCTCCTTTGATTGAGCTTATGGGGTATGTCACTTTAGCGAGTGATTATTTTTCAGGAAGATTAGATTGGAGTTATGCTTGGATATTCATCGTCATTTGCTGGGGGTTTGCGACTAAACTGGCTCTCATGAGTATTATTTTCGAGGAGATGACTTATAGAAGATATGGAGGTGTTAAGCACATATTTCTCATGTTGTACGCTTCCTTAGTTGAGAATGTTGGATATCGACAATGGCTTATGGTATGCCGTTTGAAAGCTTTCAAATCAGCATGGAAGAAGGGCAGTAGATGGACCAACTTAGCCCGAGTCGGCTACGGCAAAGTGAGGAAGTGAGGAATTTCTTTAAAATTGATATGTCAGGCCGATTCGAAAAGCCCAAGTTGTATAATGTTGGCTGTCTTTGGAGAATTGCCCCTCAATTTCAAAAAGGAGCTTATCTTCAATTCTTTTTCTAAATATTGCCTGGACGACATGCATTCTAAGGTGCTGTATTTTCTTTCCTGCATTTGTTTGTACAGGCTCAATCGTCTCTGTAGCTGTTGCGGGCTGTGGTTGAGAGCCATTAGAGAGTTGCTGCTCAAACCTTTTATAGACGGTGCGTCTCAAACCAAAAGAGTACGTAAGATCGTACTCGAAGCCATTTGGCTTTCTCTTATTGTAATGTAAAATTGCCCAATTCGTGTGCTGGTTTTTAAATGAGTAGTAAGAGTCGACTTGTCGATTAAACTTTATCCAATCAAATTGGTAGCGGAGCGTCAGATCTCTTCCTAACCCAAAGAGGCCTGTTTGGGCCCAGAGGGTGGCTTTCTTTTGATTGTTGCGGTGGGGGTCATGATACGAGATAAAGCTTCCTTCAAGTCCTATCGCTCTCCAATTTTTAAACTCATGCTGGTAGTTTCCCTGGACGTGATTTCTTGTGATTAATTTTGCCGTCTCTTTTTTAAATTCTTTAATGATCATCGAATCGGTTACTATCCCAACGCTTCCTCGATCGGCTCCGTTTCGGTAGATAAATGATAAAGATGGTTCTAGTCGATTCTCATCCTTTGTCTTCAGAAGCGCTTTTTTCTTAAATGGAGATGGAAGAGACAGAGCAAGTTCCGCTCGAGCTCTCCAATGATCTGTAATGAGGAAATCGGCCTTTCCTTTTAAGGTCCGAACTTTTGATGAGTAGACAATCTGATGATTGAGAAGATCATCTTGCTGCTCTGTTCGAAGTTCATAAGAAAGAGAAAATAGAAGTGGGTCCTTTTTATGGGTCTTTAAAGGCCATAGAAGAGTAACTTTATCTGCCTGATTCTTTAAACGGGCATTCCATTTATGTCCAAAGAGTTCTTTTTGCTTTTCTTGTTCTTTTCGTGTCTCAATCTGAAGTCTTGGATCTGTATATTGTCGAATATCAAAAATGCGTGAGTGATAGATGGGATTTTCAGGATCTATTTTTATAAGCTCTTTGTAGAGCAGGTTTGCTTCTTGATATGACTTCTGCCTCATCTTTATCTGGGCAAGTTGCCAAAGAGACTCTTTGTTATCTGACTGGTTGCCGAGGGCATTTTTGAATAACTCTTCAGCTTCATTATCCTTTTTCTCATATGTGTAGATCTTCCCAAGGCCGGATAGCGCATCCACTTGTTGAGGAGCTCGTTCTAGAACTGCTTTGAAAAGTCTTTTGCTCTCTGCGTAATTCTTTTCCTGAAGATATATATAAGCGAGGTTAACTCGTGCGTCGTCATTGAGAATATCAAGTTTGAGAGCTTGTATATAAAGATCTTTTGCTTGCTGTAGATGACCTAGGGCCATGTACTGATAGCCTAAGCGGTTTGTAAATTCAGAGTTATTTGGAAATTTAGCAACAAGCTCTTGGTATAACTTAAGGGCTTGCCGGTGACTGCCATCTTTATCAAGCTCTTTTGCTTTATTACTTAAGTCATGGTAATAGCCACTGTCGAGGCTGCTGCTCACTAATTTTTGAATTTTCTTTAAAAGGTCGTGTGCTTCTTCAGAATCAGGTTCAGCTTGAAGAACTTCTTCTAAGAGAGGCTTACTTTTTTCATAATCCAATTCTTGAGCGTATATTTTGGCCAGCTCAATCTTTATTACGATATTTGAAGGATCAATCTTCAAAGCCTCACGATAGACATTTTTTGCTGCTTCATAGTCACCGGAATCATAAAGAGCTCTGCCTTGGAAGAGTAAGTAGTGTTCATCTCGAGGATAGATTTTATGAAAGGCCTCATAGATCTTTATGACTTCTTTCCGCTCCTGTTTAAAGGCGTCTTGTAAGGTGACCTGTAATGGATATTTCTCTTCTTCTTGAAGTTGATCTTCTGATTTTTGGTATGTGCTCTCGTAAGGATTCTTCCTTTCTAGTGTTTGATAAATTTCGCGAGCTTGATCATATTTGCCCTCATAGATCAGAATTTCAGCATATCCATCGAGCGATTTCTCGTGAGTTGGATCTTCTTCGAGAGCTCTTTGATAAATTTCTTTAGCCTCTTGAACATCGCCGACCAAAAATTCGATCTGGGCGATACCTGCGATTGCATCAAGATTGTCGGGGGAGTAGTTTAAGATATTTTGAAAAAGTTGCTTACTCTTTCTAAAATTCTTTTCTGCAAGATATGTGTATCCTAGTTGAACACCTGCATCGAAAAAGCGAGGTTTGAGCTTTAAACACTCTAAAAGGGCCTCTTCTGATTTTTTATTCTCGCCTTGAAGGGCGTAGAGCTTTCCTAAGTGGAAATAGAGCTGTGCGCTGTTTGGAAAAGCGGGCTTTAGTTCTTCATATAATTTAATAGCCTTTTCTATCTGTCCATGTCTTTCAGCTCGATCAGCATCGATAACCATCTGATAAGTAGACCAAGAGAATCGAGAGGGAGCGGCATAGAGCTCAGTGCAAAAGAGCGTACTAAGAGAAAGAATGAACGATTGAAGCGAGTACCTTCTCAGTTTTGGCATCGGTTTCTTGTATTCTCTCTTAATTAAGTCTTTTATTTTGACAAGCTTTCAATGGACGAATTAATCAACAAAATTCTTTAACCTGTAAAAGAGATGAGGGTTTTTTCTCAAGCATCAAAAGAGTGTTTGAATCAAAAATAGCCCATGAGCTTCACCTCTTTTAATGTCCATATTCTTTTTTTTAGTATTCGGGTTGATTTTTGCTTTACGTAGTTGTTATACGGAGAAAAGTTCAAAAAATTGTAATACATCTTAAGCAAGATGCTCGTGCAAGAGAGGATTTTAGTGTTTAGGTGACTAGTTTCAATCACGCACGGCTTTCGTTTGTTCTGGATGTTTACGAATCCATAAAAGTTGCAAGTCCCACTCAGCGAGGGTAAGTCTCATATGGTAGGCATTTTTTCTAATCCGAAACAGATCACTCAGGACCAGCTTGGAGGAATAAACAAGCAGCCAAACCGTAAGACAGCAACATTTTACTTAAGCCGCAAAGTAAGAGTTGTGACTCCTGAGTCAAGTATGGCTGATTCGGATAAGCTACGTGTAAAGCCGGCAAGAGACTTAGTCTCAAGGAATTTGCCATCAGCTCCTGAAACGCAAACAAGACGTGATCTCAGTGAAAAAGTTCAAAAAGCTACTCCCCAGAGATCGCAAGAGATTTCCTTTCAAGATTTACACTCTAAGAATCAAAGAACGGATACAAAAGACGTAGAAACGAAGATTCATGTGTATTCGTCAAATAATTGGTTTGCCTGGATTAAAAGTTTTTTCGGAGCGACAACAACGGTAGATTACGAAGGGGAGACTCTTTACGTTCAAACTTCCGATCTTAAGATGTTTAAGAAACTTGTAGGCTTCGAAGATTCTATAAAAGAGGTATTCGATCTTGTCGTAGGTACAACGAGCAGAGCTGCTGCTTGTCACCATAATTTTAAAAACTGTATCAACGACTCAAATTGGGAAGGGGCGTTAGAAGAGCTCAAAAATCTTGAAGGGGCTAAGACAACACCCCAGCAAAAAGGCTATGCTTCTCATCTAGAGAAGTTAAATAAATCACACGATCTCCTTGCAAGTGAAGATGTGTTACCTCGGCTATTAACGAGTAATAAAGACTCAAATGCATCGGAATTGTTGGTAATGCTTGCTAAGCATTCAACAGACGAATCAAAAGATTGCAAGACGTTGAAAAGAATAATAGAAGGCCTATCGGAAAATAATAATCACTCTCTTGTTGTCCGTATCTGGAATGAGGTTCTTAAGCATTCACCTGAAATCACAAAGTCAATCGATCTTCATACCATCATTAAGTCGGCAGAAGCAATAAAACAAGATGAGGTGATTGAAGAGGTCATAGCGATCATAGATCCTCAAATCACACTCGAGTCAGGAAAAATTGTTGATTGTAGCGATTGGGCCTATTCTGCAGTAAAATACGCACTTATAAACTTCTTAAAAGCCCACAAGGATGACGCTAGCAAAAAGAAGCTTGAAGAAGGGCAGATACTCAATGCTAAAGTTCAGTTTAACGACAATCAAATTCTGACGAAAGTCGCGAATGATTTATATGAGAGCTATCCAGAGCAGTTGTTTTATATCGATGAAGGCACTAAGCGGCTTACTTATACTAACTATGCTTCAGCCAAAAATATCCCCGCTCAGGAAGTAAAAGGCCTTGAGGATATACTCAACAAAATTCCTCTAAGTGTTTCTGAATTTCAAACTCAGATTCGCCAAATTGCTTTGAAAGGCTATGTTTTCAATGGAGAGTCAGCTGAGAATGTTATAAGAGCAATGTTCGAAAGAACAAAAGCGAATGGGTATGATGCTGAATCGCTTAAAGTGATGACTGAGGTTTTAAAGTCTCTCCTTGAGGTTATGTCCTCTAATGAGCTTGAGCATGCCCTTACAGATCTCATGAATGCTCATTTATCAAAGGGTAACATTGACGAGGCAAGCGTTCTTTTTGAATATGTAAAGCTGGTCGCAGATAACTTCGAGGACACGTATTTCGATAAGAAAGTTTTTGTGAGCAGAGGCCTCTCAGGTCTCCCAGATGAACAATTACTTCATCTTTGTGACAGCATTATAGAGCGTTCTAAGAATACAAATAATTCTCGATTAAAATTTGATCTCTCCAAATGTATTAATAGTTTAGTAGAATTCAGTTCAACAAAGGTTAACTCCCAGATAACCCATTCTCTTTGGAACAAACTGAAAACAAGCTCTTTCGTAAATACGTTAAAGTCTCAATCCTTCCATGATATACTGAAGGCAGCGGAGGATGTTAAAGACACAGATGCAATTAAAGAGCTGATAGATATCTTCAAGCCAAATTTACAATTCGAGGAAGGTAAAGCTGCTGACTGTACTGGCTGTGCGCGCTCTGCTATAGAGTTTGCTCTAATGAATTATTTAACTTCTGTATATGAAGATTACAATTATAACTCAGAGCTGATAAATCAGGCTGTAAGCGGGTTACAAATCAAAGTCGATGACGAAAAGATTCTCGAAGGAGTCAGTAGATATATTCTAAATAATTCGCTTCGGCAAAAAGTCACATATGACAAAGACAAACGTATATTGATAGTAAACGAGTTTGTAAGTGCCGACGAAGGGTTTAAAAAAGCTCAAACACTGATTTCAGAGTATATTTTAGATCAAAAGACGACTTCATCCGATTTCATAGCGATAGCGCGAAAAATGAAGAATGAGGGTGTTTCAGCTGATGAAAACTTATCGCGCATGATATTAAATAAGTGCTTTAATATAGTTAAAGCAAATACTGATGATATCAAAGAGCTTCTTTCCCTTCTTGTTTCTTCAGCCACAGATAAAAAAGCGATAATAAATGGCGCGTTGTCCCTTCTACGATCTCTGTGCAAGGAAGGAAAGCTTGAAGCTGCATCGAATCTTTTCGTCCTTCTTAAAGAGTATAGCGAGCATTTTGATAGAGCTAAAACACTTGAGACAATGAGAGAAATCAATCAAAAGGCTCAAGAGGTCTCTAAAAATGATGCGCTACGTCTTAATAAAATCGAGGACGAATTAGCCTCCTTCATTCCACTTTCAATAGATGAAGATAAAATCGACGTTCAGGGCTGGACATTTCGCCCTCTCTTAAATGCTCTTAAAGATGTAAAGAGTCGTCTTCCTTCCGATGAAAATATTACCATTATCACCGGATCTCAAGAAGACGCTGAAGCCATTGAAAAGATGTATAAAGAATATGATAGATCTCTCTTTATACAACGCGATGGGGTATCGCTTGTCGTGCGTATAAGAGACCTTGAGAAAGACTCAAAGGAACTTAACTCGCAAATTAATCGCCTGCACGAGACAGAGGGGAAATTTGCCTCTCTTCGGTATAAAGTCTCAGATGATAAGTATCATGATGGGATTATATCCCTTCTACAGACTGCTCGTGAAAATCAGCTCGAAATTAGCCCTAACAATCTCTCAAACTTGATGGATCGCTATTCTAAGTTTGAGGAGCCTAAGCGTACTGAGCGCATAACAGCTCTCGTGGCAGAGCTTACGAATCAGCGATATAAACCTTCAATATATGGGTATTCTGAGCTGCTTAATGCTCTGTTAAAAGGGGATCAGGCTAACATTAAACTGGCGGCATCTCTTTCTACAGCTATCTTAAAGTCCGGTATATTGAATTCGGAAGAAAAAGTACATGATCAGTATACGCTCATAAAAATCTTAGCTAGGAATCTTTCTGAGAATAATCTCAAGGAAATAGATGAGCTTCTTTCGGCTCTTAAAGAGAGTGGGCATACAAGCAACATTAGTGTGATATCAGGCTTTATCAAGGCGTGTATTAAAGAAAATAAATTTGAACTCGCGGTAAAATATTTTGATAAATTCCCGCGTCTTGAAGCTCTTTCAATTATAGATCCAACTCCTGCTACAGTCTCTGATGTAGCTAAGGAAGCGATTGATCAAGCATTAAAAGCAAATAAATATGAAGAGGCGTTTCAGATATTCAAGTCATACTTGGATAAGGCCCCTCCTCTTGGCCGAGCTGAAGTGTTAGTCACAGCGTTTATGAAGGCTTTGCTTGAGCGTCATCAGATTGGATTAGTTGAGCGATTATTCAATGAGATTCATAATGAGGAGCTTTTACTTCGTTTAGCTCATCAGATAGTAACAAACATGAGCTCAATTGATTCCAACCCTCTTGCCCAAATCCTCGTTGCTCTAAATCAAAAGGGAATAAAGCTCCCCGATGGGTATTATACGTCTGTGATAAAGGGGTGCTTTGAGAAAGATAAATCAAGCCTTTCATTTATTGATTCTTTTTTAAGAGCAGTTCGGAAAGAAGACTCGAATAGTCGAGCTCTCTTCAGTCTCCTAAAGAAAACTGCTCAAGAAGTGATTGAGAGCGATGTTAAGGCGGCCCTTACGCCTAAGTCAAAAGATCCAAGTAAAGTTTCGATAAATCAAGCGTATGATACAACGATAAAGATGGCGTCATCCCTAATGATAAAGCCATCTCAAGAGGTGTATGCTCTTCTCTTAAAGAACCTTTTGAATGTCAAAGATGTTGAAAGGGGTCTTTCTCTTTTCAATAATATGAAAGTGGATAATGTCGTCCCGGATAAATCATTTTCCTGCGCTTTGATAGGGCTGTTGCTAGCTCAAAAAGATACCGCAAAAGCTTTAGAGATTGTTCAGACGCTTCCAAAGAAATACGATACATTTAATCCAATAGAGGATGCTCAGACCATTATAATCTCATTGCTTTCGTGCAGGAAAAAGCAAGTCAGGAAGGAAGAGATCGATGCTCATCAAGATGCTCAGAAACAGGCTACAGTTGAATTACTGAATCAATTAATGCCTAAGAATTCTCAGCAGACATATATCAAAGATACTTGCGTAAAGCTTATTCAAGATTCGCTATCGCAGAAGAATATCTGGGATGCGGAGGTACTCATCAATGTATTATCTGAGTATGGAATCCATGATGAGAGCTTGTATGAGAATTTACTCAAGGAATACGCCTTAAGCTCAGACGATAAGTATAAAGAACATCAGAAGGTAATATTAGGTAAATTGCAGTCACATCTTGATCCAAAGATCGCTCAGAAGAGTGTAATAAATGTCATTACTGACTTAATACAAGTAAGACAAGACGCGCTAGCTCTGAAGTTTGTTGAGGCAGTTTCTGTTGAGGGATTCAAACTATCTAAGGAAGATTGTGAAGGGATTACTCGAGTCTTTGTTAATTTCATTACAGAGGATTCTATTCCAGAAAGATCCGACTTTGTTCAAAAATATGTCTGGCTTACAAAGTTTCTCGAGAAACAAGATAAGGATGTCCAGCAGGCTTCTATTACCGGAATTCTTGAGGAGGCTTCAAGACAATATTTAAATACAAAATCTGATGAGGATGAAAACTTCGATGCCCTCGATCGGTTCCTTATCTTGATGAATGTGTCAAAGAATTTAGGACTGGCACCAGTCTCAGATGAGAAGTTGCTTGAATTCGTTCGAGCTTCATTAAGAAATTCACAAAAGGAGAGCGTCTCGCCAGTTGAAGTTTTAGAGAAAGTATATGAAGCTTTATACTTTATTAAGGATAAAGCGCCTCATTTCAAGCTCGACGAGGAGCTATCGAAATCTATCATGGCGCTTGCGAGTGACACATCTGTTGTCCGTGATTTGATACGAGATATCGTTCAATTAGATGTCATTCCTTTCGATGTTCAGATTAAGAATGAAATAGATCTCTCTCCATTCTCTACAGATCTTGCGTGCTGTGTTTTAGAGTACTGGTTTAGGACAGCAGAGCTTCATGATATGAAACAGGTTCGTATCCTTATTGACGGGAGAGAAAAAGCCGAAGAGATCTCTGCTTATATGTCGGATGTCTTACCGCTCTTCCCACTAAAGAAAAGTAGTGATGATAAGGACTTTAAGCCGATAGCGGTTTCTTTAGAGGACTCTCATGGCCGTATATCGTTTGGCGCAAGTCAAGCGAAGGTGGTTCTCCAGTTAGATGAGACTCTTCCAAATGAGAAAGAGATTTCTGAGATGTACTGTAGGAAGATAGACGCTTGCGAAGGCAATATATCTCAAGTTGAGAAAATCTTAAGAAGTATCCCTGTTGCCAAGTTTAAACCGGGTCTAGATGTTTTAGATGCAGTCACTTCTCAATATGTTCTCAATAGAAGTTTATCAGATGAAGAAGAGTTTTCGCATCCTGCAGCAGATGCCTTGAGTGATTTCCAGGAATTTTTAAAGCTTCCTGAAACTGATGCGAAAGTGATGGCACAAGCTTTGGTAAGACGATCGATGATCCAAGATAATGCTGAGGATACATGCGATCTTGTCTGTTCTTTAAGTGCTTCGGAAGGGCTAAGCCTTCCACATGCACTGTACCTGGATTTAGTTGATAAATACACAAAAGATGGTAATGAGGATATTGCCCGTGAGATTTGGGAGAGCTCTGATATAAGCCTAACCTCTCATAAAATAAATGATATTTCATCATGGCCTCAAAACGCAATTCTCTGGGCGGTAGATGATCTCAGCAAACAAGCTTCAAGGCTTATTAGAGATGAGCAGGATGCGACAATCCTTCAATCTTCGCTACCTATCACTATGAAGTTAAATATGCCAGATTATGATCTCATATCTTCTAAGATTGAGGAAGTAGTATCACTATATCCTCAATTGACGTTCAATTTTGATCGAGCTCAAGCTCAATGCACTATTGAGAAAGCAGATGTTAATGCAGTAGCAAGGAATCTTGATAAGCGTCTACACAAACAGCTCACAGAATCCAAAGCTATTCTGCCGATTCTCCAGGATATGCAAAGTCTTCATGTTCCATTGTCAGAACAACTAATGAATAAGATTGTTGATGCGTGCCTTTCTGAAGAAAGCCTAGAAAGTGCGGCTATGATCATAAATCTATTGGCTCAGGGTAACTCGAGATCAACGCTACTCCAGTCGCTACAAGATCACCTTCAAAGCTTAAAAGATGTTGCAGGCCATAAACTCTATGGCAAGCTTCTAGATATATGCTTTGCATGCGATGATCTGAGTTCTTCAGATGATTTGATTAATATAATTCTCTCAGAATTGCCGTTAAAGGATACGACTAGCGACAAGAGTCTTGCAGCAAAGTATGCAGCATACATTGAGAAATGCTCTGCAAATAATAAAGATGATATGGCTCTTCGTTTGTATGAAAAAGCTTCTTCTTTCATGCCTCAGCTCAAACAAGAGACATATACGAAGTTGATTGAAGCAGCGGGAGAACAGATTAATCTGTCTCTTGCTCAATCTCTTTTCAATGTTTCAGGGATCTCTCTCCAGGTTGATGACTCTCACTACGCTGACGCTCGAGATTTGCCTCTTCATACTGCCTGCTTTGCGATTGAGAAATTACTTACAGGCCTTGATATTGGAGAACCAATTCGTATTCTTATGAACTCGCGTATCTCCAAGAATGAGATTATGAGAGGAGCCACAATGAAAAAATTGGGAGATCTGATTCCTTCTCATAGCTTCGATGTCATTGGTGAAAATATTATTGCGTCTAAGAAATAGATGCTAAAATCTCTCCTGTGAGAGGTCTTCTCACAGGAGTCATTCTCTCTCCTTATTCCTTCTATTTAGAGTTTGACTTAGTCCTCCCAAAGATCAAATAAGCGATTTGGTTTTTACATTTGCCTTCTCGCGTATGTCCAAATGTCTTTGAGAGCAGTTATTAAAAAAAAGAAATCTTGGTTAAGACAATTGAGGATAATTTTTGTGATAATGATTCATGGTAAAATAAAAAACTTCTTGCGTGCGTTCTGTTTATTATGGTGTTTATGTATGAGTCGAGACCTTCGAGGAGAAAATGTAGAAAATACTTACTTGAGCGAAAAGAGCTTTCCTATTGTTAGAAACAACTTTGTTGTTATTTCAGGCTGCTCAGGGGGTGGAAAATCTACAATATTATCAGAGCTTCAAAGGCGAGGCTATCGGGTTGTACTAGAGCCTGGAAGGCAAATAGTAAAGGAGCAAGCAATTATTGAAGGTGATGCGCTTCCTTGGACTAATCTTCACAAGTTTTTAGACCTTGCTCTCTCTCGGTATCTCTATCAATTCAACTCTCAAGATGAGAAAAGCTCCCTTGTTTTTTTTGATCGAGGAATTGTTGATGCGCTCTTATTAGATCAACCGCAGCCTCAATATTTTCAAAAAGCCGCTCATAGATTTAGATATAATCAACTCGTATTCTTAGTGCCTCCTTGGGAGGAGATATTTACTGGCGACTCAGAAAGAAAACACGATTTTAACGCAGCAAAGAAAGAGTTTGAGGACCTTCTTCAGAAGTATAAAGATTATGGATACGAAACAGTGCTTATTCCGAAAATCCCGGTAAAAGAGCGAGTTGATTTTATCTTGGAAAAGTTAGGAGGCCTCTCAGTGCAATCTACTGACCAAAAATAGATTTCTAAGATGTAAGAGAGGCTCCTAAGAACTCTGAGACTGCAATCAACATTATCGACGATGCTGATATCAATCGTGCGAATTCATCCTATATCCAACACAATTTAGCCGCTAGTGTGAGGGTAAATGGCCAATGAGAAGCCTTCATACCCAAAAACTTTGATGAGATATTCACTACAGTTAAGGCAATTAAAGCAGGATAGATCGCTTCAAGAACTGGTCCTAAGAATCTAGCGATTCCAGCGAAATCGAAAGTCGATACAACAAATCCTATTCCTAATGTGATAAGGAGGGCTTGCTTGTTCCCAAGTTT
The DNA here is from genome assembly GCA_964427425.1 of uncultured bacterium. Classification (GTDB taxonomy): domain Bacteria; phylum Chlamydiota; class Chlamydiia; order Chlamydiales; family FEN-1388; genus CAYRUD01. Next base: position 416,017 of record CAYRUD010000014.1, read on the forward strand.
CTCATTTGAGACATCGCTTCTCAAGAAGTCTGAGAATAGCGAAGCCAATACGATTGCTGTTGTAAGACATGCGAATAATACAGCTAAGGATACACAGGGGGCAGCTATGGCTCCAAGGGATTCTATAGCAATCATGCCTAACATCTCCTGAGGCGGGGTATCGGTTAATAATGGCGAATATGTCCATCCTAGTACTACCAAAACAAAATACACACTGGATAGTAAGCCCGCTCCGATCAACGAGGATTTATAAAAATGTGTTAGGAATGTTTTCTCTTCATTTTCTGGCGTTAGCGTGCCGCGGAGATGCTCAATGATAAACTGTGAAAAGAAAAACGCCGCAAGAAGGTCCATTGTCTGATAGCCCTGAAAGAAACCGTTTTTCAAAGCAGCCCATTCATGAGAAGTTGCTGTCTCAAGACCTAAGCCTCCCTGATATAAACCAAAGAATGCAATAACAGTGATTGCTAGAAGGAGAAATGGGGTAAGCATAGCTCCCAACGTCGTAACGATTTTGTGTCTATTCACTGCCAAGCAATAGATGACTATGCACATACACATGCTAGATAGGGGAAGCGGCGTATGTGGCAATATAAGAGACAATGCTCCATGAGCTACTGTTAAACAGCGTGCGAGTACTCCGAATGGCCCCATTAACGCCAGAGCCAAGAATGAAAATACGAATGTCCCTCTCTTTCCAAAGCAGCGAAAGAAACTATAGATATCGCCTTTGTAGAGTATCATTCCCAATACCCCTAGGAATGGAACTACTACCCCGCTCAGCAAGATCCCTAATGATGCAAAAAGGTAGTGTCCTTCGCTTTGTTGACCTACGGTAATAGGAAAGACTAAATTTCCTGATCCGAAGAACATGGAAAATAAAGCAAATCCGGTACTTACAACGTGCCATTTGTTTTTCATGATGTCTTTCTTTGATGAACCTCTTATTAGTTATTTCATGGTTTTTTCTAAGCAGTCTGACGGCAAAAAAAAGACCGCACCTCTTTCGAGGTGCGGTCTTTAGTCTTAAACCTAAACTTTGGGCTATAAGCCTATGGCATAGGTCCGCACCTCGCTTTAACGTGGATAGCCACAATAATTCGAATGGTAATGGACTCTATGCGTGTACTTGGCATCGTAGTGCTTCTCTTTAGCTTGTAAATTCTTGTTAAGACTCTTCTTTATTTATCTTCTTGATTGAGCAAAAAAAAGGCCGCACCCCTTTCGAGGTGCGGCCTTTTCACTTACGACCTATGTTTCTGAAACAGCAGATTACATAAGCCCGCACCCCAATGTAGTGTGGCTAATAATAATCAGGCAGTTAATAGCTTGTGCTTTGTTAAACATAGGTAAAAAATTTAATGTTATCGATTTGAAAAACAACTATATCAAATCTAAAGGTTGTTTTTCAATGACTACTTTTTTCAACTCATTTGGCGTATTAATCGAGAGGAGATACACGGATAATATGGCCGTCAGGATCTGCTACGATAAAAGTACGACCGAAGACATCATTATATGGCTTTTGAACGACCTTAATATCTGGCCTTTTTTGCCATTCCTCAAAGAGCTGATCTATATCTACGTTTGATGGCACCATAATGCCGATCTCAGAATAACGCGGAGACGTAGCATCTGGAGCTCCTCCTCCTGACCAAATAGCAAACAGCACGCCTCCTCCCGCATCAAAGGCCACGTAGCGAGGGCTAGTAAACACTGGCGTCGTATTGAAGAGCGTCTTGTAAAACTCTGTCGATCGTTTGATATCAGATACGTAGACAAGCTGGAGGTTTGGTTTGAGTGATACTGTCATTTTGCGCTCCTTATGTATCAGGTGTAGCACTTTACAGTTGTCTCAGCGAAACACACAGCGTAAATAAAAGCTTATTTACTGATCGCTAATTTTACTGACAGTAACATGCTATGCCTGAAATTTGATTTAGATCCAGTCGCTTTTAATTATGACTTAAAAGATGAGCATGAAGAAATCAACTCTATACACAGTGAGGTAAATATCATCTCTGAAGAGGACGTGTAAGGGGAGTAAAGAGTGGGGCAACCAGGATTTGAACCCGGGATCAGCGAATTACGTTATGAGGGCAGTGGCCTGCCATATAACCCGATACCGTCCAACCGCTACGAGTATGATGGTAAATGATTTTGATCAAACAGCTACTGGATCTTATCGAGTTTTGATGGCGCAATAGATTCATCATTGCGCCATTAGTATATTGTAAAGCTACTGAATTGCTTTAATTAAATGATATGAGCGAGCTTAGAGTAAATTGTTACGAACTCATTTTAAGTTTTTAATGCTGAGTGGCGTATTTTTTTCCAGAATCCTTGAGTAATATCACCTGTCGTTCTTCCATTAATTCATCGACTACTGCTTGATGTTCTGGTTTAGAGGGAAGTAAGTGTTTTATGCCAGAATCAGCATTCCATCTCCACATACCCTCAAAGGAAAGGGCTAGCTTTCTTTTTGCGTCTCTTTTGTAGACCTGCACTCCGTAATAAATATTACTATCGACCGCGTGCTGTCGAAGCCAGCGAATATTTGCTTTAGCAGTTTGTTCATCGTCAGTTGTATGGCCACACCAAGTCACCATATCAAACTTAGCTTGAGAGGTCTCCACATACTCTTTAAAAGAGTCGATGGACTTAATTAATTGAACTTCAATATTTGTTTCAGCAGGGAGAAAGAGCTTTAAATAATACTCCAAGTTTTCTTTAGTAAATTGAGCATTTGGCTCCGCCAAAGGATTACCGAAAAAGTTTCTTTCAGGAGGGTGCATTAGCATGAACTCTATTTTATCACATCCACATTTTGCCAATTCAGGGAGTAACCGAGTCCACTCTTCAAAGTTATGTTCTGTCCCTAATTGTGCATATCGAGCCACTTTTTGGCCTTTTTGAGATAGCTTTTGAGACAGTAATCTCACATCATTTTGAAAATCATCAAAAATAGATAGATAGAGAGGATCTTGTTCTCCATGCTGACTATTGCGAATACACTGTGTAGAAGTGAAACATAAGTCGTGTATACCATACGATAAATAAAACTTTCCTTTATCGTGCAAAACCTGGTGGCAAAGAGTCACATCATTGAAAGCTTTTTGATAATCGTCAAAATCTATAGCTGAAATACAATGAGCTTTTTCATCAGGAAAGGCGTGTCGATATTCTGTTATATTCTTAAACACTTGAATCTGAAATTTAATTCCCTTTTGTTTCGCAACCTCCAGAAGGAATTTGAACTGCTCTAGAGTAGGGTTAGAGATTCGCTCGCCATTTTTGACATCAACAATTTCTTCTTTTAATTTAGGGTCTATCAGGATAATGTTCAAATCACTATATCCTGCTTCAATCAGCTTCCCAACATTGATAAAGTCTTGTAATAACTCCCCAGCTCCAAATCCAATATAATTCAATTTAAAATGCTCAGAAGGTGGGAAACTTTCTACTGCATCAGTTACAAGTTGAGTTTCTAAATTTGTTCTTCGTTGGTTCTTAAACCGATTAAAATTACCGCTATTTACACAAGCGCATTCATTTAAATAGGGAGGCAACCACACATGATCTCCAGATATATTATCATATGTTGCCACCATGTATTCCTGAGGATGGTGGATGAGTTCGTGCAACAATTGAGGCGCACAGCCCTTCGCAACAGCAAACTCAGTCAACTTCGTTAAATTTCGCGCGCGCTGTTTCAACCCATTACCATTTATCTCATTATCTTGGATTTTATCAGGGTTGCCAAATTGAGGTTGAAGAGGGGTTTGCCAATTGGTGTAGATATCACGTGTTTCAGGAGAGGTAACTAGGCTTAACCCCTTAAATACCATACCGACTAAAGCAAGAGGTAAAGTCGCGACAGAAGCAACTACTTCCGCTGCAACTCTCCAGCTAGATTTTGAATCATTCGTGTAAGTATAAATGCACCTAGCGCCAGTTTCTTCATTTTTAAGAACAACATAAGAATTTCTTTGGCAAAGTGTTGGGATAGGAGTTAATAGAGCATCCCCTACTTCTTCAAAGAAGGAATTTGGATATTTGTTTTTATAAGAAGTAAATGCAGCAATCCCGTTCATTTTTACCTTAGATTTAAAAGTCGGCTACGTTCTAGCAAAAAATTCACTTTGATTAAAGCCAGAAATGCTTCTAAATTCACGGCTCAACTATCTCATTCATTTTGTATGTCGACAATATGCTTAAATATTACCGGTTTTGCAAGATCCAGAGTCGGAGCTTTTTGGAATAAGGATATTACACCTTTTGACAGGCCATTGCTGCAGGATTCAGAGCTATAAATCACGCTAGATTTGCTCTAAGGGTGCTGTTTCTACTGATCGTCACTATGGTACTTCCTGTGCGCGATAAGACAGGAGTATATCAGCATCAGAACAACAGAATTTTAATTGGAGATAAAGAGTGGGGCAACACAGATTTGAACTGTGGACCAACGGATTATGAGTCCGCTGCTCTAACCACTGAGCTATTGCCCCGGAATGTGGAAATGATGGGATTATTTTTAACACGGAAGAGCGCTTTCAAGCAAGAAATTTGGTGGGTCTGTTTTTGATCTGCTTTATGAAGATAGAAACTCTTCTATAAGAGGGGATTGAGGAGGATAAGGTTGGAATGTAGCAGCTATCAAATGGGATAGCTGCATGGAAGGCTTCTCTTAGAATTCTCGAGAGGAAGTTGCAAGGTTTACATAGTGAACAGGAGTGTTTGGCATAGTTGTCGTATAAAGTAGATTAAGAATGCGGTCAGGCAAACGGTAGATCATGCTTGATCGATAAGCCTCTCGCTCAATGAAATCATCTCCCTCGTTGACGGCAATGATAAAGGTCGCTTCTTTTTCTTCATTATTCCTAGGGACTCTTCTCTCAATAAAGCCGTAGCGGTGCGTGTTATCTGGCCTCTTCACAACTACGAGTTCATTTTCTCTAAATCGTGTTTTAAAGCACGGTAGAGGAAGCTGACTCATAATCTCCTGAGGACATATCACATTGTAAAGATGTGCCATCATTGATTTGGTCACTAAGTCGCGAATCTTTAGCTTGGAAGGGATTGATGACAAGGGGTCGCGAGGACGTGATTTAGCTGGATACTGTATGAGCTTCATCTCTTCAGAAGTAATATCTTCAAATGTCACACAGGAGCGCTCATTATGAAAGCCTTGGCTTAAAGCTTCTTCATATGTGCTCTGGTTATGGCTTGCGATGTTGTTGAGAACTTGAGTGAATAAGAACATGATCCGATGGTGGAATTCGGATGTTGTCTCATCAAAAAAACATGTTCCTGCTTTTGCTGATTTTGAGGTCGGCATTTTTGCAATAGCAAACGAGTAGATTGTCTGAGCAGAGTAACAGTTCGAGTAGTATTCACCGATAATTTTACGTGCGGTATTGATGCGCGGATCAATTTTCGTGAGTAAGAGATATGTGTCTTTTCTTGTATTCGCGCTTTCTACGAATGTTACTTCGCCAGATTTTGAGAGCGTGAACAGGTATGCTCGTCTCTCATGAGTGAACGCTTTGTAAAACGTCTGAATATTTCTGAATACTGTTAGATAAACGTGAAGCGCTCTTTTCTCAAGACGGTTGATATATTCTCCTTTACTTCGTCCGATATTGGTTGTAGTGAACGAGAATGAATAGCTTTGGAGTTGCTTCTTAAGATTGTCTGTTTGCTCATTCCATAATAAAGGCGAGTCTATAATTCTTCGTATGTCTCGAGAGGTTTTGCGGATTGGTTGGAGAGAGTGAATATCGATAAACGAAAATATACGCGCTAATATCTTCTCAGTCGCAAAGGAGGATGGCTTAAAGATATTTCCTGATAAGTAGCTTTTACTCTTTTTATTACTCTCGACAGTCCATGAAGGTAATTTCGCTGTTGAAGATAATGGAGCATAGAAAGGCTCTAATGAACGCTCAATAAACACGCTATCTTTTCCTGGTTTATTTATTGAGCGAAGAGTTTAATAACTCCTTTCTTTAGTAACAATATAGTTTTATTAATAACTATCTAAATAAGGAATGATTAGGGGATATAGTTTTCAATTAATCCTCTGTAGGTGCGTGCGATTTTGTAGAAGCGATTAAATCCTGCGAATGATGCTTGCGAATTGACTCTATAGCTCGTGGAGGAACTGGATAGATCATACTTGCAGGAGATTCTAACTTCGGCAGATGATGCAAGGCTGAAGATGAGCTATGTTTAATCAGTAGAGAATACAAGAACTCGTTCTCTTCACTTGCAGGATTATATGTGGAAGTAGAATTAAGCCTCTCAACAATCGCGTAACGATATGTGCGAGGGAATTGAAATGCTACAACTAACTGATTCTCGCTCAATTTTGATCGATACAAAGGAAGTGAAAGCTCTTTCACAATATTTTGCGGGCAGTTAATCCCTGAAAGGTTTGAGAAATCCAAATGTGATAAGTCATGAGATTGACCTGAGATGAGCTTTTGCTCATCATCCATCACCTCTTCGAAAATTACTGATGTGTCCTCGTGCATAAACCCTTTTGGGAGCTCATTGGATGAGACTTTCTTCTGATGAACTAGAGAGTTTAAGAAGCGTACAAAAAGGAGCATAGTCCTCTTTTGGATACTCGAAGTATCAGACTCATCGAAGAAAGTCGCTTTGAAAGAGGCATCAACTATCGCATAGGTGAAGAGCTTTTGGGGTGTGAAATCATTGTTATAATGAGCTGCGATTTGCTCATGGACCTCATTAATCTTTTCGCTCTTTCTTGTTATCAGATAGTATGTGGGTTTTATCCCGTCTGATGGGGAGAGGAATGTGGCTTCTCCAGAAGGAGAAAGGATAAATGGAAATTCAGCGCTTTCAGAGGATACTCTTTCAAAAAAATCCTGGGAATATCTCAAAACTGAGAGAAAAACTTGGAGCGCTTTTTTCTCTTCCATGGACACAGTTGTACCTGATTTTTTTCTTAGGTCCATGCTGCTCAATGAAAGGAGCTTTTTCTTCGCAATTTGGCAAAGGTTTATTACATGTACATTCCATTGCTCGGTGGAATTAATAATTGAGTGTATGTGGCGGCAAGAGAGGGTTAACTGCTCAGAATGGTATGGCCCTAAGAAAGAAAAAATAGTGCGTAAGAGTTCGTTGCTATTTAGGAGCTGATGAAACGGGGGCTTGTTTTCTGATGCTGGAGAGCACTGGATAGAGATGTCTGTGTAGTTATGAGGCGGATTATTGAAGTAATTAGTATTTGAAATCATTGTGCAATAACATTTTAAATTTAAATACTATTGATTATCTTTTAGTTTTAATTAAATTGTTACTGGTTTCTTATTTTCTGCGTAATTAACTAGAAAAGTTGATAGCTTATTGTTCAGAAAAAGCCGAATGCTTCTCACATATTTTTTTGGTAATCCGTTCAGGTATACAGGCGATCGCACTCGCTCCGGTTATCGTGAGCTGGGGTGTACTATTACGTCCTTTTGTTAGAGTGAGAATATGATATCTACGCTCTTTAGTTGGGTTGGTTTTATTATTGCCAGATTCAGCGTAGAATATAAATCCAAACTGGTAGGAACCGTCATATTTCCGAACTGCGACAAGATCGTCTTTATTAAAGCTGTTGTTAAACAGAGGAAGGGGTAGTTGTTTGACTATCTCTTGAGGACAAATGGGTGAGCAAGTTTTAAATATTTCTTCTTTTAGGAGTTTCTTCTCCTCAGCTGTTTTTGATGAAACAGAGGTAGGAGATCTCTGAAGAAGCTTCTTTTCATCCTCGATAACATCATCGAATGCTTCTGATATATCCTCGGTTTGAAATCCTTTCCTAATGTCCTCAGGGCTGACCATTTTTTGAAGAGCTAGTGTGTTGAGCACTCTTATTGAGAGAAAGATAATCCTATGTTGCAAGCTTTTTGATGTCTCTTCAAAGAATGATGCGTCACCATTTTCTCGTATCACTGCAAAGGCATGTAGAGCTTTTGCAGAACGAGGATTTTGGTAGTATTCCCCAATCTGTTGATGTGTTCGCTCCATTTTTCCACTATTCCTTGTAAGGAGATAGTGGTTGTTAGTATCGCTTTCGCCTGGGTTTGAGAAATGTATGATTCCTTCAAGAGATATAGTGAATGGAAACTCTGTATTCAAAGTTGAATAGGAATTAAAAAACGATCGTAAATTTCTATATACGGTCAGGTAGATATGAAGAGCCCTTTTCTCTTGAGGAGTAATGAGAGATCCAGGATCACGCGAAAGTTGGCTTGTTGTAAATGAGAGATGCGTATTTCGAGTGATTCTCTGAATATTTTGAACTTGAATATTCCACATGGCTGGGGAGTTGATTGCGCGAGCAAATTGCCTATTTATAAGAGACAATTTTTGGAGATATGGTATCTCAAGAAACGAAAGAATTTCATAAAAGATGTCGTTAATCTCTAAAGCCATTTGGAAGCTTTTCTGAGTAGCCTTTGCATTAGAGGAAGCCGTTTTAACTCCGTTGTCCTCACAATCACTTTCAACCATTTGGTCGTAGATGACAGGTCTGATCAGCGGAATAGAATGGTGGGAGTTACGTGAGACCATACGCCGTATTTACTTCCACTGTTGAAGTTTTTGCATCAGCTAAAAAATGCTTTTGGTTGCAATGAGAAAAATATGCATAGCAGATTATGTCTTAATTATAATAAGGGAAATCCTTTTGAGATTATTACAAAAATTATCTTTTAATTTAACTGAGCTTGTTTTTTGGTTTTTAAAAGAAAAAATAGGGAAGTGTGGATTGTATATGAAAAAATGCTCTCAATTTTAGGCAACAACTTGAGCGTGAATTCTAAGCCATTGCCTGGATATAAAATCTTACTTCGTGATGTGTGCAGTAGGTGTATTTTCGCTTAGAGCTTTTCCGTCTGTGCCATTTAAAAGAGCTTCGATAACAGGATCTGGTACTGGGTAGATGCGATCTGAGTGAGCATAAATTGTTTTTGTCGGAAGGAGATGTCTATTCATTTGGAGTGTAATATAGTACGCATTGCCAACATGATCATTGTTCGATTCTTTTAAAAACGTGCTTTTCTCGCTAAATAGATAAGAAGTTACTTTTGTTGGCTTTGAATTGATAAATCCAAATCTGAGGTTATTGTCAAGCTGCCGTATTACAACAAGCTCACCATTTTCGTACTTTCTCTCAAAAAATGGGAGTAAGATTCTTTTGGACACATTTACAGGACAGTCTTTACCGCAAAGATGAGCGAGCCCGCTTTTTATATTAGATTTGTTCTCTGAGAGTGATGAAACTTGAGCTGAAGTGTATATAGGGGTGCATTCCTCTCGAGTTACATCCTCAAAAGTGACCGATGTCTCAGGATGTTTAAGTCCTTCTAGGAGCTCTTCAGAAGAAACTCCCTGGATACTGGTAAAAGAGTTAAGAGTCCTTAAAAAAAGGCGCATCATCTGATTTCTTATCCCTTCTTCAGATTCATTGTAGAAGCACGCCCTTTCTTGTTGCATGATCACGAAAGGCGATATTCTTTCAAGAGCATGGAGGGAGCTATATACTTTTACAATGTCTTGATACCCATCTTTGATCCGCTCGCTTCCTTCTGTGACAAGGATGTAGTTTCGATCATAGTCGAGACTTTCATCTGCAAATCTCATATCACCTGCTGTAGAGAGGGTAAATGGATATTCTTTTGTGTCCGGTGAATAGGCTTTGAAAAATGCCTGTACGTTTCGAAGGACTGTTGTGTAGATATAAAGAGCTTTCTTCTCTTCTTTTGAGACGGCGCCATCCATGTCTCTTAGTAGCTTCTTCAGGTCAAGTGAGAGGTGAGTGTCACGAGTAAGTTTCACGAGGTCTAATGCACGAGCGTTCCACATCTTTGTTGAATCAACAAGGTTGCGGATAGATCTGCTTACCAATCGCAAGGTTTGCTCAGAAGGAATATCAAGAAAGGAAAAAATCTCTAAAAGTGCGTCATCACTTAAAATTTGAAGTGCGGAATTGTATGCTTTCAATTCGGGTGGAGCTGTAGAAGTGGATGAAGGGGGAAGATAAATCTGTTTGTAATCATTAATTGAATTGTTGGTATATTTAATTGTCATGAATTTATTTATACTCTTTAATTTATAATTAAAGAGTATAAGTTTACGGGAATGATTTTTAAAGGGGTATTTTTTTAAATCTTTGTGTAAGAGTGCTTTTTGATGAGGAAAAGGATGTCTTTTTATCCTTCTTAGAGAAGAGCTCTCTTAGACAATTAGTAGTATTGAAAAAGAGAGCATCATAATAAGATATTGTTTGTTAGCTTTGGAATTTAAGTCCTTTTTGACGCCTCTGATTTTGCAGCTCTCTTCTTTTCCTGATCTACGAGCTCAGTAAACCATGCTCGGTTTGCATAAAAATCTTTTGCTCTCTCATCTTTTTTCTGCGCTCTTTGAAAGGCTTGCTCTGCTTTTTGATTTAAAATTTCTTCGATCTTTTCCGCTAATACAGTAAGCCTCTTGAGACCTAGAGTCACGCCATAGGATGGGATTTGTACTGGGTAAACCTCAAAGGCCTTTTTAGTACGATCATTTATCCAGCAATCTGCCCGAATTTTCATTTCGAAAGAATAGATATGGGTATCTATGTCTTCTTTCTTCAAGAAATCAACCTGGGTCATGTCATGCGCTTCGAAGCTAACGAGCCGACCGTTGGCATCTAAGTTGATTCGTGCCCAGTGTCCAGTTTTTCTACCTTCTCCACATTCGGTTGCTTTGATAAAATGAGGGGCGATTTCTCTAATAATATGAAGAGAGTTTTGATCTACGACAGTTTCAGCGGCTTCTTTGAATTGTGTTGAGACTCGCCTTACTTTTTGAACTTCAGGGAGGGGAAGAAAGCTTGCAATATTGTGTAAGGCGTCAGTGCTAAAGATGGGGGAGAAAGAGAGCTTATAGCTATGCTCCTCGATAAGCTGATTAATGCGGGGTTGATTCAGTGGTCGAGCTTTATTTGAGAGCTGTCTAAGCTTTTCTATGATTGTATCGTGAGTTACTTTTTTATACTCCTCACAGAGACGATATTTTTCGATGAGTTTGCCAATCCCTTCTGCAACATTGATGCATTTGCAATCAGAGAACGCTCTTTCTTGGCCAATAAATAGGCTTTGAATCCATCGAAGAGTTTTCCCAAAAAAGTTTAAGGAGCGAAAGGACTCTCCATCAAAGGCTAGAAGATTATGATCGAGAGAGCAATTTTTGATTGTTTCAATATTGCGTAATATTGCTTCTGTTTTATTTATTGTCATATTAAATGCTCTTTTAAGTTTTTTATTTAATTAATATTAATGGTTTTGTTTGTTTATTAACAATTTATTTCAAATGCGTTTTGCTTTTGAAAGAGCTGTAGGTGAGAAAAATATAGCGATTGATGTATGAGAAAGTCTCATATGATAATTTGAAGAGACAGTGGCTCACTTATGGATATACATTCTACGCTCAGTAGTTGGGCTAGCACCGGGGTTAAGATGACAGTTTCAGCTGCTATGGTATTCCAGGCGACCGAGCAAGCATCGACCGATCAGATCTCCTCATTACCCTCAACGACCAAGAAGATTTCTCATGTCGTAGAAAAAGTACTTACCGCAGGGCTTTTATTGGGTATGAGTATTTCGTGGGGAGTTCGGACTGCTATCCGATGGTATAGAGAGGATTTACAGAGTTATCCTCATTCAGAAAGAGTGGCAGATATAGCCCTAGTCTCGACTATATTGGTGAACTCAGCAGTCCATTATATGTCATCTCTTTCACTAGAGGATATCTTGTGTAGCGAATACTCAAGATGAAAATCTGACTTCTTTCCTCTACAGCTCAAAAGATAGATCTCATAGATCTATGAGATAGGGCGCTCGCTGCTGCCCTGGTACTCTTCTAATTTATTCATGATGAGCGCTACTTTTATTGAATTACATTATTATATTTATATTTTTTATTAATTCTTAATAATTATAAAATATAAAGTTGCTATTTTCGTTCGAAAAGGAACGAGATGGGTTTCTAATTTAATAATCAATTTTGTGGTTTATATGACAATACAGAATTCATCGTCAAATTCGTTAGCAATTCAATTGCGACAGCTTTATGAGAATACGGATCCTCTCTCTAGTAGAGCTGAAAAGGAAAAAGAGCTTGAGCTATTCCCTGAATCAGTGAGTACATTAATGTACAACTGTATAGATTATCTCGTTAAGCCAGTTGTGCATTTTTGTCAGAAGAATCTTACCAGAAAAGATGAGTTGAATGGATCTCATGCTTTGGTTGCAGATAGAGTAATTTCTCAAGCAACTGCTGTTCCTCAAGAGTATTGGACTACGAGAAGTGGGAATACCATTCAGAAAATTGTTTCTATTCTTAAAGAGAAAGCTGTACTGAGTAACATCTCACAAGAGGAATGGCAGGAACGATTATCCTCAAAAGCCAATAAAGAGAGGTTGAAAACTGGCTATGCGATGGGAAAGCTCATCACTATGTCAGGGGCAGAAACTGATAAGGAGATATCCGTAATTGCTTTATCTATTCTAGGAATACTTCGAAATGCTGTTCAGAAATCTAAGCTTGATGTCGAGAAATCTTTAGAGAGCATGGGGAACGATTTACAGCAAAGACAAGAGATTACTAACAATCGTATCCGTGAATTAACTGCTAAAATTAGAGAATGTGCCAGGGCAGAGAATTCAGAGCAGATCCTCGGGCAAATTACAAAAAAAACGGTAAATGAGCAAAAGGATTTTTATGAGTTCGTCCAGAAAGCTTATGAGAACGCTGGAGACTATTATAATCGAATTGGTGAATGTACTCGTAGTCTCAGTGCATTGAATGCGTTCGAGGAAAAAGAATTCGCAAACAAAGATATCAAGTTATACCGACAGATTACTCTAAAAAAGAAAGATGAGATTTTAAACATTATTTCATCGATAAAAGCCTCTCTTGAGCCAACATTTGCTCGAATTCTGGTCCAGGATACAAGCTTTAATGATTACGATATAATGACTGTCTGCCTTTCTGAAGAGAAAAAAGCATATATCCCTCGGCTTGGAGAAATAACCTATGAATCGAAAGAGGATTGCTCGAAGGCTGTTTCCTCATTTATCAATAATGCTCTCAATCATGAAGGTCGTATAGTTGAAGTTACTATTTGGCGTAATTCTTCAAAGAGCGAGCAGCAGCCAGGGTCTGTATTATTTGAGGAGCTCAATGAAAATGGTGAGCCTCAACCACAAGTGAACGAAAGTAGCCCAACGATTGAAATAGATCCTGAGAAAAATTAAATTTCTGTCTTTTGCTTGGCTACTTTGAGGACAGAGCTTTTGTCTGAGATTTAAGTTATCCTGTAACTCCCAAGAGGAGATGCAGGATAACTTTTTTATTTTTCTATGGGGCAGGGTATAAAATGGCTTAAGGCTTTAATCTTAGGTCCACTTGTTGCCAGAGGCTGGAACTCCGATTGTTGTTAAGGGGACATAGACACGGTTCATGACAGGAAGAGGCAATGAGAATGAGATGATGTTAAAGATATTAAAGCTTATGTGATTGTGCGTCTTAATCCCATACTTTAAGCAGTTTTCTCCATAGGCACGCTTCAGGTAGCTTTCGGCCGCTTTCTTTCTAAGGCACTTCATTTTAAACTTCTTGGAAGGTGATCCGAAATCTTTTTCCTTCACCTGAGCTCTTTCTTCAACTGTCATGTAATCATTTGGAAAGTTATGACGATGCTGCTCTGACGCGAGAACCCATTTTGTTTGAGTTTCGTCAAGGCATGTTAAGAAGGCATCAATATGAATTTGCTCTTTATAGCCACGTCTTCGAAGTTCTTCTTGAGTAAAGTTAAACTGATATGTTTTTAAGTTTGGGTGATAGGTGACTTCAACGCCACGAGCTTTAAATTGTGGTATAAGCTCATCGAATCGACGTTTGTCTTCTTCTTTAAGGGCAAAATCAGAGTCATCATCCCATGGAATCATTCCCTTGCCATGCCGAAGAGCGCCGAGAGCTGTGCCGGACAGAGCAACATAATCGATATCCTTTGCGATATCGGCAAATATTTCAGTTAAATCATAAACGTGGTCGATGGTCTCAGGATCAGTGCGACCAAAAATCTCATCTGTAGCAGTAACTGGGGTATGCGGGAGGAATGAGCAGAGTTTTTTTAAGCCAAGTCCTGTGAGGGTTAATGGAGCCGTAAAGAATGCCAACGCAATGGAAATAACCTTTGAGAGGGTGTTCTGATTTCGCTTAGCTTGATAGTAATTTGCAGCCATTTGACCAGGAATAAGAAGAATTGAACCTATTCCTTCGCCTAAATTGTATTGGTAACCAGGCTCTTTTGGGAAATATTCCCTATCGATAACTTCCTTTGAGTTCGTGATTGCCTGATCAACAAAATTCATCATGGTATTCACAGACTGAGGGCGAAAGGGTTGAGGGTCAATCATATATTCCTCGTAACTGGTTTATTAATATAAGGTTGTGTCTTTATTATTGCTAATTGTTGGATTTAAATAAAATTTAAACTTTGTTTATTTAATCTTCTTTATTGTTGAACTGTTTTTATCTCTCAGCAATAAAGAGAAGATATTCAGTCAGAGCGAGGTAATCCCAAAGATCTCCTTTCATCGAGTAATAAGCTCTTATCGTCTTAATATTCACTTGCTGTTCTGAGAGTAGACATCTTGGCGGTTTTTTTTCACAAGCAGCATAAACCATGTGAGGTAGTAGAAATTTGCTCTAAGGTTTATGTTCTTAAAAAATAAAGGACGAATGGTAGTTTACTTACCCGCTGCTTTGGTAAAATGATCTATGAGAAGAGACACGATCTTGCTTTGAAGAGATGGATCAAAGAGCATATGCCCCATGCCTGAAATAATCTCGAGGGTTGAATTTGCAGTAGAGTCTGCGGCCTGTATTCCATTTTCGACAGGGATCAGAGGATCTTTTTGCCCATGAATGAAGAGACCTGGGAGGGTGTTTTTCTGCAGGTCTCGCGTCAAATCCCTGGTATTTTCTTGAGCTCGAATATGATTCCAGGCGACTCCAACAGGATGTATGGATCTATTATAGAGATCTTGGGTGTAGCTTTTGGCCATTTCTTGATCGAGAGGATAGTCGCCGTTGAGAATTTTCCAAGATCTCATGAACCCAGGAAGACTCTCCTCAAAAAGCTGGGTGGGTTTATTCTCGAGAAGCGCGTTCATAGTCTCTTGTGATGGGGGAGTTGATCTTCCTCCAGCTCCTACTGACATTGAGGTAAAGCTGAGAGCTCTTTCTTTATGATTAATAGCAATAAGCTGAGAGATGAGGCCTCCCATCGAGTGCCCTACAATATGGGCCTTTTTAATTTTCAGCTCATCCAAGATAGAAAGCACATCATCGATTAGGTCGTATACTGTATAAGGGGCTCTATCGTAGTCAATTGCGGATGAAAGTCCAGTATCACGATGATCAAATCGAATGACGTGATATCCTGAACGGGCAATGTGAGTGCAAAAGTCCATAGTCCAAAAACGAGAAGGAGCGCCCGCTCCAGCAATCAAGATGACTGTCGGATCTTGTGGATTTCCTATCGTCTCTGTCCAAAGGCGTAGAGTATCTCTTTTTATGAATGTACCGTGAGGCGTCATGTTTCTTCCTAAAAGAGGAGCTCCTTCATATTTAATGAAAACGAGTATTCATATAGACTAACATTATTTGAATATTGAACAAACGCAAGAAATAATTGGTGAATTATATGGATCGAAGAGCCGCGAAAAGAGATAAAAAACGGCTGCAAATTATTGATAAAGCGACTGAGATCTTGAGAAAAGAAGGGATTGGCGCGGTTACGATCCGAAGAATCGGCGATGAGATGGATCTGACAGCTCCGTCAATTTACACCTACTTTCCAGACAAAAGTGATATAATCTATGCAGTCTACGAGAAATCTTGTGACGATATGCTAGCTCACATCGTATCACTGCCCAACCAAGGGACTCTGGATTCATTTCTTGCTTTTGTCAGAGCTATTTTCCTTTTCCGCTTAGACAATTGGTATCGGCTACGAGACACTTTGCATCCATACTTGCCAAAAGAGCGATATCCCGATTCTTTTTTAAAGTCGAGGCAGGTTTTGACTGATCACTTGAAGTCACTTCATTTAATGAGCCTTTCAAGTGACGATGAGGTCTTCGAGGCAATGAGGGTAATATTAGCCCTTATCGATGGTTCAATACAATTTGTGTATGGCGATGTCTCGGGTCATGATAGAAATTTTTCTATGAGCATCGTTCTAAAGGGGGTATCTACCCTTTATCATGCTTGGCAGAAGGGACTTTAAAGAAGATCTCTTCTACATTTGGATAAAAGATATTATTTCTTGAGAGACAGGAAAATCGATGGATTCTTGTCTACATTAAATGTAGGGCCGTATAAGTCGAAATCGATAAGGTATGCCCGCGGAAGATCTGATCTATTCCAAATTTTATTCCATTCGGCTACGAGATTCAGAGGAAAATCTGTGTTTAAAGCCGTTTTAAATTCCTCGTAGCGGCATTCGGATTCAGTGGGAAAGGTAAGAACATCAAGTCCTTTTGCTTTCACTTTCTCTAGAAATTCAGGCGTAGACTGTTTCTTTAGAGGATACCCAATTGTCACTGTATATGGGTGTCTAAAATCACCTTCATAGGAGTGGTATAAACAAAGGGTTGAGGATGTATCAAAGAATTCAAGAATGTCTTGCAGCTGTACTTGATGCCAATCACCCCACAGTTTTGGGATATCGAGCTGAGCAGTCTCTGGGGATGTTTTGAGTGAGAGTCCGGCACAGGACTGAAAAGGAAATGGGTGTGGCATGACTTTACGGTAAAGCTCCAGTTTTTTAGATGAATGTATACTCTGATGACTGAAATTTACGCATCTTTGATTTTCGTTTTATTAATCAAAACCTTCTCAATAATACGCTGCGATAAATAATTCGAGTTGGGCTATACTTCTTTCAGATTTAATACTTTTATAGAGTGTTTTACTTTTTCATGGACGCCATAGTTTACCGCACCCCTCCAGCTGACTTTAATCCAAGTGTTCTTGTATCAGGATGTTTCTGTCTTCGAGATGGAAAGGTCCTTATTATGAAGCGCCATCCTGATAAATCCTTGGGGGGAACCTGGGGAATACCTTCTGGAAAGAGAGAAGGGGATGAAACTTCTCAAGAAACTGCTCAAAGAGAGCTTTTCGAAGAAACAGGGCTTGCAGTTAAGCTTGAAGATTTCAAATTGATTGGAGAGCTCTACATTCGGCGTAAAAGTGCCGCTGTTAAAGATGGTTTCATAAACTACACGTACACGATTTTTTCAGCTCCTATTTCTCCTGATGATGTTATTACGCTTAACATGGACGAACACACTGAGTGGCAGTGGATTTATCCTGAGGATGTTGGAGAAGTAGATCCGCTTATCTCTAAGGGACACGAGGTTTTTGAGTTTTACATGGAGAAAATCGGAAAGACAAATAGAAAGCCATTTGTTTAATGTGATTTTTCGCCAACTTCATTAGAGCTGTTATATGATTCTTCCTGAGTGTCAACATATCATTGACCTTACGCATCCGATTAAAGCGGGGATTCCGACTTGGGATGGTATTTCTGACGATGTTTTGAGTCTTCATTCAAAAAGAGACTTGATTTCTCAGGGGTGTGGCTTCTGTCTTCAGCATGTCGACATGTCTTTAGGCCTTTCTACACATATAGACTCTCCATTTCATCTTTATACTGATGGAAAAAGCGTCGACAAGATCTCTTTAGATAGTCTTATTCGCCCTCTGTACACAATAAATGTCTCAAAAGAAATCCATTCATGTGATTACATACTGACTGGAGATCGAATACAAGTCTATGAGCGGGAACATGGTTTCATCCCGCCCTATTGTCATGTTATCGTGTACACTGGTTGGGCAATGAGATGGAACAGTCCTGAACTCTATCGCAATGATTTGCAATTTCCATCCCTTTCAAAAGATGCAGCAGAGTATCTCCTTGAAAAGAAAATTCTCTCTTTAGGAGTAGACACCTTATCTCCTGATGCTGCAACAAGTGACTTTCCTGTTCACAAAATTCTTTTAAGGAATGATGTTTTTATCATTGAGAACCTAGCACTCTTCGCTCCTCTTCCTACTCAGGGGGCTTTACTGGGTGTTTTTCCTATGCAACTTCAAGGATCAACTGAGGCCCCCTCTCGAGTCTTAGCGTTTTATTGAAGCGATCTTTTGGCTTAATTCAAGGGATCTCTCTAATAATCCCTTTAGAAGCTCCTTATCAACTCGCACTTCAGTTTTTGATCCAGGCTCTTCTACAGCATGTTTTTTTTGGCACTCGATATAGATAGAAAGAAGTTCCAAATAGGTTTCTTTCAGTTTCTTAGCCTCTTCAGCTGTTAATGAGAGGAGCTTTTGATCGGATAAGAACTGAATTCTATCATCAATTGAACGAGGCAATTTCTGAAGAAATGTGTAGGCTTCTTCTTCTGTGAGCGTTTGCAGGTGCCTGATAATCTGAAGAGCGATACTATATTGGATGGAACGAATCGCGCCGTATTTGACTCCCTTAATATCCACTCCATTGTAAAAGACAATGCCCTCTTTTACGTCGACAAACGTATTCTTTTGTGTCCCATGAGGCTCGCCTTTTAAGTCTTTAGTTAAAGTCTTAAAAGAGTATGAAACAAAATCATTTTTGAATTTCTTCAATTCAAACTTTTTAAATACTACCTCTTTTATAAAAGCTACTTTGTAAGCATTGAAAATCTGTTGACTGCCTTCGATGAGGAGAGCGTCTAATGGTCTTGTTGGAATAACTCGACTAATTTTACTCTCGTAATAGGCTGAAAGAAGATCTCTTGCATTGTTATTCGCGATGTCTTTGACTTCAATCGAGGGAAAGATGATAGATTGAGCCTCTTTTTGCTCTTCTATGGCTTTTTGAAAAAGCCCTTGTATTTTCTTTGCTTTTTCGTTGCTGCCGTTGGATATAATAATGAGTTCTGTTGGTGAAAGATCAGTCCCTTTTTCAAAACGACCGTCGCTTCCAGTGGTCGCAAAGGCAAGCTGTGGTAGGTCTAATTCTTGTTCTGTAGATTGTATAGTATTAAGTTGACGTTTGATCCATAACGAAACTTTATCTAAAGCGCCTTGAGTTGTTGACTCAAGTTTTATCTTAAATATTTTATGGGATAAGTCTTTATCTCGTTCGGTTTCTTGCGGCTCCTCATTGGCAATTGAAAGATTCGATAATTTATCTGAAGCTTCGTCTATAGATTCTTCTGAGCCAGGCTCTGTTCGAATAGTCCGGCGGAACTTCTTCATGTAAATTAATTACATGATAGGGAGGGCAAGAGATGATGTGCATGCTACACATTTTTTACTCCAGTCTTTTATTAATACTTCATGCTTTATGAGTATCAATTATTTTATTTAACAGGCAAGCAAGCAGGTATTATAGGTGGGAGTAATTAATAATTTAATGTGTTTGCGATCTAAAGTTTTTTATTATCGAGTACGTGGGTTGATAACTAATTGTTGATAAGGGATATCAGCTCTTGAAATAAAGTAGTCTGTTCTACTTCAAATTGTGTGAGTAGAGGGAGAATTGGTGATGTCTGCATGTGAAAGTGGCGGCAGTTATACTCCGGATGAACTCCTGAGAGAATGGCAAACCCCTTTCCGATTGAGCAGCGAATAATAGCAGCTGGCCTTTTATCTACATCGCTATAGCGGGCAAGAATCTCAACTGTTGGATACTCTTCTGCATTCTCAAAAAAGCAGCCTCCATTGAAATAAGCGTATGAACGTGTGTGTGTGAAGTGCTTTTCGGAAAGATCGAGGGTAGCAAGAGCTGTTCCTTTCTCAGTTTCGTAACAAAATGAGCCTTTTTTGTAGACAGGTCCCCTTGCGATGCCAGGAAAGAATTGAAGCTCACGGCTTTCAACAACTTCTAATGGGCCATCTTTATCAAAATCAATTTGAGTACTGCCGTAATATGCTCCTGCGCAGATGCCAAAATAGGTGCCACCATTTTCTACAAAAGAGCGAATGCTGGCATTGGCTTTTCCTCGGAGCGCTCTATCATAGGGGATATCTCTTCCGCCAGGAATGAAGAGAGCTATCGCCTCATCATGCCAAGAATCATTTTCATGAAGCTCTGACTTGTTGATGAAGCGATAGTGATCTACTCCCTCTTTCTTAAGGGAGTGTGTGAGCGATCTTATGCAGCGAGGGCTTGTTCCTTCGTCTTTATAGATGAGTAATTTTTTCATGTGTTTTTAAACATAGTGCTGCAAGGATGGCCTTTATACTATCTCCAATAATGAATGGGTATACTCCCAGCATTAAAGAATTATGAGCTCCAACAAATATTGACAGCCAGAGGGCTCCTAATGCGAGTTGGATGAGAGTTGAGCACATAAGGATAGCAAATGCCTTCACAAAATGAAAACGTCTCATTTTCTCGAAGAACAATCCAATAAAAAAGGCTTGAGCGATAAATCCAACGAGATATCCACCAGTCGGACCAATGATATGGTGAAGTCCGCCATTTCCTCCTGCGAAGACTGGAAGGCCAATAGCTCCTTCAATAATGTATGCTAAGACTGCGAGAGCGCCATTTTTGCTTCCCATTACAGCGCCAATCAACATAACTCCCAATGTTTGTCCCGTAAGAGGCACCGGTGTAAAGAAGAGCGGAATGCGAATGGTAGAGGTTAGGATAAGAAATAAGGATCCAAAAAGTATTTTTAATGATGTCGACTGTGATATCCACGCATAAAGTCCCTCAAAGGATCTTCTCGTAAATATGTCTTTTCGAGTAATTGCTTTCATGAAATGCCTCCTTAGCTGTTTTCTTATGGTTTAAGGCTTTCTACTATATGTATTGATATGCCCATCAAACAATGAGGTACAGGATTAAAACAGCCTATTTTGGAGGTTGATAAACTCGACTTCTAAGGCGACAAGGAAAGAGAAAGATTGCTATTTTAAACTCTTAAGTGGGTTAATTTTTCCTCGTTTCATTAAATAAAATACATATGACGAATCTTCTTTCTTATAACTTACACTCACTTTGGCAACTTCTTTGTAGAGCTCAATCATTCGAAATAGAGGCGATCTCTCAGTTTCAAAGTTGTTCACAAGCTACTGATAGGGGAAGAGGCACAATTCTCAAGGAAGTACACGATGCCTCGTCATCTATAATCTTATATGAAGCTGGCTTCTGGGAGAGGGGAATGGATCAGTCCATTCATTTTAAAAATGCTCTTCGGTGGACGTTTGATTTTGAGACCCCAAAAGTTCGTATAGAGCATCTAAGGTATGGGAAGAGCCATCCTGTTTTTCTTTTTGATTTGATAGCTACTTCGAATCCCCATGTACTTCAATCAATAGAGCCTCATATCTGTAAATTGGATTGTTATTCTAGCGTTATTGAATGGGATGAAATGGTGATAACATTCATTTGCAGTGTCAAAGGAGCCCAAAAAAATATATTGAGGACCCAACGCTTCTATACTTATTAAAGACAAGGACAAGCTACTCAATTTTTTTGCACTTTCAACACCCTTTTTTTGATAAATGGTGTGTTGAACGAGCTCTACTAAGCGTAGAAGGAGGTGTACTCATTGTGGTTTAACTGATGAGCATGCAGAAATGGAATTGCTTTAGAGCTAAGAACATGTATTTTTTTTGTCGCAGGAAGATGTTCTTGAACATATGCTTTAACTTCATCAATCCGTTCCGGATCAGTAAAAAGAATTTGTATGTCCTCTCCTAATCTCTGAGCTCCGATCACAGCTTTCTCTCCTCTGATATCACTCCTGACATGATGTAATTGATCCTGAGTCTTTGTAAGTGATCCCCATACAATTGGGGCAGGGCTTTCAATAAATCTTCTTTCTTTTTCAGATAATTCGAGCTTATTAGATATTTGAAATGAGTTTATAGCTTCTTCTATATACTCACGTTTTTCTTTTAATTGAGGCTTCAGTTTATTAATAAAGTTATTTAGAGAGATCGTTGTTTGGTTTTGTGGCAATGCTATCTTTGACAAGTACTCATCAGTAACAAGAATGAACCGATCTTTATTAATCCATTGTACATAGCCTTGGTGAGTATCACATACGACACCGTATTCAGCTTCACAAATTCTGTAGACCATTCCAATAGAGTATTGGCTGTCTGAGTCATGGATTAAAGCCATCATTCCTGGAAGAGGCTCTTTATTTTGGGCTATATCTGCGCTCTCAGGCTTCTCAGCTGGTTTAACGCCAATGAGCGCTGCATATCGCTCCCACTGCTTCGAATACTGGTTTGAGACATAAATTTCCTTAGCCCTATTTAATTTTTTTGTAAGATCCTCAATTTCATCCTCTGCAAGTCCTGCCCATTTCAGACGGATTAGTGCTATCTGAAGTCTTACTAAATTGTAGATGGGTACAGAATTATCTTTGATAATTTCGTCTAGAATATTATTGGCTCTCTGTAACTATCTTTCTTTAGTGTACATAAAGGTGTTTTTTGCTGATTGAGCGTAATCTAAAGCTCCAGCATGGTTTTCTAAAGTGACTCCAGATAATTGACTACGGTTGACTCCTTGAAGTCCCATGTGAAGCTCTCCGGTGAGGGGAGCTATATGATGTTTGAGAAGTTCTCCTGTCGGTATGAGGGCAGGACCCGATTCAGTCGCTTTTCTAAAAATTGGAATGAGGGATGCTGTCGATGAACCAGTAAGCCAAGTAATTCGTTTTGAAGCTAATTTGCCGTCAGATTCAATGGGTCTCCACTCTTGGGCGCTCAAAAAAATATTCCTTTTCGTCTCAAGCCATTGCTTTTTCCATGGACTCATTTTCTCATTAGTTGCTTTATTTCTCTGTGTATAGAGGAGGCTTAATTCCCTTGGTGAGTTTCCTAAGAGTCTCCTATCAAATTTATTGAAAAGCATACGAATTACTAACTCATCCGCATTTTTGAGAGAGTTTTTTAAGTTTCGTATCTCTTTTAGAGCAGGGATTTCTTGAGTGAATTTTTCGTATTCTGCAGCAGCGATGCTCTTAGGATTTTGCTTCTTTATGCTCTTATTAAGCTGATCAACCTTTGAGATAATTTCAAATTCAATTTGTATACTCTCTTCAAATGCTTTACGACACAAATGACTTCTGTTTGTATGTAAAAGCTCTTTGAGCACTTGAATACCATGTAAAAGCGACTCTTCTTGTTCTCGGATTGAGTGCAACTCTTGAGGATAGGGGATGTTTGAGTAGATCGTTTTGAGCGCTTGCAGCTCTTCTTCTTCAGATAATGGCGTATCTTCATTGTTAGATTTTTCATGAAGAATAGGTTTAGATGGTACATCTACATGCGAAGAAGTTTGAGGAAGATGATGAACGAGCTCTTGTCCTTCAACTTGATCTTTATTTTGAGAGGCGGTTGATTCGTCTTGACGCTGATATGATGAAGTATTGATTGGATTCGATGTCGTAGGTGCGATGTTTTGCAGCTTTGCTAGTGCAATTTCACGTATTTCTTTAGTCTTTCGCCACCAAGCGAAAGCTTTTTCGGCTTTTGCATCAAATCGCACGGATGCTGCATTCAATTGATCAAGATTGACCACCCTTCTCAGCTCAGGCATTTCTTCGAGATTCTGATTAATAAATTTCCATATCTCTTTAAGATCAAAACCTCCGATGCCGAAAAACTTTTGAATCTGCTCGAACAATGTAAGTGATTGATTCTGAAGATTGATGAAGACAAGTTCGCCATCTACGAGTCGAAGAAGGCAATTGACCTCCTGGCATGAATTCGAATATTTATTAAGGGCTGAAACTAATTTAGTATTAACTTGCATAAATATGCATAAAGCTCATTTAGGGTTCGTTTTTAACAATTATTATATATTCGCTTCATGTTTTTTATAAAGTTTACGGGAAAATAATTAGAAAAAGAGCTGGGTATTCAAATTAAACAGGGAGTAATGTACAGGTAATTTTTAAAAATCGCTATCAGCGTGTTTCATATGAATGTAACTTCTCGCACCGATCTGGCCTTAAGCTCGCTCTGTGATGATGAATTAGGGCATATTTTTAATTATGTAGGGGATCGAAAGACTATAGCGTCCCTTCTTGAAGTCTCCCACCACATCAGAAAAGCCGCTGTACAAATTCAAAAAGTACGCATTCGATGTTTTTATCTTTTGAGCGTAATCTCAAAGGCAGATGCCGATGTTCGCTCCTTCTACAAGAGTATAAGAGAGAAAAATCTAGTTCTTGTCCAATCGAGTCCTATCGACTGGGTTGAGCATAGTAGCCTCGGCTACTATGCAAACAAATCTTTATTGGAAGATGATTTCATTAACATAGAAAGCGTGCCAGATGACGAATCAGAAATAGTTGTCTTTACAGCATCCCATGCCCTTAAATCAGTTATTAAAACGAAACAGGATCGGACTGATTCGTATGTAGTTGATATGAGGCTTACTCCAGCTTTTCTTAAGAGTTATGTAAAGCTTATAGAGACTCTTCCTTCGTCTCTTCTCTGTCACGTTTTTACACATCTAAAGGAAGACTTTATAGACGCGATGAGCCAGCAGCCACATGAGGCTCTTGATTCTATTACAATGATTTCATATCCAGAAGATATGGCTATTCAACAAGACGAAGAGAAAGATATGTCGATTTTTAGGCTGGATAGTCTCATTGATCAGGCTAAAAAGCGAGAGGCGGGAGTACTGTCTGTTTGGCCGACGAAAGCTGAAGTGGCAATTTGTGATACGAGTAGTGGACTTTTACAATATATAGAAACTCCAAGTGGTGAGCAGGTAGTTGCACATGTGATTATTGATAGCTCAAGCATCAATAACTGGTCTGAAATGGGCGTTCCGAAACGTCTAAGAGATGAATTGTCTACCATCGACGCATATCTTCCTGTTGCTCTTCTTATTGGAAAAAAGCAAGGAGATGCCTTATGTATCAAGATGCGCGAGCACACTTGTCGGTTTCGAATTTCACAACAAAGCGCCCTCCGTGATAGATACGGAAATTTTGAAGATCTCCTCTTAAGAGCTGTTTCTTCACATGACAGCGAGCTTATAGATACTCAAGGCTCACATATAGTTTCTCACCTTGGACTGGAAGAAAAAGAGAAGTTGAAAGAGATAGCTTTCAATCAACTTTCTGAAGAGATAAGTAGGAAAAAAGAGCTTTCAGAACTTGTTACGAGTAGGTCCTTTATTGTGCCAGATGATAAGCCGCATAACGAGGGAGAAGACTCTTCTGATGGTGTTTTTCTAGAATATTATATAGATCAAGCGTGCACAATCTCGTAATTTTATCCTAAAAGAGCGGTGATTACCGGGAAAACTAATATGACTTTATAGCCAGAGGTGTGATGTCTCTTACGCCAATATGTTCTTCTCTTTCTATCTTACTTAATCATGATGATGAGTTACGGCTTGTTCTGGAATATATTGGCGACAAAAAGACTTTATCAGCTCTCTTTTTAGCATCAAAGGAGCTTCAAAGAGCTGTAGTTGACGCCCAAGTCACTCGTCTTCGCTGTTTTTGCCTTCCAACGATGATCTTTCAGGTTGATCAAGATATTCGCGCTTTTTACGAGAAAAACCAAACTCGGTTTATCAATATAGCAACGCAAGAAGAAGAGCGAGACCCTCATTTTCAGTACGACAGAACAAAGCTTGAGGTTGCAACCTCTGAGCTCAATTCAATCATAAAAATCGAGACAGATATACCGAATGGACCTTTTGTGGATCGAAGGCTTACGCCAGAATTCATAAAAAAATATATGTATTGCTGTGAGATAGCCCCAGAGGGGAAGCTCGTCCAATTGTTTTCGCTCTTTAAAGAGGATCTAATAGACGCTTTAAGCGAACATCCAGATGAAGTAATCGATTCAATTCATATGCCTTCGTATCCTTCTTTGTTAACTGCTGATCAATGTGATAAGCATCGAACTATTTGCGATCTCCATACGTGCTTATCTGAGGCAAAAAAAAGAGAGTGTGGCGATATCTATTTAAAGCCAGTCTACGCGACTATTTCACAGGGGAAGCCTTCTGCTTTCCATAGTCCTTTAAGCCTCTCAAGTTTTTTTGTCTCAACACAAGTAACAAGCACAAGAAGTGGTAATTGGCAAGCGTTTGGAGTGCCTAGGCGATTACTTGGTACTATCCCCAGTCTCAGTGAGCTTTTTCCAGCGTCACTCTTCAATGGTATAAAAGAGGGGGATGTTCTTACATTTGCTCTTCAAGATGTTACTATTCGCCTTAGAGCAGTCCAGCTTATTCATAGCTATGGATACAGCGGCTCTTTTGAGAAACTCTTCAGATTGATCATGGATGAGAAGTCTGTTAATTGGATTTCAAGTTCACAAAGTGACGCATCCATAAATTCAGAAAACGAGAAGATAGTAAACTTTTATCAGAAAAGTCCTCTTTGTGATGAAATAACTAATAACACTATTTTAAGAAGGTCATTTATAGAACAATTTGAAATAGATTAATCTTGATTAATCTAAATTAGACCCATTCCTTTGTAGTTTAAATTCTTGTTTGGTTAATAAAGGATTTAATAGCAAAGGAGCTAAAATCAGATGCAGTTGATTGCGCCGCTTTCACTTCTTCGAGATGACGAGTTAAGTGTCGTTTTTGAATATATTGGTGATAAGAGGACTATAAGTTCTCTTTTTAAATCATCTGTTCGTCTCCAAGATCAGATTATGCGTATACAGAAAAATCGCATTCGTTGCTTTTATCTTCTTTCTCAGATTTATCATGCCGATCGATCAGTTCAAGAGTTCTATGCAAAGAGCCGAACACGGGTAAAGCTTGTTTCCTGGGTAAATACAATAGCTCCGCTCTACTACCAACTCGATCGTTCGGAATTAGAAGTGATCGCTCCGCCTTTACTCTCAATTATAAAAGCTCAGCCAAGCGATTCGGAAGGTGATATCATTGATAGGCGCATTCACCGCCTCTTTCTAAAAAAATGTCTTCGGCAAAGCGAGGTTATTTCTTACGATTGCCTGGGACATATATTTTCTCTCATTAAAGAAGAATTTATCGACGCGTTAAGTGAACACCCTGATGAAGTTATTTCACT
Organism: uncultured bacterium; assembly: GCA_964427425.1. Taxonomy (GTDB): domain Bacteria; phylum Chlamydiota; class Chlamydiia; order Chlamydiales; family FEN-1388; genus CAYRUD01. The sequence goes on from CAYRUD010000014.1 coordinate 443,181, forward strand.
GATGGATGGATTAGCTCTACCTCAGGAGCTACAAATAGAGTCTCATGAGGGGGAAGAATCCCGCTTATTGTTTGAGCTTGAGTCTATCTCTTTACAAGCACGGCAAAGAGAAGCGGGGGAGCTGTATCTTCTTCCTCTTCCTGCAAGGATAGTTCAAGAAGAAAGTCAGAGCTTATATGATGACATCACTCTTATGAATCCAATTGTTTCAAAAGAGTTCGATGGCATTTTAGTTGAGATTGAGATTTCGAGCGCAAGAAAAAAAAGCTGGTATGATGACGGTGTTCCTCTGAGAGCGCAAAATGATATTTTTCGAATCGGAAAATATCTACCAGTCTCTTTCCTGCTCGGAAAAAAAGAAGGTGATGCCATTCATCATGGTACAACACGGTTTACGATTTGTCAGTCTCGCCACGCATTTGGCTCATCTGACATCTTCGAATCATTGCTTAAAAAAATTCTCGAGGATGAAGTAAATACGCCGCCCTCTCCAATAGGCTATGAGCCTCAACTATTACATCAAAATACGCAAAAGATAAAGCAAAAAGCTCTTGGCGCTCTTTGTGCTGAATTGAATCGAGCGAAATCGTTACAAGAAAAATCAAAAGAGCGATCGTTTATAGAAAATACAGAACTTATTTCAGATGAAGAGACAATACCACAAGAAGAGGCAGATCTCTTGAATTGTTTTAAGAATGGATGTGCCATCATTTAGGGAAATATTTTAACATGTCCTGTTTGAATTAATTCCTATATGAACAGATTTTCTTTCTGAAGAGTTTAAAAAATGATATCGAATACCACTTCTGTTAAGCCATCGCTCTCGCGTTTATGTGATGATGAAGTGAGGCATATTATGACCTTTTTAGGTGACAAGGAAACTGTTTCAGCACTTTATATGACTTCAAAGAAGTTTCAAAATCTTGTCATTGGGGCTCATAAAATTCGAATATATTGTTTTTCACTCCTAGCTCTTATTAAAGAGATTAATCGTAAAATTAGCCTTGTTTACATCCATGCTCCAGCTCTTGAGGGGATGCCCCTCTCAATACTGATTGATGATGTAAGTGAAACAGGAAAGAAGAGCAGAAAGTACACATATGCTGAAATGAGTCCTGATCTAAGAATACCTATCAGCTTATTTCGTACATATGTTAGTCGCATTGAAGAGACTCCCAATAACCTTCTTAGTTATCTCTTCACCCACATTAAGGAAGATGTCATTGATGCTCTCAGCGAGATCTCGAATAAGAATATGGTTTTGACAAAGCTGCCTCCTCCGAACCTTCCTTCGATAGTCACAATTGCAGAGAGTGACGAGAAAATACCTCAAGGATTTGAGATTGATGATATCTTTTTAAGAGCAAGGAAGAGAGAGGTTGGGTTATTGTCTCTTCAGAATACTGCTGCAAAGTTTATCTCGTTTGGACCAATCAAGATTGATTCAGATGGATTTGCTCTGACAGAAACTGGAGAATTTTGCTTGATACATGAGTCTTATTTTGAGGCCAAAGAATCATTGAGGCTTCTTTGTGTCGAGGCTTGTATTTCAAGCTCACGCTATCGTGATTGGTTTCGAGGAGCCAATTTGATATCTCCAGGATTAATTATATGTCCTGAGGTCTCCTTATGGATTCCTGTAGAAATACTAATTGGAAAGAAGGAAGGAGATACTCTTCGATTTATCTATAAAGATAAAGATATCCATCTCAGAGTTTGTCAAAAGATATTAAGTGGATTGGAAAAGTATCCTATAGAGCTTTTGCTAGGGGAGGCTATTATCAATAGCTTTGAGTCAGAGCTCTACTCAAAATATGTGAATAAAGACATGAAACTTTCGCTTAAAGAAAGGTGGATTCAGACATATTTACAAATACAGAATGAAAAAGCTCTCGATGAGTTCCACTCAAAAGATCATGCACAACAAAAGCTGATTTTGAATCAAATATACACCGATATTATAAGAAAAAAATCGCTCGAAGATATGGCAAAAGAAAGATCATTTCTAGAAGAAAGCGAGCTGACTTTTGATGTTGCTTTCAACTCGATCGACGAAGATTTTTGCCGAAGCTTTAAAAAAAGCTGCAACATTATTTAGAAGCGTTTTTTACTACAAAAATAGTTTTGCTATTAATAATTAAATTACGGTTGACATAGCTTATGTTAGTTTCAGGTATAACTGTAGATAATAAAAGCCGAGAGCTTTCTATTGATGAGCTTCAGCATATTTGCAGCTATGTAGGTGATAGAAAGACGCTCTCAGCGCTGTATAAAGCGTCAAAAAACTGTCAGAATGCCGTGCTTATAGCTCAAATCCAGCGCATACACTGCTTTGCTTTGCTACGTTTTATTACAGATTTAGACACAGCAATTTATAACCTCTCTAAGAGACATGAAGTCCAATCTCAGGTTAAGGCTCTTGTAATTAAAGATGAGCCTGAGTGGACGAAAAGATATGCGTTTGATAGTAAAACTCCTGATTATAGGATTCCCAGCATACTCCTTAACAAATATGTGAATTGTATTGAGAAAACCCCGACAGCATACTTGTCACATGTTTTTGCTCATATCAAGGAAGATATTATCGATGCCTTGAGTGAATACCTCTATTCTAATCGCAATATCTGCTCGATTACTCTGCCAAAATATCCCTCTATATCTGCTGAGTATGTACATACTATTCCCCATGAGTTTGAGGTTAATGATATCCTTGAGAAAGCTCTGAAAAGAGAAGTAGGGAATATATTTCTTGATGATACCCCTGCAAGATTTTTCACTTTAGATCCGATTGCATGCGATGGGAACAATTTTCCAGTAGATGCCCAAGGGCGGTATTGTCTTGTGCATGAGGCATATCAACAGATAGTAGAACCTATGCAAGTACTTGGCGTGCAGGTGCGAATCTCGGCTACAAGAGATATGGAGTGGTTTAGAAGAGGCGGACAGCTTGCTCTAAGGCATCATTCTTTTCCTTCCGTCTCAATGCGGCTTCCAGTCTCGCTCTTCATAGGAAAAAAGGAAGGCGACACACTCCAATTCATATATAAAGATCGAACTGTTCATCTTCGGATATGTCAATACAACGATTTAAGAGAGTTGCCTATCCCTTTAGAGTGCTTTATAGGAGAGGCTATTATAAATTCCTTTCAGCATGACTTGTATTTACGTTTTTGGGACTATAACTCCAAGTTGCCGTGCAAAGAAGCAATGCTTCAAACTATCGACCGAATACATGACCAAAAGGCTCTTGATACATTTAATACACCGGATGATCAGGTAAAAAAAGAGCTTTTAGATCGGTTTATTTATGAAATAACAAGAGAAAAGACTATTGATGAGAGCGTGCAGAGTCGGTCCTATATTGAATCTGAAAATGATATTGTTTCAGCTACATCTTTTTGCCATATTCTTTGAGGGTTGAGGCTGCCTAGGCGGTAAAGCGTAATCTTTCCCTTTCTTATATGATTGATCAGCTTTCATTTGATTTATTGGATGTTTCTTTTGTACACATGTAGGACAATTATGTTCTTATAGCGGGCGTTTGGACAATTGTGGGCCTCTTAAATGTTACTTCTCACCGAGCTTGTTCTCTTCCCTGTGATGATGAGTTAAGGAATATATTCGGATTTATAGGTGATCATAAGACTATTTCAGCACTTCAGGTGACCTCTAAACGTTTGAATGTCCTCGTCAGCCAAGTTCAGAAGGCTCGTCTTCGATGCTTTCATCTATTAGCAGTCATTTACGAGGTAGATAATGCTGTTTGTTCGCTGCAGTACCGGAATCCGACTTCTTTATACTGTTCTGGATATCCACTTATAGAAAGAAAAGAAAATTCTCTTCCTGATGAAAGCAAAGCAGATCGCGTCAATCGACGAATACACCCACAATTTATTCAAAGATGCCTGTTTTTATTCGAGACTCTCCCGGATAGATTAGTTGGGCATGTGTTTACAATCTTAAAAGAAGATCTAATAGATGCTTTAAGCGAGTATCCATATGAAGTACTCAACTCAGTCACAATCCCATCATATCCATCTCTCATAAGTGTTCCCGATGAAGGAATGGAGAAGGCTGAATTTGTGTTGGATGACATTGTAGAAAAGGCTAAGAAAAGAGAGTGCGGAGATCTTTTTATTTCTCATTCTACACCTCTCATTGTTGATCGAGAGTCTAAATACTATGAAACAGAAGACACTGGTGACCAATCGCCTTTTCAGTCGTTTAATGCGGGCGAAAGATATGGTGTTGCGGTTTCAGTTGAGATTCTAACTTCTAAGCCCACTGTTCGATACGAGGATCATCTCTCGTGTAAACCAAGGTTCTTGAAGAGTAAGATGCACAAGTATCTTCCGGTTTCAGCTTTTTATGGCAAGGAGTGGGGAGATGTACTTGAATTTACGTCAAATAGTTCAGTCTTTCGCTTGCGTATTCGTCGAGTAGAAGAAGTTTCAATGAAGGATAGGATTTTGAATATCTTGAAAAGAAGCTTTGAGGCTCACGTTCCTGAATCTTCATATTCACCGCCATTGAAGGTCGAAAGACAGCTAGAAATAAAAAAAGAGGCGTATTCATCTTTTATAGAATCGTTAAAGGAAGAACGTTTAGAAGAAAAGATGAAGAAACGATCATATATTGAATCGATTCAACTTCTCGATTAATGGACTTCTCTATCAATCAATTTCTGGTGGCTATAATTGAGTTTGCTCAAGCATTCTTTTACTATATTTCTTGTAACTATTTTTGGTAGTTACTATTAGCTTTAATTAACTTAATCACGCTAGTCTGGATCAACTATGCACACATCCGCCACGCCTGCTACCGTGGCAATTCCTCTCCCATGTGAAGATTGCTTATATAATGTCTTCGAATACATTAGTGATCGTAAAACAGTGTCATCCCTTCTTCGAACATCGCGATCTTTCAGAGAAATGGTCATCCAAGCTCAGAAAGTTCGTATACGCTGTTTTTATCTTCTCTTCACGGTCTTTAATTTAGATAGCAATGTCCGTTCATTTTACCAAAAAAAACAGGGTGATATTACAGTGCAGTCTCATTACTCCTTCTCAGGTAGAGATTGTAATAGGATTGAAGTCTCGTCGCTTTCTTTGACTTCTGTCATTAAGAGAAAGTCTGATGCCATTGATGACGTTCTAGTCGATCGACGAATTTCTCATGATTTTCTCAAGAAATGTGTTTTCATATTTGAAACTCTATCAAAAGACCTATTAGGACATATATTCACTCATCTCAAACAAGACACTATAGATGCTTTGAGTGAGCATCCACAGGCACTTATTGATTCACTTGCTCCTCCATCTTATCCATTAGACTATACTATCAAAATGGATGAGCCGGATGAAGTTGCCGCTCTTTTTCGATTGGATGATATCTTGGCTCAGGCAAAGGTGAGAGAAGCTGGCGATATCTACTTATTAGAGCAAATAGCAAAAATCGTTCAGACGGTTCCGTCATGCGATGGAGGAAGAGTCCACCAAGAGGTTGCTCTCTTTAATTCTCATGGTGTAGCAGAGGAATTAAATGTAGCAGTTGCTACCGCGATCACAAGCACCAGTATTAAGAACTGGAAAATAATGGGGATCCCTTTCAGGCTAAACAGATCGTTGAGATCGATGGACGAATTTCTCCCTGTTTCCCTGTTTATAGGGAAAAAAGAGGGAGATACGGTATTGCTCTCATACAAGAACGCAACAGCTCGACTGCGAATATGTAAGCATGAGAATTTCTATTTTAAGACACTCCTTATAAGCGCTCTTAGCGAAAGTCTGAATGCTCCAGCTGTCCCCGAGAATATGTACTCGCCACCATTAACTCATGAAAAGCAGCTTATAATGAAGCAAGAGGCTCTTCGCCTTTGCCAGGAAGCTTATGAAAAAAAGCCTGTTTTCGAATTAGTAAAGAATAGGTCCTTTGTTGATTCGATAAAGCTTCCACAAGAGGAAAAAGAGCTTTGTGCGAAATTCAAAAAGAGCTGCGTTATATTTTGATTATTGGAGAGGGTATTATTCGTCGCTTTGTGCTAAAAATTGGGAATGAACTAAATCTCCTGAATAGAGACATAAAGCTTCTAATAATTCCTGATGGCGGGGCTTTGGGACAATCATGACACTTCAATCTGTGGATAATAAAGCAACTTTTTCTTCGCTATGCCATGATGTCGTATCTCATATTTTGGATTACATCGGTGATCGAGTAACTATTTCCTCTCTTTTCCAAACCTCAAAAGAATTTCAAGCTACAGCTCTTAAGGTCCATCGAATTCGTATTCGCTGTTTTTACTTATTATCAGTGATTTCTGAATTAGATGTTCAGGTCCGCTCTTTCTATAAGCAAAATCAAAATCGGCTCAGTGTTAACAGTTGGAAGAGTGCTTATTCAGCATACCCTATCCAAATTGATCGAAACATATTGGAAACACCGTCTTATTGCCTCTCATCAATCGTAAAAAAAGACTCTGATATGGTTGAAGATAATATTGTTGATAAAAGAATCTCCTTAGAACTCTTACAGAAGTATTTATTCTGCTTCGAGGCATTTCCAAATAACTTGCTAGGACATGTGTTTTCTCACTTAAAAGAGGATCTGATTGACTCTTTAAGTGAACATCCAGACCCCGTTCTTGATTCGCTGAGTTTGAAAGGCATTCAGGCACCCCCAAGTCTCCATGAAAGTGAATCAGCCCATATACTAGATCTTTTTCGAAGAGATACCCTTATTCATCAGGCAAAGACAAGGGAAGCGGGGGATATTTATCTTTTGCCATTGAGTGCTCGCATTCTTCAAAGCGGAAGTGGTGATATTAACAAAGACGTTGCGATGTACGATGCCTATGGTACCACAGGAGGTTATCAGATTGCAGTCCCTGTTAACATTGTGAGCTCTCGAAAGCATTCTTGGTGCGAGAACGGCGTTCCTCAGAGAATTCAGTCGGCTCTTCCTAAAATTGATGAATTTCTTCCGGTATCTCTTTTTATGGGAAAAGGAAAAGGCGATACGGTCATGCTCTATTTCAATAGCGTTTCTGTTCGGCTTCGCATCAATCAATCAAGACTTCCGTTAAGCAGTGACTTAGACTTTGGTTCATTACTAAAGAAAAAAATAAGTGATGGCATCAATTTTAGCTATCCAGACAATTATTATGCGCCTCCGTTATCAGTAGAGCAACAGAGGAAGCTGAAACTGGATGTCTTGGCTTGCATTGAAGCGGAGATCAGCCGGCAAAAACCAATTCATGAATTGGTTTTAAACAAATCTTTTGTAGAGAATTTTAAGATTCCTAAGAAGTCGCAAGCTCATTCCAGGACGGACCAATCTTTGAACTCAGAGCAGCTTATATCTGGTTTCGCGTCGAAATGTACGCTTCTATGAGATTAGTTCCGAAAAGCACTTCTATTTTTTAGATGTAACCTTGTTAAGAACGCTAACAACCAATGCGAAAGGCTTTTTGTCTTCGACGGCTGTTTTGTTGTTCTCTGTTTTATCACCCAAAATAGATAATCATAAATATTATTTGATTTATTAATTAGTTAATAAGGTGTATTAGGCAATTAAAATGCCGTAGTAAGGGGTTTAATATGTCTAATACAGATAAAAATTCAATAATGATGGAGATAGATAGTTATATTCCACAGTTAAATCAAGAGTTTGATCATGACGAATTCGCAACGGAGGACTGCGATATTGAGGTAAAACTTGCTTCTATCGATTCTCTCTGTAGTCAAGCAACGAAGAAAATTAAGAATCCATTCTTTACTCTCTCAAAAGAACATATTCGATGGATTAGTCAAGCAATCCAAACATTGCATCAGGAAATTCAAGATGCGGAAAACTCATTCCAATCTTTAAGTCTTCTTCAGCGGCTGAAGAGAATGAATTTAGGAGAAAAGAGTTCTTTGAGCAGCTTGGCTGAAAAACATAAAGCACTTGGAGAGCTGGTCCATGCAGTCTACAAGAGGGTTATTCGCACAAATCAGGATAAAGCTAATCCAACAGAGCATGAAAACGAGATAGGGGAGCTCAAGAAGATCTATGCTGAACTGACACTCAAGGAGATTATTCGTAGCATTCAAGAGGCTAAAGACGAACAAAATAGCTATCCCGACTGTAGTGTAGCGATTTTCTATACAAAGACCGAAAAATTTCAGGTAAGGCTGGTTGATCGTCAAAAGGCACTTGAAGACCCTTCATTTTTTGAAGCGAAAAAATTGACACTTCAGAAATTGAAGCAGCTTATGGGGCTATCTACTGATGAGACTTTAGTCCATACACTAAGCTCTCTTTTGCGCAGCATGGATCTTATGCTCTTAGGTGATCACTTAGAGCTCATAAAAAAAACGCTCGTCTCTGCACATGAGCTTTTGAATGATACAATAAGCCGGGAAAAAGAGACTTATGAGCTTGTGCGATCTTTTACCCATATTCAAGAGCTTATCAATCTTTATGAGCAATACTCGTCAAGAATCAGGTCGAACGCTGATTGGTATAACTCGAATGCACATGTGTGGCAAAAAGATTACTTGATGTTCAAGCATCTCATACATACTGCGACCCATCTACAGGAGCGAGCGAGGAGAAAACTGCCCAATATTTCTTTTTTTCCTCTCTCACAGTACCAATTTGATTCAGCGCTCGAAAGGGGGCTAAAAGATCCGATACAAAACGTGTCTATGCGCTTTCTCGAGCCAAAAGATCTGATTCTCAGCGACTATTTCGCCTCTTCAGAAAGAATAGACCAGGAATTTTATGACAATCTAGCAAAGAATGAGCCTTTAATTTACTTCGAAAGTGTTGTAAGTGAGCTTTCGGCACTCAAAAATTTAGATGAGATCTCTCTTTCGTTGCGAAAGAAGCTTATAGGGCTCAGCTTTGTCTATTACGAGAGTCTGATTTCGTTACCCTGCATCCAAGGCAAGAAAGAGAATATTGAGAAAATCTTAATTCTTTGCCCTAAACTCACGCATATAAGAGCCGATGTGAGAAATGACGAGGATCTGGCGCCACTTAAGCAAATTTTAAGTCGAGCAATATCTCTGAAGAAGATAGAAATTTTAGGGGACAATCCTGGAATTGACCATGTTTTAGAGGCAATTCCATCTAATAACTCTCTTGAAGAGCTTATCTGCAGCTCTCACTTCTTTTTAGGGAAATGTCTGGAAAAAGATAGCTTTCGAAATCTCAAGAAATTGTATGTGGGAGGAAGCGTAAAAATCACTGATGAGATTTTGCGAGGCATATCATCGACTCATCTAGAGGTGTTAGAGTGTAGCCTTCTCGAGATCACGGGAGAGTGTCTTTCATCAGATCATTTTGCGCATGTAAAAGAGCTTAGACTTAATAATTGTACTAAGATTACAGATCATTATTTAAAAAAAATATCATCCGTATCGTTAGAAACGTTCGAATGCCAATGTACCCACATTAAAGGATCATGCTTTTCGAAAGAAGCCTTTAAGAATCTGAAAAGTCTTGATATCCAATGTTGTATCTGGGTCACCGATGAGATGCTACAGAAGGCTTCATTCGGTGGATTGGAAGCTCTAGATTGTCAAAATACTCTTATCAACGGCAGTTCATTTTCCACAGCTGTATTCAAAAACTTAAAAGAGCTTATTGTCCGCCGCTGTAATAATATAAAAGATATCTATTTGGCTAAGCTCTCATCCCGTGTGTTAGAGAAATTTGATTGCTATGGAACTGAGATTACGGGGACATGTTTTTCTTCTGAGGCGTTCAAAGCGCTTCGCTCGCTCAACATCTCTTTGTGTAAAAATATCACTGATCTAAGTCTCAGAGCCCTTTCATCGACGGATCTTGAGACTCTCAATTGCTATATTACCTCGCTCGTAGGAAGTTTTCTCTCTTCAAAAGCTTTCAATAAATTGAAATTATTAGATCTACACGCATCGCCAAATCTAACTGATGAGGGCCTTGCATCTCTTTCGTCAGAGCGATTAGAGATATTGGATGTAAGTGTTACTAATATTACAGGTAAGTGCTTAGCTCATCCTACGCTTAAAAACTTGCGTAGATTGAACTTGTGGGGCTGTCGAAACTTGAATGATGATGGATTAAGACTTCTTTCGTCGACGCAGCTAGAGGATATCTGCTGTCGCTGCACACCGATTACCGGTAGCTGTTTATCCGCAGATGCATTCAAAACAGTGACATCTTTGAATCTCTATGGGTGTAGAGATTTAAAAGATGCGGAGCTTGCAAAACTATCCTCGAAAAAGCTGCAATATATAAATTGTACTTACGCGCAGATTACAGGAAGCTGTCTCTCAGCGGAGTCATTCAAAACTGTTAAAACAGTTATCTTATCGTCATGTCGATACCTCATCGATACGTTCTTAGGCAATATTTCGTCTTCGGAGCTCGAAATACTCGACTGCAGTAACACACCTATTAGTGGGCGGTGTTTCTCTCAGCCTGTATTTAGGAATCTTCGCTCTTTGAATGTCAGTGAATGCTTTTCGCTTCTTCCAAAAGCGTTACAGATATTTGAGAGATCCCAGACGATTGTCAAAAGAGATCCTCCTAAAATCTAAGTAATTATCCAGACCCACTCACAAGCTCCTTAACTCTGTCGTAGGTGATGCAATTTATATGCTCCAACCCACCACGAGACAAAGAGAAGAGAAGCATATTCGGCCGCTCATTGCTTTTAAAAATATAATAAAAACTATGGTGTCGTATGAGTAATATAGATCAGAACTATGTAATGAAGAGTGTTGATAGCCATTCACAATCTTCTTTGGAAGACTCTGATATGGATGAAGAGTATATGAATGATTCACCATCATTTATAGAAAATCCATGTCACGTTGATGATCTTCAAGATGTTGCCATGAAGGTTTTGATTGGTCCAGAATTGAAAGAATCTCTCTATGAGGCGCACTCTGCGGATCATATGGAAAGCAATCTATCTCATGAGGCTGAGGTGGGACTCCATGAGATGAGGCTTCTTACTCGAAAATTTAGACGATTGACACTCGAAGATAAGGTAGCGAAAGAGCAGTCTGGACTAGTTGAGGCTTTAAAGAGTCTGTATAAAAAAACGATTGAAGCTGAGGAAAATACCTATGAGAGCGCATCACAACCATTTTTGAAAGAAGTAAAAGAGCTTAAGAAAATTATTTCTGACGTGAAGATAAGTGAATTGATAGGTCAATTTCGAGCCGCTCGCGAAAAGATACAAGGGGATTCAAGGAAAATGGCCTGTCTTTTCTATACTACTTCTGGAAAATTCCAAGTTCGCATCATTGAAAGAGATCTGGCTTTTCAAGATCCATTCTTTTTTGAGGCATTGAGATATACAGCTAAAAAACTTCATGAAGTTATGGGTGAAGCAATTGATAGAGAAGCTGTGTATGAGTTATTAGATCTACTTAAAGAGAATGATAAAGCTTTTTCATCAAATCAGTTGGATACGATTAAGATAATAATAACACGGTTGAAATACCTCTTAGAAACTCAAACGAAAAGCGAATCTAAAAATGATTCTCGAGATCTTATCCGTTTTTTTTATCAGCTTCAAAAGCTAGTGGAGTATCATGAGACTTACTTACATTCATTAAGAGAAATGAATTCCTGGACTAGTGATTTTGCTGAAAGTTGGCTTTGGCAATATAGCGAGGTTTCAGCTTGTATTGAAGAGATCAATCAGCTTCACGACCTAGCAAAAGTGATGTACTCTAGGCTGCCAATAGTAAAAATTGGCCGCTTTGCTTTTTCTACTCGCCTTCAAAGAGAGTTAAAAGACCCTGTATATAATGATGTGCTTTCGTTTTTATCAGCTGAAGATGGATTCAAAGTAGGATATACAGGATTGCCTCAGAGATTTGACTTCGACTACTTTAACCTCATATCAGAGGTGTATCCGAAAGACTATAGTGAGCAGATTTTGTTCGAAGTTTTCACCTTAACCGATCTTGATACTATCCCAGCGCATCTCCAGGTAAAGCTTGAGGCAATTCGTCACCTAGATATGAAGCATTTGTGTTTGATTCCTTGTATTGGAAATAGTCAGGCTCTGATTGAGAAATTTCTCTCATTTTGCCCGAATATTCTTTCGTTTAAGGCAAATCTCAAAAAAGACAGCGATGTGAAACTCTTCTCAAGCGCTTTGAAAAAGATGCCTCAGATAAGGAAACTGGAACTTATAGGTTATCAAGTTACAGATAAGTTCATTCATGAAATTTCATCTGATGTAGCTCTCGATGAGCTGATTCTACGCTCGAAAATATAACAGGGAAATGTCTGTCTCAAGAAGGTTTCATTTCATTAAAGAAATTAACTCTTAATTGCTGCCCGAAGGTTTTGGATAAAGAATTGTACAATTTGTCATCAAGAGAGCTCATAGAGTTTAATTGTGGATATAACTTTATTACTGGAAGCTGCTTGTCGTCACCATCATATGCTAAGCTGCAGAGATTAAGCTTAGAGGGATGTAAAAAAATCTCGGATAAAGAGCTCTATAATCTATCCTCAAAGAATCTTAAATATCTTGATTGTCGATTTACTCCTATTGAAGGAGGCTTTCTTCACGAAAGAGCATTTAAGAATTTGAAAGTTTTGATTCTTGAAGGGTGCACAAGGATCAATGAAATGAATCTTCGAACCATATCATCGACATTCATAGAGGAGCTTGATTGCAGCTCGACACTGATTACTGGACGATGCTTGTCTGCCGATGCATTTAAGAATTTGAAGAAACTCAAGCTTGAAAACTGCGAGGAGATAACTGACGAGGCATTGCAGGGTATATCTTCCACTCAGCTGACAGTTCTTGATTGCGGATCTACATCATTTAATGGCCGGTGTCTCTCAAAGGATGCTTTCAAGAAGTTGAAAGTACTTAATATATCGAATTGTAGCGGGATCACCGATGACGTTTTATCATCACTGGCTGCGAAAAATATCGAAGAGCTAAACTGTAGAGAAACAAATATAACTGGCGCTTGCTTTGCGGGGACGGATTTAAAAAACTTAAAATTCTTGACGTGTCCTTTTGCGCAGGGCTTCATGATGATGAGCTATATAAGATCGCGTCTACAGAGCTTATCGACTTTCAATGTCGAAGCACTTCTCTTACAGGTAAATGCTTTGGTGGGAAGGCGTTTAGGACGGTTAAAATAATCGATGCTTCAAGATGCAAGAATCTTTCAGATAAAGAGGTTTTTTTTCTAAGTTCTCGAGAGCTCGAAGAAGTCGATTTTAGCAGCACAAATCTGACTGGTGAGTGTTTCTCATCAAAAGCTTTCAAGACTCTAAAAGTCTTGAATATGTCCGATTGCAAAGTTTTATCAGATGCTTGTTTGAAGCTTCTATCATCTCTTGCGCTTGAAAAAGTTGATTGCAGTAACACATTTATTACTGGAAGCTGTTTTTCAGCTGAGGCATTCAAGACGACGAAAAAGCTTTGCCTTGAAGGTTGTGATAATTTGAAAGATGATGATCTCAAGCAATTGTCCTCGAATTCCCTAACTGATTTAGACCTTAGCAGCAGCTCGATAATTGGCTATTGCTTAGCCGCTGACGGATTTAAAAACGTAAAAAGATTGGATTTAAGGGACTGTGAGCATCTTACTGACTCAGCGTTAATGCTTCTCTCATCGACAGCTCTTGAGAGCGTATGTTGCTGCTGCACTCCGATCACTGGAAGATGTTTTTCAGCAAAGGCTTTCGAGAACCTTAAAAATCTCTGTGTGAGTGGTTGCGACCACATTTCTGATGTGGAATTAAAGTCTTTGGTTGCGAAGAACCTTCTTGAATTTGATTGTAGTTCCACACCTATCAGTGGTAGTTGTTTTTCAGCTCCCGCTTTTCGAAATTTGTATGCTATCGATGTGAGCTCTTGCAAAAATCTCAACCCTTTATCGCTTCATGTTTTTGATGGACAACCGATAGACATTATTTTGAGGTAAATAGCATGGGGACATTATCTTGTCTTTAACTAGATTGCTTCATAATACGGCGCTAAGAGTGTTTAATAGGATACGAAAAATCATGTATCAAAGAGCTATCAAATGATTCTTAAAAAGCTTCTCATCATGGGAGTCGGGTATGTTGGGACTCGTCTTGTCTTAGGACTTAAATCTCGAGGATACGAGCTTGTATTGACAACGACGACAGCATCAAAAGTTGAGCGATTGAAAGAGTTTACTGATGAGGTTCTTCTTATTCAGCCTACTGTAGAATGCGATCTTCTTAAAAAGGCTATTCATGAGTCAGATGGAATGATTATCCTTATTTCTCCTAAGGAAGGAAGAGGCTATGAAGAGACATATCTTCACACGGCTCAGATGGTCATGTCATATGTAAAGGAGCGTAAGGCTCCTTTTTACCTTCTCTATACAAGTAGCACTTCCGTTTATGAAGGCATTGATGACGCATGGGCTACCGAGGATATGAAACTGCATCCGCTGTCGCCTCATTCGCGAATTCTTTTAGAAACCGAAAACGAGTATGTAACGCATCCAACTTCATGTATATTACGACTAGGCGGAATATATGGGCCCGGACGAACTCTTGAAGATCGAGCGAGGAAAATGTCGGGGACCAAGCTTCCGAGAAGTGGGGATGAGCCAACAAATCATATCCATGTAGATGATATCGTCTCTGCGATTCAATTTTGTCTCAATCGAAGGCTTACTGGAATCTATAATCTTACAAATGACGATCATCAGTCAAGAAAGGTGCTTTATGGTGAGATTTGTCAATCACTGGGAATTCTTTTTCCGCAGTGGAGCAATGGAGCGCAAGGAAAGTTACATAGAGGGTATAAGGTTTCGAGTCTAAAAATCCAATCAGAAGGGTACATCTTTAAACATCCTCGCCTTATTTTGCATGAACTCGCTAATAAAATTTGAATTATACTGAGTGAGATGAACTTTTCAGTAGACAGGGTTTTTGCTCTCAGCGTATTCTATTTTCTGACATATCCCGAATTCATTAGTGTAGGCAAATACGTATATTTGCACTGTATTACCTCGAACAAAAAGTTTGAGAATGTTCCTTCTTCAAGTTGAATTTACATTCTTTTTACCTCTGTATAATATTTTCTGATACAAAACGATGTCTTTTTCAAATAACCCGCTCGTTTCTCCTTCGGATGAATTTAGAAATAACGCCAATATTCAGTCCCATAGCATCTATGAGGATGCATCTCTTGATCGAGAGGCTTTTTGGGCTAAACAGGCTGAATGTCTAGACTGGTTTCAACCATGGGATAAGGTTCTTGAATGGGATCCTCCTCATGCAAGTTGGTTTTTGGGTGGAAAGCTCAATGCGTGTTACAACTGCGTTGACCGCCATATGAAAACAGATAAGCGTTACAAGACAGCTATCATATGGGAGGGAGAAAGAGGTGAGGAAAGGACTCTTACCTACGAAGATCTGTATCGAGAAGTCAATAAGTTTAGTAATGTTTTAAAGAGCTTAGGGGTGCGAAAGGGAGATAAGGTTGCGATATATCTTCCAATGATTCCGGAAGCTGTCATCGCAATGCTCAGCTGCGCTCGTATCGGAGCAGTTCATACAGTTGTATTCGGCGGATTCTCTGCAACATCATTGCGCGATCGAATTTTAGACGCTGACGCCAAAGTCCTGATCACTGCCGACGGTGGATTCCGTAAGGGTAAAGTTATTCATCTCAAAGAGACTGCGGACATTGCTCTCCGTGACGAAAATCCCATTGAAAAAGTAGTTGTCGTAAGACATAGTCAACATCCAGTCCAAATGCAAGAAGGGCGTGATGTGTGGTATGATGAGCTTATGAAGACTGCCGCTCCTGAGTGCCCTCCTGAGGAAGTTGACTCTGAAGATCAACTCTATATTCTCTATACATCTGGGACAACTGGAAAGCCAAAGGGGATTGTTCATACAACTGGCGGCTACATGGTAGGCGTTACAAAGTCGATGGAGTGGGTCTTCGATCTTAAAGACTCAGATATTTATTGGTGTACCGCTGATGTTGGCTGGGTGACAGGACATAGCTACGTTGTATATGGTCCTTTGGCGAACGGTGTGACACAGCTTCTCTATGAAGGAGCCCCTGATTTTCCTGAGCGTAATCGATTCTGGCAGCTGATCGAAAAGTATCGAGTTACCATTCTCTATACTGCGCCAACAGCGATCCGCATGTTTATGAAATGGGGGGAAGAGTGGATTAAAGAGCATGATCTTTCTTCCCTTCGTCTCTTAGGATCTGTCGGAGAGCCTATTAATCCTGAAGTGTGGATGTGGTATTACACTCACATCGGACAAGAAAAATGTCCTGTTGTTGACACCTGGTGGCAGACAGAAACGGGAAGCATTATGATCGCACCTCTTCCTGGATTAATATCTCTCAAGCCTGGAAGCGCTGCAAGACCTCTTCCTGGTGTTGAATTAGCTATCGTCGATGACTCAGGTGAGCATGGCTCTTCTGGATATCTTGCTGTAACGGCTCCATGGCCATCGATGCTACGCGGGATTCATAATGATCCGCAGCGTTATAAAGAGACATATTGGAAAAAGTGGGATAACAGGTACTACTTCACTGGTGATGGTGCTAAAAGAGATGAAGACGGCTATTTCTGGCTTATGGGACGAGTAGACGATGTTATTAACGTCTCAGGTCATCGATTGGGAACTATGGAGCTTGAGAGCGTCTTAGTTGATTTTCCTAAGGTCGCAGAATCCGCAGTAGTCGCAATTGCCCATCCAATTAAAGGACAGGCAATCTTGGCGTTCGTAACGCTAAGAGAAAAAGCAGTCTTCGATCATACGCTCGAAGATGAGCTTAAACAGCACGTAGTTAATCGAATTGGGGCTATCGCTCGCCCAGAGAAAATTATCTTTATTTGTGAACTTCCAAAAACCCGTAGTGGCAAGATCATGAGAAGACTTCTACGTGATATTGCTGAAGGTCGTGTTGTTGGTGATGTGTCGACTCTTGCTGATCCCGCTGTAGTTGAAGATATTAAAGAGCACTATAAGGAAGACGAGAAAGCTTAAAAGAGACGAAGAGAGGGCAGCTTTAATTGGACTGCCCTTTCTTTTTATATCTATTTAGAATTCGTTCTGCAACTTGATCTGCTGAGAGGCGAGAATTATCGAATCTCTCATGAAACCCTTTAAAATCTTGCTGCTGCTGATAGACCATTTTGAATTGTTCATCTGTAAGACAACGCCCTCTTGTAAGAAACCGCCTCCTATTTTCCTCAAATT
Organism: uncultured bacterium; assembly: GCA_964427425.1. Classification (GTDB taxonomy): domain Bacteria; phylum Chlamydiota; class Chlamydiia; order Chlamydiales; family FEN-1388; genus CAYRUD01. The sequence goes on from CAYRUD010000014.1 coordinate 460,413, forward strand.
CAGGTAACAGTTGAATTACTTGCAGATTATATCCCTCTAGCCTTGCCTCATAAATGGGTAACGTGTCGCTTTCAAGAACATCTAAAATGATTACGTGATACGACTGGTTAGCAAAGCTTCTCGCTATATCAGAGACAATATGAACTCCGAGATATTGCTGATCTTTGCCAAGAGTGCCATCCCATGGAGCGAGATGAGGATTTACAAACATGGCTCGGATCAGATCAAAGTCAACCACTGCACATGGCTGTATATCCTCGCTGAGCGCTTTCGCGACTGAATTTTTTCCCGAAGCTGTCGGTCCTGTAAGTACGAGGATAGGACTAGTCATAGAGAAACCACAAAATAAAGGCTCTTTAAGAATTGGAGTCGAGAGCTTCTGCTATACATCTTAAAGCTGCAGTCATAAAAATATGGTTTGGATTTACGTTAGTCGATAGTGAACATGAGTCGTCGAGTCTTTTTTCTCTATTGGAAGAATGGTAATATGGCCGATCTCAGATGTCGAATGTACCTGGGTTCCACCATCTGCGACACTTCCAATGCCTTCCAAAGTTAATAGGCGGAGTGGCTTATTTGAGGGAAGACCTGGCTGAAGATACATGACCTCTTGCTCTAGCTCTTTGTAGTCGGCAAATCGAAAGGAAAGAGAGAGGTTATTTTCAACTAGCTCGTTTGCTTTCCTCTCAAGAGCTTCTCTAAAATCCTCTTCTACCGTTCCTTGATAAATAATGTATGGTTTTTTTCCATGATCTCCTTTTAAGGGAACAAGGTGTGTAGGAGAGTATCCTAAGAGATGCAAGGCAAAATCGACTATATGGCCAGCAGAGTGAAGTCTCATGTGGAGGAATCTTCTGTCCCAATCGATTTTCCCTCGAATTTGAGATCCAGAAAGTGGAGGCTCGTTGCTCTCTACACAATGTACAATTTTGTCTCCTTTTTGGAGTACTTGGTACACTTTGCCTTCCCACTCTTCAGTAGCTATGATTCCTTGATCTGTAGGCTGTCCTCCACCCATTGGATAGAAAATTGTCCTATCAAGAACGACTTGCCATCGAAGATTTCCTTCAGGAATAACTTCGACAATAGAGGCGGTCATTTCCTTGAGATATGAATCATGAAGATAGAGAGGAAAAGTCATATGTCAGAGCTCCCATTTTACTTAAGCTTTGTAGTGTACAACATGAGAGTGAGATATGGCAATGGAAGCACAAGAGATCGTAGGAGACAGAGCTCCGCTATGAAAGTGAATTGGTAGCGGAGCGTACGATAGGTTTATGATACCTTAGGCTGTATACGGGTACTAACCGGTGTTGCCATTGCATCGGATTTTCTATACTTCATAAGCATCTCTTGGATAAGGAGACGCTTAGATAAAGGTTTGAATCTCAATGTTTCGGTATTCCAATCTGAAGTAGTGGTTATAGATTCATCTTTTGATGTGATTGTGACTGTCACCTTTCCTTTCGTTTTTCCTGAGACTTCTGGAAGAATGATGCTTTTTGCGCATCCCTTTTCATCCATCGTAATGTTGTTTACAGTGATAATCTCTCCTTCAGAGTTGCTTGAAAGAGAAACGATTTCGTTGGGCTCAAATCCAGTCATGACTGCTTGAACGACATTTCCACCACACTCTTTCTTTTTGAGTTGAAGAGACTGACCTTTCGTCCCACGCGCGATAATTGGCTTGTAGTCAAAAGTAGCATGTCGAATGGAGAAGTCTTTCTTCGAAATGAGATACCAATCCGACGAAAAGCCTGGGATAGCATAGGTTGTGATGAGTGATTCTGCACAAAATGGGGGCGAGTCTTTGGGTGCGCTCATAAGTTGCCCAATGTTTCCTTCTTCAGTGACATCCAAAGCCATAAATAATTCGAGCATGCAAGGACAACTTGTTGACGGGCAATAGAGATAATACTTTCCTGCCGGTACATCTACAACAGATGGAGTCAGAAATCCAACTGGATATCGCAATTTGGAAGTTCTCGTTGGAGGTATCACTTCAGGATCAAATAAATCGATAGTGAATGTTCCCTCCTTTATGCATACATCTTCTACTGCATCGCTAAGAGCAATGGTTGATATGGCATATGGGATGTTGCTTTCAGAGCGAGGATGCGAGCACCCCGTCGTGAAAAAGCTCCCAAAAAGAATAAGCGCAAGAGAAAGAAGCTGAAGAAGAAAGTGGCGGGATGCACTGGTCAGTAGTTTTCGAGAAAATATCGCTATCATGATGATTCGATTCCGTGAAGAAATGTGGTTGTTTTGAGCGAGGAGATTGCGATATGAGCAAATGGAAGTCAAATAGTTTTGGATAAGCTATATAGCTCTACATGTTGATCGAATTCCAAGATGGGGTGTAAAGAAAAGGGGATGATTTGAAGAGCGGGGGCATATGAGACATAAGGCTGTATTTTCTAAGAAGCGCTTTTGGTTCTTTCTCCTTATCCCGCTTGTTCTCTATTTCATTTTACCTGACTCAATTCCTGAGAATGGAAAAAGGGTTATCTCAGTCTTATCATTCGCGACCATTTTCTGGGCTTTTGAGGTGCTTCCCTTATGGATTACCTCTTTATGGGTTGTGCTTTTCCTCTCATTCCTCACCGTTTCACCGGAAGGAATACGGCAATATGGATTATTCTTTACAAGTTTTTCAAATCCGCTGATTCTCTTATTTTTCGGCGGCTTTGTTCTCGCTTCCGCTTTGCGAAAACATCGTGTTGATGAGTATATATTAGTGCGGGTGCTACAGCTTGCGGGCTCAAACTCCTATGCTATTTTAGCCGCGACTCTCTGTATGAGCGCATTTTTCTCAATGTGGATCTCAAACACAGCTGCGGCGGCTATGGTGCTAGCTTTGACAAAACCTCTCTTTCAGGGGCTTTCTAAAACCGATCCTATGAGAAAAGGACTTCCTCTTGCTATCGCATTTGGATGTAATATTGGAGGCATGGGAACTCCTATCGGCACTCCGCCAAATGCTATTGTTCTTGGTATTTTAAGAGAAGTTGGCATCAGAATAGATTTTTTATCTTGGATGATGATGGTTGTGCCTTTAGTCGTACTTATTCTTGTATTCGTGTTCCTGTTGCTTATCTGTCTCTTTCCTCCTAAAGAAAAAAAACTGTCCATCAATATAAATACTGATCTCTTCCTGTCAAAAGAGGCGGCATATGTGGGCTCGGTAGCAGGATTCATGATTTTGTTATGGCTTACTGAGCCATTTCATGGAATCTCAGAGTCTTGGGTAGCTCTCTTGGGAGTGGCCTTACTGACGTCCCTTCGACTCTCAACACTTGGAGATATTAAACGAATTGATTGGGATATTCTTCTTCTGATGTGTGGAGGATTAGCGCTTGGAACCGCGATTGAGAAAAGCGAAATTCTTATTTCCTCATTATCTGTTCTAAGTAGCTACAACGATCTCATTGTCATCATTGGATTCTGTATGGTAACGCTTCTCTTATCGACTTTTTTAAGTAACACTGCGACAGCAAATCTTCTTCTACCTTTCGCGGCAGGAATTTCTTCAGTAGAGGCAAGTTTGATAGCAATTCCCGTAGCTCTTACATGTTCTCTCGGTATGTCTTTGCCCGTATCGACACCGCCAAATGCCTTGGCGTACTCCTATGGTGCTTTGAAGACAATGGATTTTATTAAGACCGGGGTGACTGTAGGAATTGGAGGTCTTATTCTTATTCTCATAGGCTTCAAGTGGATTATACCGTGGTTTGTTTAAGAGGTTATAATCCAAGAGAACTTTTCGTAATTCTTTGTGATGTGTCAATTAGTCTCGTTTTACCTGCTGAACAATGTTTGGGCTTAAAAATTATTTAGGGATGGAATGATAAGACTTGCCGCTTATATGATCACCGGCCTTTTCGCAAAGGGGATGATGATTTTATGACAGTTTCAAGAACTCAGAATACTTCTCAAAGAGATCAATTTATGCTTTCTTGCGCATACCAAGAGGCTACTAGAAAAAATGGGTTGATCGAGTTTACTCAAACAATACGAGGAGACGAAAATGATTTATCAGGCAAATACTCAGTAAAGACTTCACAGCTAACCACTCTTTTCTCCGAAACTGTTTGGCGTGAAATTAAGACAAAAAGTGGTCATAGAAAAATTGAAAGTGTGATCACCGGTGTTGTTGTCGAGTATGGGAATCACTCGAGCGATATTGACCCTGGAGCCGCGGAGACGATCCTAGGAGTCTTACAAAAACATTTAAATATCCTCTGCAACGATATTTTTGCTTATACGCAAGGTAATTGGAAGAGCGAGCCAGATTATGGCGCATCGGCTCTACGTTGGCGAAATTTAAGACAGCATTAATTCTTTCGAAAAAAGGCCGTGAAGATTCTCGGCCTCATATGGCTATAAGATGAATTCTTCCTCAATCAGAGGAGTTCTTTCTCTTATCAGCGCTTCTTCAATACATCTACCTAATTGAAATTCACGTATACAAAAACTTATTTTAGTTAATTTTATGCCTGCGCTGTAATTATTGCGAAGCATGACTAATAGTTTGTCTTTTGTGTAATATGTTCGTTTATTCATTTGCGTTGCAGTTTACTACTATAAAATAGAGGGTTTTAATGAAGGAATTTCTAATTAGAAATATTATCCTTGTGTTAATGGTTTTTGGATTTACCGCATGCGGTAGGCAATATACAAGTCCCAATTACAAGGAAATTACATTTCAAGAAGAGAAGCATGCCTTAGTAGTTATTAGTTCAAAAACACGCCCAGGTCCAAGAATTTTCTTTGGGGTTCAGAGGCCTGTGTCTTTTGATATAGTAAAAATCTATCCTAAAGAGCAACAGCCTGTTGTTTATAGAGTTGAGGAGCCTCTTTTACAACAACAGCTACCTTGGAGAAAGCCTTTTATTTTCTTAATGGTTAAGCCAGGGCTGTACGCTATAGATAATATAAGCTGTGAATATGGTAATACGAAATTCTATACTATAGCGGGGCCTATTGCGGCTGACCATACTCTTAATTGGGGAGGCTTTTGCGTGAAACCAGGCGAAGTTTCCTATATTGGAAGCCTTGAATTTACTTTCAATCATAATGATAGACAGGCTCAAGCTAACGTAGTAGACGAGTTTGATAAGGCTAAGGCGTATTTGGAGGAAAATCATCCTTCTCTTTCAGGCAAGCTAACGAAAGGCTTATTCCTTCCTGCCGGCACCAAGCTTCCCATAGAAGAAGTGGCTAGTGATTTAACTGCTGTCCAAAATCAGAGTCTTAATAAAACAAAAGGCTCGTGAAAAATTTAACTTGAACAAACTGGCTAAAGAGTCATTAAGAGCTTTTTAGCCAGTTTGTTACATATATCCTCAACATTTTCTCAATAGGACTGAGTATTGGCCTTCGGCTCGCTTTAGAATTCGCGCTGTGCCAATCGATTTGCCTTGTCCTTTCTTGACTTCTTTCATGCTTAGATTGGTGTTGTCTTTAAGCTGATAGAGCGCAACATCAATGCCGGCTGAACTGCACGCTTCCGTCGATGCGTGTTTAGAGATCGACTTTAGCTTCTCAATTAACTGAGCGTCGTTATTTTCCTGTCTATATTTCAGAATCTCTTTTTGCAGAGGATGATTCTGCATCATGGCTCTTAAGATGACATCTCCACTTGCGATTTGATATGCGGTTGTAAGATCTGAAACATCAATTCGATCAAAGTCGGTGCCATGATATGAGAGTGTTCTCGGTAAATCAGCTTGTGGGGCAGCTCCTTGAGACGAAGAGGCCGCTTGTGCGACGCTATTTGTGTTGGATATATCTACAAAGGGAAGCTTTTTCGCTGGAGTAATTACTTGGCTTCTATTGCCGCTTGTCGAGGCTGACTGTAGGCTTTGGCTCTGCTTCTGTACTGTTGGTAGAGAAACAAATTGAGAAGCAGGATTACTCTTTGCCAAGGTTTGTGGTATGCCATGACCCTGGTTTTGTACCGTATTACTGCCAGCAGATACCTCTTTAAAAGGAAGCTGTTTTGTAGGAGTAATAGCGGGGTTTTTATAGCTGCTTGCTGAGCCTGGCGCTACGCTCTGGCTCTGCTTCTGTACTGTTGGTAGAGAAACAAATTGAGAAGCAGGATTACTCTTTGCCGTGGTTGGCGGCAGACTTTGGCTTCTATTTTGTATTGATTGCTTAGATTGATATGCTAAAACTTGATCTGCGCCCGAGTGGGAGGATGTCTTATTCGCTGTTTTGGATTGTTGTGATGCTGATGGAGCGTTTGAGAGTCTCTTTGGAATTGCGGCATCTAGCGGCTGATGAGCGCATGTAATAGAAGATGCTTGATGAGTACTCTTAGGGATTATCGTCGGCTGTCCTGGTCTTTCGGTGATAATGACCTTTGCCGGTTCTTTGTTTTTAGCTTCGCTCTGAATGCTAAGTGGGATTGTAGTGTCTTGCCTTCTCTTCTGCGTGAATTCGTCTTTATAACCCGAAGGAGTGGTTAATTTATTCGGAGCTTTACGCGTACTCTTCGGAGGAAGCTGTGATGTTTTCTTCGTCTGCGTTGGAGCCACTGCGCTACTTGCCTCGCTTCTTTGAGGCGTTGAAGCTTGTGCTCTCGTGGTAGAAGATGAGGACGCTTGTTGTGCTTGAGGAGTTGTTGGAAGAGAAGAGGAAAATTTTTTCGCTGCTATCGATTTTATACGAAGAAGCGATGGCATTTCCTTAGGCTCTACTTTACTGATTCTCTCTTGGAGAGTTTTTTTTGTGCCGCGTTGATAGATCTGTGCTTCTACACTCTCAACCTCTGAGTCATTGTCGTCGAGGTTGTTTTCTTCCCTATATTGCTTGCTTAAGATGGCCACAAATTGCTCGAAACGATCTTTTTCATCTCCATTCGTATTGAAGATATAGCTCTCCCAGAGCTCTTTCATGGTGTAGATAAATCGGTAGCGCTGATCTAATCCTTCATTTCTAAAGAGATGGATATTTACTTCACCCTCGTGGCCTACACGAACAGATCTATCTTCTGCCTGTTTTTGTTCCGAAGGGTTCCACGGCTTTGCGGTCACAAAAACGTCTTTTGCCCAAGGAAGATCAAGACCGATGCCTCCAGCTCCAATGGAGATAATCAAGCAGTTGGCAGTTTTTGTATGGCCATTTTTAAATTGTTGAATCATAGAGGTTCTTTCGCCCGCCAACAAGCCTCCATGATAGAAATCTGTCCATATTTGACCGCTGAACTTCTCTTCTAAAATCTTTTTAAGAATTTTACCGTGATTGATTCGATCGACAAAGACGATGAACGATCCTTTTTCCTTGACGAGGCTATGAAGTTTCTCATTATTGAAAAATGAGGTGAGAAATCCAGATTGCTTTATGAACTCATCGTTTGAGCATGAGATGGATTCACTTTCATCAATACTTGGATGGAATAAGACATTATTAATTTTAGAAGATCTCTTAAAGAAGTTTTTATCTGTTTCATGAAGCTTCCGAATAGCCTTATCCTGTTCTTCAGTGAGGTCATAGTTGACATCAACATGATGTTTCGATGGGATTTTGCCATCCCAGTCTTGAATAATTGAAGCATCTGTCTTCTGAGCTCGTATAAAGAAGGTACTATATACCTTTTTGAGAGCTTCGAGATGGGCGAACGTGTATAAAATGGTCTCAAAACATTTTGCTGCCTGGGGAGAATCAGCCGAATCAGACTTTACCAGTGAGTTAAAGGCTTTGATCGCGCTTTTGAAGTAGAGTGAAAGTTTATCAAAAGATAGCTTCTCTAATACTGTATCGTCATTTGCAAATTGTAGTAGATTCGCAAGGTCTGAAAGGTCTCTCTCAAATGGCGTCCCTGTGATAAGAGTCACAGGTGGTTTATTACAAGATTCGATGAAGTTCTTCAAATCGTTATAGGTCTTCGATGTCGTATTTCTAAGAGGATGAGCTTCATCAACAAGGATAGATTTCCACGTAATGTTTTGAAGAAGGTCTTTATTCTTCTGATACGCCTTTGCCACGCAATCGGGTGTTGTAATGATTACCTTAGTGATTCCTGAAGCTTTGTTCGCGGCTTCTCGCAGCTGTTCACACTCTTGTAATAATGCTCCATTCCTATTGGCAACAGTAATCATCTTTCCAGGATCAAACTCATGGACACCCTTTTTCTTTCCTTCCTCAAGGTAAACTTTCAGCTTATCCTTTGTTTGCTCAAGGAGAGAGAGAGGAGATATGAGAAGTATTGCTCCTGGTGTCTGGGAGGAAATCAATTCTTGGTAAATTAACTCTTCCATGACAAGTGTTTTGCCAAGCCCCATATCGAGCGCAACAACTGGATTAAGCGAGAGTTTTTGAAGAAGCTTTACTGTCTTTACCGCTTCGATTTGATAGTTCTTGGTACCGCTATAGCAAAGTTTGACCTCTTGAGCTGCCTTTTCAAGCTCTGCTGACGAAATTTTCTTTATTTTATCAAAGAGGGGATAGTGAAGCGGAGTAGAGATCGCTGCGTTATTGAGAGTTCTCTTCTTTAATGTATTGTATGCTTGGTTGAGTTGTCCTTTTGTAAGGTCTTCCAAGAGATCTTTTGTTGACTTTCTTCCTACTTCCAATAAAGACGACTTCACACCTTGGTTTGCTGAGTTAGCCTCACTTGTATTGGACGAAGTAACCTGGCTAAAATCAGCGTATGATCTATCGATTGTCAATGATGATTTTGTCGAAAGCTTTTGATGAAAGACACTGTTCGATTTTCTCATCGAATCAGTCATCGTCGCTGTGTCGTCTTCAGAAGAGTCGTCTCCCTGATCATTGGTTAGCCTATTTGGAAAGAGAACGCATATTTTATTCTCTGATTCTGCGGTTATTCGAGCGCTGATTTCTTCAATCTCTTTAACACTAAGTTCAGTCGATGAGGAGTCGACTCCTAGCACCTCTTTTAAAAATTTGCTAGATTCTCCTTCAGCGTCATATTCAATTTGAGAGATCAAACCATTACCATTCAGAGTGATCGACATTGGATAGGCTGTATAGCTTACTCCATTATCGATTGCCATCAAGCAGGGGATTCTTTCTTGTGGAAGATCTTCTGCGGCTGAAATACTGTTGTCTGTGTTCTTTAACTCTTGCATTTTCAAGTAGAGTAAAGAGTGGTTCACGCCTCGATGTAGCGGAGGATTTTCTTCAAAGAGCGCTTTTGAAGGCGACTCTTCTGTCTCTTGTTGAGATAATGATTTGCCAAGAATCTCGAGAAGGCGCAGGAAGGCTTGGGATTTGCCATTGAGGGCTTCAACATGATTTTTTATCTCTTCAGGTTTGATAACCGTATTCTTTTTGAAAAATTCGATGTTAAGAAGGCTTAGAAATCGAGAGGTAATCACATCGAAAATCTGAATTGAGCGGGCGTCTTCTGAAGAGGAAAGCTTTGACCTATAGGCCGGCAAGAGTTTCAAACAAAGAGCCTGGATTTCATTTGCTGGAAGTCGAAGCTTCCAGATTCCGCCTGCCTCTTCTAGCTCTTTCATGATCGCTTCTTTTCTATCCTTATTCAAATAGCTAGCAAAAGCGGCGTAGAGCTCTTGAGCATATTTTGAAACACTCTCACGCTCTTCTGCTGAGAGCGTGGCAATATCTATCTCAAATGATGAAGAAAGAGGGGGAAGTTCTATATTTTGCTGTGGGATGGCAGTCGGCTGAGGCGACTCATCTCTGTTTGGAGCATGAAGGACACTCTTATTGTGAGTTGATGAAGAAGCATCGCTGGCTTCAGCATTATTTGTAGGTCGAGAACGTTGGGATGGTTGATTTTGATTTTCCCCAGCATTAGTTGAAGATGTTTTCTCTGATTGTATTGTGGGCTCTTGTGACAAGAGCGCCTCAAGAATATTTTCTACACCAGAGAGTTCCTCAAGGTCTTGAAGTAAGTCTCTTAAATTGGGAGTTATATTAATAACTTCGTCTAATACCCCCTCATCTTTAAAGAATTTGAGTATGGGCAAGAGTTGTTGTTGTAAGAATTGCATTTTCGCCTGCTGCGTGAGACCTAAGCTACATTCTTTAAAGAATTCAGCCCAGTGAATGCCCTCAGAATGAAAATGAGCTCCATATTGAATAAGCACTCGAGCTATCTCAAAGTTTTTATGTCGAATTGCATCAATAAGCGTATGTAGAGGCCCAGTACGGCGTCTGTGTTCTGTTATATACTGTACGTTATCGATAAATTTGTTCGCAAAAATACTGCCGTAGTATTTTTGATCGACTGTTTCTAACAATCCTTTAATGAGATCAGCAGTCGCGACAACAGTTTGAGGGGTTTTCTTTGAACCATTATAACTAAATGGGATTTTTGCGATTGATTCTGGATTAGCTCCACATTCAATAAGGGCTTTTACTCCCTTAATATCTCCTTTGAGGAGTGCTTGATGTATGGGGATGAGCTCAGACGTATGAAAAACTGGTAGAATATCAGTGTTGAGGCTTGAAGATTCTAATAGATCTTCTATTGATAGAAATTCATTCCCATCATGAGGTGTGTATGAGAGTATCTCCTGTATAATATCTTCAGTTCCAAGCTCAGTATTGAGTTTATTGAAGTAATCGCTTCCTTCTTCTAAAACCTTTTCAAGAACGCCTTCACTCTTGAGGAGTTGTAGTGTTGGGAATAATTTTTCCTTTAAGAAAGCTAACCTTAAGGTGTCTTTTCGAAAGCTGTCATATCCTTGAGATATCCTTATAAGGGCTATTTCATGGAATAGGAATGATGAGAGGCGCCCCTCTATTTGAGCGCTATGGCGAATGATGCATCGAGCGATTTCAAATTTATTCTCCTTGATAGCTTGAGAGAGTCTTTCGCCATCATGGGTGTTATCTTTAGGGTTGTAATTACACAAAAAGATGGCGTTAAGGTGTTTGATTTTATCTTCCGATTTTTCTGCAGCTTCAATCAATACTTGTAACACATCAAGCGTTGGTAATAAGAAGTCTTTATGTATGAGGTAGATGTCAGCGCCAGCATTCAAGAGAGCTTTCACTCTGGGAGCATCACTATTCTGAATAGCTTGTGGTAGGCAAGTATTCAGAAACTGATTTAAGCTATTTTTGACATGTGCATCACTTTTACTCGGTCCTATGGCGGCGACTACTTTTTCTATAAGCTCTATTGGAGCACTCTTCGCCCAGGAATATCCCTCAGTCTTTACGAAAAAATATAAAGTTTCTGGTAATTGTTCTATAAGGAACGACAAGCACTTCCAGCTTTTAGAAAGAGAGCCAAACTTAAAAAGACTCTCTAAGTCATGTTTATAGGCTTCTTTGACATCACTGAACTTTTGCTCTAATAAGGCTACATCATCATTTTTATAAATCTTATCTAAGATTTTTTTTATTTCTACGCTTTGTCCTTTCGAGTGCTGTTGAGAATTCTGGGTATTGAGTGCATTCTGCGGTATAACTCTTCTTTGATTCTGAGTTACAGCTTGCTGTGGAAGTGTTGATGATGAGTAGTGAGAAGAAGGTATTGGCTGTAGTTGATGGGCTCCTGTAATAGCAGGATTAGTAGGGAGGTGATGAAAAGGAAGGGGGAGAGTCAATCGTTGCTGGGGAGGGCGATTGTTAGGGTAATTTGAGGGCGGCTGTGTTTGAGGTGGAAAAATAGTCCTTTGATTCGAATTTGTGGGCAGAGGGCGGTTATTAGAGGTGTTATTGTTTTTGTTGATTTCTGGCATATTTAATTCCGTTATTATTTTTTAATATATATTATAAAATAAATAGTTTAATAATTAAAAGATTAATTAATTTGCGTTATTATTTAATTAAGTTGAGTTCGATCCATTCTCTCGTGAAAGGCTGCTCTGCCAGTAAGCTTTTTAATAAGAGAAGAAGGAAGGGTTAAAAGTTCTCTCTCAAATTAAAGGTGTGCCTATATAGTGCTCTTCATTTGAAAATTGAATTGCCGTCATAATGAAGAGAATAAACTATGAGACTTCAATATTTTTTTGCCCTTCTCGTGTTCGTAATGAACCCGGTCTATGCCTTTCAGACTTTGCTTGTTGATAGGGACTGCGTGTATGAAGTCTATGAATATCAAGACTTTATCCCGAATGAAGTTTTGCAAGAAGGCCAATCTATGTATTTTGAGGCCTTCTTACATCCAAAGCTTCATGAAGGTAAGTCCTTAAAAGAGCTTCAAATTGATGAGATAAGGTTTCGCTCCTATGAAGAATTCATAGCAGATATGTCGGCTAAAGACTTTGAAAGCTATCAAACCCCTAATTCGATACTGAGGTTGTACTTCCAAGTAAGACGTTTTAATGATAACAAGATCGTCGGAGTCGCAGCAGTTCTTCGATTAGCGGATCGCAGTTACTATATTGATCATTTTGGAGTGCATAAAGGTTTTAGAAAGCTAGGAATTGGTCAGACTCTCCTTATTCAGTTGCAGCAATTCTTGTCTGATGCCGAGTGTATTTCTCTTGATACCAGAGTTTTTAATACGCCTGCTCAATCTTTATACGAGAAAATGGGCTTTAGAAGGGTGAATATCCATCCAAATCCAAAGAAACAAACTACATATATCCATTATGTCCTCGATAAGAGAAAATAAAGACATAAGAGTGAGCTTTAACTGCTTTTGTCACCGCGAGGGATACGTTATTTCTAAAAGCTTGCGACTCACATCAGTTTCTATCGATAAAATCTCTTCCATGTCCTCTCTAATGAGACCAGTCAAGTGAGGGAATAAAGAGGGATTTTGTCGTTGCATAGCGAATAAGACTCTGACCAAATCTCCATAATAGTCATCGCTTGAATGCTCTAGGAGATTAATGATTCTCTTATCATCTGTGATTTCGATAAATTTGAATATCTCCTGAATAAGCTCATGGTAGAAGTTCTTGTCTTGTTGGTTTTGTATGAGCTTGCTTATGCAAAGATTGCTGCTTTTAAAAATATACTTACCAATAACACGAACGATCTCCAAACAATCAGCATCGTGAACGATCTGCTGCTCGAAAGTTGAATAACGGTTTTTTTGTGGGTCTTTTTCTTCAACAGCCTGAACATGCTTATGGGTTGTTTCTTCATCAATACCTGCTTTTTGCAGTAGCATGCCTAAAGCTTGGGCGCTCTCTTCATCCCAACGATCAATAAATTCGTTTTCTCGAGCGACATCATGATATGCAGTAGCGGTAGCCAAAAGGATAGGATTGGCATTTGTGGTTATGCCCATTCGTTCATATGCACGAAGAAGCACTTGTGACCATAGAACAGCTCTTGTGCTGTGCATTGTTCCATGGTGTCCTCGTGAGGGTTTTAGCCCAGCGTGAATGTGATCAACGTGTTCTTTATATTGCTTGTCGCTTTGGGCACTCAATTCGACGCGCATATTTGTTTTCTTATTTCGATAGGTTGCCACTTGTGGCATGGGCTGTTTATAAAGTGGTAGAGCGAAAGATTGAACGATCTCTGATATTTTCGTCTGATCCTCAGCTCTTGATCCTGTTACAGCGAATTGATCTGTGGATACATTCATTGACTGGATTGTATCGTGTATTTTGAGTTGATGATCAGAATAAGGTGAGCCTTTCCCCCACCAATCGCTCGAGAGGTTTGGGTCACCTAAGATTCGCTTGACCTCAGATTGAACATAATCAAGCTGCTTTGAGGACATTACGACAGTCTGTGGCAGCCCTGAATTTTTCAAAGTTTGAATAACACGTGCCTTGTCTACTTTTTGAGCAGTCTTATCGATTTGGTTAGGGATTCCAACTACTGACAAATTGCTTTTAGACGCATTTCCATTAATAAGTTTTATGTTTTTCTGGACGCCCCTCCATCTCCCTGCATCGTATTGAAAGCCAATAAATGGCTTTGAATCTAATTTCGAGATTCTGTGGCTTAAAGCAAGCGTATATGATCCAAATAGAGGTTCTCGCTCGTCTGAGACCCATGCTCCTTTAAATAGCTTTTGATGGCGAACCTCTATGTGACCAGATTGGATTATCGCAAAGGCGTGATTTGTTGCATGGTACCATCGAGGGATATGTATTAAGGACTCATCTATCCCGAGCTGTTTTGAGAAAAATGTTTTTGCTTTGCAATTTCTTGCTATGCTCTCGATGAGAGTTGGCTGAGGCTTTGTGTATATTTTCAATCGCTTTTTAAACCAAGCAACTATTGTCTGAACAAATTTCGATTCAGTTTGAATTTCGTAATTGTTCACAATAAATTCTCGGACTGCTTCTAGGTTATCCCATTGCAGCGATGCCGCTGTCGATCCTAAAAGAAGAGCTTCTCTCAATTTCATAAGATTTTCATGGCTCAGACCAGATTCGCCTTCTCTACTAACAAGTTTTGCAAGGCGTGAGACATCATGCTGAGGAATTCTTTTCTTAGCCTCTAGCGATACAATGAGCGATTGTATGGATTTTTCTTCTTTGCTTTGAAGACCATTTAAGAGCGCTTCTAATTGCTCATTTTCGCTTAAAACTGTCTCAGGATACTTAGATCGCGAGGTTGCACAAGGAAGGTTTGAGCACTTGATCTTTAACTGTAGTGCCAGTTCGGGATCATCAATATCCTTTATATATGTGTTTACTAGGGGGAAGATCTCTTTAAAAGCTACCAAAAGAGATCCTTTTGACTTCTCAGATAGGCTATATCTCTCTGAAAAAACAGTCTGGGTTAGAAAATTATCGATACTTCCAATACATGAAGCTATAAATTCTTTGTCGTCCGAGTACTTATCCATGAGAGATTTTAATGAGGAAAGTCTTGCTGCTATCTCATTCACGTGATTGTTATTATACTCAGCAATCAAGTAAGAAGAGAGTAGCTGTGGATACTGTTCCAGAGCATATGAACTGCCTTTAGATTTTAATTCATTCTCAAGTTGGAAGAGTAATTTTGTTCTTATAGATTGGCATGAGGTTTGAAGTCTTGTACTTGCTCTATTACTTGTGCGTTTTTTCTCCTGATGAGCTAATACAATATTTGTTCTTTCTATGACTCCTTTCAGAATACTTGTATCTTCAGAACAATGGTCGATAATGGTTTCAATTTTATGGGTGAAGGCATTTAGCTTCTTGGCATTGCGCTTTTGAGCAGACTCTTCAAGATTCTCAAACGAAGAAGATACTAGTTGAAGTATCTCTTGGCGCTCTTTTTTTGTTTTTGGGAAAGCTTTCGTTTCAAAATTATCGATGAGTTTTTCACATTCAACTTTCTCAGCTACATTGGTTAGGTTACTTTGAATTCGCCTCAATCTTCCAAGAATCTCTAGGCGATCATTTAATGAAAGCTGCTGGATCTCGCTCTCTTTATAATTTTGAAGTTTTTTGCAAGACGAGACAAAGTGATGCGAAAATCTTTTCCTACTCACGAAACAAATAATTTTATCTAAGAGGCGAAGAGCTTTGCCATCTTCACGAACGAGATTATCAGTAGAGCAAGTCTTACTAAGATTTAGGAGAAATGGATCGAGTACGTTACTCATAAACGAGCTCTTGGTTTGAATGTGCCTATTACCTGTTTCTATATTAAAGAAATTAATTTAATGAAATCATAAGAAATAAGAGTCCTTGGCCTTAATTTTGAGATTGATGTTTCAATGTATTCAAACGCCAAGGAGCAAAGAAACAATTTTTAATATATCTTACAGGGAGGAGAATAGAGATAATGAAATGAAACCAAGAGGTAATTATGTATTTTATAATTGGTGTAATAATAGTTTTAGCTCTTTTAATTACTCATGATTGGCTTCTTTACAGGCTTAGAGGAAAGGCAGAGCCTGATAGCCCAGATCAAGAAAATCCTCCTGTAATTACAGGAGCTCAAGATGCTATGTCGCAGTGGCAAGTCGATCTTTCGAAGAAAAACAATCAAAAACACTCCGATCAATAGAAGCGATCAAAGCCGGGACTCTATTCCGGCTTTTAGCTCTATTTCATGCAAGCCATAGCACTCGTAGAATAATTAAAGCACCCTCTTAGCCTAGTTTGGAAAACATGGTTGGGAATATTTCGCTGCATTATTCTGAAAGTGAAGAGAGATTCTCATTCTTATCAAGCATGTAGATTCGGCTCATCAGCTTGTTCATAGTAATATAATACATTTTTATAAATAGGAGCGAAAAAGCTTTATGTTGTCTCAAATTACCTTTAAAGACGTGGTACATCATGGAGTTGAGGCTATTGCTTTTGCAGCCGTTGGATCTTGGGCTGTTGCAAGCCCCATGAGTGCGTGTGCGGCATATGCTATTGGAAAAGTTACATATCTTGGCACTAAGAAGATCTTAGAGTATGTCCAACCTGAGATGTCTATAGATTACAGAAGAAAGATCGCATGGGGAACCTGTTTATTAACAGGCGGCTTTACACTACATACAGCTGTTGAAAAGATAACAGGCGTGTCGATGAACGCATTAACTAGCGCTGGAACGACTTTAGGGATCACTGGGGCTAGTATTGGAATAAGAGTCTTAGCCGATAAGGTCGTTACATATGTATCGGCGCCAAAACCTACTGTAGAGCAGCAGCACATCGAGTGATAATAAAGCCGGGAGGGGTCTCCCGGCTTCTCTTAGCTTAAAAATCTTCGATAGTTGAGGCAGGGATGGATAGCTCTTCACCAGCTTGAATATCGCGTGCGGCAATATCAGCTTCTCTTTCAAAGTCTGGAACAAGATTTGGGCTCTTTGATCGATTTACATGTCTTCCTGGATCAGGATAGTAATAAATAGTATGGTTCCTTTCATGACAGAAGTTATTTTTCTCATATTCAGGAAGGTTGTCATATTCATCTGCCGTTAACACTTGAGCATTCCATTTGATGACAACTTCACCCTTTTTAAACTTCCGTTTTGTAAAGACTCCTAAGCCATCTGTAAATTGTCCAATACCTGATTTTTTTATTTCTACATCCATAACATACAGGTCTTATGTATTCTTAACGAGGAATTGGAAGGATCCTGAAGGAGCTTGAAGCTGTTGCTCGATCAGGCTCGGAATTGCCTTTATTCTGCGGGCTATATCTTCTTGATGCCAAGGATAAATACCGACATCAGTGAGAAATTGAAAAGCGGAGAGGATGAATTCTGCGCTCTCAAGAGGGGTAGTTGTACTAAAAATCCCTTCCTTACAGCCTTGTTGGATCACTTCACCATATAGGATTGCCTGTTTTTTGATAGCGACAGCGAGAAGGCGAGTGTGCATTGAGTCATTTCCAGACTTATGAAGGTTGTCCAGGATTTTCTTATTGTCATTCGTAGAATTACCGGCATGGATGAGGAGCTTGAATTTCTCTAGAGCATTGCCGGATGCTTCACTGAGTATGGTTTTCATCTTGTCGATACTTTCGTCGACTATAGTCTCAATAACAGCCTCAAGAATCGCTTCTTTCGATCTGAAGTGGTGGTAAATAGTGCCCTTCGCGATTCCAACTGAATCCATGATGTCCTGCATGGTGGTTTTTTCGTAGTCTTTCGTTTGGAATAAGCGCCGAGCGGCTTGTACGATATCTGTTTTTCGATCAGTGGTTTTCTTCATACTGTTAATCATAGGATACCTTTGAAGTTAGGGACACTATAACGCCAAGTTTCCAATACGACCAATCTTCATAACACCATTTGTATTTTTATTGACGACCGACCGTCGGTCGGTTAGCATAACATGTAGAAATGTAACGAGTTTTATATTTTGACTCCTATCAAATGGTGTATCTATGAACAGAATAAAGTACTATAACCGCCCACTAACTTTTTATTCGTTATCGCTTTCAGTTACTTGGGTGTTTTGGTTTATAGCGGCTTTTTTGAGTCATTCAGATGCGGCTCATATCATCTTTCATAATTTGGCGGGTATCTTTGAGCTTATGGGGCTCGTAAGCCCTGCAGTGATAGCCTTTTCGATGATGTATAGAGACCCTCACTTACGAGGCGATATGATTCATCGGGTATTTAGATTATCTGATGCGCGCGCTTCATATCTTATGATGGCATGTTTTCTAATGCCCTTAAGCATCATCTTGGCACAAGTGATCTCACTTTTCTTTGGGCATAGCATCGATCAGTTTACATTTTCGGGTCATGCGTCCTTCTCGTTTAGCCTCTTTTCACCTTTCTACATGCTTATCATAGCGCCTGTATTTGAGGAGTTGGCTTGGCACTCTTATGGAACTGATTGCCTTCGCTCGCGCTTTAATCTTTTCATCACATCGATGATTTTTGCTCTCTTCTGGGTATTTTGGCACTTACCCCTTTCGTTTATTAAAAATTATTATCAGAGCAATATTCTCGAGATAGGTTGGGTTTATTGGATAAACTTTGCTCTGAGCTTGTTCCCATTTGTTCTTCTAATGAACTGGCTCTATTACAAGACCCAAAGAAATACGCTGATTGCTGTCATCTTTCACATTACAGCTGGCCTCTTTAACGAGATGTTTCAGACTCATCCTGACAGCAAGGTCATACAAACTGTACTTCTTGCTATCGTATCATCATTTGTGGTGTATAAAGAGAGAGCCCTATTCTTTAAGCGAAAGTTTCAGTCCCAGAAGGATTAGGAAATAAACGGGTTTAAATTAGAAAAGCTTCTTTTCATAAACTTAGTGAATACGACATGTTCTGTTGGACCAAAGTAGCGTCATGCTATATTTTGACTGCAATTGATTAGGTACAAATTGTCGATCGATATCAACTTTAAAAGTGGTACAAAAGCTGCCGAGCATAAGACAGCAACAGTTCTGCTCTATTCAAGTATCTTGCAAGAGCCTTTATCTGCTCTTATTCTGCTACTGCCCTTCCTAATCATAAAGGAAATCCAAGCTACTACCATCCATATCTCAGCTTTAACAGCGCTCGCGCCGACTGTATCGATTTTGTCGTTTTATTGGTGCTCTATATTAAATCTGAAGAGTAGTTCAATAGTTCTGAGAAGGAATCTAGTGCTCGCAACTTTTCTTACCGCAGCGTTGTTTTTGTTTTCTTCTTTCTTTGAGAATCCATGGTTTTTTGTGCTTGCAAGCACTTGCTATACATTATTTTTTCGGGCAGCAAATCCAGCTCGGATGGAGTTGTTAAAGAGGAATATTGCTAGAGAGCAGCGAGAAAGAGTTTATTCTTGGACTTTTAAAGTCTCTTATGCTGTCGGAATGCTTTTAGGTCCGTTTTTAGGGCTTCTTTTGGATAGGTATCCTGATCTTTGGAGATTGCTTTTTGTTTGTTCGGCGATATTATATGTGCTCTCCGGTAGGTTATATCAATCGATCCCAGTAACTGACAGCGCTGTAAAAGAGCCTTTGCCGAAAAGAGATCTGTTTAAAATTCTGATTGAACCTTGGGAGAGCTCATATGAGCTCATCCAAGCAAATTCTCTTTTTGCCCGTTTTCAGATAGGGTTTTTTATAGCAGGGTTTGGTCTTATGCTCGCTAAACCTGCAGGTGATTGGCTTTTAGGTAACTTGGATATCTCTTACTACTCATTGTTCGTTTGTAGGACTTTTCTTAAGGGTTTGGGCATAATCGGAACTGCAGATATGTGGGCAGGTCGACTGCAGAGAGCAAGTATATTGCGATGCGCTCACTTAGTCGCTTGGGGATTTATTGCTTATAATCTTCTATTGATGGGTAGCACTGTTTCAGTTGCCTCTATCTTTTTAGCTTATTTAATTTATGGGATAGCCCAATCGGGCAGTCATCTTGTTTGGAACTTATCAGGAACACTTCTTTCAGGTAACGACTCAAGTCATCAATATTCCGCGGTCAATATTTTAGCTGTAGGAATAAGAGGATGTATTGCACCTGTTCTTGGATGCATATTTCTTAATTGGATGGGTGTGATGCCAACCCTGCTAATAGGAATAGCTATCATGTATTTCGGGGCTCGTTATCTTTCAATAAAAGCATTTGATTACCAGAGCGTTTTACTGAACAAGTAGAGATAAGAATGTATAAGTAGATGAGTTAAAGAAAAGAACAGTGCCATCTAGATAGATATTAGAAAAGTCGGGGAAAGCCCCGGCCTGAATTGAGGCGAAAAGAGATGCATTCAGAACTTTTGATTGGACTACAGTGTCAATAACGGCTTACAATTTTATCTTTAGAAACGAATGGTGATTATTTATGACAGATTTACCTAGATGTGCCAAATGCGGCTCCGAACATACATACGAAGATGGGATTTTGTATATTTGTCCGGAGTGCGGGCATGAGTGGGCTATCCATGACGAGAAGGAAGGTGAGACAGCTCAGCCTGTTATAAAGGACGCGCATGGGAGCATCCTCGTCGACGGTGATAGTGTGACGATTATCAAAGATATAAAGGTCAAAGGCGCGTCATCGGCTTTAAAAGCAGGTGTAAAAGTGAAAAATATTCGCCTAGTAGATGAGGTCAACGGACACAACATTGAAGCAAAGATTCCTGGATTCGGTACAATGATGCTCAAATCTGAGATTGTTAAGAAGAGCAACTAATCGGTAGCTTTTTCTAGATAAAATGGCCGGGGCTTTTACCCGGCTCGAATAGATGTAGAGAGACGCGTTCAGAACTTTTGATTGGGTGAGCTTGGGGCGCCGCATGTCATCGATTGGAGTGGAAATATAGAGGTAAAGTAGCAACATATGTTGTATTTTATTGTTTTTTCCAACATATGTTTGAGATATGATGTATAACCCCACGTATTTAGAGTATCTGGCGTGTTTTTCTAAAAAAGGCAACATATGAAGCTCTTTGACTCAGCGAGGCCCTATAACCAGCTCCCTCTTCTTCCGCCTAAGATAGATCTTGAAATACCAAGCGTGCTTAAAGCTTGTATTGAAGCGAATAAAGAATTGGCAAAGTTAAAAGTAGCTGAGCAGCTCATACCGAATCAAACTGTGTTGATTAATAGCATTCCCTTATTGGAATCACAGGCTAGCTCTGCAATCGAAAATATTGTGACAACCACCGACGAGCTATTTGAGTGCGCTCAGGCAAATGCAGCTGCAATGAACTCAGCAACCAAGGAAACCCTTCAGTACCGCCAAGCTCTTTATCAGGGATTTCAAGCGATTAAGAAGCGTCCTTTAAGCATAGCAGTAATTTGTGAGATTTGTAGCACCATCCGGCAGGTAGACACAGGGCTGCGGAAGCTTCCGGGAACGGCGCTTGTCAATGAATTATCCGGGCAAACTATTTATATTCCGCCGGAAGGTGAGGAGCTCTTGAGGCAACTCCTTACGAATTGGCAAGACTATCTGCATCAAAAAGATGGTGTTGATCCTCTTATTAAATTAGCCGTCCAGCATTATCAGTTTGAGGCCATTCACCCTTTTCCTGATGGTAATGGTAGGACAGGTCGTATTATTAACTTGCTGTATTTAATCGAGCAGGAGTTACTCGATACCCCGATTCTTTATTTGAGTGGCTACATCATTAGACACAAGGCTCAGTACTATGAAAAATTACTGAAGGTGACTACAGAAGGGGCGTGGGTGGATTGGGTTCTCTATTTCTTGGCAGCTATAGCTGAAACATCGAAGTGGACAAGTGCCAAGATTTTTGCCATTCGCGAACTCATGGAAGAGTCACGTGCATATATTCGCTTGAAAGCCCCTTCCATCTACAGCAAGGAACTTGTGGAGCTGCTCTTTGCTCAGCCTTATATTCGAATCGCCAACGTAACTCAGATGAATTCTATAGGACGCGACACCGCTTCTAGGCACCTTAAACTACTTTGTGAAATCGGATTTCTCGAAGAGGTAAAAAGGGGTAGAGATAAGCTATTTATCAATCATCGATTTCTTAGCTTGCTCAAGCAAAAATAGTAGCCTGTAGTCAGAGGATTACCTGATTTTGACTGGTAAAAAAGCCTCCAGGATACAACTGGAGGCCGGAATGGAGGTGGAGAGAATCGAACTCTCGTCCTTAGAAAGCGCTAGAAGACGCGCCTCTACGTGCATAGTACCTCTTGAAATAGGTCTCTCTTTCCAAACGGTGTGAGGTACGAGGTCACCCAGAAAAAGATCCCTCTTGCGAGTTAGTCTCGCTCCAAATCTCCTTCGCAAGATCAGAAGACTAAGAGCATACCAAGAAGTATGAACGATAAGATCCGGCGCACTCTTGGTCAGGTGAGCCGCTTATCGGGCGCGTTAAACTGTTAGGTTTAGGCAGCCATCGCAAGAGAACCGAAATCGGCTCTTACGATTTTGCTATTTTGTGTAGCATGTATTGTTTGCCGGATGATTAAGGAGGCCAACCGACGTCCTCCGCACGCAACGTGCCTTAGGCTTTTAAGTCGAACCCAGGACACCCCCGTTATAGGGAATAAGCTAAGTATACAGTATTTGATCTTTTCTCTTCTAGGAAAGAGTGTTCCTCAAGGAAATGGCGAAGGTCAAAGAGAGCTTTTATACCCTTCGCCATAGAAGTGAGTGGCTACTTTTGAGGTCTCCATGAAGAGTCAGTATCTTGCCTTATGAGCCACTGATTCAAAAGTCCTTCGGGGGTGATGCCATTTTGAAGGTTTGTCTCAATTTCTTGCTGGAGCTGTTTTATGAGGCTAGAGCGTATCGAGTGAAATATAAAAGCTGGAGTCGTTTTTTTAGGGGCTACTCCTTTTTGTAGCGACATATGTGCTGCAAGAATCTGAATAGCTGTCAGCATTTTTACGCTATTTTTAAAAGCGCCAGCTCCCCAACGTCCCGTATGGACCTCAAATTTGAGCTTTTTTTGTTTCGCTTTGTGGAGTTTAAGGGCGGCGATGTTGGCGACAAGAGCTTGTTTTAAATGGAAATGAAGATCTCTTATTGAGTATTTCTTGCGTTTAGATCTCTTCCAGTCTTTAGCGACTAGCCCAATAACGTGTGCATGTGAGTGCGGGTTTGAAACAGAGTGAATGCTATTTCTGACGTCTAGAGGATCTGCATTGCTGAGTTTACTTCCGTAGGGCACTCTTGAGATATCAAAAGCTCTTTGCAGATTCACTACGAGAAAAGGCTCTACATCTTTCTTTTGGAAGGGAAGGATTGCTGTATTGTTTCTTACGTTAAAAGCAAGCTGCGCTAGCTGCGGAAACTCTAAAAACATCCTCTCTTCTTGAACGTTTCCATTAGAGCGAAATCCGCCGCCAAAGGTGGATCCATTAGCGAAATCAACCCAAAAAGCGCCATTCGTTTTATAAGAGAAAAACGAGTGATCTGTTTTTATCTTGATCTTTCCTTGGATCACTTGCTTCTTAAGAAGTTGTTTGAACTTCTTATTTGATAGAGAAGCTTTATACCACGTAATCGTATTGGTAAGAGGATATCTTGCTTTGACGACTGTATCGACTAATAACTCATATTTTGCTTGATTGGCATTTTTCTCAAGAATCCAGTTTGTGAAGGCTCGATAGTCTTGGCTGTAAAGAGAAGTTGTGTATTTTTTTACATCAACTTTTGGTGGTTTATTTTTCTTCTCAGCTCCTGAAAGAGGGGAAAGACTTAAGCATGCCAGTGCTAGATACCATAAAATATTCATTCTTTTATGCCTGTATTTTTAATAATTTTATTTAATGGTACTGGCCGATTATTAATTTTTAATTAAAAAAGCGCTTTTTCTCCTGTAATTGAAGAAAAAGCGCCTTTATTCGGAGAGTTATAGAGTAAAAGCTATTATTGTTGAGTCTCTTGCTTATTGAGATAGTTGCTGATGGCCTCTTGAACCTCTGGAATTTCAAGGAGAGAGATAGAGCTTTTTAGTTGTTCAAGTGTGTTCTGTAATGTAGATTCAGAGTTTTTAAGTTCTCTTGTCTCTTTCTCAAGTAGGTTCAATTTATCTTCTAGCAGTATGTTGTTATAAGTAAGGTCTTCGTTTGTTCTATCTAACCGTTGGAGTTCTTTACGTGTTTGCTCGAGATGTTGCTCTTTAATAGTGACATCTGATGAAAGCTCTTTAAGAGTCATATTGAGCTTATTAACCATGTCGTTCCATGTGGAGCTTAAATCATGCATTGACTGGGCGAATTCTCGAAGGCTTTCAGCATCTTGTTCCAAATCGTCTTGAATAATCGAGGCGTTTGTCACTTGAGCGCTGATTTCATGTATTTCATGGTCAAGACTATTTGTTTTAAAGTAATCCACTTGCTGAGTAATCAGTTTGGCAGAGTTATCCCACTCTTTTGCTATATCTTTCGCTTTAGCTAAAGATTGAGAGATAAGCTCAAGTCTTTTTGTGAGCGCTTGAATTTCTTGCGTTTTATCTTCAACTTTCTTGCTTGCTTGCTCATGAAGCTGTCGCTCAGCTTGGAGCTGCTGTCGAAGAAGGTCATTTATTCTAATTAATTCGGACTTGCGCTTATTAAGTTGTTTTTCCTGAGAATGAATGTCTCCTGTCGCTTGCTGAATATCTTGAGTAATTTGCTCGAGCTTCTTAAGGGGTCTCCAGGCACAGAGGTATACAGTGGAGATGCAGCTCGTGGCCGCAAGAGTTGCACCCACTACGCCGGAAGCAAGCCCTAGGCCAAAGATAACATAATTACTGGTACTATAGGCCAGATATGCTACAGCTCCTCCGACACCCGCTGTTGTTAGGCCGCAAGCAGTTCCGGCTCCGCTTAAGAATTGCACGGGGTGAAGTCTCCTGATAGCTCTACCAAGCCAAGAAGACTGTGGCTGTGGTACTTGCTGATTTGGAATGTCTATTACAGTATGGTTTTGGTGATCAACAAGTTGTATTTCATTGTTTGTGTTTATTTGGGTGGTATTAGTAAACATGAGACCCTCTTCGCTCTTATTTTTTAATTATTGTTTATTCACTGTTTGTTCTTGTTTTGAGGAAGTATCTGTCCGAGGAGAGGGGTTTTGATCTTGTCGAGGGGTTTGGACTTGCTTCTTTTTCTGGTCGATCTTTTGTTCAACATCTTTTAATCGCTCTATAAGGACGTTTGTG
The DNA here is from genome assembly GCA_964427425.1 of uncultured bacterium. Taxonomy (GTDB): domain Bacteria; phylum Chlamydiota; class Chlamydiia; order Chlamydiales; family FEN-1388; genus CAYRUD01. The sequence goes on from CAYRUD010000014.1 coordinate 485,279, forward strand.
TCTTGAACCATTTTTTTGACATTTGTTGTTCTTTCGCCAAGCTGCTGATCCACGGAGTGGAGCTTATCGACACTTTGCTCGAGCCTTCCCGCGTTGTTTTTGAGCTCATTGATCTCAGCGATTATTGCCTCTTTTTCTTTCTTTACCTGGATGAGAAGCTCTAAGATCCTATAGTAGGTATGATGAAAGTCAGTCGCGAGCTTCTCAGCTTCTTCTTTCTTGTGCTGGAGAGCTCCTTGTGTCTCGTCAATATCTCCTAAAGAGAGCTGCATTGATTGCTGGACATTGCGCATCTCTTCAAGCTGCTTTGAAAGCTCTTCGCTATTGCAAGAGAGGCGCTTATTAAGATCTACAAATTGATTGATCTTAGTCGAGACATCGTTTGTGGTTTTTTGAAATCCATCAAGTAATTTTTGGAGGTTTTCGGCCTTCTTTTCAGCAGCTTCTAGCTCATGTATCGACTTTTGAAGCTTATCGATAGTTTCTTCGATCAGTTTTTCTTTCTTTATGAGCTCTTTCTTTTGAAGAGAGAGATCTTTGTCCAGTGTCTGAACTGTAGTTGAAAGCTCGGTGTTGGTTTGTCTAAGATCTGTAATAAGCTTGCCCATTTGTCGGACTTTATCGGCTAATACTTTTGCATAGCCTTCTAAAGACATGAGGGGGACATAGCTTGCAACACAGATTCCGGCATAGGCAGCAACTACTGCCGAAATGCCGTGAAAGATTGCTTGAGGAGTGTTTCCTAAAACAGCGTGGGCGACGCAGCCGATAACTTGCGCAACTGAAAGCGCTCCAGCGCCAATTGCAGGAAGATATGTCCATACACTCCAACGCGCGGTTTTAGCTTCTTCGGGACTTGATGGAAGATTGAGTTGGGCTCCAACATCGCCCGCAGTTTGTATGACGTCTTGAAACGCTGAGAGGGCAGGAGAGACGAGACTAAAAATTGCCATGAGAGAAATCCTCTTACATAGGGTTAGCTCTATTTCATATCTGATGGTCTTCTTGAATAAGTGGAAGACAACCAATGAGCGGAAGGGCTGCCATATGCGACGCAAGATGATCTTTTGTAAAGGTCTGGTCAATGACAGCATTTTTGTTCATTGAATCAGACGTACTTGTCTCAGATGGCAGGAGTTGGCAGCTTCTAGACGCTGCTGATTGCTGGAGTTCATGGGGAACATATAATGAAAGAACTGACTTGAACTCTGTTTGAAGCGGGTTTACAGCAGTTTGGTTCTCTGAAGACTTATTATCCGTCTCTTTGAGAGACTCAGGAAGGGATTGAGCAGGAAGAAGCGTTGGAGCAAGCTTTCCATGTGTGCTCGAAGATAAGCCTCTTACTTGAGAAGATGAAGTATAAAGTGGGTGATCAGAAGTCCCGGATATAGACATAATATAAACCTTTATAACATTCTTTACTTTCTCTGGACGTATATGCTGGAGCATCTTTTGGCTATCAATTAGGCTGGAAAAGCTCCATTCGGCTGCTTACATTCTTTTAGGTGTTCTTGTATGAGCTGTATAAGCTCAGAATCTTTCTTTGGCCCTTTTGCCTCTTCCTTTTGGAGTGCTATTTTCAATGACGATGAGTAGAGCTCGGAGTCAAATTGAGCGAGATAGCAAGCGGCAGTGTAAATATGCGGCCAAGGCTCGTCAGGTATGCATTGAGAAGCTATATAATATGCTTTTATAGCCTCGTTATATTGAGATGAGTAGTAAAGGGCATGACCGAAGAAGATCCATAAATCAGCATTTTTCGAGTCGATCCATGCTAAGAATCCGAGGATTAAAGCGCTTCTCTCATAGTGTCCAATTTCATAGAGATCTCTTGCTGGGCGATAGAGTTCTTGAATATCGTGTGACGTCAGCTTAAGAATCTCTTTCCAGGATTTTCCAGAGAAAAAGTCGAGAACAGATCGGGTGTAAGCAATTTTATTATGAAAATTGAGCTGGAGACCTTTTTCTAATTTTCTAAGTGATTGAACACTTTCATGATACAGCTCTGGTTTTTCAGCGGCTTGAAGTTGAAGTGTGCGAGCGAGTGTTTTATAACCTTCAGAGACTTTGTATAAGATGAGATTTAGATCTCGCTCAATTTCTTGACTTGTCTCTTCATTTGATGATTCAGCTGTTCGCAATCCAGTAAGGATTGAGGATGGCGATGTGTGATATCCCTTTCGATTATCATCTTCTTCAATCAATTCATGAAGAAGCGATGCAATGGAGTGAGTGATCGATTTGATCTCGTCCTCAAGAGGGGAAGGATGTATAGACGACGCATCTCGTTGTAGTGGAGATTGTGTGTGTGGCATGAGAATTAAGGCCTTTTTTCGTCTTAAACCAGAAATGACCGAAGATATTTCTTGTCATTACTCAAAAAAACCTTTGTGTCAAGCAATGAATTAAAAGACTGAAGGATAGAAGAAGAGAGAATTAACTCTCTTCTTCAGATAGAAAAGATAAATAAAAATTATCGATCAGATTCTGCGGCGGTTAGTGCGAGTTCGTCCGGGTGGATCGTTTGAGTGGTCTCTATTTTGAGAGGGGGCGTTTCAATAAATTTGGCAAGATCTGAGATAAGCTTTTGTCTTGTAGATGGGACAAGATACATCATATGGCCGCCGAAGTAGCGCTTCATGGTGATGTTGTTTCTGACCTCAGGCGAAAGAAGAAGTCTATGAATATTCAGCTCCTGTCCAAAGAATGGGAGTGCCAAATCATAGATGCCGGATGCTACGAAGAGCTTCATATCCGGATTCTGTGCGAGAGTCAACCTTGCGTCTGCGACAACTGAGCAATAGCCAAGTCCAGGAGGGGTATTTGGCCGCTGCCAGTTCCATGTCGATGGATTTGCTTTTGAGGAGAAGATTTCATACGGCTTTGTCTTTGCTGCGATCGCTTTTAAGTCTGTTGTAAGATACGAATTCAAAGCAGTGACAAATGCTGGACCGACGGCAAAGAGGCTTGGGTCATTCCAAGCATACTCCTGTCCAGGAATTTTAGCTCCGAGATAGCGACCATCGAATCTGCCGATGAGTTGTTTTTTCTCTTTCATAAGATTAAGAGCGAAGAAGTATGGGGAAATTCTGAGGTTGTTCTCAAGGATCGTCTCTTTAGATAGTCCGATATATGACGCCATCTTTTCTGCCAGTTTCTCTTTTCTTTGCATAGAGAGCATGTCTCCGATAAGGATTGATGGGCAGTACTCCTTGATACAGAATGTCTCAACTTCCTGGAGAAAATCATGCAAGGGTTGGTTGAGCTGTTTTTGGTCTAGCTTGTTGTGATAGCGTGCAAGAGCTGCAAATGTAGGTAGAGGTGTGATAGCGCTGAGATCTCCAAGATCTGGTGATTCTATATCTCTATAGTCGATAGTCCCGGATATGAGTGCTATTCCTTGGCATGTAATCATGTAGCGATCAATAAGCTTTGCTGCGATTCCAGTTACGCGTACTGCGCCATAGCTTTCTCCAATAAGATACTTATCCGATTGCCAGAGGTTAAATTGACCGATAAAGCGGCTAATGAATTGAGCTAAAGAATCGATATCTTCATCTACTCCAAAGAACTTCATCTGATCGGATGAGGTTTCTGCTTGACTGAAACCGGTCGATACGGGGTCAACAAAGACGAGATCGGCAACAGTCAAAAGGTTATGGGGGTTGTCGATAACAGTGACCGGCTTTGACTGCCAATTTATATCTTGAATGTTGACTCTCTTTGGCGCAAGGCCTCCGAGATGAAGCCATACTGATGAGCTTGATGGGCCCCCGTTGAAGCAGAATACGACAGGTCTTTGAGTTTCTGTTTTTAGCGCGTTTTCAATGTCTTTGAAGTAGGCAATATAGGATATATCTGCACTACTCTTTTCCTCTCTGCATTTCACAGGGATAGAGCCGATTGCCACTTTGTAAGGAAACTTCGATGGCGAAGCGCTTTGCGTGTCTAATTGGAATGATAGATCATTTATCCACTGAGGGGGAAGAGGAGTAGTCAGCTGTATCGAAGCTCTGTCTAAAGCGGATTCAGTTTGAGCGTTTTGACTATTGGCTTGAGTCTCATCGGAATATATTTGTGAAAAGCTTATGGTTGCGAAGGCCAACATAAGAGAGCCTAGGCTCTTGTGAAAAGCTTTATATACATTCATCATCAATTTCCTTCTTATAAAGCTTACGCCCATATCATTTCATAAGAGATTGGGCGATCATTTTTTGAGTTATTTCTACTATTACTTCTTTTGAGGGAATATATGAAAGTGTGACTCGCTTATCTTTACTTGAATCTCCAGAGGAGATTTCAAAGTAGGAGAGAGGTAGGTCATATACCTTGGAAAGAAATTTGAGAAGTTCTTTATTCGCTTTTCCTTCTTGAGCAGGTGCCTTAACAGCAATTTTAATCCTGTTGTTATGTACGCCTAATATCTCGCTTTTCTTCGCGTTTGGCTTTACGGTAATGCTGATAGAGACAGTGTTTTCTTTAAATGAAAGATAAGGAAGCGAATGGCTGAAGAGATCTGATGGCTTTGATTGATTCTTATCTAATTGAATATTCATGCGTTATGAGAAATATGATTATGTGTTCGGAGCAAGAGTTCTTTTTTGCTTCATTTTGAAATGAGAATCAAGCTGAGAGTTTATAACCTCTTGAAGTTCCATATTAAGAATAAATTGTAGCGATCTCAAGTCTAATAACCTTGACGAAAATAAGCTTTTTAGCCTTTAATCATGCCATTTCACATCTATTTCTTTGCTCTTCTATATGAATTTTCTGAAGAAGGGTAGAGAGGTATTAAAGTAGATGGAAAGCTCGAGCGGCGTACTGTTTAAATCCGTTCGATTTTTTTGTCGTATTTTCACCGGATAATCATTGCTTTATGAGTAAAGAAGATACCCTTCGCCTTGAAGGCACAGTTGAGGAGCTTTTGCCAAATATGACATTCAGCGTCATATTGCAAAACGGTGTTCGAGTTACAGCTTACCTGTGCGGAAAGATGCGAATGAAAAATATCCGTGTGCTTGTAGGAGATACAGTTACCGTTGAAATGTCTCCATACGACCTTACAAAGGCTAGGATCGTATATCGACAGAAATAAATTTTGATACGAGAAATCGAATTTTATCGTTTTAAGATTGATTTATTTTTCTCGTGATACTAGACTGGCAGCTCGTTTGATAAGAAGAGCTCTCCAAAGTAGAAAGGGGAGCGTATAAGCCCAGATAGCTCAGTGGTAGAGCACTTGCATGGTAAGCAAGTGGTCGTAGGTTCAATTCCTATTCTGGGCATGCTTATATATAATCAACGTTGATGCTGTATTCCAAGAAGAGGGAAAACAACAATGGCAAAAGAAGCATTCCAGAGGAATAAGCCTCACGTCAACATCGGTACAATTGGCCACGTTGACCACGGTAAAACTACCTTGACAGCTGCTATTACAAAAGTATTAGCAAAAAGAGGTGGAGCTAAATTCCGCGACTATTCATCGATTGATAATACCCCAGAAGAGCGTGCTCGCGGTATTACTATCAACGCAACACACGTTGAATACGAAACTGCAAACAGACACTATGCTCACGTAGACTGCCCAGGCCACGCTGACTATGTCAAAAACATGGTTACCGGTGCGGCTCAGATGGACGGAGCTATTCTCGTTGTTGCAGCAACAGACGGTGCTATGCCTCAAACAAAAGAACACATCCTTATCGCACGTCAGGTTGGTGTTCCTTCGATCGTCGTCTTCCTCAACAAGTGCGATGCTCTTTCCGAAGCGGATCAAGAGCTTATCGACCTCGTTGAAATGGAAATCAATGAACTTCTCGAGGCAAAAGGCTACAAAGATTGCCCAATCATCCGTGGTTCTGCTTTGAAAGCTCTCGAAGGAGATGCTGCTTGGGAAGGAAAGATCGACGAGCTTATGGCTGCTGTCGACCAAAAGATCCCAACTCCACGTCGCGATGTTGATAAGCCATTCTTGATGGCTATTGAAGACGTATTCTCAATCTCTGGTCGTGGTACAGTTGCTACAGGCCGTGTTGAGCAAGGCGTTATCAAGACAAACGATAAAGTTCAGCTCGTTGGCTTGAAGAAAGAAGTTAAAGAAACTGTCGCAGTTAGCCTCGAAATGTTTAACAAGACTCTTGATGAAGCTCAAGCTGGCGAAAACGTCGGTGTGCTTCTCCGTGGTCTTGGTAAAGATGATATCGAGCGCGGTATGGTTCTCTGCGCCCCAGGCACAGTAACTCCACATACCAAGTTCAAAGCTGCTCTTTACGTTCTTACAAAAGAAGAAGGTGGACGTCATACTCCATTCTTCACTGGCTACCGTCCACAGTTCTTCTTCAGAACTACAGACGTTACAGGAACAGTTACACTCCCAGCTGGTGTAGAAATGGTTATGCCAGGCGATAACGTAGAAGTTGAGTGCGAACTCATCGCTCCAATCGCTATGGAACCACAAATGAGATTTGCTATCCGTGAAGGTGGCCGAACAATCGGTGCTGGAACAGTATCTCAAATCTTGAAATAAGATAGTGTTTCCTTGCCTTGAGGCTTGCTTTAAATAGCGCCTCAAGGCATAATGATCGTGCTTTAAGAGTAAAATCTTAAAGCATTATGGGTGTGTAGCTCAGCTGGTAGAGCAGCGATCTCCAAAGTCGCCGGTCGGAGGTTCGAATCCTTCCGCACTCGATGTTTAAGATGCTTTATTGTGGAGGTAGTCAGTAGTTCACGCTACTGAAGGTATACTTCCACAAGACTCGCATTTCGCGTGGCTGAAATATCGAAATATATTCACTTGCGTACCCGCTCTTCATGGACACACAAAAAGTTCCCCAATCAAGCTATAAGAAAGCCCTTTCAATGAAAAAGGCGTTTCGACGCTTTGAAGACATCAAGGCTGAATTCTTTCGTATTCAGTGGACTGAGGATAAAGAAGTCCTTTACTATACCAAAATAGTTCTTATTGCAGCTTTTGCATCAGGAATGCTACTCTATGTAGCCGACTTGTTTGTGCAAAAAAGTTTATTCGCCATGAATTACCTTTTGAGACTGATTCTAGGTTAAAGGAAAAGCGCTATGATGAAGTGGTATGTAGTACAAGTGCTCTCTTCTCATGAAAAAAGAGTGAAGAAAGCTCTTCAAGAAAATCGCACAGCGCATGGGATGGAAGGACTTATAGATCGAGTTGTTCTCCCTACAGAGAATGTCTCCGAAGTTAAACGCGGTCAACAAAAGATCGTCGAAAAGAGAATGTGGCCAGGCTATTTGCTTATTCACATGCACTTGACTGAAGATTCATGGATGTATGTAAAGAATACGAATGGAGTAGTCGACTTCCTCGGTGGCGAAAAGCCGAATGAGTTAAGTGAAGAAGAAGTCAACACTCTCTTGCAAGATATCGAAGATAAGAAGAGCCGAGTTACTCAAAAGCATAAGTTTGAAATTGGCGATCGAGTTAAGATTACCGATGGTGTCTTTGTCAACTTTGTTGGCAACGTTATCGAAGTTCAGCACGATAAGGGCCGCTTAAGTGTTATGGTTTCTATCTTCGGTCGTGATACTCGAGTTGATGATCTCGAGTTCTGGCAAGTAGAAGAATATATTGAAGATCAAGCAGCTACCTAATGTTTAGCTGTTTCTTTTATAGAAGCAATGCTCTCAGTGAAACATGCCTCTTGATTCGATGGGAGCCATTAAGAAAATAGACCGGAGAAGTGATGAAAGCTCATAAAAAGAGAAGTGTCATCCCGGTCTTTTGAGAAGAGGTAACGAGTAAATACAATGGCTAAGAAAGTAGCAAAAATTATCAAGTTACAGATCCCTGCAGGGAAAGCTAACCCAGCTCCACCAATTGGTCCGGCGCTTGGTTCTGCTGGCGTCAACATTATGGCGTTCTGTAAAGAATTTAATGCCAAGACGCAAGACAAGGCGGGAGATATCCTTCCTGTCGTGATCACTGTCTATCAGGACAAGACGTTCACATTCATTACTCGACGTCCTCCAATGGCACAGATGATCAAAAAGGCTACTGGCGTTGAAAAAGGATCGGGAAAGCCAAACCGAGATAAAGTCGGTAAGCTCAAACGAAGCCAAGCTCGCAAGATTGCCGAAGATAAATTGGTCGACATGAATGCGGCTAGTATAGAAGCAGCGATGAACTGCGTTTATGGAACTGCCCGCTCAATGGGTATAGAAGTTGTGGATGGGTAAGACATGAGTCGAATGACGAAACGACGTCGGGAGATAGCTTCAAAAGTTGACGCTTCAAAAGTGTACAGCATTGATCAAGCTATCGAATTATTAAAAGCATGTCCACCGGTCAAATTTGACCAAACGGTTGACATTGCTTTGAAATTGGGCATCGACTCCAAGAAGTCTGATCAAAACGTTCGAGGTACTGTTTCGTTACCGAGCGGAACAGGTAAAAAGATGGTTGTTCTCGTTCTCGCAAAAGGCGATAAGCTTAAAGAAGCTCAAGCTAATGGCGCAGATTTCGCAGGCAACGATGACCTCGTCGAAAAGATTGCAGGCGGATGGACAGATTTCGATGCTGTAGTTGCAACGCCAGATATGATGCGTGAAGTTGGAAAGCTTGGTAAAGTGTTAGGTCCACGTGGCCTTATGCCAACACCAAAAGCTGGTACAGTCACCACCGATATCGGTAAGGCGATTAAGGACATTAAGGGCGGTAAGATCGAATTTAAAACAGATAAATTCGGCGTGATTAACTGCGGCGTTGGTAAAGTATCGTTCACAAAAGAACAGATTATCGACAACGTCAAAGCATTTATGAATGCTGTTTTACGTGCCAAGCCTGCAACGGTAAAAGGTCAGTATGTTCAGAACTTTTACCTCTCCTCAACGATGGGACCTGGCTTGAAGATTGACCCGCGCGAATTTGAAACGACAGCAAAAGGGTGATGTGAACCATGAAAAGAGAGAAACAGCTCTTACTTGATGAAATTCAGGATCACATGAAGCGATCCAGCTCATTCATCATCACCCAGTATGATAAATTGACAGCAGTCAAGGCGAATGAGTTCCGCCGAGAAGTTGCTAAAGTTGGTGGAAATTTCGAAGTTGTGCGTAAGCGCGTCTTCGTAAAAGCTGCTAGCGATATTGGAATTCAATTTGATGTTGATGATTTGAAAGGTCATATTGGTCTTGTTTTCTCATCAACAGATCCAATTGAAGCAACGAAAGCGATCATTAAATACAGCGACGACAACGACAAAGTCTTTACGCTTGCCGGTGGATACGTCGATGGCCAGACTGTCAATTCAGAAGATATGAAGAAGCTCGCTCAGCTTCCAGGCAAAGATCAAATGCGTGCTCAGCTCCTCGGTCTCTTCGAGGCGCCAATGGCACAGACATTGTCTGTCATGGACGCTCTTTTGACGAGTGTTATGCACTGTATGGACAATCGCTCCGAAAAAGAACAAGGAAGCGAACAACAGGCATCGTCAGAAGCATAATAAGTGAGTTCAAATTCGCAATCAATTTAAGTTAAGATAAGAGGAAAAACCGTGAGCAAGAACATCGAACAACTCGTAGAAGATCTCAGCAGCTTGACTGTTCTCGAGATGGCAAAATTAAAAGAGATGTTGGAAGACAAGTGGGGCGTAAAAGCACAAGCTGCTGCTCCTATGATGATGGCTGCTATGCCAGCTGCTGCAGGTGCTGCAGCTCCAGCTGCTGCTGAAGCTACAGACTTCCAAGTTACATTGGCAGAAGCTCCAGCTGACAAGAAAATCGGTATCATTAAAGTTCTCCGTGAGTTGACAGGCCTCGGACTTAAGGAAGCTAAAGATATCGTAGAAGCTACACCAAAAGTCATCAAAGAAACTGCTCCTAAGGCAGAAGCTGAAGACATGAAGAAGAAGCTCGAAGCAAGCGGTGCAAAAGTAACTTTGAAAGGTCTGTAATATAGACTTTTGAAGAGCACTGATCCGAACTTCTGATGTAAGGTAATTCTTATCTCAGTTTTCATGTATCAACTCTCTTTTGACTTCATATGATGAAGGCAAATAACACCCAAGAAATCAATACGATCTCTTGGGTGTTTACTTACCGTTAGAAAAACGAAAGATGATCATGCAATGACACTTTCAGTTTCGAGTGGATAAGTGGGCTTGCTCATATGAATTTACGATTCGATGTATGAAAAAGTTGCCAATAATATTGGCATTTATGTATCTTTTTGGTACCCTTTCTAAGGTTGGCATGATGTTCATGCTTTCTCTAGAGAAATGCAATGTGTATGATCCTCTCATCTAATCTGTAGAGAGCAGGATCGAACTTTGAACGTTAAACGAATGAAGGAGCCATATGCTGCGCTTAGTCTCTTCTAATCGCGCTTGGTATGGACAATATTTCAAAATCACTTCTCCTTCAAATTCTTGGCTTCTTTTATTTTTCTGCAAACATTTCTTTTGCTGGTACAATTTTCTCTCGCTTTGTACATCTTCAATCCCTTTGTATCAAAGGAAGGGTTGGTAAGTACGCTATGAGACAAATTGAAACCTCTATGGTTGTGTTCCATAGAAATGTATTTTATTTTGAGTCTGTCTGAGCATAAGCTACGGAGTCTAGAATGTTGCGTAAGCCCCCTCGCCGCATCAGCTTCCATGATAAGGAAGATATATTGGACCTTCCTAACTTGATCGAAGTTCAGATCAAGTCCTACAACCAATTTCTTCAAGCAGATGTCCTTCCGGATGAGCGAGAAACAGTTGGCCTTCAAGAAGTATTTGAAGAAGTCTTTCCTATCAAGTCATTTGATGAGAAGACTGTCCTCGAGTACGTGTCATACAGTCTTGGCGTACCAAAGTATTCTCCTGAAGAATGTATTCGTCGTGGTATCAGTTCTAATGTTACCTTGAAGGTAAAGTTTAGACTCACGGACGAAACTGGTATCAAGGAAGAAGAAGTCTACATGGGAACAGTTCCTGTGATGACTGAAAAAGGAACATTTATCATCAATGGTGCTGAGCGAGTTGTTGTATCTCAGCTTCATAGATCCCCTGGTATCTGTTTTGAGCAAGAGCGCCATCCTAAAGGCAACTTCATCTACTCAATGCGAATTATTCCATATCGAGGAAGTTGGCTTGAGGCTGCCTTTGACTCTTCTGATTGCATCAACGTCTACGTTGACCGAAAGAAGAGAAAGAGAAAGATTCTTGCGACGACATTCTTGCGCTGCTTAGGTCTTTCGACGAATGCTGACATCATGGAAGAGTTCTTCTCGACCAAGAAAGTCAAAATCAAGTCCGAGAAAGATATCGCCAAGTATGTTGGTAAAGTCTTAGCTCAAGATGTAGCTGATGATGAAAACGCTCTTGTCTTCGGAAAAGCTTCCGAGAAGTTGACAACAGCGATGTTAAAGCGCATTCTCGATGCTGGTATTGATACAATCTCTATCGTCGAAGATGTCGATGAAGGCCATCCAATCTTAAAGATGTTGGCAAAAGACCCAACAGACAGCTATGAAGCTGCTTTGAAGGATTTCTATCGCAAAGTGCGACCAGGCGAGCCTGCTACTATTTCCAATGCTCGTGCTGCCATTATGCGTCTTTTCTTTGATCCAAAACGATATAATCTCGGCCGCGTAGGGCGATATAAGCTCAACTCAAAACTTGGCTTTGAGGTCACCGATGAGACACTTCAGCATGTCACGCTACGACGAGAGGATGTCATTGAGGCAATTAAGTATTTAATTCGCTTAAAGCAAGGTGATGAAACAGCAGCAGTCGACGATATCGACCACCTCGGTAACCGACGTGTACGATCTGTAGGTGAGCTCGTTCAGAACCAGTGCCGTATCGGTCTTGCTCGTATGGAGAAGATTATCAGAGAGAGAATGAACCTCTTTGATTTTACATCCGATACCTTGACACCTGGCAAAGTTGTCTCCGCGAAAGCGCTCTCTAGCGTCTTGAAGGATTTCTTCGGCCGCTCGCAGCTCTCTCAGTTTATGGATCAGACAAACCCAGTCGCCGAGTTGACACACAAGCGTCGTCTCTCAGCTTTAGGACCTGGTGGTTTGAACAGAGATCGCGCAGGCTTCGAAGTTCGCGACGTTCATACAAGCCACTACGGACGTATTTGTCCTATCGAGACTCCAGAAGGTCCAAACATCGGTCTTATCACATCGCTCTCAGCATTTGCTAAGATTAACGAATTTGGATTTATCGAAACTCCATATCGAATCGTTCGAGACGGTGTCGTCACCGAAGAGATCGAGTACATGACTGCCGATCAAGAAGAACAGTACGTGATTGCTCAGGCGACAGCGCCACTTGACAAGCACAATATGTTCACTGAGTCTCGCTGCTGGGCTCGCCACCGTGGTGAGTTGTTGGAAATCGACTCCGATCGTGTAACCCACATGGACGTATCTCCAAAGCAGATGGTTTCCATCGTAACTGGATTGATTCCATTCTTGGAACACGATGACGCGAACCGTGCGTTGATGGGATCGAACATGCAACGCCAAGCAGTCCCTCTCTTGTGCCCAGAAGCTCCAGTCGTAGGTACTGGTCTCGAGGCTCGAGCTGCAAAAGACTCTGGCGCCGTAGTTATCGCTGAAGAAGATGGTATTGTTGAATATGTCGATGGTTTTAAAGTCATCATCGCATCAAAACTCAACCGTCTGAAGAAGCGCGTCTATACTTTGAAGAAGTTCTTACGATCGAACTCAGGAACCTGCATCAACCAAAGACCAATTTGCTCTGTAGGCGATGAAGTCAAAGCAGGTGACGTAATTGCAGATGGACCTGCAACAGACAATGGCGAGCTTGCGATCGGACGCAACGTCTTAGTCGCGTTCATGCCTTGGAGAGGATATAACTTCGAAGACGCTATCTTGTGCTCTGACAAGCTCCTCAGAAAAGACTACTATAGCTCGATCCATATCGAAGAATTCGAGATCACAGCTCGCGAGACAAAACTCGGTAAGGAAGAAATCACACGAGATATTCCAAACGTCTCCGAAGAAGCGTTAAAGAACTTGGGCGAAGATGGTATTATCCGTATCGGCGCCGAAGTCAAGCCTGGTGATATTCTCGTTGGTAAGATTACTCCAAAGTCTGAGACTGAATTAGCTCCAGAAGAGCGTCTCTTAAGAGCGATCTTCGGTGAGAAAGCAGCTGACGTGAAGGATGCATCTTTGACTGCGCCTCCGGGAACTGAGGGTGTCGTTATGGATGTGAAGATCTTTACTCGTCGTGATAGACTCTCAAAAACCGATGATGAATTGGTTGAAGAAGCAACACGCTTGAAAGACATCCAAAAAGAGTATAAGACGAAGCTCAACCAGATCAAGATCGAGAAGCACGATAAGTTAGGCGCTCTCTTGTTGAATGAGATTTCTCCATCAGTTGTGATCCATCGTAAGACTGCAGAGATTCTTGTCGAAGATGGAGCTCATATTGATCAAGAGACAATCGCTCGTCTTGAGAAAGAAACTCTCGATAACTTGATTCTGCCAAATGATCCAATTTGGAGAGAATTCAGAGCCATCGTTCAAGAGTCTGAACTTCAGCTTCAAAAGCTCGATAATGAGTATAAGACAGAAGTTGAATTGACGAAGAAAGGTGATACTGAGCTCGACGCTGGGGTTCTCCGTCAGGTGAAAGTCTATATCGCTTCGAAGCGTAAGCTTCAAGTTGGCGATAAGATGGCAGGTCGCCACGGTAACAAGGGTGTTGTCTCGAACATCATTCCTGAAGCTGATATGCCATTCATGGAGAATGGACAGACGATCGAGATGGTGTTGAACCCACTCGGTGTGCCTTCTCGTATGAACATCGGTCAGCTGCTTGAAACACACTTAGGTTTCGTAGCTCGCCGTTCCGGAATCCATGTAAAGGCTCCGGTCTTCGAAGGCTTCCCTGAATGGAAGATTTGGGAGATGATGACACAGAATGGACTTCCTCAAGATGGTAAGGTCTATCTCTTTGATGGATGTACTGGTGAGCGCTTTGATAGCCCAGTCGTCGTTGGTTACAAGTATATGCTGAAGTTGAGCCACATGGTTGTCGATAAGATCCACGCTCGTGCAGTAGGTCCATACTCACTTGTTACCCAGCAGCCACTTGGTGGTAAAGCCCAGATGGGTGGTCAGCGTTTCGGTGAGATGGAGGTGTGGGCATTGGAGGCATATGGTGCCGCTCACTTGCTTCAAGAGATATTGACTGTCAAGTCAGATGACGTGGCAGGAAGAACTCGAATTTACGAGTCGATCGTAAAAGGCGAGAACCTTCTCAAGCCAGGAACACCAGAGTCATTCAACGTCTTGATCAAGGAAATGCAAGGTCTTGGCCTTGATGTAAGACCTGAAGTTGTTGTTGACGCTCTTGAGACAGTCACAGCTGCTGAGGCTGAATAAGGTAGATGATACAAAACGCTCTTCTCTCTGAAAATGGGAAGAGCGTTTCATCAACTGACGTCGTGAAACAGCAATGTTTTTGAGAAGATGCGGGAAAACGAGTGAAAAAAATATTAATTCATTCGTTTTAAGGTAAACCCTAAGGTTTTGTAAGAGTTATATATTTTCATTTCAGGGGACGAGTACATGTCTGACGAAGACGACACAATCCTTTCAGACTCCTACGATGAAGCTGAAGCAGCTTATGAAGAAGATAACTTCAATGATGACATTGAAGAAGAGGATGATGAAAGCTTAGACGATGAGTCAGCCCTCAATGCAAAGCAGAATTATCAATTTGATGAAGATGAATTTGAGCATCGACGCTCTTATTCAAAGTCAGATGATGATTCTTTAAGCCTCCAGTTCGATAAGTTGAGCATTAATATCGCATCTTCTGATGTGATCCGCAATCAGTGGTCTCGCGGCGAAGTGAAAAAGCCAGAGACGATCAACTATCGTACGTTCAAGCCAGAGAAAGGCGGTCTTTTCTGCGAAAAGATCTTTGGTCCTACTCGTGACTGGGAATGTGCTTGCGGTAAGTATAAGAAGATTAAGCACAAAGGTATCGTCTGCGATCGCTGCGGTGTTGAAGTTACACTTTCGAAAGTGCGTCGTGAGCGTATGGCTCACATTGAGCTCGCAGTACCAGTTGCGCACATCTGGTTCTTCAAGACTTCTCCTTCGAGAATCGGAAGCATCCTTGGCATGTCGACAACAGATCTCGAAAGAGTCATCTATTATGAAGAGCATGTTGTTATCGATGCAGGTCAAACAGATCTTCAGAAGAAACAGCTCTTGAATGATGTTGAGCTTCGCGAAGCTCTTGAGCGATACGGCAAAGAAGCATTTAAAGTTGGCATGGGTGCTGAAGCCATCCGCGATCTTTTGGCAGCTGAAGACTTAAATGAGCTTTTACGCGACTTGAAAGACAAGCTCCGTAAGACAAAGTCGATGCAGGCGAGAATGAAAATCGCTCGTCGCTTGAAGATTGTAGAAGGATTTATCTCTTCCAACAACAAGCCAGATTGGATGGTGATGTCCTGTGTTCCAGTCATCCCACCAAACATTCGTCCGCTTGTTCCACTCGACGGCGGAAGATTTGCAACTTCTGACTTGAACGACCTCTATCGCCGAGTTATCAACAGAAACAATCGTCTTAAGGCTATTTTAAAGCTGAAGACTCCTGAAGTGATCGTCCGAAACGAAAAGCGTATGCTTCAAGAAGCTGTCGATGCGCTCTTCGATAACGGCCGTCACGGACATCCGGTAATGGGTGCTGGAAACCGACCATTGAAATCCTTAGCAGAGATGCTCAAAGGTAAGCAAGGTCGATTCCGTCAAAACTTGCTCGGTAAGCGCGTTGACTATTCTGGCCGTTCCGTTATCGTCGTCGGTCCTGAGTTGAAATTCAGCCAGTGCGGTCTTCCAAAGATCATGGCTTTGGAGCTTTTCGAGCCATTTATCATTCGCCGATTGAAAGAGCTTGGTCATGTTTATACAATCCGCTCTGCTAAGAAGAAAATCCAACGCCAGGATCCAGAGGTATGGGACGTATTGGAAGAGGTGATCAAAGGACACCCAGTTCTTCTGAACCGTGCTCCTACGCTCCACCGTCTCGGTATTCAGGCATTCCAGCCTATCTTGATTGAAGGTAAAGCTATCCGTATTCACCCACTCGTCTGCTCTGCGTTTAACGCTGACTTCGACGGTGACCAGATGGCTGTCCACGTGCCGCTCTCCGTTGAGGCACAGATTGAAGCAAAAGCTCTGATGATGGCGCCAGATAACATCTTCTTGCCATCTTCCGGTAAGCCTTCCGCTATCCCTTCTCAGGACATGGTTTTGGGTCTCTACTACTTGATGAGCGATCCTCTCTATGATCCAGAGCAGAATGGTAAGAAGATCCGTGTCTTTAAAGATGCTCAAGAAGTCTTGATGGCTATGCATGCCGCAGGAAGCTATACTTGGGAAGATCTCGAAGAAAAGAGCGGAAGATTTGACTTTACCGGCCGCGGTCTTCATATCCACGAGAAGATTAAATTGAGAACTCCAAATGGTGTTATCGTAACAACACCTGGTCGAGTTATCTTTAATAGAATCGTTCCAGAAGAGCTTGGCTTCCAAAACTATAGCCTCCCTAAGAAGCGTTTGTCTGAGCTCGTCTTAGAGTGCTATAAGAAAGTCGGTCTCGAAAGAACAGTTCGATTCTTGGATAACCTGAAGAACCTCGGATTTAGTGAAGCGACCCGTGCTGCTGTCTCCGTGGGTATCTGCGACATTCTCGTTCCTTCCGTAAAAGAGAAGGTTCTCGCTGACGCAGAAGCTAAGGCTGCAGTTGTCCGAAAGCAGTACGAAGATGGTATCATCACAGATGGTGAGCGCCACTCAAAGATTATCACGATTTGGACTGAAGCTTCTGACGCTCTCTCCGAGCAGCTTTTCAAGCTCTTGTCGAAGCCTTCAACAAATCGCTTGAATCCGCTCTACATGCTTATGGACTCCGGAGCTCGCGGTAACAAATCACAGGTTAAGCAGCTTGGAGCTCTCCGCGGTCTGATGGCTAAACCATCGGGCGAGATTATCGAATCTCCAATTACTGCGAACTTTAGAGAGGGCTTGGGACCACTTCAGTACTTCACTTCGGCTCACGGTGCCCGTAAGGGTCTCGCTGACACGGCGTTGAAGACAGCTGACTCCGGTTACTTGACACGAAGACTTGTTGATGTCTCGCAAGACGTTATCATTACTGAAGATGATTGCGGTACATTGAACGGTATCGATGTCTCTGCAATTAAGCAAGGCCAAGAAGAGCTTCTTCCTTTGAAGGACAGAATCTTCGGTCGAACAGTGTGCGATGATATCTACCTCCCAGGCGATAAGAACATCCTCTTAGCTCGCCAAGGTGATGTATTGACACTTCAGCAAGCTGAAGCAATCGATGACGCTGGTATCGAGACAGTACGTATCAGATCTGTATTAACTTGCGAGACAAGACGAGGCGTCTGCTCGAAGTGCTACGGTATCAACCTTGCTAACGCTCGAGTCGTCGGCCAAGGCGAAGCTGTCGGTATTATCGCGGCTCAGTCGATCGGTGAACCTGGTACTCAGTTGACGATGAGAACGTTCCAGTTGGGTGGTATTGCGTCTGCAGGAAGCACCCCAGAACTTGTCTCGAACGATCAAGGTATCTTAGTATATCTCGACTTAAGAACTGTTCTCACTGAAGACAACGTACACGTTGCCTTGAATAAGAACGGCTCGTTGAATATCGTCAAAGACGAAGGAAGAACCCTCGATGAGTATAAGAAGCTTCTCTCGACAAAGTCGATTGAACCGCTTCAAAGCTTCCATATCGAGCTTGGTACGAAGATCTTCTTCGAAGATGGTATTGTCGTTAAAAAAGGCCAAAAGATCGCTGAGTGGGAGCCACACAACATTCCTATCATTTGCGATAAGCCTGGATATGTCAAATATGATGACCTTGTTGAAGGTATCTCGACACAGAAAGACGTAAACCGTCAGACTGGTGCGACAGAGCTTGTTGTGAAGCCGCATCGTGGAGAGCTTCACCCTCAAATCGCTATCTACGCAGATAAGCATTTTGAGAACCTCGTCGGTACCTATGCTCTCCCACCAGGCGCTATTATCAGCGTTCAAGAAGGGGACTATGTCAAGGCGGGTAACTTGCTTGCTCGTATTCCTCGTGGCGCTATCAAGACGAAGGATATTACCGGTGGTCTTCCTCGCGTTGCCGAGCTTTTCGAAGCAAGAAAGCCGAAGGATTCCGCCGAGATCGCTAAGATTGATGGTATCGTTGATATCAAGGGCGTTCAAAAGAATAAGCGTGTTGTCATCGTTCGCGATGAGACATCAGGTATGGAAGAGGAACACCTTATTCCTCATACCAAGCACTTGATCGTCCAAAGAGGTGACAGGGTTGTAAAAGGCCAGCAGTTGACTGATGGTCTTGTCATCCCACACGAAATTTTGGATATCTGTGGTGTCAGAGAGCTTCAAAAGTACTTGGTCAACCAAGTTCAAGAAGTGTATCGACTCCAGGGTGTTGATATTAACGACAAGCACATTGAGATTATCGTCCGTCAGATGTTGAAGAAGATTCGCATCATCGACGCAGGCGATACGAGCTTCCTCTACGGAGAAGAAGTTGATCGTAAAGAGTTTGAAATTGAGAACCAGAAAGTTTCCAAAGATGGTGGAAAGCCTGCTCAGGCAGCGCCACTTCTCTTGGGTATCACGAAGGCATCGCTCAGTACAGACTCCTTTATCTCAGCGGCCTCCTTCCAGGACACAACTCGTGTTCTCACCGATGCCGCATGCTCAGGCAAGACTGACTTCCTCCATGGATTTAAGGAGAACGTCATCATGGGTCACGTCATTCCAGGCGGTACCGGCTTTGAGCGTCATAAGATTGTGAAGAAGTTCATTGAGCGAGAGTTCGAAGAACCTCTAGCCTTTGACTTTGAGACAGTCCCTGCTTAATCTGTAAAGATCCAAGTCGAGCGTAGAAGTGTTAATTTTCTTCTCACGCTCGACTTAAGTTTTGCGTTAAGAGAAAATACATAAGCCGTCTTTGAGAAGAGAGATCTTCTTTCAGGACGGCTTCTTTATTATCGGCTTTTAGCTTTATTCGATCTGTTCGTGGGTAAAAATAAAACCCACCTTTCAAAGAAATTTGAAAGGTGGGTTTCTGGTAAGAGAACTTTACGTCCTAAGGATTTAATTATCCTTATTGGCGATTACCATTATTTAACTCTCGATAGTTGACAGGCTGTAGATTTCGTTTTGGTCTTCCCTGAGCTACTGATTGGGCAGCGCCATTGTTATTTGCTGGAGCTGTTGCCGTCGCAGGTGTTGCCGTCGCAGGTGTTGCCGTCGGAGGTGTTGCTGTAGCAGCTTGAGGACGGTGAAACTTTCGTTTTCTTCTAACAGATGGAGTTGTTGAAGCGCTTGCAGAGGCTTGCTGATCATCACCAGCTTCAGATGATTCATCTTGTGCTTGAAGTTGGGCTTGAAGATTGAAGATTTGAGCTTTGAGTCGCTCAATCTCTAAATCTTTAGTTTTTAACACAGCTTCTGTACCAAGCTCTTCTTGCTCCGATTCATGATTGAATTGATTTTTGATCTCTTCAATCTTATGAGTTGCTTCCTCAAGATTTCTCTCGAGAGTTGCCGCGCGATCTAGAGTCTTTTGAAGTTCTTGTTGAGTTTGCTCACGAAGTCTTAGTTGTGCATTAAACTCTTCTTGAAGATTATTTCTTGTGAGGAGACTCTCTTCAATCTCTTCTTCAAGTCGTTGAATGAGAGTGTTGAGCTCAGCCTCAGCCTTTTCGCTTTCTTCTTTGGAAAGAGTTAAGTCAGCTCGAACTTTTTCGAGTTCTCGTACAGCTTCAGATCTTTGCATTTCTTTGTCATTATGCTGATTGATAACAGCACGCAATTGTCTTTGTAGAGTGTCTCTTGCTTGCTCCACATCTGTAAGTTGATTTTGGAGTTCTTGAGCTCTTGCATTTAATTGGAGGTTATTTGCTTGGCTTCGCTCGAGACGAGTGTTGGCTCTTGTGAGATTACCTCTTACTTGAGCAAGTTCTTCTTGGCTCTCTCGAAGATCCTTTTGCGCATCTTGAAGAGCTACAACAAGTTCATATTCTCGTTGATTAAGCTCGGTAATTCGTACTGTTGCGTCTTCGATCTGAGCATTGAGCTCTTCAGCGATTTTTGCATGGTGCTCTCTCTCAGCAACTAAGCCAGCTTGACGGCTTTCTGCTTGATCCATATATAGATGAGCATTCGCAGCAATCTCTCTTTCTCTTCGTACTTCTTCTTGAAGTCGAGTGATTGTTTCACGTGCTTCATCTCTTTCTTGAGCGATAGTCTGAAGCTCTCTTCTAATTGTCGTGACTTGCTGATTTGCTTGTGTCAACTGATTTTGAAGTTGATTGAGGTGCTCTGTGTGCTCGGCATTTATATTCTCAATATGCCCTAAGAGATCTTGTGCGAGCTCTTCTTGCTGATGGAGCTGTTCAGTTGTTGCGTTAATCTGATTCTTGAGGCGCTTATGATCTTTCGTTACATCAATTCCAAGGAGGGTTAAGTTGCCGATGAAAGGAAGTGCTGCAACGGCTGCGCGGATGACATTACCGATACAGCGGCCGAGTGTATGGCCTGCAAGGCGCATACTGTTCAATTGTTCTACTTTTCTTTCTTGATTGCCGGCGAAATGGAAATAGCAGGCTTTGATTCCATGAAAGATTGCCGCTGCGACGGAGGCGACACCAAGAACAGTAGCTGATGCAGCACGGGCTGCGCCTGAAGCTGTTGAAACTACAGGAATATAATCTAGAGGTTTTAAGTTGCGCTCAATGCTATGAACGGCGTTATTAATGTGATTTACCATATCTGTACCTTCCCTTATTACAAAAAGATAAATCAATTATAAGTAAATGAGAATTATATTTGTAAACAAAATTAAAAAATTATTAAGACTCGTCTAATAAAACGAGTCTTAAATTCAGTGGTTTAATTAATTAAATTAAAAAATCTATTAAATGTTTGGAGTCCTTGTTTAAGGATCTCGGGTTGAAACGTTCTTGCTCCGACGTAGCTAGTCGCTATGGCGAGAGCTGTACATCCTGTCGCGATGATTGCCTTCGCGATATCATGGATAAAACTCGACTGGGAGATGATACAGCCGTTTTGCGCGGTAAGGTTTATGTTATTCTCATTCTTCTGAATGATGGTAATACTTCTTCCTGGAAGCGCGCTATTGAAGCGGGTAGATTTTGATGTATCGTGGGACGCGCTCTCTTGGGGTTCTCCATTAAGAGAGACTCGAAATGGTTGAGAAAGAGACATTGTTGCAAGAGCTGATGGCATAGTCATATTTTTAAACCTCTTTATTGAAGTTCTATTAGCTTTCAGATTCATTAAAAAATCGCTCATCTCTCAAAAATTATCATGAGATAAGACTGCTACATGATTTAATTCAAAAGAGAGATACGCCAGTATTAGGACTGAAAATTGTGAATAGGAGATTAAGAGGGGATCAAGAGAAAATAAAAGAGGAAGAGAATGTTTATTCTCTTCCTCTTACGAAAATGAGTGAAGGATATTACTTCAGCTTTTTAGCTTAACTTTTCTCGTCTTCAGCTTCTGGAGCGTCTGCAATCAGAGCTTCAGAGATAAGCGTGATGCCTGCGGCAGAAGATGCGTAGGTGAGGCAATTTTTGATCACTTTTAATGGATCAATAACGCCTGAGTGGAGAAGGTCTTCGACCTCTTCTGTTAAAGCGTTGAATCCGTACGCATATTCTTTCCTCAATATCTCATGAAGAACAACTGATCCGTCTTTTCCAGAGTTTGAAATAATCTGTTTGATCGGTGTCTCGCACGCTGCCAAGATAATCTTTGCTCCGAGGAGTTCATCTCCTATAAGCTGAAGGGTTGGAATAGCTTTTTGAGCTGCGCGTAGGAGCGCGATTCCTCCGCCTGGGACAATACCTGTTTCAATCGCAGCTTTTGTTGAGTTCAAGCTATCTTCAAATGCTTGCTTTTTGTTCTTGAGCTCAGGCTCTGTCGCGGCTCCAACTCGAATTTGAGCAACCCCTCCAGAGAGCTTTGCCTTTCTTTCTTCGAGTTTTTCTTTGTCATAGCTGCTTGTTGTGAGTTTGATCTCTGCTTCAATCTGCTTGACACGAGCGTCAATTGCGCTCTTGTCTCCGTGCGAGGAGACGATTGTGGTATGGTCTTTCGTGACGGTGACTTTATCACAGGTTCCCAAGAAGGAGCTATCGGCGGTTTTCAAAGAGATGCCTGCTTCTTCCGAGATAACTGTAGCTCCTGTCATCACTGCGATATCTTCGAGCATTGCTTTTCGTCTGTCACCGAACCCTGGCGATTTAACAGCGCAGACTCTAAGGGTTCCACGTAATCTGTTAACGACGAGAGTAGAGAGAGCTTCCCCATCGATATCTTCCGCGACAATCAAAAGCTCTCTTCCAGTAGATGCAATTGATTGAAGGATAGGAAGAATTTCATGGACTGAAGAGATCTTCTTATCAACAAGAAGGATGGAGGCATTTGTCATCTCTGCGATCATCTTTTCGCCATTGGTCGAAAAGTAGGCGCTCATGTAGCCGCGATCAAATTGAAGACCTTCGACAATATCAATTGTCGTCTCTGTTCCTTTTGCTTCCTCGATAGTAATAACGCCGTTTTTGCCGACTTTTTCGATAGCCTTACCGATGACTTCACCAATTTCTTTGTTGGACGAAGCGGAAGCGGAGGCGATGTTGACGATTTCTTGGTGATTTCTAACTGGAATCGCGTTTTTCTCGAGTTCTTTGAGAACAGCGTCAACTGCTTTTTCGATCCCGCGCTTTAAGCTGATTGGGCTTGCTCCAGATGAGACATATTTTAGACCATGTTCGACGATGGTCTTCAGGAGAAGAGTGCCTGTTGTTGTGCCGTCTCCGCACTTTTCTTTGATTTTTTGCACAACTTCTTTAACGATTGAGACGCCCATGTTTTCATAAACGTCTTTGAGCTCGAAGTCGCGAACGATGCTGCTTCCATCGTTTGTGATTGTTGGAGCTCCCCAGCTTTTATCTAAGCCGACATTTCTTCCTTTAGGGCCTAATGTGCAGGCGACCACGTCGGCAAGCTTCTTCATTCCGGAATAGAGTTTAAGCCGTGCCTCTTCTTCAAAAATAATTTCTTTCGGTTGCGTAGCCATTTCAATCACTCCTTAAGAAAGAGAATTGGGGTTTCAGTAGCATCTAAAAGTAAAGCACTCTTTTTAAGAGTTCGAGTGATGCCGATACAGCTTTCAGACGGATACAAAAGAAGAACTTGAAAGGATCGTCTCACTCATTCGTCGGAATCAGGAAGTCTATATGGAGTTAGGCCATTTTTTCAAGGAAAGATATCGCTTATTTAGCAAACGCCGATTATGAGTGCCAATATATTGTATGGCTTATGAGAGTTGACGAAGACAGTGAGAGTAGAGGGCGCCTTTCTTTACTCCAGAAGCCTTTGCGACAAGAGCGCAGGCCTCGCTGAGTGAGATGCCTTGCTTCTCTTTAAGGGCGAGGACTTCCTGGACGAGGCGGCTTAGCTCTTCTTCAGGGGAAAGCGGAGTTTCAAGATCCTTATGAGGTGAGTCAATAACAAGTACGATCTCTCCTTTTATTCCACTACTTTCAGCTCTTTGACGTAAAGTAGATATAAGCTCATGAATTGGCATAACCAGAATTTCTTCGTAGGTCTTTGTCAACTCACGGATAAACGCTACTTTTCTTTTTGGGGCAAGCTCTTCTATCAAGACGAGGGTTTCAAAGACGCGAAGAGGGGATTCGTAGACAGCTGTAATGCCGTCATATCTGACGATCTCATAGAGAGCTCTTTTTCTCTCGGAGAGGTTCTTGGGTAAGAAGCCATGAAATTGAGCTTTTTCAAATTGAAATCCACTGAGGGCAAATGCTGATACGAATGCGGAAGGTCCTGGAGCGATTGAAATAGGTATGCCATGTTCATGGCAGGCTTGAATGAGGAGTTGGCCTGGATCTGAAATCGCTGGAGTTCCTGCATCAGAGATTAAGGCGGCGTGACCATCAATTTTTTTAAGAGTCTCTATCGCTTCCTGAATGGATTCTTTTTCGTTAAATTTGTGATAGCTTATGAAGCGCCGAGAGGTATGTTTCTTTTCTTCCGAATCCCCAGATTCGTCATTTCTCTCAAGGAGAAAGAAAAGCTTTTCTGCAACTCGAGTATCTTCACAAAAGATAATGCTCGCTGATAGGAGGAGCTCTTTTGCTCGTAAGGAGATGTCTTTCATGTTACCAATAGGAGTTGCTATGACGTATAACATGTTTTGCTAAAGCCTTACAAAGCCAAATTTAGAGACAAAAAGAGATTCAGAATATGAGCAAATGAGAAAGGGAAGAAAGGTGGCACCCAGATTCGAACTGGGGAATGGAAGCTTTGCAGGCTTCTGCCTTACCACTTGGCCATGCCACCGAATAGACACTCTCATGAAATCGAGCTGATGAGAGGACGATGCGAGAATCATACAGAAAAGTTTGGGAAAGTTGCAATGGGAAAGTGAAAGATGGGTGATGAAACAACGAAGAAGCTGATAGCTCATAGCATATAAAGGCTAAAGCTATGGAGACTTAAAGATGTTTTCATCCATACATCTGCTTGCCATCTTAAAAAGAAGATGGAGCAGTTATTCGTGAATCAACTGGGCTTGAAACTATCTAACAATAAGGCTCTTGGAATGAACTTTACATTTCAAATCATAAGTTGTTGTTGCACATCTGTTTGTATGCTATATCATCGTGAACTCATGCAAAGTTGGTGGAGCTTACAAAATCACTAGTGTAGACTGATGTGAAGTCGCTTTTCTCGATGTGTATCATGAAGAGAGAGGACTGAAGATCGGATAAATATAATCCGAAGGTTTTTAAAGCGCCGGCCGAAAATTGGATACTTCTTATGGAACAAGCGAGAGAAAATAGATCGAAAGGACGCAGCTCGGTTTCGTGTATGATAGAGAATCAGTGTGCACTTCCTGCGCTTTTAAGGGCTCTTTTTCCTTCTATTTTTCATGGAATAAGAAATGAAGCGAAAGTGCAAGTCGACTCTCGACTTGTAGCTTCAGGAGATATCTTTATCGCCTTGCCTGGCAATACAACAGACGGGCATTTATTTCTCTCAAAAGCTCTTGAGAGTGGCGCAGTAGGGCTTATCATTCGAGATGATTTCAAAGGCTTCATTCCTCAAGGTGTTCCTGTCGCTCGCGTTCCAGATACTTTAGATGCGCTCCAAGAACTTGCTAGAAAGAAGATACAGCTTGCTTCTCCGCGTATTATCGCGGTCACAGGATCCGTTGGTAAGACCACGACAAAAGAGTTTATTCGAACACTTCTTCAGAGTGAGAATTCAGTCTTCTCCACTTCAGGAAATATGAATTCCCAGATAGGGCTTTCGCTTTCTATTATCAATGAGGCTCCATCAGATGTAGATTGGTATGTTCTGGAGATGGGAATGACCCATTTTGGCAATATTTCGCGATTAGTCTCGATTGCCCCACCAGATGTTGCCTTAGTCACATCCATACACCTTGTCCATTCTCAGAACTTCACTGGTCTCGACGATATCGCCAAAGCTAAATCTGAGATCTTTTCATCTCCAAAAACTTCTCTTCGAATAGCTAATAGAGATACGAACTCATTTACAACGATACAAGATGCGTCAGAAATTCCTATGAAGACATATTCCATCTCTCGTAATCCTCATGCAGAGTGGATGCTTCAGAGAAAAGATGATCATGTATATCTCTATGAGAAAGGAGCTCTTGAGCTTCGAGTAAAAGATCCTATGTTTCCCGCGGACCACATTTATGACAATTTTCTCGCAGCGGTAAGCGCTGCTCGCTCATGTGGCGTTTCCTGGAAGGGGATAGAAAAGGCAGCTCCCGAGCTTCAACTTCCTCCGCTTAGGCTTGAGAAGGTTATTAAAAAAGGCATTACGTTCATTAATGACTCATATAATGCTTCAGAACCATCAATGCTCTCAGCTCTACAGACGCTAGGAAAACAATCAGTTAATGGTGCCGGAAGGCGTATAGCTGTATTAGGGCAAATGAGAGAGCTCGGGAAATTCTCCAAAGAATGCCACGAACGTGTCGGAAAAAAAGCGTGTGAAGTAGCTGATAACATATATTGCCTAGGTGAAGAGGCAGAGCCAATTGCGCATATCTGCGAAGGGATAGGAAAACCATGCTTTTGGACTGTCTCTTTTGATGAACTTATGAAAGTCCTTCTTCAAGAAATACGAGCTGATGATGTTCTTCTTCTAAAGGGGTCGAGATCAAATCAGCTCTGGCGAGTTCTTGATTACTATAACTAGCAATTCCTTCATGGCAGAAATGATTTTATAGAGATGACACAAGAGAGAGGGGAGTAAACGGGGAAATGGAATTTGAGATGATGTATTCAGGATTAGGTGTGGTCTCATATATGAATTCGTGCTTACAAGACCCTCCATCGACGTGGTTTCTCTTCTCCTCCATTGCCGAATATGCCGCATCTTCCGTTCCTGGTACTACGAGCATGAGTTTGTCGACATTGATGCCTCTTTCAACATCGACTCGAATGATGCTCTCTTTCTTTACCTCATTTGTTATTATGCTCGCGTTTGGCAAGAGATTTATTTCCTTTCTTTTGAGCGCAAAGATGGGACAACCTATTCGAGACGAGCAAGGATTTCTCTTAGCGGAGCTTCATAAATCGAAGAAAAACACTCCTACCATGGGAGGGCTTCTCTTGGCAGTTTCAGCCTTGATCTCTTCCCTTTTTTGGACGGATCTCTCATCGCCATTCATCTGGATTTTGATTGCCGCGACAGTGACTTTTGGCGCTATCGGAGCCTGTGATGATTGGGCAAAACTCAAAAATAAGAGTTCAAAAGGACTTCCTGGAAAATTGAGACTTATTCTTCAGACAGGATTTGCGCTTTCCGTCCTTTTATTTTTATGGGCTCCTTTCGCGGATGCTCTTCGGCCTGTGATTACACTTATGGGGGAGAAGATCGAGTGGTATGACTGGCAAAAGAATCTTTTTTTGCCTTTTATCTCGCATCCTATTTTCATCTCTTCAATTGTCGGTGTTCTTGCGATTCAGCTCATTCAATGGTGTGCGATTGTCGGTTCTGCGAATGCAGTGAACTTGACAGATGGATTGGATGGACTGGCCTCTGGTTGCGCTCTTTTTGCTTCCGCGTTTTTGGCTCTTTTTGCTTTTTTCACAAATAATTTAGGCTTATCTGAGCTCCACGGAATAAGCTACATTCCAGGGTCTGGAGAGATAGCTATCTACCTTGCAGCCTTCTTCGGCGCGATCCTCGGATTCTTATGGTTCAATGCGCATCCAGCTCAAGTATTTATGGGAGATACCGGATCACTTGCGATAGGTGGAACTCTTGGAACATCGGCGGTGCTGCTTAAAGCAGAATGGTATTTGGCACTTGTCGGCATGTTATTTGTTTTTGAGACTTTCTCTGTCATTCTCCAAGTTCTCTCCTTCAAGCTGACAGGAAAGCGGATTTTTCGATGCGCTCCTCTTCACCATCACTTCGAATATATGGGTATTCCCGAGACCAAAGTAGTGGCCCGCTTTTGGATAGCCGCCTTTTTGCTTGCTGTTCTTGGCGCTCTCTCGTTAAAAATATAAAAAGCAGGGATGGATGCTTCGAGTATCTAGAAGTGGGAAGATTTATTTAATCTCAGTGGTTTAGGAAATAAACGATGAAAAGCAATAAGAAGCCTTCTTTAATTGTGGGTTGTGGCAAGACAGGCTTATCAGTTCTTACATATTTCCTATCAAGAAATGAGCCTTGTGTTATTGGCGATGACTCTCCTCTGAAAGTTAAAGCTCTTCTTGAAGCGTCAGGAATATCGACTGAGAATATTCCAATGTACTCGTTTCAAGAGATCATAGACTCTGATCCTCAAGCGGCTTCTTTTTCTCAAGCTGTAGTCTCGCCCGGAATTCCTCCACACCATAGCATTATCCGATGGTGTAAACGGAGTGGATTGCCTGAGACTTCCGAACTTGAGATCGCGCTTCATGAGATCCAAAGATGCGCTGAATTAGATCCAGTTAAGAAGCGGCCGCTCATACTCGGGGTTACCGGAACAAATGGTAAAACGACGACAGTTGAGCTTATTACTCACATACTGAATTCCGTTGGCTCTTCAGCTGAGTCTTTTGGAAATATTGGGCGCCCACTTATTGAGCTTGTGACTCCGACTGAGACACAAGATAAAGAGATTGATGTGTATGTCGTAGAGTTAAGTTCGTATCAAATTGAGCGGATTTCAAAACCCCTCTTTAATGGATGTATTTGGCTCAATATTACCCCCGATCATCTTGATTGGCATGGAAGTTTTGAGGAGTATTCACGAGCTAAGGAACGACTTATCCATCTATTAGATACTACGATAACAGAGAAACTACGGTTTAAAAAGCCGGTCGCGGTTTTACATGAGTCTCTTCCAGCAGTTACCATCCCTAAAGGTGTATTTGAGATACGATACGCCTTAAAAGGGAATAGTAGACTGGGCGCTTGGACTGAGGGAGACTTATTCTTTGTTAAAGAGGGAAGTAGTTCTGCATCTCTTCCATCGACACTTCGATCACAAAATCATCCAGCTCCTCATGACGTCGAGAATTTCTTAGCAGCAGCTTTACTCGTTCATTCTCTAGGATATTCTTTAGATGCTATCTCCTCGGCCTATTCAACTTTTAAAAAGGGGCCTCATCGGATTCAATATATCTGCTCCCATGAAAATGTTGATTTCTATGATGATAGCAAGGGAACAAATATCCATGCGACGTTAGCGGCGGTCGAGTCGATACCACATCCGATTGTTCTTATTGCTGGAGGTGTCCATAAGGGACATCCTTACACTGAATGGAGAGATCTTTTCCAAAAGAAGGTGATCTCTGTTTTCGCCATAGGGCAGGCAAAAGAAGCTATAGCTCAAGATCTTGGGGATGTGGTTGATATTTCTTTCTCTAATAGCTTACTTGAAGCAACTTCAAAAGCCTTTGAACAAGCAAAGAAATATTCTTGTAAGAACAGTGAAAAAACGGTTGTTCTTCTCTCTCCTGGATGTTCGAGCTTCGATATGTTCAAGGATTACAAGGATAGAGGGGAGCAATTTCAAAAGATTGCCAAGTCGCTTTCTCAAGAATAAATGTATGAAGAGGGATTTTAAGGAACTATCTCAATGAATATAACGAGACGAGATACAATTATCATTGCGACTATCTTTAACTTGCTTGTGTTTGTCACTATTATTGTCACAGGGAAGATGGGGGGCGCTTCGAATAAGAATCAGCTACCATCAGACCAGGTCATGGTAGCGACTAATAATCCACTTCATAGCGATCTGTCGTATATAGAAAAGAGAAATGAAGGGAAGGCGCCTATTTCTGATTCAGGTATTGAGTCCCCAGGCAATAATCGAGCTCGTACTCTCGATCTGAGAAGTGATACTAGTCTTAAGCCGAATGATGAACTCTTCTCTTACGATGAGATCGATCAGCTCTTAGAGGAGTATGCGCTCTCCCACGATTCTGAAGATTCTGAAGTTCGTAGTGCGGCCGATGATAAGGTCGTGAAGCCTAAAGTTGTAGCTGATAAGAAGATAAAAGCTTCTCCATCTATTGCGGTCGATACCTCTAAAAAAGAGGGTTTAAATCGTCCATCGCAAGCGTCCACAAAGAAGCCTCAAGAGGTATCTACATCAGCGGAAGCGACAAAAAAGCCTCTTCAGAAGCCTCTTTCTGGAAAGAAAGATATAGGGAGGACAAGCAAGCCTGTCCAACCTAATTCTTCAGTGTATATTGTCCAGCCAGGGGATAACCCCTGGACCATTGCGAAGAAATGCAAGATCTCATTTGAGCGCCTTTTAGAGTTAAATAATCTCGATGAGGCGAAAGCAAAGAACTTAAAGATTGGCCAAGCGCTTAAGATTAAAGATGATTCATCAGATGATGATTGATTTGAGTGTGAAATGGAGAAATAAGATCTCATGGAAAATCGAGCTCATCAGCGACAAAATATCGATGGTCTCTCAGGTATGAATAAGCCATATGCTGATGATAATAGCTCATTATTTTCGTCGTGGATATCGCTCGCGTTTCCTGTCCTCCTTATCTATATCATCGGTCTTTTGATGGTATACGACGCCTCATCTGGCGAGATTGTAGATCTAGCCTCATCAAAGAACGAGTATGGCCCTTTCTTTAAGCAATTCTTTTGGGGCGTTTTAAGTGTTTTAGTGTCGCTCTTTTTCTATCGAATTGGATGGAGAGCTTTGATTGCCTCCTCATTTCGGATATATTGTGCTCTCGTCTTTCTTCTTGTTTTAGTCTTTGTTCCCGGGATTGGTGTCGCGGCAAATGGCGCTCGACGTTGGATCTCTATAGCTGGCTTTAGCTTGCAACCCTCCGAGTTTGTAAAGCTCTTTTTGCCGGCAGTTTATTTATGGTATATGTCTAATCACCTCGATAAGGTTCTTTCTTCTTTTAAAGAATTTGCCAAGATGATGGCCTTTATTGGTCTTCCGATAGTTCTTATTGCTATTGAGCCCAATAATGGAACAGCTGGAGTTATCGGTTTGACCATAGGAGTCATACTTGTCGCAACTCGCATGCCTTTAAAATATTGGCTATTTCCCGCCCTTGGTGCCGCGCTAGCTCTCTTCATCTTTGCGGCAAGCTCATCATACGTTCAATCCCGTCTTCAGGCTTATAAGAACCCTGAGATGGATATAAAAGGAAAAGGGCATCAACCATATCAAGCTAAGATTGCCGCAGGCTCTGGAGGTCTTCTTGGAAGGGGGCCCGCAAAGAGTCTTCAAAAGCTGTCATACCTTCCTGAGGCGCAAAATGACTACATTGCTGCCATTTATGCGGAAGAATTTGGGTTTGTGGGTATGTGTTTTCTTGTCGTTGCCTATGGTTGGGTGATTGTTTCTTTAGCGCGCGTTGTAGTTCAAGTAAAGAGTTCGCTTGCTTTCGTATGGGGTCTTGCGATCATCTTTCTTATATCCCTCCAGACATTTATGAATCTTGGCGTTGTCTCAGGACTTCTTCCAAGCACAGGATTGAATCTTCCATTCTTTAGCCAAGGAGGCTCGTCTCTTTTGGCTAATTTTAGTGGAATTGGAATCATTGCTAGCATGAAAAAAAATTCAAGAGATGATAGCCGTGAAGAATGATGACATACATAA
The DNA here is from genome assembly GCA_964427425.1 of uncultured bacterium. GTDB lineage: Bacteria > Chlamydiota > Chlamydiia > Chlamydiales > FEN-1388 > CAYRUD01. Next base: position 516,532 of record CAYRUD010000014.1, read on the forward strand.
GAACCAATCAATATGTATCACGGCAGGAGGCTCAGGAGGTCATGTGATCCCTGCGCAGGCTCTAGCTCGAGAGCTCCAGCTGAAGGGATATTCTGTATTTTTTGCGGCAGACAGTCTCTCAAAGAATAGATTCTTTTCTCAAAGGGAATTTCCTGCGTTTGATATTCCCTCAAGCCCGATCTCTTTAAGATCTCCAAAGAAACTCATCCTTTTTTTATTTCATCTCATGTTGGGAACTTGGAAGGCCTTCTGGCTATTAAGGAAGTATAAACCTTCGGCTTGTATTGGCTTTGGAAGCTATCATACTGTGTCGACACTTTTTGCCGCTTGCCTCTGTAATGTGCCTATTATATTGCATGAGGCAAACGCGCATCCTGGAAGAGTTGTTCGGCTTTTTGCAAGATTCTCAAAATGGGTTGGATGCTACTTTTCTGAAGCGGGAGGCTATCTTAAAACATTCGCGCGCGAGATTAAGATTGTCGATTTGCCGCTACGCGCTGAGATGAATCAGATGGGGTTAATCACTCGTAAAAAAGCTCATGAATACTATTCAACGCTCGATCCTTCGCTTTATACCATCGTCGTTGTCGGGGGATCTCAGGGAGCGCAAAAGATTAATGAACTCATGCCGCGAGCTATTTATGAATCTGCTACTGTCTCCTTCTCTCGTGAAAGCAAAAATAGACCATATGTACAAGTCATACACCTTGCTGGAACTTGTGAAGAGACTGACAGGTTAAGAAAGGAATACGAACATCTTGGAGATAATGTACGGGCTGTCGTCAAGCCTTTTGAGCCAAGCATGCAGTATGCTCTCAGGGCTTCAGATCTTATCATTTCAAGAAGTGGAGCTTCGACTCTTGCTGAGATTGAGAAGGCTCAAATTCCAGCGATATTGATTCCATATCCTTACGCAATGGATGATCACCAGACTTTGAATGCACTCGCATTCATACAAAAGGGAATGCAAGCGACCCTTCTTTCTGAAAAAGAGCTCTCATTTGACTCAGCTGTAAAAGCCATTGTAGAGAAAGTGGATAGATGGAAGCGGATGGGCGATGGAATCACTAAAGGTTCTTGTGTTCATGCAGAGCAGAGCGAAAATGAGTCTTCGTTTTTGAGAGCAATAGAAGCGACAATCACTGCGCTTGATTCAGGGAAGAAAAAGAGCTGAAAAGTAAAGACAAGAGTTTATTGATAAGCCAAAGTGATATAGATTGAGCAGACGAGCATAGAAGAGGCAAGTGGAGGGTGAGGTCATGCATGAAGAGCACATGCACTTCATAGGTATTGGTGGCATTGGAATGAGTGGAGTTGCAAAGCTTATCTTAGAGGGTGGGCTTGAATCTACGAAAGTTTCTGGAAGTGATGCAAAAGTCGATGGGTCTTATGTTATCGACACATTGATAAAGCTTGGAGCGGAAGTTTACAAAGGCCATGATTCACAAAATCTTCAGCCATCAGTCACTCATATCGTTGTCTCAACAGATATTTCACAATCGAATCCTGAGCTTGTTGAGGCTAAAAAACGTGGAATTCCTGTTCTTCACCGATCTGACGCTCTCCAGCAATTAATGGCGACGAAAAAACAGGTTTTAGTCTCAGGAACACACGGGAAAACGACCACCTCATCATTACTGACGCATGTCCTTAAAGAAGCAGGAAAAGACCCCTCTTTTGCTGTCGGTGGAGTGATTAAGAATTATGGAACGAACGCACAGAAAGGGATGAGTGATCTCTTTGTCGCTGAAGCTGATGAAAGCGACGGCACCTTTTTAAAGTACTCTCCTTATGCCGCAATCATAACTAATATAGATAATGACCATTTAGCTCATTTTGGGTCGATGGAAGCTCTCGAAAAAGCATTCATCGAATTTTGTCATAAATTCCCCTCATCTAAAGATGAGAAGCGCTTATTTGCGTGTGGTGATGATGAACGTATAAGAAAGAATATCTCAAATGCTATTCTCTATGGTCGCGGCGAGCATAATGATATCATTGTCGAGAATGTCAGAAGTCATGAAAGGGGAACCTCGTTTGATTTGAACTTTAAAGATGGACGGGCCTTCTCTTCAATAACCGTTTCTTTATTCGGTGAGCATAATGCTCTCAATGCAGCAGCAGTCTTTGCTTTGGCTCTTGAGCTTGGATGTTCTGAGGAAGTGCTTCGATCAAGTTTGCTCTCTTTCCAAGGTGCTCAAAGGCGTCTCGATTGTCTCTATACAGGAAATAACGGGATTCAGATTTTTGATGACTACGCCCATCATCCAACTGAAGTCAAAGCGACTTTAAATGCTGTTAGAAAAGCATTTCCTTCGAAGAGGGTTGTTGCAGTCTTTCAGCCACATCGTCCGAGCCGAATGCAATATGTTGTCGACGACTTTAGAGAAGCTTTCCAAGATGCTGATATTATTGTCTTAACAGATTTGTACGCAGCTTCTGAAACGTCGGCCGAATCAAACTCTCTACAAAGCCGCTTGATTAATGTGGTGGCAACATCACATGAAACAACTCCGTTGCACTGCGTTGAGAAAGATTTACTTGTCGATAGGCTTCTGCGAATTGCTCGCCCGTTTGATGTCATTGTGTTCATGGGAGCTGGGGACTCTACAATTCTCGCGAGAAGCTTTAAGGCGAAGCTCGAAGAGCTTCATGAAGTGACGAAGTATAAGGTAGGCATTGTCTATGGCGGCATGAACTCAGAGAATAAGATTTCTCGTGTCAGCGCCCAATCAATTTGGAGTCATTTACGCGCGGATCTTTTTGAGAAGAAGGCGTTTCTTATTGAGACAGACGGCTCATGGCATGATACAACAGACAAAGGAATAGTCGACGAAAAGCTTGTATCATTAGGAGAGCATTCAGATAAAACTGCTATTACTCCCGCGCTCTTTTCCTCATTAAGTGAGTGCGATATCTTTATTCCAGTCCTTCATGGTCCATTTGGTGAAGATGGAACTATTCAAGGTTTCTTTGAAATTCTTGGGAAACCATATGCAAGCTCTCCACATACTGGCTGTGCAATCGCTATGGATAAAGCCTTTTCAAAGCAAATTGCTGAATCTGTCGGAGTTCCTGTAGTTCCATATGTCATTTTCCGCCGGCAGGAGTGGGAAGATGATCAAACAGCGTGTTTGCAAAAGATCTCAAAGAAAGGGCTCATCTTTCCTCTCTTTATCAAGCCAGTTCACTTAGGCTCCAGCATAGGTATTGAGAAGGTTGAGACTATCGAGGCACTTATTAAGGCTGTTAAGAATGCATTCGAAATTGACGATAAGATAGTTGTTGAAAACGGACTTGCTGATTTCCGCGAGCTGGAATTTGCGCCTCTTGGGAATGAATTACCCTTTGTTCCACATGCGGGCGAAGTCTTAAGTGAAGGGCGATTCTATGACTATAAAGCAAAGTATGGAGACGAAGGATTCGCTACCGTTTCTCGATCCAATCTTTCTGACGATGTGATGGAGGAAGGAAAGGCTTTAGCTAAAAAGGTCTACCAGGAGATGGATTTAAAGGTTCTCACTCGAGTTGATTTCTTATTAGACGGGAAAGGAAATTGGTTTTTCAATGAAGTAAATCCAATGCCTGGATTTACTGAGATTTCACTTTACCCTTCTATTTGGCAAGCATCAGGGCTTACGTATGAGGACTTAATATCTCAGCTTATTATGTATGGGTTCCAGCGTTATAGAGCCCAAAGAAAGCTCTCTTACGCAGCTTCTCGAGCAGGATTGCAAATGGAAGAGTTTTGCGCAGTGTAGTGATCGACTACTTGCGAGCGAAGAGGGTGAAAACGTATGGCTCAGTATACTGAACAAAAAAGACAAAGCGCTTTATCAAATAAAATAAAGCGCTCTACATCGACTTCTCTCACCCTTTTCTTTCAAATCATCGTCATTTCACTTCTTACTTGGTTGGGTGTTTCCAGTCTTATCTCCATCATGGATAATCGCTTGCAGAGCAAAAACGCGCAGTCTTTTGAAATTGATTTTCATGAGCTCATGAAAGCGAATCCGGATGTGGTTATAGCTCCGGAATCAGAAGACAAACTGCCTTTTTCAATTATTTATGATGCTGTCTCGTCCTCTCTTTTGAATCAGAACAATGGCCTCGAAAGCACCAAGATATCAATCGACTCACTTTGTAAAAGAATTGAAAGCTCGCTGCTTGAAATTCCCTCGATTGAGAGTGCTTTAGTGAGTTTTACACAAGGCCCGTCTCGATTTCTTATTCGATACGCTTTGAGAAAACCTATTGCTTTTATTCAGCATAAATCAAGTAATGAAACTGGCTCTCTTATAGCTGTCGATATGAATGGATCAGCATTTCACTTTAATCCGATCTATCCACCTAAAGAGCTTCCCTTTCTTGTTTTGCCTGAGGGTGCACTCCTATCAGAGAAGAATACTCAACGACATACGGCAAAAGAGCTTCAGCAATCGATACAATCCATGCAGGCTATAGGAGCGCTTTTTGGAGCGTCTCAATTGGGATTTTTCGAAGAAACAATAGAGAGCTCACGCTGGGTGTTTCGTCTTGTGCAGTGTGATTTTTCGAAGCTTTCTCATTTTTGCTATTTTCAAAGAGAGGCTGTTGTTACTCTGTCTGGCAAAAGAGTTGGCTTCCCACAGAAAGTTCTGTTCTTCTTTCGTCTTCATCCAGACTTTTTAAAGCAAGATGCCCATGGCTCTCTTACTCGTTGTGTCCAATTTGGATGTTCCTCATGCTTTCCTTGTAAAGAGCGTCGAGGCGAGAGGCTTGAAAGTAGTGCAGATTGCGCTGCGGTTATATTTGATCTTAGATTTAAAGATTTCTGTCTTTATCAACACATCCCTTCTTTTCAAAGTTTTGAAGACTCTCCATCAATCTGTTTAAACTAGAGTATGTACGTTCCTTATGGTAACTCCTTCTCAACTAGCTATTATTGAAACGACCTATCCTTCTATGAAAGAAGCTCAATGCTGTGCAAAAGAACTTGTTGAAGCGTTGAGACTTGCAGCGTGTTGCCACATATATCCTTCTATTCGGTCTGTGTACATGTGGGAAGGAAAACTGTGTGATGAAGAAGAAGTTGTCATGCGTATAAAAACGGATAAACAACTTATTGAGAAAGTTACTTCATATATAAAAAGCAGACATTCATATACAAATCCAGAAGTAACAGTTATTATCTGCGATCATTGTGGTTCTGATGCGTATGAGTCATGGGTTGTTAATCATGTAAAACACTCATAATCAGTAATTTATATAAATTTTCGTTGAAGAAAGAATAAGAAAAGAAAGACATGGAAGTCACTGAATTCGAGAGCACCCTTCCGAAGACGAAAGGCAATTCAGAGAGCGAGAAACTCGACCAAATCTTGAAAAATGTTGCCTTGAATGTTCAAGAAGAGCTTATCCATTTGTTCCAGCCTCAGTCACGAAGAGTGATCGTATTATCAGGCCCGACAGGAGTTGGGAAGACACGACTCTCATTACAGCTTGCTGAAAGGCTCAATGGAGAGATTATCTCGGCTGATTCGATGCAAGTGTATCGCGGCATGGATATTGGCACTGCGAAGGCGACGAAAGAAGAGCGGGAAAGAATTCCGCACCATTTGATCGATATTGTCGATGTGACGGAGCCATTTAATGTAAAAGAATTCTTCGATGAGGCGAAAGCTTCGATTGACTCCATATTAGCTAGAGGTAAGACGCCTATCGTCGTGGGAGGAACCGGTTTTTATATCCACGCGCTCATTTATGGTCCACCGTCAGGGCCTCCATCTGATCCAGCTATCCGAGAAGCTCTTGAATTGGAAGAAGAGAAGTTTGGTATTGAGTTTTTGTATGATAAGCTTCGTACCTTCGATCCAATATATGCTTCGACGATTACAATGAGTGACCGACATAAAGTATTAAGAGCTTTAGAGATCATCGAAATCTCAGGAAAGAGAGTAAGTGATTTTGCTTGGAAGGTAAGACATCCATTACCTCAATATGACTATCGATTATGGTTTCTCTATAAGCCAAGACCTCTTCTCTATAAGCAGCTTGAAGCTCGATGCGATGAAATGCTCAAGCAGGGATTACTAGATGAGGTGGTTCTCTTAGATCGAGCCGGGATTCGTTCTAATCGCACTGCTGCTCAAGCAATTGGTTATCGCCAAACGCTTGATTTTCTTGATACCGCAAAGACTTCAGAGGATTATAATCGCTATGTTGAGGTCTTTAAAATGGCCTCTCGCCATCTTGCGAAGCGTCAATTTACATGGTTTAGAAAAGAGCCGCATTTCCGTTGGGTTGATATGACCGCTCATTCTGATGAAGCGATTTTGGATCTTATTTCAGACGATTATCTTTCTGGACTGCCTTATGATTACAATGTTGGAGGGGACTCAGAACCGAATCACTCTGACATGGATCAGACAGAATGATTCGGACAAAGAGATCTCCTCTCATGCTTAAGATGGGCTCTCCATAATCTCAACATCATCTTGGGATATGGACTGTAAGGCTTGAAGGTCGTTGTCATCAAAATTTCTGATGATTTCATAAAAGGAATTTCTTTGAGCTGGCCAAAAGCCTGCATCTTGAATCATTCGAGTGATCCCTGCTAAGTGAGTTGTGTTCACATGGCCTGTCGCTTTGTGAACATTTTCTTCGAGGATAGTTCCGCCAAAGTCGTCTGCCCCAAATTGAAGCGATCGAATGCCTATTTGCTTCCCTTCAGAAAACCATGAAGATCCTATATGGGGGAAGTTATCAAGAACTATGCGGCTCACGCCAACGACACGAAGATATTTATCTCCACCTGCCCATCCATCGACGCGGCTTTTAAGAGCCGTATTTTGCCGTTTATAACTCCATGGAATAAATGAAGTGAAACCATTTGTCCTATCTTGAACTTCACGAAGTTGGAGCAGATGGTCTATGATTTCTTCATCGGTCTCAACGTGTCCATACATCATTGTCGCGGTAGTTTTAAAGCCAGCTAGATGTGCTTTTTCATGAAAATTGAGCCATCCGTTTTCCTCCATCTTTTTAGGGGAGACTTTCATTCTCACTCTCTCTGAAAGGATTTCTGCCCCTCCTCCGGGAATTGTTCGTAGTCCTGCATCCCATAGCTTTTGGAGCGCCTCCTCAATCGAAATTTTTGATACGCGAGCCGCGTTCGTAATCTCAATTGCTGAGAAGTAGTGTGGATGAATATCAGGGTAGCGACGGCGAGACTCTTTAACGATAGCGATTAAATAATCAATCGTTACCTCTTCATGGACGCCTCCCTGGAGAAGGACAGTGGTAACGCCCATTTTTCTGGCATACTCAAGATGCTGCATCACCTCATCGACAGACTTAAAGTAGGCATCTTTTGCTTTCTTTGTTCGGTAGAATGCGCAAAAAGTGCAGTATGCTTCGCAAATATTGGTATAATTGGGGTTAGAGTCGATCACAAAGGTGACTAGTTTTTCTGGATGGAGCCTGAAGCGGACATCCATTGATCTTCTTTGGATCTCCTCGAGCGGAGCGAATTTCAAGAGTCTAATAGCTTCATCGCGATCAATTCGATTCTGTATTACTTGAGAGTTTCTTGAAAGCATTTAAGAACCTTTTGCGGTGTAGAGTCCGAAGAGACGAGTAAAAGCGAGTTTGAGAGTTGAAATTTCCAAATTCTATTCAAGGAATGATTATTAGGATAGAAAACTTCTCTTCATTTTGCATGTCTCAAATGTATTAGCAAACTCTGAAGAGCGCTCTCATTTGTTCCAAGTCTTTCGTTAAGAGATGGTTTACTTACCATGTCACGGATTTGCATAAGATCCCATCTTCTTTTTTATTTTTTTGATCTGTATGTATTTCGTGTATATACTTTTTCCTCATGGAAGTGATATGAAATGGTAGATATTGTTCGCCATCTTTAATTATCCTGTTGAGTGCTCTCTTGCCAAAGTATATGATGTTAGCTTACGTCTCCTTCAATCTATTTTGGTGATTTGCTTTAATGTGTGGGAGCGCGCGATAAAACAGGAGCTCTTTTTCTATTCTAAGCTGCGCTCTTTAAAAGATCTGAGCGAGTAAAAAGAGGGGCTTTTCTTTATCGGGAAAACAGTTACAATTCGACAGGTTCTTGAAGAGGGAGCGTTTCTGAGATTTCTTTTTGAAAAAGAGTTGTAATGAACATTTTTTCGAAAGCGAAAAAGAGATCGTTCACTTTTTAGTTTCAGAGATGCTGCTGATAGGTGTCTCGTTATATAATTACAAAATCCTTCTCAGCCCATAGCGAGTATATGACGCATAACGAACAGAAGCAATTGCCTAGTAGCGTACCATCAACAGATCATAACGGATCTTCTATAGTTTCTTCGAATGATCATGAAGGTCAAGCGTTACATGAAGAGAGCAATGACTCTCCTCAATCTGTATCCGTCTCTCACAGCCAAGACTCATCAATACATGAGGAAGGCTCTCATGAGGTAGATAGCGATGCTCCTATCCATTTGCCTCAAGAGATACTTCAAAAGTTTGAGCAGTATTCTCAGCATGAAGAGAAACTAGAGCATGTTCTTCAGTTCATGCAAGAATGTCTTTCTAAGGGTGGAGCTCACCATTTTCGTGAGTTTTGGGAAGCTCGTAAATATGCTTTAAAAGTATTTAAGGAAGCTCTTAACGCGACTTCAAGAGTTCACCTTTGGGCGAAATACAGCGATCTTTGCCGTGAAGCTCGCCGAATGAAGGAAACATTTGATGAGCAGAGCGCGTTTGTCGCAGAACAGATTGAGATTGCGATCCAAGCGGTTGAAGATGAGCTCAAGGCTCTTTCAGAGAAGCTTACAGCTCAACAGCCGATTGAAGAAATAGCTCAATCTTTGACTCTTCGGCATAATTTAGACCACTATAATACACTTCAAAATGAGCTTAATTACCTGAATGTTTTCGCTACAAGATTGAGTTCATTAAAGAAGGAATTGATTAAGGCTGAAATACGTCTTAAGGTTAAGAACAAGTTATTCCAGCATCTCGCTCGCGTAGGTGATGTTCTCTTCCCCCGCAGAAAAGAGCTTATCGGAACTGTCAGTGATCTTTTTAGAAGAGATGTAGAAGCCTTTATCCAGAGTACTTTTGTTCGCGATTTAAAAACTCCTGAGCTTTTTGAGGCAAGAGAAGAGGTTAAAAGACTTCAACATATTGCTAAACTTCTTACATTGAATACAGAAGTGTTTTCCACAACGCGTGAGGAGTTGTCTCAGTGCTGGGATACAATACGAGATGTAGTCAAAGAGAGAAAGAAAGCTCAAGCAGAGCATAAAGTCCACATGAGACAACATCGCGACGAGCTTATGACTGAAATCCAGAAGATCAAAGAATCTTTCGAGAAGAAAGAGGTTTCAGCTATCCAGGCTTCTAAGCTCTTAAAAGGTGTAAGCATTAAGATGAAAGCTGTCGTGCTTCATCATCACGACGTCCAAATTCTAAAAGGTGAGATTAAGGCTGTTGAACAGCTCATTCATGACGCAAGTGAAGCTGAAAGGTTTGAAAAGCGTGAGAAGCAAAATCAAGGTGAAGCTGAACGTCTACGAAAGATAGATGAGCTACGTGAAAACCTTCATCGAGATTTGAACGCGATTACATCGAGTGAGAATGACGCTTCATTCAAAGAAAAGAGTGAGACGCTTCGCTTGAAAATTGAAGAGACAAATCGATTGATGGCTTCTATGAAGCTCTCTAAGCAAGACCGCGTAGAGTTTGAAAAACTCATCGATGACGCTCGTCATAAAATCTCATTAGAGCGGCAAGAAAAACTTATTAAACTTGCATCTACTGAATCGAATATTTCTTCTACTTCTGATGTATATCAAATGCTCTTAAAGGAAATAGAGGATTTAGAAGGCGAGAGAGCAGAGCTAAAGTCAAGATTAGAATCGCTCAAACGCTCAAGAGGTGCATCTGGAAATGACTTCAGTCAAGCTATGATTTTAAACGAGAGTATCGAGGAAGCTAAGACTCAACTTGAAGAGATTGAATCTTCCCTTCAAGCGCTTCATGATAAAATTGGTCTATAGCAGTGTTAGGGCAACAAGAGCAGGGTCTTAATGTGTCTTGTGTCAAGCTTGACTCAGTTCCCGCCGTGAAGAAGGGTATTATCTTAGCGTTTGACTTAGATAATACGCTTCTTACCGCAAATATCAGCTTTTTATTCGGCAAAGAGCTCTATAACAGAGGGCTGATATCAATCTGGGCTGTCATAGTATCCCTTTTCGTTTGGCTTCTGCACCAAACTGGCATAGTATCTTCTCGATGCCTTCATCGCTGCCTCTTCTCCTTTCTCTTTCAAGATATTGATAAATCAGTGATTGATATCATTATCCAAGAAAAGCTCCCTCAGTTGCTTCTATCTGACAAGAGAATAACTCTTTTTCGTAAATCTCTTTTGAACGAAATTGAAGAAATGAGAATAGGCGCGGGCGAGATCCCATTCCATGTTGTAGTTCTCTCCAGCTCTCCTGATTTTCTCGTTGGTCGCTGTGTCGATGTGCTTCAGCGACAGCTAGCACAAAATATATGGGCTTGGAAGAGTTCGAAATATGAAGTTGATAGCTCGAACCATTTCCGACGAGTGACATATGTTATGTCAGGTCGAGAGAAGGTGGAAGAGCTCGAGAAGATTCAAGAGGAGTTAAAGGCCCAAGCTCATGTCGATCAATGGGTGACATTCGGGTATAGTGATAGCGTTCGTGACTTCTTATTTCTCCGTGCGGTCAACTATCCGGTGTGCGTAGCTCCAAGTTTTCTTCTGCGCGGCATTGCTTTCTTGATGCGGTGGAGGGTTATAAAGGAGTGATACATGCTCTTAACTCTTCCCAAAATGAACTGACAGCAGATGACATGGACTATAAAATAGCTCTTTTTGGAGGAAGCTTTGATCCTCCTCATGAAGGGCATATTCATGTCGTTACGAGTATTTATAATGCATTTTGCTTGAGAAAGGTCTATATAGCGCCAACCGCTCAAAATCCTTTTAAAAGGCATTTGGCTTCATATCCAGATCGCCTTGAGATGACGAGACGCGCGTTCTTAGACTATCCTTATGTGTCTATTTTAGATATAGAATCTACAGGAGAAAAAGGTTCATCTCACTATACAATAGATACCATCAGGATTTTCTTACGAGACCATCCTCAATATAGAACAAGATCAGTTTTCTTTATATTTGGAAGCGATTGCGTTCAGAGTCTTCCTAAATGGAAAGATCTGGAAACGCTATTTTCTCTTGTAAAGCCGTTATGTGTCATTAGGTCCCAGGAGCGTGAGTCATTTGATAATCAAGTAGATTTACTTCCGATCTCTGAACGCATAAGGGAAGAGATAAAACAGTTTGCGTTTATGATGCCCATCTATCCTATAAGCTCAACTGAAGTTAGACGAAGACTAAGTTTAGGGGAAGATATTCATTTAGATGTGCCTTGCTCAGTGTGCGACTATATACAGGAGCATCACCTGTATCGCGAATGATTTTTTAAACGATTACCTGATAGTGCTTTAACCATGGCAGTGACTTCTACTTATTCCCAGTTAGAACTATTAAAAGATATTTGCCAAGCCATCGTCGATAAGAAAGGGATGAATGTTCTGACGCTTGATGTATCAAGTGTTTCAACAATGACCGACTATTTTGTTATTGCTGAGGGAAATGTTGAACGACATGTCAAAGCATTAGCTGATTATATTGAAGAAGTGTGTGACAAACATGGCGTCAAGATTAAGCATTACGAGGGATCCCGTGAAGGGGAGTGGATCGTCCTTGATCTTGTTGATATCGTAGTTCATCTCTTTACTCCAGAGTTGAGACATCGATATAGTTTGGAAGAAGTGTGGAGAGAAGGGAAAATAATTTCTTTCCCCTTAAATTATGGAAGATAGAGCAGGGTTTATTCACTTTTTTTTAAGATTTAGTTAAAATATTGATCTCTTCTTCTCGACAAGAGACGTGAGAAAGCAATATAGTGATCGCGCTTTTGTTGTGCTTAAGGCTATTAACAAAAGAAGGCAAATGCTAAAAAACTTTTTTGCCTAAAGAAAGAACGCACGAGTAGAGTTTAGATAGGTTGTATATTATGACGAGTAAACGTCGAGTCGTTATAACAGGAATGAGCGTCATTTCATGTTTAGGAAATGACCCCCATCTCTTTTACAAGAGGCTTCTCAATGGAGAGAGCGGCATTAAGCCTATAGAGGAATTTCCTTGCGAAGATTATTCTACTCGGTTTGCCGGCTGTGTTCGCGATTTTGATACCGGCGATCTTATCGAGAAGAAACAGGCACGAAGGGTTGATCGCACAATAGCATTTGCCATGTGGGCAGGAAAGAAAGCGCTCCTTGATGCAAAAATCTCACTCAATAAAGAAGAAAGAAGCTTTCTCGATCATCGACGAGCCGGTGTATTAATTGGAACTGGTATTGGCGGAATTGGAACCTTCTATGATAACTCAAAGACTTTGGTTGAAAAGGGGCCTCGAAGAGTTTCTCCTTTCCTTATCCCTTTCATTTTGACCAATATGCCTGGCGCACTCCTGGCTCAAGACCTTGAGTTTATGGGGCCTAATTACTCTGTGTCAACTGCGTGTGCGACAAGCAATTACGCTATGCATCTTGCCGCAGAACATATCCGAAAGGGTGAAGTTGACCTCATGATCACAGGAGGCGTCGAAGCCTGTGTTACGCCTATTGGTGTTGCAGGTTTTTGCGCTGTCAAAGCTCTCTCAGAGCGAAATGATGAGCCTACTCGTGCGTCACGACCTTGGGATAAAGGAAGAGACGGTTTTGTCATGGGTGAGGGCGCAGGCGTTCTCGTGCTTGAAAGCTTGGAATCAGCTTTGAAGAGAGGAGCTCCAATTCTTGCTGAATATGTAGGCGGCGGAATGAGCTGCGACGCTTATCACATGACAGAACCTCATCCAGAAGGAAAAGGCGTTCAGCTCTGTATTCAGGCTACATTAGAAGACGCAGGCATTACAGCTAACGATATTAACTACGTCAACGCGCACGCTACCTCGACGCCTCTTGGCGATATGGCTGAAATTCGAGCGCTCTTAGGAGTCTTTAAAAATCCTGAGAAGGTGACTATCAACGCGACTAAGTCGATGATTGGGCATGCGCTCGGTGCTGCAGGAGGACTCGAAGCTGTTGCAACTATTCTGGCAATCCTTACAGGAGAGGTTCACCCAACAATCAACTTAGAAGATCCTGAGGATATACCATTCAATATTCCTACTAAGGCTGAGCGATTAGACATCAAATATGCGATCTCCAACTCATTTGGATTTGGTGGACATAACTCTTCGGTTATTTTTGCTCCTTATAGAGGCTAAGGTGTCATGAAAGAGGTTTCATCAGTAGTAGATAAGCTCCATCAAACGTATGATGAGACCTCTTATGGTATTATTCCGCTCATCAAGAAAGATGACAAATGGCATGTTCTTATGGTTCAGCATCGAGCTGGCCATTGGGCTTTTCCAAAAGGACATCCTCATCCTCATGAATTACCTGAAGAGACTGCAGAGCGAGAGTTTCATGAGGAGACGGGGCTTTCTCTTTTAAAGTGGCTTCCTTTAGACCCAGTCAAAGAAGAATATACTTTTGTAAGAAAGGGTGAGAACATTCGAAAGCTTGTAGTCTACTACTTTGCCTTAGTGAATACGTTCGAGAAGGACTCTTCACTGCAAATTAAGGTGCAACCAGAAGAGATCCAAGAGGCGCGAGTTGTTACAATTACGGACGCCGCAGGTCTTGCTACGTTTTCAGAGATGAAAAGACTGTGTGAGCATATTTCAAAAATTGTGGAAGAGATTTCTTCTTCATAGCGAGCTATTTTTCAATTAAAGCCGCATGCTTCTTTGAAAGGAAGTATGCGGCTTTTTGATTTTTTATTTGAATTTGCTGTAGTCTACTGGAGGAGTATTTCGAAGTCTTGTCCCTCTAGACCACGACTCTGCGACTTGAGTTGTCGAAGTTTGAGGAGCTGTGGCTGGTGTCACTGTATTTGAAGCAGCAGCTGTTTGAGCATCATCATCTTCGACTTCCTCTTCCGAGGAGCTGGCAGCTTCTTCTACTGCTTCTTCTTCTGAGGAGTCAGATGCCTCTTGTACGTTCTCTTCAACTTCAGTAGGTTTTGTTTCGAAAAGGTTTTCTGAAGTTGTAGTTTCTTCTTTTACAAGAAGACCTTCTTGTTGAACAGGTTCCGAAAAATCGAGCGATTCATCAGATTTCATTTCTTCTTGTGGTTGCTGCACGGTGTCTTGTTCAATCTCTTCTTCGATCTCCTCTTCCTTATCAGAGAGCTCGATTTCTTCTTCTGGTTTGTATTCTTGTGAGGCTGAAATTGCGCCTTGTTCATCATTTTCATCGTCTACAACAAAGTCATCAATCTCATATTGATCTTCAACTTGTTGTGAAGAGTTAGTGTCGCTTGGAGCAGGGGATGAATTTGATGACGAGTCGCAGCTTTCTTCTTCTTTCTTTATAAGAGGATTGGTTGGGAATGGATTTTCTTGGCTATCAGGAATAAGGTGGCTAAAAGAGTCTTTTGCTGTATTAACAGCTGGGGTTGGGTCTTGTTGATTATGAGTTAAGAGAAGTTCTTCAAATCTGGGCTCATACGTATTTTTCTCGAAGCGGATTTTTGTGTCATAGCGTCTATCAGCTTCTCTCTTTTCGTTGACTCTATCGAACAGCGTATTGAATTTGGTGTAAACTTCTCGAGCTGTTTTTACTGCAGCAGCTTTATCATCACTCTCTTCAAGGAAAGTCTTCACTCTTTTTTCAAGAGCAATACGTACTTTTGCCAAATCATATCTCTTTATCTTCTCAAGTGTCGTGCCAAGACAGCCGCATGAGAGTGTGTAAATAGCAAGATCGGTTCTAGTAGGTTTTTTGTGAATATTAAGCTTGGATGTGACGAGTTCTGTTTCAGGATCAAATTGAAGGAAGTTATTAATGATAGTTTGGGTTGGAGTGGATGATTGATTTACAGTAGACATAAGAACTCCATAAAAATCTGGTAAGTGTAAAGGAGTAAAATATAGCTTTATGAAAGGACGGTATCACTCACTATGAAATCCTGCAATAGGGTCTTTATTCGAAGTTGTAGAGAGTGCTGGAAGAGAAGGAGAAAGAGAGGGGATTGAGAGGAGTGGATACAACTCCCCTCATACTAAATTCATTGTTTTAATGAAAAGTAAAAGAGGAGTGGAGATTAAAAGATAGAGGTTAAGAACTATGGCGTTCTAATTCTTCGCAAAGAGCAATGCCTTTCTCAGTAATAGAGATAATACCTTCTCTTTTACGGTAACGGATAAATCCAGTTTGAGCGAGAAGGTTAATGATGTTTCTCGCTGAAGGTTCTGAGAGTCCCTCTTGTTTTCGAAGAGCCTCTTCAAGAACAGAGGAGTCCACATTCTTATCAACTATGCGATAGATGGCGAGAAGAACGCGCTCATCTTTTGTTATCGATCTTCGAGACATTCGGGATTCCTTTTGTAACTTTTTGTCCATCAGCGGTGTCTTCGACATGATAGCCTAGTGCTTGTATGCGAGTTCGGATTTGGTCGCTCTCTGCCCAGTTTTTTGAAGCTCTTGCCTGTTTTCTCTGCTCGACAAGTTGGAGCACTTCTAAAGGTATCTCTGATGCTGAGGTGTCCTCACGAAGGATATCGAGAATTGAGTCTATCTTCTCAAAGAGTACAACAGCTCCTCTGATATGGGAGTTCGTAAGTTCGCGCTTGTCGAGCGCGCTATTGACTTTTCTGACAAACTCGAAAAGATGAGAGAGGGCTTCACTGATGTTTAAGTCATTTGCTAAAGCATTGAAAAAGTTGCCCTTTGTCTCTTCTATGATTGCATGGAATGTATCGAGTGTTTTTTCTTGGAAAGAAGCTGGTGTATCCGCATCTTTTAATCTTTGATAGCAATCTCTAATGCGTCGAATAGCGGATTCGGAGCCTTGAAGCCCTTCGAGTGTAAAGTTTAATTGAGTTCGGTAGTGTGAGCTTAAAAGCTGGAAGCGAATCGCTGCAGGAGAGAATCCCTTATCAAGAAGGTCTTGAAGGGTATAGAAGTTTCCTAAGCTTTTCGACATCTTCTTGTGGTCAACAAGTAGGTGTTCCGCATGTGTCCAATGATGAGAAAAGCATGCTCCATTGCATGTCTCTGACTGGGCTATTTCATTTTCATGGTGAGGAAATATTAAATCAACGCCTCCAGCGTGGATATCAATAGTCTCACCAAGAAGGGCTTTGGCCATAACAGAGCACTCGATATGCCAGCCAGGTCGGCCCTTGCCCCATGGCGATTCCCAGAATACATCTCCGTCGCGCTCTTTGTCATAGGCTTTCCAGAGAACGAAGTCATTCATTTCTTGCTTTTCATATTCATCAGAATTGACTCTTCCAGATGCGCCAGATTGGAGATCTTTCAAATCAAGGTGGGATAGTTTCCCATAGTCTTTCGCTGCATGAACCTTAAAATAGACACTGCCATCTAAAGCTTGGTATGCGGCTCCCTTTGATTCGAGTGTTTGAATCATCTCAATCATTTGCGGAATGAAGTCAGTTGCTTTCGGATAGTGCTCGGCCGGCTCGATTCGCAAGACCTTCAAATCATTAAAGAAAGCTTTCTCATAGATCGCAGTAAAATCCTTAAGAGGAAGATGAGCTTGTTGCGCTCCCTTAATCGTCTTGTCATCGACATCGGTGAGATTCATCACCTGTGTAATTGCATGCCCAAAAGACTTCAACGTTCTTCGTAGGATATCTTCGAATATAAAAGTTCTAAAGTTTCCGATATGAGCGCGGTTGTAGATGGTTGGCCCACATGTATACATGCGAATTGTTTTTCCATCAGATGGCAAAACCGCTTTAGTGGATCGCGCTAGAGTATCGTAAAGGTAAACAGTTCTTCGTGTGTTCTCAACATTCAAATTCATGAAGCTACTTTCTTTTTTGTTAAGGATAGCATGAGGAGTTATGAACGGCTTTAAAAGTGAGAGTATATGATAAAAGAAGATTTCATTTCGGGTATTTTTTCTTTTCGAAGTGAAATCTTCTTAAGAGTATGTGTAAGACTCTGTTCAATCGATTCTTTTATCTTGATCCTGAAACGGATTCAAACATAGGGGGGAAGGAGAGAGACTGATATGGATATTCTTTTCTTTGATTGTGTGAGCGGCCCCTCGAGCACTGTTAATCAGATAGAAGAGAGCGCCTCCAGGTAGTACTGCATATGCCCAGCCATTTTTAATAACAGGCGAGATATGGCGAACTGCTACTGAATGGCTTTCCTTTATGACATGAATCTCATGTGGTTTTGAAGGGTCAATTTCGACTTCTAATGGAGTCCTGCCTTTTTCTTCTCCATCGATATGAACAATGGCGTGAGAGGGTGTAGTATCGATGGTGATCGTCTCAGCAGAATAGATAAAAGGTTTTGATAACAGTAAAACTAAGAGAAGTAATTTTTTTGTATTATTTATCATAGTTCTCGCTGGTTGATTTTATTCTTTTTAATTTTATCATTAAAATTATTTTAAATCAAATTTCAATATTTGAAGTAATATTTGATTTCATTTGTTCTCTCTTCCTTAAGTTCTCCTATTCATGCAAAGCTTTGTCTTTATTAGATTGAATAGTCTAATATAGAATGTAACGTCTACAATATGGGGTGATTCGCGTGAATGAATTAGATCGGTATAAGCCAATTGCTGAGGCAATAAGTCTTTTGTTCTTTCCTCATGTGGAAGTTGTTATCCATGACTTAAGAACGAAGACTGTCTTCGCCATCTACAATAATCTATCGAAACGATCGGTTGGTGATGAGTCTCTCCTTGACGAGATGAATGAAGAGACTCTTAGGCAGGCTGTCCTTCCTCCATATTTAAAAACCAATTGGGATGGGAGGAAGATGAAGTCAGTAACAGCTATTATTCGTGGGCAAGGGGATATTCCTCCTATTGGGTTACTGTGTATGAATCTCGATATCTCCAAGTGGGAAGAGATGCATCAGTTTATCCTCGACATGATAAAGCCTGTCACCCAAAAGCCCGATTTTCTGTTCAAGAATGACTGGAGAGAAAAGATCAATATGTATGTTTCAACCTATCTCAAGCAGCATGCTTTGAGGTTAGAAACGCTTAATAAATCAGAGAAGCGAGAGCTTATTTTTGCGCTTTATAGAGAGGGGGCTTTTAGTACTAAAAATGCTGCGTCATACATCGCCGAGGTTCTCAATATCTCAAGAGCGACAGTATATAATTATTTAAAGGAGAAAGATGGAGTTTCCACAGTTTAAAATAGAAGAGTTTTGGAAAGAACACGAATTTTCAGCTCCATACTTACTCTGCTGTTCTGATGCAGAGAGCTGGACTCTTAACGAAATTATTGAGATGGCAGATAGCGAGACAAAGAAACTATGGGATACGTTGCGGTTAGGGTATACCGAGCCTCAAGGCAATCCTCTTTTACGGAATGAGATCTCGAAACTCTATTCATCGATCGACAGCTCTCATATCTTGACGTTTGCTGGGGCCGAAGAAGGTATATACTGTACTATAAGAGCTTTAGTTAATCCTGGTGATCATGTAGTTATTGTAAAACCATGTTATCAATCATTGGAAACAATACCAGAACTGTGCGGGGCAGAAATAACGTCAGTGGAGCTCGATCCTGCCAGAAACTGGAGATTGGATATAGGGCAGCTTGAAAGAGCGTTTCGGTCTGATACAAAGCTTCTTATCATCAATTATCCTCATAATCCGACAGGGGCCTTGCTGAGTAAGGAAGAATTATCCGTGCTCATTGAGGTTGCGAGGAGAAGAGGCGCCTACATTCTATGTGACGAAGTATACCGGTATCTTGAAATTGAGGAATCAAAAAGGCTTCCATCAATAGTTGACTCGTATGAAAAAGGTATAACATTGAATGTAATGACAAAATCATTTGGGCTTGCAGGACTGAGAATAGGTTGGATTGCAACACACGATAAGGTTCTGCTGGAGAATGTGACCTCATATAAGATGTATACCTCTATATGTAATAGCGCGCTCAGCGAAACTGTGGCCATTATCGCTCTCCGAGCAAAGGACGTGATTTTGAAAAGGAATCGTAAGATTCTTCTGTCAAATCTATCTATCCTTGACTCGTTTATGGATCGGTATAAAACTCAGCTGAGGTGGACTCGGCCTTCTGGTGGAACGATGGCGCTTATTGAACTTCTGCTTCCTATTCCAATAGAAACTTTTTATAAGAGACTTGTACAAGAAAAAGGTGTTCTCATCATGCCAGGAAATGTGTTAGGCATTGATGGGAACTTTTTCCGAGTAGGATTTGGAAGAAGAAATATGCCCGAGATTCTTCAGCGATTTGAGCAATTTCTACTTGAGTATTCTTAAGTCATAGTTCTTGTTTAAAGACATCTTTTTACAGCATGTAATCTGCTTCGAAAAGATGTCTTATTTGCTAGTTACATATTTTCGATCTTATCTTTTAATTCTGTATACGCTGCTTCAGTATATTCAGGCGAATATTGCTCAGAAATCGGTTGCGAGTTTGCGTATACTCGAGTAGCAGGAGTTTCATCAGGGCCTTGGAGTTTCATCTGCCATTCGATCACTCGAATAGGAAGAAATGCTTTCACAAGCATCTCATCTGTCGCTTTTTCAACACGGCTGAAGATATGCCATGAGGGAAGGGTCTTTGTGTATTTCCCCTCCTTGTTAAGAGCTTCGGTTAATTGCTTGGATTTTTTGTTGAAGAAAGATAATTTGCGGCCGGCAAAAAGGAGGGCTATTCGCGAGCCAATGGCTCTCGAGAGATTCGTCGTAATTCTGGCTAATTTATACAGGAATGGAGGAGCGATTTCTTTGATGAAATCGCTCATCATTCTTCGTATAGTCTTTGTCTTCTTATAGACTCTTTGAATAAAGAGGGGCTGGACCCGCTTAATAACTTCAGTAAGGGTTGCGTGAAACCTGATTGGTTTCCCATTTGCTTTTTTATCAATCCCTAGAAGGCCAATGGCTTGTTGAATAAACTCTGTGCAGTTCCTTTCAATCATATTAAAGTCTTGAGAATCATCTTGACGAAGTTCGATAAAATTGATCAGTTTATTAACATCTTCTTGTGTGGCTTTAACTCCTGTAACGAGACGATAGAGATTAGGCATTGTCTCCCAGCAATCTGGCGTTCGAAATGTTCCTTTGGTAAATGAGGCTGGCAAAGGAAGTTTTCCTCCTAAATTGAACCCTACAGAATAGAACTTTCCATCCGGAGTCATAATGCGAATCCAAGGGTGTCTTGGAGCTCCGAATGTTCTATGGACTCCTCCAGTAAAAGCATTTGATGGGTAATCAATCCATGAAGTGACGAGCTCGATGACATAGGTGTCTTGATCTTGGGGCTGTTTCTCTTTAAAATTACTCGATTCGATTTTGGCAAGCCTTCTGGCCCTCTCTAGAGTCTCATTAGTTACAGAACCGCAGGGCTTGAGTTTTTTCCAACTTGTTTCTTGCCATCTTGAGAGTCCTTTTGTAGGAAGATAACACCAAGTTTTTTCGGAATCGTCTTTTTCAATAAGACGTGTGTCTTTGATTTGATTGAAAAGAGGAGTTTCACTCTTTGCGAGAGTTTGAGCTAATGGCTCAAATGGTTTCATCTCACCTTCAATCATGATCCTAAGTTCATGTGTCTCTTTGTCAATCTCAATATCATGTCCCCAATAGTTTGCAGAGATGTGTATATGACCATCTAGAAGAAGTTCCGAAGCTGATGGATTGAGGACAAAAGCGAGAGGGTCTATCCCGGCCTTTAGCCATTTAGCAAATAGCTTCTGGTTATGTTTTATATGAAATTGCGAAGCACTCAGATTCTCAGGAGTTTCTCCCTTTTGAATGGCATGGTAATACGCTGCAGCAATTTTTTCTCTTTCAAGAAGGGCAAGCTCTTTCTCATCAATTTTCTTATTCCGGGTGCCGAGAATTGCTGAGCAGATATCCTCGATCTTCTGCAACGAATCACTGTCACTGTTATTCCTTACAACTGGAAGATGTGCTAAAATTTGCATGGCGACTGAATTGACCTCTGCCGGATCAAGGTGAGTTCTCTTGAGCCAAATCTCATCAATTTTGCTCTGGCTAGCTGAGGTCAAGGTTTGAGCTATTGGTGAAGATTGTGAAGCGGAAAGTGGGGGTCGGAATTCTATAGGAGAGCTCATTACCTAATTCCTTAGAAAAATTAAAATAATAAAACCTAAAGGTGTCTGTTTTAACAGATATATAGTATACAATGAATTTTTCAATTATTCTTTTGCTTGGTATTGCTTGTATTGACTATATCGGCATAGGTCTTGTCTATCCGCTCTTTTCATCCATGTTGTTTAGTGAGACGGGTTTGCTCTTACATGAGGAGATGTCGACAGGAATGAGAGGGGCTATCTTAGGTCTTCTCTTAGGGCTTGCTCCGACAGTTCAGTTTTTTGTCTCTCCTTATCTTGGGCGTCTCTCTGATAGGTATGGAAGAAAACCCGCACTTTTGGGCACTGTTCTTATTGGAGTAATAGGATATTTTCTTGGGTGGTTAAGTATTCAATCGTTCAATCTATTAGGCCTTATTATCTCAAGAGTTTTTATTGGGGTATCCTGCGCAAGCTCATCGATTGTCAATGCAGCGACTGTTGATATTAGCACAGAGAAAACAAGGACAAGGAATTTCAATTTGCTTTGCTCAGCATATGGTGTAGGGTTTACGATCGGTCCGATGCTTGGAGGAGTATTAGCTTCTTCCATGTCTTTGGGTGGATTTTTTAACATCCCATGCCTTCTAAAAGAGGATCCTTCAAGACCATTTTTCGTTGCGATGATCTCATTACTTATGAGTTCTTATGTAATTAAACGCTGGTTTATTGAGACTCTTCCACGTAGATTGAAAAGAGAAGAAACAGCAGAAAGAAATAAAGGTTCACTTCTTTCGCTTACTAATTGTATTTTCTTGAGCTCGACTTTTCTTTTCTGTTTCGGCTGGTCTCTTTATTGGGAGCTTATTTCAACAGCTTGGGTATCTCTTGAACATGCGACTGTTGAAGAAGTTGGTTTTAGATATGCTTACGGAGCTTTGTGGTATTCAGTAGTTGCTGTGACATTGGTTCAATACCTCGTATCTCGATTCGCCAACCATAGAATTTTCTACGCAGGAGGTATCCTTTTATCATTGAGTATAGCGGCATTATATTTTCTTAGGCAGCCGGCTCATTTGCTGTGGTTGATACCCCTCCAGCAGACAGGGATTGCTCTTCTCTATCCATCAGCGCTGGCAAATATCTCTTGCCGAGCTGAATCAGAGAATCAAGGGGCAATGATGGGGCTTCACTCCTCATGCGTCTCACTAGCATTTGCGGTAAGTCCTTTGATTGCAGGCCCAATCTTAAGCATGAGTATGTATGCTCCTGTATTCTTGGGCTCTGTCTCGATCCTATCATCAATTGGGGTTTTCAGTGTCGGCACTTTCAGATCCGCTGTAAAAGAGGGTGGTAAAACAGCTCCAGTGCAAGAGACTCCTTTCTTCCATTAGGCGATTTTCGGATCTTCATCCTTTTAAGACGATAGCAGGCTTGAGTCGAGCAACCAGGTCTGCTAAAACTGCCGTCTGGCATGATGTGACGACCTCATCAACATCTTTATAAGCATTTGGCATTTCTTCGACGACTGTTCCTGAGCTCTCTGCAAGAACTGCAATCCCTTTTTCCTTCAACTCTAAGAAGGGATTTTTATCTTTCCAAAAGCGAGTCGCTTCATTTCTGCTCATCATGCGGCCTGCGCCATGGCAGCAGGAGCAAAAAGTCTCCTCATTTCCTTTTCCTCGCAGAATCCAGCTTCCACGCCCCATGTCTCCTGGAACCAATACAGGCTGTCCTGTCTCTTTAAATCGAGGCGGTAGATCTGGATGTCCGGGTCCAAATGCACGAGTAGCTCCTTTTCGATGGACTAAGACATCGCATATCTTATTATCGACTCGATGCTTTTCAAATTTCGCAATATTGTGAGCCACATCATAGAGAAGTCGAATCGACGAAGGGGATATAGAGAGCTCCTCTGAGAAGACTTGGCGGGCCGCATTGAGAAGAAGCTGCCGATTCGTAAAGGCGAAGTTTGCTGCCATTGCCATTTGTGAGAGATATAGTTTGCCTTCCGGGGATGATATCGGCGCTGAAACCAGTTGTGGATCTGGTAAGTCCTTGCCAAAGCCTTTCTTGATAAGAGAAGTCACAGTATCATGGCAAATCTGATGGCCAAACCCTCTAGACCCTGAGTGTATGAGGATATAGGTGCTTCCAAGATGAATTCCCCATCTCGAAGCTATGTCTGGATCGAGAATTTTTTCTACTTCTCCGATTTCGACAAAGTGATTTCCTGATCCTATCGATCCTAATTGGCCTTTTCCTCTTTCAAGAGCAGTAGCTGATATAGCATCTATCGATGCTCCAGAGATGATCCCAAGACTTTCTGTGCTGTCAATATCCTCTTGAAGTCCCCATCCCATTTCAATTGCCCATTGAGAGCCCTTCTTTTCTAGCTCTTTCCAGTCTTGATGTGAGAGCGGTCTTTGAAGGAGTGAGCCTTTTTTCAAGCCACTATGAGTCCCTTTTGGGATAAGGGTGTGAAGCTTTTTTGAAATCCTTTCACGCTGTGTGTGTGTAATTGAAGAGAAGGGAACATCAAGAAGGGCTACTCTGACTCCGCAATTAATATCATACCCAACCCCTCCAGGGCTTATAACTGCGTCGTGGCCGTATGTCGCAGCAACTCCTCCGATGGGAAACCCATAGCCCCAGTGGATGTCTGGCATGGCTATACTATAGCCAACGATCCCTGGAAGGTGAGCTACATTGACTATTTGATCGATCGGCTTTTCTATACCAGGAGCTGAGAGGAGATCAGGAGAGCTTATCAAGAGGCCTGGTACTCTCATCAATCCGATCTTTGGGATGATATACATGCCTTTGGAGTGCTCTCGTAGATTCAATGGGTTCACTTTTGGTTGAGGTGCGGTATTAGACATCGATAATGAACTCCCATTCATAGTAAGGTTTAGATAAGGAGTCAGGAGTTACATGCCTGATAGTTTCTGAAAGAGCGTGGTAGGAAATCGCTTTAATCCGACTTCCTTGAATGGAGTCGATTTCTGCGATAAGCGAGTTAAGCCACTCCGTAATTTGAAAAGGGCTTTTCAGTTGGTGTTGATCATCTCTTATATCAATACATTGGAGAATCTGTGGCTCATGTCGAGCAATAGCTAACACTGAGTGGAGGATAAGATCTCTGAGGGAGTAGCCTCGAGCTGTATACCCGATATCTGCAGGATGATCAAATTGCTCATAGCCTGGAAAGAAGCTTTGGCGAATAATCGGACGGTATTTAAGAGGGCCGATCGTCTCAAAAAGAGAATGATGAGTGACCTGAAATGGGAGAGGAAAGAAAGGATATTGAGAAGACCAATCTTCTAGTATAAATGGACGTCGCGCAACCGTAATATGAGGAAGAAACTCTCGTCGTGATCTTACTCCTTTCTCTTTTTCATCTAGAAGAGATGAAAAATGGTTTTGAAGGCGAGATCGCATCTCATCGACTTCGTTCTTCCCAGTAAGAAATGAACCCTTTAGGGTAAGGCATCTCTCAGTATTGTGTGGAAGAGTCAAGAAACTGGTAAGAATCCCTGTAGGAGAAAGCATTGAACTGATTGAGCTTTCTTCAACCCATTTATCAACAATGGGTTGGATAGTGGCTGGTTTGAGAGATCCTAAGAAGAGCATTGTCATGTGCCGCTCTTCTTTGGCGATTATTCTCTGATTTTTTGAGTTGAGTTCTTCATGAGAGAGCCACGAGGGGATATTCCATGGAACATCCACTTCAAATCCCCAGAAAAGTCGCTTTGTATCAATCTTTTCTTCTGCCGTCATGATGCTCTCTCACTGATAGACAATCTGCTTTAATCAGAGCTTCAAACTCTTTTTAGCGTTTCTTGCCTTGGGATGGCTTAATAGCTAAAAGTTCTATTTCGAAAATGAGCGTTGCTTTCTGTGGAATAACGCCAGGAATACCGTAATCGCCATACCCAAGAGCTGGAGGAATAACGACTTTTCTTTTTTCTCCAACTTTCATCTCGCTTACCGCGATATCCCAACCTTTAATGACATAACCAACTCCAAGATGAAATTCAAATGGAGTGCCTCTTTTGACGCTTGAATCAAATTCTTTGCCTTCACTTCCATCAGCGTTCATGAGCCGACCTGTATAGTGAACAGAGACAAGATCTGTCTGCTTGGGTTTTGCTGCTTGCTCGTCAGCGTGCTTGAGAATCGTACTCTTAATGGCGTTATCATGGGCTGTATGGCTATCGTGTTGCATAAGACCTCGTATGCTTTTTCAATGTTGTTATGAGAGTAAAGCGTATCCTATTGTGATCGATTATGGATTGAAGAGGCAAGAAGAAGTCGATGAGACGAAAAGAAAATAAGAAAGAGAAAAGCAGCTATTTATAAGCTGCTTTATTTAGAGAAAAGGTAATGAATGTAAGGTTATTGGGATTTTTGAACAGGATATCCCATTTTTTTCCAACCTTCAATACCCTCTTTCATCTCTGAAACATTGTAATAGCCTAATTTTACAAGTTTCTCACCCAGTATTTCCCCAGCAGGACACGTGCCTCCTCCGCAATAGACAATAATCTGTTGTGATTTGGAAGGGAGCATCTTTGTAATAATATCTTCTGTTGAATCACAAGGAATCGAAAGGGCATTGCCGATTCTCTCTTTAGTATCCCATCGATATGTCCGTGCGTCGACGATCGTAACAGTTGGATCTGTGTCAATAACTCTCTTGAGTTCCGCAGGCGTTATGAGTTTTACTGTCCTAATAGGATCAGAAATAGATGTAACAGTACAAGAGCTTGCGGTGCATTGTTCATCAGCTGCCAGGAGAGAAAAAATGACACTCATGCTGGAGATACTGAGGGCGAATAAAAGAGCTTGTTTTATGATCTGCTGTTTCATTGAGCCGCTACCCCCAAGTTGTAAAAAATTGTTTTGCATGCTTAACCCCGGGGTAGCACGAACTCTGTCTTTTCGTCAAATCCGCTCTATGAGACTACTTCATTCGGAAGAAGTCCAGGTGCAGAATGGGTGAAAAATGAGTGAATATTACTCATTGTTGTCGAGGCAATATCCAATAATGCTTCATGTGTGAAGAAGGCTTGGTGAGAAGAGATAATAACATTAGGAAATGTCAGAAGTCGAGCCAATGTATCATCATCTATAAATGTTGATGAGAAATCCTCAAAAAAGAATCGATCTTCTTCCTCATACACATCGAGCGCGCATGCCCCCACATGACCATTTTTAAGGTGTTCTACGAGAGCTTCTGTCTCAATGAGTCCTCCACGGCTCGTATTGATGATATGAACTCCTGGCTTCATCATGCTGAGCGTTTTTTTGTTAATGATGTATTTATTCTCCGGCGTGAGTTGGCAATGAAGCGTAATAATATCAGATGACTTGAAAAGCTCATCAAGAGAGGAGACAAAAGTACAATTTGTCGCTACTTGAAGCTCAACTTTAGAGGCGTGGCTTAAGAAAGGATCATAGACTATACATTTCATTTCGAACGCTGAAGCCAAACGAGTGACAATAGCGCCAATTTGACCCGCGCCAATAATGCCGCATACTTTATTTCTCATATCAAATCCGCGAAGGCCTTGAAGACTGAAGTTATTTGTCTTTGTCCTCCAGAATGCTTGGTGGATTTTTCTATTCAGAGAAAGCATAAGGCCAATAGTGTATTCGGCTATTGCGTAAGGCGAATATTTAGGAACTCGTACAACTCTCATTCCTAATTCGCTGACGCTGCGGATATCAATATGATTGTAGCCGTTTGATCTGAGTGCTAAGAGCTCGACTCCCGCCTTTTTCAAGTGGGTGGCTATTTCTTTATCAACCCTATCATGGACGAAAAGACATGCGACTTTATGATGCTCTGCAAGGACTGCGGTTTCTAGAGTAAGTCTTGGTTCGAAATAAGTTATTCCATACTGATACTCTTTGTTCGCTAAAGAGAAATACTCTCTATCATGTGATTTCGTATCAAAGAGGGCGATTGTATTTCGAATATGTTGGCTTTCTTTCATGCTCGTAATTCTCCTCGTCATGTAGTGAGGAAATAGATGTTTTTTGATTTTCTAAAGAGGCTTTTTCAAAGCCATCCTTTTTTCTTAAAATAACAATAAGGGATGACAGAAGAAAGGGCTATACTAAAGAGAGCAAGTGGGTACCCTATATCTGATGAAAGCTCTGGCATATTTTGGTAGTTCATTCCCCAAATGCTTGCGAGCAATGTAGGTGGCAAGAAAATGAGCGATGCTACGGAAAATGTTTTAATGATCATGTTCTGCTCGATGTTGATCATGCCGAGAGTCGCTTCGAGTAAGAAACCGATTTTATTCGCGATGAAGAGCGCATGATCGCTTAAAGATAAAAGATCTTTTTCGAGGGTTGCCAGAACTGTTTCGTCAAGTCCGTTGTTATTTTTCTCAATTTTTTTTCCAATATATCCAACAAGTCGGGAGAGAGATGTTAATGAATCTCGTAAAGATGCAACCATCTCACCTTGAAGGCCTATTCGATATAGGGTTTTACTTAAATCGTTATGAACTGGTTTTCTCATCTTTTCTTGAGGATCTCGAAGTGCCGGACGATGGAATAGATCTTTTGAGATCGCCTCTATTTCAGCGATCGATTTTTCTAGTAGGTCAGCGATATAATCGACAATGATATCTAGCACTGTATTCATGGAAGCTAAAGGAGAGTTTACTGTCTCTCCGTACAAGCGATTTTTGTTTGCTCGAAGCGCACATATCTCAATGAGAGGCATTTCAGAATAGCGCACTGTGACAAATGCTTTTTTCGACAGGACGAAGGTGACGGGCTCAATCTGAATGGTGCCATTCTTCAGATCGGCTGGAAGGAGGGCGGTCATGTAGAAGGCGCCGTTTTCTTGATATAGTCGACTTGAGAGCTCAATTTCCTCAACTTCGTCTTCGGTGGGTATGTTGATATCGAAGAGGGTTTGTAAGATTTTTCCTTCCTCTTTCTTAGGAGTGAGGAGATCTATCCATAGAGGAGACTGATTCTGTTGAATTGCCTCTTGTAAGCGATCGACTGTGTCACAAAAGACTCCTGATGGAAAGAAAGCTCGCAACATAATTGTTCTCTCATCAGCTCCTAGTAACGAATATAAATAAAGTACATAATTTTTTCTTTGCACTTTCTAGGCATTTTTTACAAATCAAACCTTGAGAAAGGGATTCTATTCAGGTTTAAAAAAATTATTTAGAAATGATAGGGGGTAGCTTATGAGCAAAATATGCGAGGATATCCATGACAGTGCAGAATTTGTGCCGCTCGTATTTTAATGGGTTTAAGGATCTTGCCAAAAGCGCAACGACTCAGCAGCGAGTAGGCGCATTTTTAAAAATAGTTTCGTACGCAACGATTGTTGTTCCTATTATTTTCGGTGTTGTCTGGGCTGCGTCTTTATGTCTGAAAGGTCGAGTTACCCATTCCCCAGTAACAAGATCGGGGAAAGCGGTTATAGAAGCGTTTCGTAAAAGTATAAAACCTTCTCATCACCAAAGAGATGATCTTCCGTTAATAGCTCAAAAGAGTAGTCCTCAGAATCAGTCAAAAGAAGTTCAGAAGAAAGAATCATTGATTACTAAAAAAGACTGTCAGAAGATCAATCGGCCAAATCAGGGCTCTCTTCGCAAAGTGATTCATGCCAAGAAGCTCCATGCAAATAAGCGCATATTACTAGAAAGAGCCCAGAGAAATTATGGCTCGGAAGAGGGGTTCGAAAATCATCTTAAAACCATTCGTGTTGTTCAAGCAGATGATTCGACCAGGTTTGAGTTAACAGGAAATAAGAGCCCTTCTTACTTTAAAGAGAATATACAAGTTTCTCGTTCAGAGAGTGTTGAGTTCAGTAGAGGCTTCTATGATTATAAATCGAGCGATAAAGGCGTCTATTGGGTCGATTTTGCAAATAAGCGCTTAGGAGGTGGCTGTTTTGGCAATGGATTTGTACAAGAAGAGATCATGGTTCAAGAGATGCCCGGGTTTGCAGCCTTAATTGCCTCGAATCTTGGAGAAGATAAAATCCATTCTAACTTGCTAACAAGAGCTGGCGGGGAAGGCCCCATGCAAGGAAGTCCAACGCCGCTTCTTATTGAGGGATTGACTCGCACAATTGCACTTAATACGGCTAAAAAATTCAAGGTAGGGGATACTGATATCAAGTGCTATGGCCATGATGGAAGTAAACTAAACGCAGACCAACTTCAAGAATGTATTTCTGATACTCGACAAGAGAATATAAACCTTATAGCAGTAGCGGCTCCAAGGCTCAAGGCAAAGGATGACAGCTGTCAAAGAGGTGTTATCCTAGATTTATTTAACACTGTGTTCGCTGGGTTTTCCTTAGCGAAAGAGAAAGCTAACACTACGCCGGTAGTTATCAATTCAGGTCCGATCGGCTGCGGCGCCTTTAATAACAACCCCGTTGCGGCTTGTCTTGTGCAGATGCTTGCCGCAAAGCACCTTGGTGTAGAGTTGAAGCTTTGGGCGATTTCTCAAGAAGATCAGAAGAAGGCTTTAAAGATATGGAAAGAAGTTGAGTTATCAAACATAACTATAGAACAAGCTCTCACAAAGCTTCAGGAGAGACTTTAGAAAAACGGAAAGGCTCTCAATGATGAGAGCCTTTGGTTGAGGCTGGATCTTAGGCTTATTTACGGAAGACGACCGAGTAATTTCTCTTCGGATCGACAAAAGAGACTGTTTTTTTATCCTCATGGCACTCAATCGAGGATTGATTGTATTTCCAGACAGATTTCACTGATGAGGTGTTTTGAGCTGTTTGATTAAGGTGAGAAATCTCTATTGCCTCATTCGAGATAGTCCTTTCTGCAGGAGCTAAGTATTTGTGGAACAGCTCATCTTGATTATTTACAACGAGTTCTACGGTGACCTTTTCTTCTTTTTCATTCCATACGAAGAATGCATCTTTCATAAAAACTTGACATGGACCATTTTCTGTCTCTTGAATAGATCGAACGCCTTTTTCGAAAACGTAAAGCATTATTGCGTCGTCAAAATTATGCCTGAGGGCTATTTCGGCGTATTTGCTTGGCGATACGTACGCATATTTGCGGTCATGGACACAAATTTGTTCACCAAATCTGTCCCATCGAGTAACTCGTGGATGAATAGAATTTGGATAATATATCTGAGCCTCATCTTGGGCTTTTGCAGAGCTAGTTTTTGCTTGGGATGAAGCGCCTTTATTGGAACTGCTCGAGATTTTCTTCGAGGAAGCCTCTAAAGAAAGAGTAGAAAACTCCTTTGCAAGGGTTTCTACTTTGTTTTTTGTTTTGTTCACGTTTTTCTTTTGAGGAGCAGCCTTCTTATTATTTTTCTGGCCTTTAGTGGGTTGTGGCTCTTTCAGTAATTCGGATAAAGCTGAAGATTGTTCTTGGTGTGTCCTTTTGGCCTCTTTTACAATCATGTCAGTCTGGGTTGAGTCGCTTTGATTGTCATTTAGAGGTAATGTAGAGAGTCTTTTGTTAAATTCTATTGGCTTAATGAGGTGGCTTTTAATAGAAGCGGGGGCAGCCTTTTGTAAATATTCATAAGCGTCTTGATATAGCTTTTTCTGCTCTTCGTTTCTAACTAGCTTTAAGTTGCTATGCTTGATACTGTTCATATCAAGTTGTCTGATGTAATAATCTTGAAAGTAATCAAGATCTTCGAGAAGAGTTTTCTGACGTTCTTCTAAGGTAGTTTCTTGGAGTTGCACTCCCTTCATTAAAAGAGGTCTACGGAACATCTTTGTTGCACGGTATGCAGCTGCATAGTAGCCATCGATATAATTCTCAGGGATCTCTTTTAAATCGGTGAATTGGCGCAAGAAGAATATGCTTTGAATGGCGGGCTCGACGGAGCTAGATTTAAAACACAATTCACGTATAAGGTCTGCAAGAGGAGAGTCTAATGTCTTTTCTTGAAAAGCCTCCCTTTTGGCTATAGTAAGTGCTGTGTCGATTCCACTTAAAGGGCCATGACAGGCTTTTATATGAGAATCTACTGTCTCATATAAGACAGCGCCTATTTGAAACGCTCTATGCCATGAAAGAAAGCTCGCGATGTGTGTCTGTAGAAGAGCTATGGCATTGGGATCAATATTGCTTTCTGAATCTAGAACAAATTCTATAAGAAGCGGAATAATCGTTGAGATGTGTTCCTTTGTAAAGACAAAGTCTGGGGTAATTTTCGTATTATTACCTTGTCGGGAGCTAGCCTTCAGAAGTTTATTAGCTATGTTGTAAAAGAGGTCATCTAATTTTTGGTGCAAAAGTATCAGCTTTTTAGGAAATCTATTGGTTTCCTGAATTAGTAGCCTTCTATATTGGCCAGGATGATCTTCTATAGATCTTCCTTTTTGAATGATGCCCATGCTATCTCGTAGCAGAAGAGCCTTTTTTTCTTGTAAAGACCATTCATGAAATGGCTTAATCACTTCTCTAGACTCAATGAGTGCGCATTGGATCAATAAGTATCTTTCAAGCGTATCTATTTTATTAGGGAAATTATTTTCGGTATGAGGAGTATCAAGAATAGAAAAAATCTTGCTGCTTAGTTTTTGAAAATGGCTTCTCATGTCGATGCCGTGTTGCATGCATAATTCTTCGACTTTCAATTTAGCCTTCTTAAGATTGCTAGGTAGGTGAGCTCCTATTGGTCTTTCAAATAATTTAATAGATTCAATCAAACGAATGAATTTAGGAAGAGATTGCTGAATTTCGAGTTCTGAATACCCCTTAATTCGATCACAAACATTACGACCTATTTCATCTGCTTTTTCCCATTTTATAGAGGTTTCACAGTGTTGTAGATTTCTCTTGTTATCTTCATTAATGTAAGAAATCTCTTCTGGTTTAAAGTATTTATTTTCTAATGTTCTTAATTGATTTGGGTTGCTATTTATCATTTTTTATTTCTTAAATCAATTTGTAATAAACATTTTAATTTGTTTATTTATTGTTTGTGTGCACTTTAAATTAAAGTGTGAATTGTAGTTCTCTTCTTTCTTTCACGAATGGTCAGACATAGGGGCGGGAGGGGAGTTATAGCTTAATGAGAAACAGAGAGCCTCATGAGTGAGGCTCTTACTTTATTTGAGAAAGGTAATTGCCAAATCCCTTGAGCTATCAACAAATTGGACAGATGTATTGTCTTCTACTCTCTTGATTGAGGAGGAGGCGTAGTTCCAAACGCTCGAAACTTCTGGATCTTTGCCAAGGACTCCATTGCTAGTATTCAGTTGAGACAGTTCAAGCAATCGATGCCAGAATGTATCTTTTACAGGAGATGCGTATTCGTGGAAGATAGTGCCATCTGTATTGATCGCAATTTCAATAATGACATCGATTTTTCTTTCTCTCCATTCGATAGTGGCTTTTCTTAAGTACAGATTATGTGTGCCATACGACGACTTTTGAGAAAGAGGCATGCTATTTTCAAGTACGTATTGAGTTGCCTCATGAGGAATGTCGTGTCTGAGAGCTATTTCCTCATATTCACTTTCATCGGTCTCACTGTATTTGGGATCTCTATAACAGACTTGAGCTCCTAACTCTTTCCAGCGTGTTACGCGGGGATGGCGTACAAAGTTGCAAAGAGTAGTGATGTTTTGAGCAGTAAGATGCTGCTTTTCTTGATGAGTTGTTCGTGACGAAGATGTGTTTGGTGTAAGCTTCTCAACCTTCTTATTCTTGATCAGTCTTTTGTCTGTGATATTCTGAGAAGAGCTTTCTTTTGGTTGTGTAGAGGTCGTTTTTTTAGACTGTAGAGAAAGGTTCTTTATGCCTTCTGCAAGCTTACTGATCTCGCTTTTCTGGCTTGATTGATTGGATTTTTTTTCTTTGGCTCCCTTTTTCTTATTGACGGTGGGCTCTTCGAGGAGAGCATGAAGAGAGTGCTCATACGTTTTTTTCGCTTGAGCGGCCTTGTTAAGAATATCATCGGTGTAGCGCTCGCTAAGAGTATTCTCTGTAAGGGCTAAAGATGAGAGCTTTTGATCAAAAAGGTCTGGAACGACGATGTTTTTATGAGTAAATTGGGGATCTATTTCTTTCAGCTTCTGGTAGACAAATCGATAAAGCCTTTTTTGATCCTGGTTCTTCGATCGCTTGTCAAAAGTTGTCATGATGTCTTTTAAATTAACATGGTCGAAAAAGAAATCATGAAAATGATCGATATTCTTTAGGACATGTTCGAGTGTTTCTTTCATGGTGAGCTCTTTTTCATTGGTCTTCTGGATGGAGAATGGAAACGGAGTAGAGTCAGAGAGCTGTTGAATTATGAGTAGAAGATCTTGAAGTTGCTTGAAAGCTGGGGCATTAAGTTGATTTTGTTTTTGATTGCCTATACGTGGAATAGCTTTTGGATCGAAATAAGTCAACATGAAGAAACTTATAGTGTCTACAGCTTTTGAGTTCTTCTCTGCCTCACTTAGAGTTAAATATTCAGTCTTATTAAGAGATTGAGTAAAGATTGATTGATGCATCTCTCCGACGATCGAGGAGCCTCTATTAATAGCAGCAAGTCTGGATTTAAAGTCTACGCTTGATGTAATGGATGTATGCCAAGCATGAAAATGAGCGATATGCGCCTGAAGAAGCTTTCTTATTTTTGCTCTGTGCTTATCTTGAGTAGGACCTACATATTGTGAGATAATCTCAATAAGCTGAGAGACATCCTCTTTATTGAAGACAGGTTGAGGGACCGCAATAAGCTTTGAGATCGTATCAAGCGATCCCTTAATCGCTTTTTTTGAAAGGTTAAAGAAATACTCATCGAGTTTTTGATGGAGTTTTTTTTCATCAGCAGAGACAACAATATCTTTCTTAAAGCTCAACCTTCGATATTGAAGAAATATTTGCTCGATATGCCTTTCCGCTTGGACAAGTCCTACTTCATTCCTAAGTGTTCCAGCTTTTTTTTCTTGAAGGACCCACATATAGAAGGGCTTTACAAGCTCATAGAGTTCAAGAATGCCAATTTGTGAGCGAAGATATGCGATAAGATCTTTCTTATATGTGGCATCTAGGCTTAAATCTATTAAGGAGTTAAACATGCAGATGATTCTCTTTTTCAGAGATGGGTCTGGAGCTCCTATTTGGAGGCAGAGAGTGCGAATAGTGTTCTCGACGCTTGCAATATTTTCGCCTACTTGATGATCCATGAATGTGAAGCCAATCAATCGGTCATGAGACTTCATTGTTTTTACATGTGAGTAGAGATCAGTAAGTGATAACGCAAGCTGCGAATTATCTGTTAAAGATTCTGATTCTATCTCTTTAATTTGGCTTTCATGTTCTTTTATGAATTGGATTATATTCTGACAGATGAGCGAGATCTTTTGCCTTTTCGATTGAGATTGGAAGTCTCTTTGGATAATGGAGCTCTCTTGAGCGGCCTCTTCTTGTTCTAAAATTCCTTGAACGATGGTTGTGTATTGATTAATTTGTTGGCAGAGATTGTTAATCATTAGTTGCTTCTCATCTTGTCTTTTGAAATATTAATCATTATAAAATAAATAAATATTTTAAAAACAATAATTGTTTTTTTAATAAAAGCGCGATTTTCTGTTTCACTTATCTTAAAAAGATTTAAAAAGTAATGATAAATTGATTTGCAGTGATAAAGCACAAGAGATGCAACTCGAAGTAGTAGAGCGTTATAGAAAATTCGAAGAGAAATCCAAGGCTCACCTAAGATACGTTATCAAGTACTTGCACTGCAGGTAAGGCCTTAAAAGAAATACCAGAGAGCCTCATGAGTGAGGCTCTTACTCTATTTGAGAAAGGTAATCGTTACGTCTTTTTTGTTATCAACAAATTGGATAGATGTGTTGTCTTCTACTCGTTTAATTGATGATGAAGCATAGTTCCAAACGCTCGAAGTTTCTCGGTCAAGGATTCTATCATCGGTATGGTCATTATTAAGTTGAGACAGCTCAAGCAATCGATGCCAGAGCGTATCTTTTATCGGAGATGCGTATTCATGGAAAATAGTGCCACTATTATCGATCGCAATCTCGATAATGACGTCAATTTTCCTTCCTTGCCATTCGATAGAGGCTTTTTTTAAGTAAAGCGAATGTGTGCCATAAGAAGACTTTTGAGAGATCGGCATACTATTCTCCAGAACGTATTGGGTCACCTCGTCTGGTATATCATGCCTGAGAGCTATTTCCTCATATTCTCTTTCATCTGTTTCACTATATTTAGGGTCTTGATAACAGACTTTGATGCCTATTTCCTTCCAGCGTGTTACACGAGGATGACGAATGAGCTTGTAGAGCTCAGTGATACTCTGAGCGTTAAGAAGCTGCTTTTCCTGATTGTTTGCTTGGGAAGATGAGGGAGCCGAAGTTGTAAGTCCTAAAGAGCTCGATGGAATTTTCTTTGTCTTCTTCTTGATCTGATTTTTAGTAGAAGTGTTGGGGGAAGTGTCACCTAGCGACTGAGTCGATGACGATGCTTTTGAGTCTAAAGAGAGTCCCTTCACACCTTTGGCTAACTCTTTGATAGTATCTTTCTGATTTCTTTGTTTGGCTTTTTTTTCCTTGGCTCCCTTGGACTTATGTGTGGGCTCTTCAAGAAGAAGTGCTGCTGAAAGACTCTCATATTGCTTTTTAGTTTGGATAGCTTTGTTGAGAATATTATCAGTGTAGCTTTCAGTGTTCGTGTTCTCATCAAGCGCTAAGGAGGAGAGTCGTTGGGCAAATAGATTTGGATCAATAATAAGCCGGTGATTGAATTGAGGATCAATCTCTTTTAGCTTCTTGTAGACAAAGCTATAGAGTCTTTCTTTATTTGCATTGCTTGAGCGCTTGGCAAAAGTTGAGATGATATCGTTCATATCAGCATGTTTAAAGAAGAAGTCTTGAAATTGATCTATGTTGGTTAGAAAATTTTCAACCTCATCCTTAATTGTTGGGTTTTTCTTATCTATTTCTTGAACAGTAAAAGAAAAAGAGGCTGACTCAGTTAACCATTTAATTGCTGAAAAAAGGTCTTGGCGTTGTTTAGAAACAGCACAATTGTTGACTTTCGTATGTAAATGGCCATTTTTCGCTATGCCTTTCGGATTATACAAAGTGGTTAAGAAGGGGCTTATGCAAAAAGTGGTTTTTAAACTCTTCGAAATTTGTTCTACCGTTAAAAATGTATCTTCAACATTTGAGTCGATAAGAGCTGAGTGCGTAAATTCCCCAATCATTGAGGTTTCTTTTCCGAAAAATGATCGCTTGTTTGCGTAGTCTAAGCTAGATATAAGGATTGTGTGCCAAGAAAGAAAGTTCGCAATATGTGCGGCAAGTATTTTTCTTATTTTTGCGTTGGATTCTTTGTGTGTGCAACTGACAAATGATGAGGCAATCATAACAAGCTGTGAGATATCCTCAGCATCAAAAACTGTTTGAGGCGCTGCAATAAGCTTTGAATTGGTATCAAGAGATCCCTTGAGCACTCTTTTTGAGAGGTTATAGAAAAACTCATCAAGCTGCTGGTGAAGTTTTTTTTCATGTGGTGAGGTTGCAGCGTCTTTCTTACAATCCAACCTGCGATATTGGAGAAATATCTGCTCGATTTGCCTTTTGGCTTGGACGAGATCTGCTTCTTCTCTAAGTTTGCTAGCCTTTTTTTCTTGTATGGCCCATGTATAGAAGGGTTTTATCATCTCATGAAGTTCAAGAATTCCTACTTGAGAGCGAAGGTATAAGCTGAGATCTTTCTTATATGAGCTATCAAGGCTTAAGTCTGTCAAAGAATTAAACATGCAAATTAATCTTTTCTTTAGAGATGGGTCAGGAGCTCCTATTTGAAGGCAGAAATTGCGAAGAGTGTTTTCAACATTTGTAATTTTTTCATCTATTTGGCGATCAGTGAACGTAAAGCCAATAAAACGCTCTTGGGACCTTAACAATCTTACAGTGAAATAAAGAGTAGAAAGCGTTTCTGAAAGTGATTCTATGAGTTGAGAAGCATTTGTTGAATGTTCTAGCTCAAGCTCAATTTTTCTTTCGTTTGATTTTATAAAGTTGAATACATCCTGACAGAAGAGATCGATCTTTTGCCATTTAAGTCGTGAAGGAGAATCGCTTTGAAAGGTGGGTGGGTTAGCGTGAGCTCCTATTTCTCGTGCAGTGTCTGAATATTCACAAATTCGTTGGCAAAAATCGATGATCATTGAGTATTTCTCTTCTTAATAATTTTATTAATTTAGTTTTTGCTTTTAATAATTTTTTTGATTTTTTGTTGAATGATTTAACTAATAGTAGATAACTAATCAGGTTTTTTTAACAGAGCTATGTAAGAAAGCAGTGACAGATATAAATTTGATTAGGGGCTTTGCATGGAAAAGAGAGTCCCCTTGATAAGAGGACTCTGATAGATTGATTGAGTGCTTATTTATTGAAGGTGATTGAAAAATCTCTTCTTATGTCGACAAAAGAGACGCTCTTGTCATCTTCATGGCGTTCCAAATCATGATGGCTGTATTGCCAGATCTCTTTTTCTGAACTTTCTTCTAGCTCACTGTTAGCCGCAGTAGTTATGGAGTGCTCAAAAAGCTCTGCTTGGCCATGCCAGCTTGTGAAGCTTTTCCCCACAATAGGCGCAATATATTTGTGAAAGAGCTCTCCTGAGTCATCAATAGAAAGTTCAATGACCGCGTCTTCTTCTTTTTCCGCAAATCTAAATACGCATTTTCTTAAAAAGCGCTTGACGGTTCCATTTGAAGAGCGCTCGGTAAGAGCTAAGCTATTCTCAAATACAAATTGCTCCACTTCTTTGGCAAACGTATGTCTTGCGGTGTATTCTTTATATTCGCTTGGGTCTAGGTGAGCATATTTGATGTCATTTTCAAGTAAATTCTCGCCAGCATACTCCCAGCGTTTTACTCGATGATGAATCGCTTTATATGGCCTTGAGGGTATGACTTCGGTGTGTGTATGCGTCTCTTCATCTGTTAATTGTGGTGAGGAGGCTATACTTGACGAGCAGCTCTCTTGTGCTGCTTGTATGAGGGAGCTGTTATTTTTTTTCTTCTCTGATGAAGATGATGTTTGATTGGAAGGTCTTTTTGATTTTATTATCGGCTCTTGCTTTTTTGAAAATTTCGTCTTTTTCTCTTCTTGTAAACAGCTGTTTGAAAGCTCTAATAAGGCTTCTTCTTGCTCTTTTTGCCTCCTCAGTGTCTCTTTTATAAGTTCGCTCATATATGCGCTCACAGGATCTTCTTTTGATAGCGTTAAAGAAGAGAGCCTTTTCTCATAAAGATCGGGGGTAATAATGACATCCGTAGTGTTGAGATGATTTATTTTGTGTAATTTGTCATGAACAAACCGATAGAGACGTTTGCGAGAGAAGTCATTCGCCTTTTGTGAGAAATTGGAATCGATTTCTTTAAGATCGACATGCTCAATAAAAAAATCCTGAAATTGCTCAGTGTTACCGATGTAATTGTATTTGAGTGCATTGAGAGAAGGTTCGTGCTTACTGATCTTCTGAAGAGAGAATGGGAATGGAGTAGATTCTACCAGTTGAGAGATATAATCTTCATTCTCAGCTATGCGCTGCGCATTAAGATTCATCATCTCACAACAGTTATATCCTGCAAATATTGTGTCGATAATTCGCTGTATTCTTGAGGCCCTTAAATAATTGCCTGAAGCTAGGTATGCTGCATCGCTGTTTGCTCTGGTTCGTAATTGATATGCAACTGTCTGATATGCTGAGGGCTCGTTCGTCAGAGCAGTATATTTCTTGCTATATATATGAACGAATTCAATTGATTTATACCATGACAAATACGCTGCTAGGTGCGCTTTAACTAATTGTTCAGCAAATCCTTGAAATTTTCTCTTCGAAGTGTCCACGTGCATCGTAAGAATGTCTGCAAGTTGAGAGATTTCTTGCTTATTAAGAGCAGGCTGAAAGGTGTTATTTCCTGACTCTAAGGTGATTTTCTTGTTGGCAATTCTTAAGGATATCTTCTGAAAAAGGGTGTCGAGGTTTTCATGGAGCTTGATGATGTTGTCGGGCGTGTCTTTTACCTTATTCAAAATTAATCGTCTGTAGCGTAAGGATGAAGTTCCTAATTGCCTCCCTTGTTGTTGGATGCCTATTTGCTTTCTGAGATCCAGTGCGTTTCTCTCAAAGTAAACCCATTCATAGAACGGCTTAATGAGCTCATACGATTCTATAAAAGCTGTCTGCGCTGTGAGATATGATTCTAGGATTGCGGTGTTTTCATGAGCCTTGTCAGATAGCTGATTAAACATGCAAATAAATCTCTTTTTGGGAGACGCCTCTGTTGACGCTAACGTTTGGAAGGCTTCTCTTATTGCATTTTTTGCATCAGCTATATTTCCAAGGATGGTCTTACTAAGAAAGCTAAAACCTGGAAGGTGATGTGTTTTTTTTATGTCTCTTATCTGGAAGTATAGCTTCTCCAAACTTAGTCTTATATTGGAGGCTATCTCAGGTGGATACTGGCTAATTTCCTGGAATGCCTGCGCATTCTCCCTCATGAATTTGAAGATGCTTTGGCATGTCTGATCAATGGCTTGTAGTTTTGTACCATTCGAATAATATGTGCGAGCTTTGTTACTATTTGATGAGGAAAGGCTTATAAAACCATTAGTAGTGGTTATATATTGATTAAGTTGTTGGCTTAAGCTATTTATCATAATTATTGCCTCTTAAAAGAAGAAAAGCATTGAAAAAAGAGGCTTTTCTTTTGAGAGCGCTCTTCCTTTTCAATGCTTTTTCTGAGCTAATGTAAAAAAGACTTAGGTTGTTTTATGAAGTCTTTTTAATTTTTCGGACTAAAGGACGTAGACGGATCTTTTGCTTAGAGTTCGGCTTTTGAGATCCAATGCCCCCTACAGTTGCCTTAGATGACTTGGCGCTAGTCTTAGCCTCTTTTGTCTCCTTGGCCTTTTTCGATGTCGTTTTTTCCTTCAAGCTTTGAGATCCAGTTGATTTAGCTTTTGCGGATACTTTTTTCTTAGCGTCGCTTTCTTTTTCAGCTTTTTTCAACGAAGACGCTTTAGAGCTCTTTTTAGAGGATAGCTCTTTCTTGTCGAATGAGGATTTGTCATCATCGTCAAAAGAGACTGGTCTTCTTGGAGCGTCTAGATCTCCTTTCTTTAAGCTGCCTTTCACAGGAGCCTTTGGTAAAGGCATGAGAGCTTCTTCACCGCCAAATCGAGGGGTAGAAGAAGGATCCTTGAACGTGGATGAGATCGTTCTGATCGCTTGGAG
This sequence comes from uncultured bacterium, assembly GCA_964427425.1. Classification (GTDB taxonomy): domain Bacteria; phylum Chlamydiota; class Chlamydiia; order Chlamydiales; family FEN-1388; genus CAYRUD01. Next base: position 556,992 of record CAYRUD010000014.1, read on the forward strand.
CTTTTGTCCTATCGTGACAAAGTCTGTTGTGCTTTGAAGCTGCTGGCGTCTATGAGCCAAGAGATCCGCTTCTGAAGCAAATTTGCCCGAGAAGGTGAAGATCATCGACGAGGAGTGATAATCTGGCGTGAATAAGAATGGCTTCGAGGCACGAGGGACCGCAACGTAAATATCCTGAGAAAATTGCGGTTCTGTCTCAACTTTCGCAACTTGCTTAGGAGGTCTTCCTCGTTTTGGACGTGGATTCAAGGCTTCATTTGAGTAATAGGTCGCAGCTTTAGCAGCAAGTATCTTTCTTGCCTGGACAATGTCTTTTGAAACCTTCGCTGTGAACATGTTGATCTTCACACGCTCGACAATGGATTTTGTCAGCTCAATATCTTCTTCAAAGACAAAGTCAAAGGCATTGTTTCTGAGCCACTCAATGATACGGACTCGAAAGCGCTCTTGATAATACTGTTGCCATTTCTCGAGCTCTGAGTGGTGGTCGTAGATGAATTCGAGGAAGTTTTCTCTCGCTTCTTTCGAGCTGATGATATCGAGTAGCTTTTCTTTTGTATCGATATCATAGACTTTCTCATTCACAAACCCTTCCATTAGCTTTTTGACTTCATAGAAGGTCAGCTTAGGGATTGGAACATATCTCTCTTTATTTGATTCAAGTTCCGCTTCAAGCTCATCGAGCTCTTCTTGAGATTTGTCGAGATCAACATAGACGAGAAATCCTTCCAGGCGATCAAGATAAAAATCCCTCTCATCATCTGATTTTGCAAATGCTTCCATAATTCTATGGCATCGCAAAATGACTGGGTTCTGTGGGACTTGCAGGGCACTTGTCTCAGTCATACACTCTTTACCACGTTCTCATTACACTTTCTTCATCTTTCTTGTGTACACTCAATATTGAGCGACATGCAAAATGATGAGGTATTTCTTCATTAAATAGTCGTAGCCTAGATCTTTTATTTGCTAACTGCAAACTGAAAAATTGGGTTTAGGAAGAAAAAATATGCGGCAACTTTTATTTAATGCTTAAGAATGGTAGCATTAATTTTATTTATTAAATAATTGAGTTTTGTTTTTTATGGTTAATAATTTTATTTCTCCTTCTCATTTCTATAAAGAAATTGAATATAATCTCAAAATTATGAGAGAGACAAGTCTTGACCCTGAGCGAGCAGGTGGGTTAGATGTTGGCTTTCTGGACATTTTTGAAAATGACATTAAAGAGCTCTCCAAAATGGAAGGGGCTCAGAAAAGCCAGATTGATACTGTATCTCACACACTCGAGGAGATTGCCGCTCGATTGTATGATGTCAACCCTGAAGAGATGCGCGAGCGTCTCAAGAGGCGAGAAGTCTTGCGCCCTCTTATTCAGGAGAAAATGCCAATTCAGACCCTAGCGATAGAGTCTCCAAATCTTGCCCCTGCACTCAATGAAATTGGGCGTCACTATGATTATATGCAAGTAAGGGGTGATGGTCACTGTTTCTTTCGAGCTCTCTCTTATATATTGTTAAAGATTAAGCCCGAGCAATTGCTCTCTTATTTGGATGATGAAGAGCAGCCTGAGTCTGTTACTGAAGAAGAGAGCGCAAGTCTTCGTGAATACGTGAATGAAGTTGTGTCAGAAGAAGTAGATCCTTTAGCTATTATGAAGGATGAGACAAAATCAGACGCCTTTGTTGCTTATTTGAGAAAATGCGCGACTTCATGGCTTCATAAGAATATGAGAAACAATGAAGTTTTCATCGAAGAAATAAGGCTTCAACAGCTAACTGTCGACAGATATCTTCAGGAAATGACCGATATGGAGCAGCGAAAGCATGCGGGCCACCCTGAGATTGAGGCTTTAAAACAGATATTTAATATCGATCCGCTTATTCTCGATGCTAATGTATCTCTTGAGCAGCGAGAAGAGACACTCCCTCATCATGAGTCAGGGTCTCATTGTCCTTTAGCGCTCTTATTGCGTGAGGATCATTACGATATCGCGGTTCCTAAAGAGACAAGATAATGGAATGAAGAAGGGGAGGCTCTTAAAAGAGCCTCCCTTTTTTGTTTATTGAAGAGCTGCGAATGTATCTTTCGTTACCTGTTCTGGTGACTGCTCTCCATTGATTACAGTAAGAACTCCGAGATCTTTGTAAAAGGAGACGACTGGGGCTGTCTGCTCGTGGAATACGTTTAATCGAGCGCGAACAGTGCTTTCCGTATCATCATTACGTGTAACAAGTCCTGTGGAGCACTTGTCGCAGATGTTTTCTTTCTGAGGAGGGTTGAAGCTCACATGATAGACGCTGCCGCAAGAAGGGCATGATCTTCTTCCGCTGATTCTCTTTACAACGCTCTCATCATCGACATCCAAGAAAAGAACTTTTGTGCCATATGTTGACTGGACCATTTCTTGAAGCGTTTTCGCTTGAGAGACTGTTCGTGGAAATCCATCGAGGAGGACGCCTTTTTCGCAGTCTTTCTCGTTCATTCTTTCCTTTAACATAGAGATGATGACACTGTCGGGTACGAGCTGTCCTTGATCGATGTATTTCTTAGCTTCTTTTCCGATAGCGCTTTCTTTCTTCATCTCTGCTCTAAGCATATCGCCCGTCGAAATATGAGTGATGCCGTATGCTTCTACAAGCTTTACAGCTTGTGTTCCTTTTCCAGAGCCTGGAGCTCCAATAAGGATGACTAGTGGTTTTTTGTTCTCGATAGTAAGAACTTTGTCAGAAGTTTGTTGAGAGGGCATTTGAGTCATTCCTTGAGAAAGAATCGATAAAAAAAGTGAACAAATAATAAGCGATGATGGAAGGATCTTGAGGGAAAGAAATTGCTTCATTTGTAATGAATGTATCCTCTTGTCCGAAGTAAGAATGTTTCTTTGCCAATTATACAATGTCATGTTTACTTGGCGCTACTTAGTTTTGCTTGTTTGTCTAACAGCTAAAACTTAATAAAAATATCTTGTTTTGGGTGCTTTCGTCAACACATTGAATTCGAGGCTTTGAAGAGACTTTAGGTGAGAAAAAAAGCGAGCTCTTTGATGCGTTGAGCAGATGGGAGTCTCCCCCAATTACGCATGAGATCTCTTTGAACTGTGTGGACAATCGACGATGATGTAATACAAGATGGGATTTCTTGTTCTTGAAGAAGCGATATGCAGTTTTGGATGGCTGTGATCAGGTGTGTAGCCTCTTGAGCGGCTTTGTGTCCCCACGCGTAAAGCTCATCATGGCCATCTTTACAAGGGATTAAATACGAAGAGAACAGAAACTTTTCGCCGTAGACCCAAGCAATAAAATCCCGTAGACTAATTTCAGAGCTCTTCTTTTCGGAGAAAAAGGAGTTATTGGAGTCTTGCATTAAGAAACTCTCAGAAGAGAGCTCATCTAAGTAGTTCTCAAGTTCATACGAATGGATAATGCCCTCTTGCGCAGAAATCCACGGTGCTACCCAAGAGAAGAAGATAAGTCTTAAGAAGTCTTTGATCTTTAGTTTCAGTTTTTTCTTCTCCTCAAGAGGAAGCCTTTCTTTTGACGAGCGAAAAAGTCGCTGGCAGTAGTGAGAGCATTCTTCTAAAGAAAAGAGAAACAAGGCCTCATCTTCTTCTTGTGGGGAGTTGAGATTGATGAAAAGAAGAGAGGAAAGAAGATTCCATTCAATAAACGGAACTTTTTTCTTTCCTCCAAATGTGTGCTGTTTAATTTTGGCCGAAATTTCCTCAATCTGTGAAAGAGAGAGTCTATCTCTTTTAAATTGCGGAGAGCTGAGGTGACTTCTCTCCATTGAATCCATTGGGGATGAATAAGTCTTATGCTGTCTTATTTCTTCATGTAGATACGCATCGAGCTCTTCAATGAGAAAGATCTTTTTTTGTCGGATTTTTGAGGTAAGAAAAGAGGAGAGTTCTAAGGCCTCAATGGGCTCAAAAAATCGAAGGTTAGGAAATGGCTGAAAGGGGGCGAACTGGAGCGAGGAGCTGGTCTGATTTTCAATTTTTCCAAAGATGTTGTCTAACTGAAATTGCTGATTTTGTGTCTGTACTCTCTCAACTGATAATCCAACGGTGGAGTCAACACTGTCTTGTTGGGGAACGGCGTGTCGAGAGAGGGAGGGTTGAAGTTTGCGCACTGAGAGCGGGTCGATTGTCTCGAAGGCATAGACAGACTCTAACCCATGGGTATAGGGCATAGGATTGGCTAAAGGAGAAAAAGAAGTATCTTTCCTGGATGTGTCGTTCATCTGATTTCTAATTCATTCTCCTGAGCAAACGGGACGAGCAAGGATATTATTTAGAGCTGCCACCAGAGTCATTTGATATATCAGCATGTAGATTTATTCGCATACTCTGTCTTACGAGACGGAGAGTAAATGATTGTGATTACATTAAGATCAAATGGCTTCACTTATGAGAAGAGGGACTATTGATTTAAAGCTATATTTGTTATATTCCGAAAAAGAAAGCATGAAAGTCAAAGAGCGTTTATTAACATATTTTGATAGCTTATCTACTTTTCTGCTAAATTTCTTTTTTTGTGAGCTGCCTTGCTGCTTTAGAAAAGAAATACTCGATAGGCTTTCTTGAATTGATGGTGGTCTAAAACATGATGCAACTCTTTCGACGTTTTTTTCTCTTTATCGCTGTCAACGCGATTATTGTTTTGACGATCTCCTTTATCCTGAATTTGATCGATGTCCGGCCATACCTTACAGAGGCTGGAATTGACTATCAGACACTGCTTATATTCTGTACTGTGTGGGGCTTTACTGGGTCATTAGTCTCTTTAGCTCTATCCAGGCTCTTAGCTAAATGGATGATGGGGGTTGAAGTCATTGATCCTGATACCCAAGATCCCTTAGAGAAACAGCTTCTCTCTACTGTTGCAGTTTTAGCGAAGAGGGCAGGTCTTGAGGCTATGCCTGAGGTGGGAGTATACGATTCAATCGAAGTGAATGCATTTGCTACTGGGCCTTCAAGGACACGAGCTCTCATTGCTGTTTCGACGGGAATGTTAAAGCGCATGAATTGGGATGAAATCGAAGGTGTCTTAGGCCATGAGATCAGCCACATAGCAAATGGCGATATGGTGACGATGACTCTTCTTCAAGGTGTCGTGAACACTTTTGTTATGTTTTTTGCTCGAGTCATTGCGTTTGCCATCACCCGAATGGGCCGCTCTAAAGATGATTCCTCGTCAGATGAGCTTCCGTCTCCATTTCTCTACTCAATTCTCGTTTTTGTCTTTGAGTTTATCTTTATGATACTTGGAGCTATCATTATCGCTACCTACTCAAGGTATCGCGAGTATAGAGCAGATGAGGGGAGTGCGTATATCTCAAGCAAAGAAAAGATGATTCATGCTTTGGAAAGGCTAGAGCATGTTTCAGGGCTCTACGATGCAAAATCTGAGCAGCCAACCCTTCAAGCGTTTAAAATTTCGGCCAAGAAATCATCGCATTTTCTCTCGCTCTTCGCATCTCACCCACCAATCGAGAAGCGAATTCAACGCTTAAAAGAGCTTCCTTAAGAGATAAGACGATTTTCATTCCTTCACAATAAGACTAGAAGAGAGGTAAGAGCTCTTCTAGTCTTTCTTTTAAATTGGCTAGATCAATCATACAAGCTAGTAAATCATGCCCTCGTATTCTTGCCTTCGATTAGATGTAAGGGATAATGATTTTTGACTAGATATTGCTCTGAAGCGCCATGTTAAGGCACCTCTGATGATGGTGAGAGATCTTGAATAAGGGTCGTATCATTGAGTAAGGATTTGCCTTCTTGTTTAATATTTTTTTGAATTCAGTAGTTGATAGTTTGAATTAATTAAAAATTGTTGTTATAATTTAAGCGCTTTTCAAAATAATTTAATTTAATTTAAGTTTTTATATGATCCCAACAAATTATCATTGTATCTCGCTTAATAATGCTGCTGGCGCACAAGAGAGTAATCAGGAACAAAGAGAAGAGAGTGTCAATCAATTGATGTCGACGATAGCTTCAAATCTCGAAGCTATCAAAAAGTTATTAGGTGATAACGGAAATGCTGTAAAGACTCTAGAAGATACCCAAAGTCTCGTAAATGATGTCAAGAAAGCCATCTTATTGATGAAAGAGAATAAAACGGGAAATGGTCGGGACGAACGGTCATTTTCTAAAATGACACTCACTGAAATTTTTGAAAACAAAAAAGAGATTATAAAAAAAGAGACACTAAATAAAGCTGCGCAATCGGCTCCCGAAGAAATATGTAACCTCCCTCAGGAACATCAAGAAAAAATCCTCCAATACATCCAGGACGATAAAGACGATACATATGCAGACCGCACGCTTCTCTTTAATGATGGAGAGAAGACAATTTCTATCGCTGTACACTCTTCTCTATTAATTCTAAAATCTGAGTATTTCAAGACTTTGTTATCTCCCGCTTGGGAAGGAAATAAAGATGATAATAAACAGATCGAGATAGACTGTTCTGCGATACAATCTGAGACGTTTAAGCCCTCTTGTTCTGCATATATCCAGTTAATACGTATTTTAAAGAATGGAGAAGTGAAGAATCTGGGCGTCAGCGAGCTTGTTGATGTGTACATCCTTGCGCACTTCTTTGATATGCCTTCCGTTCAAGAGCAATGTAAAGAAGCATTACTCTCTGAATTCAATAAGAGAGCCGAGAATAAATATTCACTCGACGATTCTTTAACAAGAGATTTAATTGAGTTATCAAGCGCTATAGAATTAATTGATAATCAAATGCCCGGATCTCATCTTGTAGGGGATTTGATAGGGATTTGCCAGAAGATATTGTTTCCTAAGGATAGTAATGATCTCGAGGATAGTAATGAACTCGAACGAACTATGAATTTCCTATTAAAGGAAGAAAATGAAGCATTACGTTCAAAATTGCCTGTATTGGTCATTTCAGAGAAATCGAATATAGAAAGCGTTAAACCCTTGCTTGGAAACTGCCCAAAGTTACAAAAGATTGTAACTTCAAAGCTTCTTGATCCTCAGTTGCTGCCTACTAACTTGAAAAGCATTAAAATCTGCTTTGGATACAAGCAAAGATATGAGGTTGCTATCCCTGAAAAGTATTTACATGACCTTTTTTCACATTGCAAGGGTCTCGAAGAGATTTATCTTCAAAATTGCGAGGTATCTATAGATCCTTCTTGTCTCGATCTAGATACTCTGGAGAATCTGAAGCGTTTCAAAATCCAAATCTCTACTATTCCGGTGGAATTTGTGCAGAAGGTGCTTTCGAAATCAGCGCATTTGGAAGAGTTTTACATGCAAGAGTCAGGGAGCGCACCGGGGGCAGAAGATTATTTTTCTTTTAAAGACGTAGTCTTTCCTCAGAGCTTAAAAGTCCTTGTTATAGATGTAAATAGTCTAACTGATGATATATTAATTCGCATACTCTCTGAGCTTGAGATACTTGAGCAGTTAGCGATATGTCAGACTAATTGTGCTCTTAAAGGGGTAGTCTTTAAGGATGGTCTTAAAAAGCTAGATTTAAGGTGGTGTGATGGTATCACTGATGAGAACTTGAAAGAGGCATTAAAAAATATTACTTCCCTTGAGGAAATAAGTTTGGGCAGTACTGAACTAACAGTAGATTCTGTGGTTTCTCAAAAAAACATTCAAAGTATAGAGATGGAACAAGGCTGTAAGACCGATTATGATGACTTATTAAAAAAGATTCCATTATTTCCAAATCTGAAAGTGCTTTACGTAAATATTTTCAGTTTTAGGGAAAAATTGTCTGAAGAGAAGTTCTCAGAGTTGAAACTTCTTTATCCAAATCTGAAGACTATGTCTATAGAAAAGTCTTATTTTCGAGAACAATAACAAAGAGTCTGAAATCAGCGGAAGAGATAAGAGTTTTTCTCTTATCTCTTCATGACTGATCATGCAGCTTGAAATTGAGTCTGAGCCTACTTTGAGTTTTGGGCTTGGATGACGAGTGACGCGATATCCGTATAGATTTCTTCCAAAGGTCTATTTCCTGAGACTTCCTTGAGATAATCTTCTTTACCCCAAATTTCTAATACTGGCGCTATACTTTGCTCGTATACTTGTACTCTTGATCTGATGGTATCAGGCGAGTCATCCGTGCGGCGTTGAAGCTTGTGACCACAAATATCACAGATCCCTTCTTTGCGCGGAGATGAGTGGGGGTCATGATACACTCTGCCGCAGCTGCTGCAGTACAGTCTTCCCTGAACGCGCTCGATGAGCCAATCATCTGAGGCATCTATCGAGACGACGAGAAAGTTAAACGATGACGACAGCTTATCAATGATCAACTGTGTTTGCTCAACGGTTGTAGGAATTCCTTCCCAAAGAGATCCTTGAGCGCAGTCTTTCTCATTCATTCTTTGTTCAAGAATCATCCAGAAGAGATCTAATGGGATCTCTCCTCCAACTCGCATATACTCACGAGCTCTTTTGCCCACTGGAGAGTCTTCTTGAAGGGCGCGAGCGAGCAGTTCCGCGAAAGAGATCTTAGGGACGGAAAATCGTTGATTGAGTTTTACAGCGATTTTTGCTCTTCCTGAACCTGGTGGTCCATATAAAACGTAAATATAGGGTTTATTTTTTACTTCATGAGAAGCTGAGAGTGTTGTGGTAGAATCAGTTGATTCAGATGCTGGGAGGATTTCAGTAAGGAGGAGAGTAGTAAACCCAATAACGAGAGTGTGGAAGAAGAGTAATGGACTTAGTGTTAATAAGCGATAAAACAAAAGATGCGCTGAGGAAACGATAGGTATATTCATAATTGTACAGCCTCTTTCGTCTGTTGTAAAAGGCGCTCCTAATTTACGTGACATATCAGATAAGGAATTCATGTACAGACGATATTCCGCTTGATGCTAGCGAAATTGAAAACAAAATGCTAATACTAAAATTTGATAAGGCATAAGTTTTTGAATAATGGCGAGCATATGAAGGCAAAACCGTATGGAATATGATGATGGGTATTCTGGTCAGAGATCAAGAATGGTGCAAGAGCAAATTGTAGCTAGGGGGATCCGTGATGAGCTTCTTTTACGGGCGTTTATGGAGGCTCCTCGGCATTTGTTTGTCGATAAGCCTTATCAAGAAGAGGCGTATGAAGACAGGTCTTTACCTCTTACGCTTTCAAACTCTTATCAAATGATTAGTCAGCCTTATGTTATAGCGCTTATGCTTGAGGAAGCTTTGAAGGTAAAGAGATGGGGATCTCTTCTCGAAATTGGATCTGGATCAGGCTATTTACTTGCTATCGCATCAAAGCTCTTTAAAAAAGTTGTCGGCGTCGAGCGAGTAAAGGAATTAGTGGAGAAATCACAAAATATATTTGAACAGCTTTCTATAGATAACGTTGAAGTAATTTATAGCAATGCGCTCAAGGTGAATGAGATTCTAGGAGATGTTCGATTTGATTCAATAATCGTCTCTTGCGCTATGGAAAAGCTTCCTGAGTCATTTGTTAGCCTCTTAAATACAGATGGTCTGCTTATTGCGCCCATAGGTGACAAAATAGCTCAAGAGCTCACCGTATTTATAAAAGATAAAAACGGCGGTTTGCGCAAAAAAGGAGCGCACGGGGTTGTCCGACTTCAGCCTCTTGTATCATCAGATTGAGCGCGATTCCATGTTCAGGATGTTTTCTTACTTGTCCAGACGAAATAGCATCCAAGTATGATGAAAGGCACACTTAATATCTGTCCCATGTGAAGAGCTTTTGTGTCCAACGAGCTTTGAGGTAGCTTAAAAGCCTCTAAAAGAATGCGAAAGGAGAAGAGGATAACTAGGTATATCCCTGTAATGTATCCAGCTCGAGATTTAGGTGTCTTTTTCCTCACAGCAATGAGAAGAATCAGAAGAGAAAACGAGACTATAGCTTCATAGAGTTGAACAGGGTGGCAAGGAATTCCTCTCACTAAAGGGCTGTCCATTGGGTCTTCGAAGATGATTCCCCATGGTAGGCTAGTCGGTTCTCCAATAATCTCCTGATTAAAGAAATTCCCTATACGTATAGATGTCGCAGTCCAAGCCGAGCCTATCGCCGCGGCGTCGAGGAATTCCTTCCAAGAAACTTCGCAAGGAGCTGGATTTCTTTTCCAAAATATAAAAGCTGAAAGAAGAGCTCCAATTGCGCCACCATGGCTTGCAAGTCCTCCTTTCCAAGTCATGAAAATTTCTTCAGGATTGAGCCAAAAATGATCAAAATCATAGAAGAGGATATGTCCTAGGCGGGCGCCGATGAGGATGCCTACAAAGACCCATATGACAAGCCGATCAATCCAATCTCTCAACATGTCTTGTTCATCAACCGCATGATGGCGATGATCATTAAGGAGGATTGCCGACGTGATGTAGTAAGCGCCAATAAGGCCTAAGGCAAAAAAGATGCTGTACCAAAACATCTGTAGATCGATGAATGGTATGGTAAAAGCAACGCGCGATGGATTCCAGGTAATGGAAGCGAAATATGAGGGAAGATACATTGAGAGCCCAATTATTCCATTCAATAACGACACACCCTATCAAAGAGAGAGTTCTCGTTCAAGAGGGAATAAAAAAAAGAGGCTCTGAAATACGTGTAATGTATTACAGAACCTCTTAGGGATCGGAGCAGAGGGATTTGAACCCCCGACCTACTGCTCCCAAAGCAGCCGCGCTAGCCAAGCTGCGCTATGCTCCGATTTCGGAATCAAGTGCTAGGAATACTATCAATCTGCCTCTTTTTTTGCCACGTTCTTTTTTCATCTCTCTCTCATCTCGTTCGTACACAAGGCGAAAGGATGAGTGTTGCAATCAAATGTTATGATTCATGTTAATGAGATGAGGCTCATAAGAGAGTAAGTGAATAGAGCGGCTTATAAAAAATGGATGTATCGATGCAAGAAATTTGGATCCTTCGACATGTATCAAGCAGATATGGAGTCGCTGCTAGAATGGGAGAGGAAATTCAAAGGGCTCTTTTAGAGGTCTTCTCTCAGCGCTATACAGTTCATAACTTTGATATTCAATCAAATGATTATAAGGATCGTATACGTCTTATTCAAAAAGATGAAATAGAGCTCTTCTGCCGCCTTCTTGTGAATCAGGTGATCTCGGATGATCTTCTCTTTGAGCTATATGGAATTCCCCATGTTTCGATACTTCTCGATGGCGTAAGCCATTTTCCTGATATTTTAATCGAGCATCGCTCTAGTCCAAGATCCGTTATAGCCTTCGTAGATAAGGACTCGCAGGAGCTATATGAGCGAGTAACTACAAAGAAGGCGTTATGGATTCCTCATGCAATTGAGACAACTGGTGCAATGAGTCCTTATATTGCTCGAAGTGAGGAGGATGAGGTCCAGTGGTCTGAGCGGCCGATAGATATCCTTATAAGCGGCTCTTGGATTGATAGTGATAAAGAGCTGAATATGTGGAAAGAAAGGGGGCTTTCTCAAAATCTCCAAGATGTTTTTTTGGATATTTCGGAACTCGTTCTCTTTGAGGATATTAATGAAAATCATCTTTTAAGCTTTTATGAGCTTATTCAAGAAGATGAAAAAATAAAAGAAGAGCTCATATCTGTGTTTGGAGATGTGTGGGAGGGATGTAATTCACTCGAGAGATATATTCGTGGAAGGGATAGATGGCGATTGTGCTCGCTCTTGGATGGGTTTACAGGTCGAGTTACTATTCTTTCGCACGGTCCTGATTTGCAGCATTGGAAAGAGGCTTTACCTCAAACAGTAGATGCTACCTATGTACCCGATGTTCCGTATGAGGAAACGTGGAAATACTTCTCTAAAGCAAAAATTGTGATGAATAGCGTTCCAACAATACAAAAAGGAATTCATGAGAGGCTTTTAGCAGCCCTCCAATGTGGCGCAAAAGTTGTAACTACTCCATCAGAGCTCATTTCGCAGTGGGTCTTTGATATTGGTGCAGCCCATGATATAAGATGTATCTCTCATTGGAAAGCTCTTGATGCGATCCTCCTTGCTCCGAAAGAGGGGTATCAAAGGATTAATGAGTGGATTGAGACGAATCACACATGGAAGGCTCGATTTCTTCAGTCATGGCCTCTTATACAGGAGGCGATTGGCGAGATTGCGCGGTGCAGGCGCACTTCGATGTTGTGATATATTTGACTAGAGCGGGGAGTGTCTTCTAAAGAACTGAAAAGCAAGAAATTACAAATATGGATGATCTATAATTTCTTGCGGTCCGTTTTAAGCTAATTACGTATGGAGGCGCAATCCTAGTCGATAATCGCGGTGTCCAATGTGGATCTGATTGAGACGCTGGCGTGCCAAGTATTGACGTTGGTAAAGGGCTGTTAAAACGTCATTTATATTGTTATTCAGCGTTTGCAACATGGCTTGCTGCTGGATTCTAAACCTGACACAATCAATCTGATAGACAATTACATTGCCGACGATAGGGAAAAGAGCGATAGTTGCTCGCATGATAATGCCGAGACTTTGAAGAAATGCCATTCCTGAATCCTTTGTCATAGTTAACTGCTCATATCTTCTTTGTGTATTGCCAGTTATCTGATAGTAGCCAGCTCTGAGGATATGGAAAGCTGTTAATGCAATTGAAGCGACGCCTAATGTCGTAGCTGAAATAATACGAGTAGCTCCAGAAACAGTTGATACAAATGGGATGTAATCAAGATCCAGAGAGTTATATTCGAGGGAATATAAACTTGCTTTTACAATATCTATCATCATATTTAGGGATCTTCTGTAAAGGGGATTGCGAATGTTGAGCTTGAGTTTAGGAGATGAGTCAAAAAGTAAAGTATCTCATTCAGTTAGTATTCGTCAGTAAAGTCCTTCCGCTACTACAGGAGTGGCCTCTTTATTAAGGTAATATCCAAAAGGTATTGTCTGCAATTAGTGAAAATAAGAGGTCGTGAGTAGGTTTTTTTCTTAAAATATGAAGACACTGGCATTGCGAGATATCCGCCTGTTCTTGGGCTACAATTCTTGGCCTTAAGAAAAGTCAATTTCGATTTTAGCGATCGTGCTGCCAATATCCGAATTCTCGTGTGAGTTGAGCTGTTTTTCAATATGTTTGATACTCGACATGACAGTTGAGTGATCTCTTCCGAATATATCGCCAATCTTCATGTATGGGATTTTAAGGTGCTTCCGAATGAGATACATCGCGATTTGACGTGGGATGACAGCTTCTCTTGCCTGAGATTTTCCAGTAATGTCCTCTAAGGTTACGCCGCACTGTTCCGCAACCGAAGCCATAATTTTCTCAGGAGTTAGGGCACTCTTCTGCTCTTCATCAATGAGATCGCGCAGCATATCCTTGATGATAGCTGTATTCATCTGCTGATGGTCTTTTTTCGATAATGTCGCACGTAGAATAAACGCCTCTAATGCGCGAACTGATGATTTGACGTTCGTCGAGAAGAGGTCGGCAATGAGCTCAATTTGCTTTTTCACTATAGAGAAGTGCAAAAGCTCAGCTTTTTTCTCAAGAACAAGAGGTATTTGCTTTCTTGGAAGCGGCTCTACAGGGAGCACAATTCCCCACTCAAAGCGGCTGACGAGTCGAGGCTCTATATATTGGAGTTGCTGTGGAAGGCAGTTAGCGGAGACGATAATTTGCTTTCCTGCGACATGAAGGCTATTAAACGTGTGGAAAAACTCTTCTTGAGTTGCGCTCTTACGGGCTAGAAGGTGAATATCATCAACAATAAGGGCATCGACATTTCTCCAAAGAGAGCGGAATGTTGACATCTCACCAGCCCTGATAGACTTGACGACGTGCTCAGTAAATAAATCAGAGCTTGCATACTTTACGGAAAGACCAGCTCTTTGGAGACGATGAGTTGTTGCTTGAAGAAGGTGAGTCTTTCCACTGCCAGATGGTCCCCACAGATATATTGGATTGGGGATCATGAATTTAGATGAGTCCCATGTTGCTATTGATCCAGAAGAAGAACTTAAAGCTGCGATCTTCTTTGCTGTAAGGTATGAGCACGTTTCTTGAAGAAGCTTGAGCACAAGCTCATTCTCTGGGGTTGAGATAAGTGAATCAAAAAGAGCTGTAGGATCCAACTCAGGCATTTCAAGCGAGAAATGAGCTCCCGATGGAGCGCTAATGCTTGCTCGATTGCCAGGTTTTGTATCGCCTTTCGCCTGCAAAGAGGCGTTTTTTTTTGATTTCTTAGGAGCTCCCTTTATATATACAGAAACTTGTATTGGCTTTTGACCTTGACGTGGAAGAGAAATCTCAGGGATTCGAGGTCTGATATGCTCTTCGAACCATAGAACTTGAAATGAGTTCTGGGCTTCAAAGTCGATTGATTTTTCATCAGAGCGTGTGCATCTGAGCGATCTCAGCCAGCGATCGACTGTTTCTTTCCCGAATTCACAATCGAGATCTTTTAGAAATGTGTTCCATATCGAATTAAGGGGGCTTTCTTCCCGTGGAAGAAAGCTTTCTTGAAGCTGCTTTGGTTCAACTAATAGAGGAGAGTGAGAATGATCAGAAGGTAATACATCTTCTATTGCTCGATCATTTATTTGGGCTGGAGCCATACTCTCTTTTATCTCTCCTCTATAGTCTCATTTTTCAGATGCAATGTACATGAAATGCATGGAAATTAACGAGAAGAACCTGATTTGAGAGGACGATCTACTGTCCACCATTGTTGGATAATTCCAAGCACCATCGAAGAGATCCAGTATACGTTCAATCCTGATGGGAAATTATAGAACATGATGGTCATGACAACAGTCATGATGAGGCCTGTTGCTCGTTGTTGCCGCTGCTGTTCCGTCCACTCATTTGGATCTTTTGGAAGATTTGAGGACATTGCCTGCTGAATCCACATAATTGTTCCAAGAAGAATAGGCAATAAGTGAAACTCATTTCCAATAAATGGAAGGCTGATTGGAAATTGGAAGAGCGTATCTGGAGAAGAAAGATCGGTAATCCATCCAGGAATAAATGAAGCTCCACGTAATTGGAATGTTGATTTTAAAAGATCAAACATACCAATCAAAAATGGCATTTGAATCAAGAGTGGTAAGCACCCTGAGAAAGGATTAACTCCTTTATCACGGTACAAAGCCATGAGTTCCATTTGCGCTTTCGACGGATCTTTTTTGTGTCTCTCTTGAATTGCCTTAACAAGAGGTGAGATCTCTTGCATTCGCTTCATGGATCGAATGGACCATGTATTCAATGGATAGAGAAGAATTCGCAAGATGACTGTGGCGAAGATGATCGAAAGTCCCCATGATCCAACGAAGGAATGGAATTGCTTCATAAAGAAGTACAATAGACGAGCGAATGGCTCAGATATGAATGTGAACCATCCTTGGAATGTAAGGGCTTTATTAAAATCAAATGATGCTTTGAGCTCTCGCTCTGACGCTTCGTCGATTCTAGAAAGAATGGTCTCATCAAGTGGTCCTGCAAAAAGTCTGAAGTGCGATGCTCCGTTTGACGCAGTATTTATAGCCGCCTGATATCCAGGAAGAGACTCTTCTGTAAAAGTGCCGCGGCTTTCATCTAATTCAACGAGTCTAGAAGGCGCGTCAGATCCGGCAGCTTTCTCAAAGAGAATGCTTGAACCATTTTTTTCCTGAAGTGGTTTTAAAATAAGTCCGAAGAATCCATTGGAGTTTAAGACCCAGTCGGCAGCGACTGTGTTGGAAAAGAATCGCTCTTTAGGAAGATCGACTCGCTCTAGTCTTTTCTCGAATGTTTTGCCATGACAATATCCAATAGAGGCTCCACTCGTCCCGGACATCCACTCGATTTCTGGAACGCCTGTTGTGAGCATCATCTCAGGCTGCTGAGAGTTTCCAGATGTTGATACTGTGACATCAATACAATATGGATAGCTATCGATATTCTCAGGGAATGAAAATCGCTTTGTAATTCTTTGACCTGAACGATCGACAGTTTCAAATTCAATGGAATTCTCGGTGATTTTCTTCACGCTATAGAGCAGGGAATTTGCTTGCTTGTTCGCTGACCCTTCTTGATATTTAGGAAGGAGGATGCATGCCTCGTACTGCGGCTTTACCTGCGCGATTACAGTGTCCGAAACATCACTCATAAGTGCTCGACGAAGAAGAGGATAGTAGCCGCCGAGCTGAGGGGATACTTTCAGTCCTTTGGAATTGACTGCGTCGCTTTGAAGCGGAAACTGAGCATTCTTTGGGCTTATTTGAGTCATTCTCTCATCATAAGAGATAGGACGCACAACGCTTGTGGTGTTGCTCTCACTAGCAAAAGGCAAATTAATCTCAACGATTGCGGCATCTTTTGTTGAGAAGACGATCTGCTGATATTTATTTTCCAAGACATAATATTTGGCTTCATGAGTAGCGTCATGGCCTTTCAATGAAGAGGTTGTAGCGCTTGGAGGTGCCACTTTGAAATATGTTTGAAAGAATGGTGTTAATCCCAATGCATATGTCGTAGGACCTTTCTCTCGCTCATAAACAGATATGATGCCAGCAGGAAGAGTCTCAGCTCCTTTTTGAAATACAATTGCGTCTTGAGAAAGTGTTTTACCATCATTTGTGATAAATCCTTTCTCAGTCATCTTCCCTTGGACGATTGAGTAACTTTCTGGGTCTGACCAGTTTTTGTTCACTGTCAGAACAGCGTATTCTTGATGTCCAGGGAGGTCGATTGCTGCAGCGTACGCTTTTTCTTCTTTGGAGCTAAAGGTTGGGTCTATATAGACAGCGAAGCCTGGATTAAAAGCTTTCAAGAGAGTGTAAGGGGCGTTCGTTGTATTGATCTCTGCTTGCGTTTTCAATGAGAAGAGAGGAAGTTTTTCTGGCCATGAAAGGATGACATCATCGGATAAAAGGACATACATTCCTTTCCGGACTTGAGCCCCAAAAGCCTTCTTGTACTTTGCTCCTTGTGATATCTCTTCTATAAGTTGAGTTGATACAAGACCTAAGGATTCTGATTGGGTCTCTTCATTGGTATATACATTTGTATATACGAGAGGCAGATCGAATAGGGCCAGCGGTGCTTGATCTTCTAAATCGGAGTCTTTGATTGAATTTGCAAGAAGAGGGGAAGGAGCTGATCCCTCTTGAATGCCATATTGTTTTTGCCACTCTATAAGCCGGTCTTGGTACTGCTTTTCATACCATGAGCGTACCCCTAAAACAGAAAGGGTAACAATAAGGATAAATAAGAGAGTACGTGAATTCATGAGGTAACCAGTCTTGTTAAACACTAATGAGAGTCGCTCTACGAGTTCGCTTCCTTCTAGCTCATCTTTTATTCTTAAGCTAGAGCTTCAGTCGAGCGCCCATCTCTTCACTTTAAAATATCTTTTTTGCAACTCAGTCTCTTCTTAGAGAGGTGAAATGGCAAAGCAGAAAATAAATCGAGCTTATCTTACATTCTCGTATAAAAGAACTCATCAGTAATTTTTCCATCTTCTCGGGTTATGAGAAGATCTACTCTTAGGAGTTTACTTCTTTAATAATATTGCAAAGTTCTCGTCTGTTAAAAAAAGGGGGAAATGGCGTATATCCGCTCCATAGGTGCTTACTCCATTATTATGAGATCTACTCTTACAAGCCTTTTTTCTGGAGAGTGTTCGCGTAAGCTTTCAGTATAAAAGATGTGGTTGGTATTTAAGGTGTTGCGATCGTATTGCCCTTATCTTCTTGCTTTTTTAGTGTGCCTCTCTTCCTCGTCAATTGAGCTGCTTCTCCATTCAGCGGAAGAGGCAAAAATGATTGAAGGGGTAAGTTCGAGCTCTATGATAAGTGAGGCTCAATCACTCTTAAAGCAACAAAAGAAAGTAGAGGCTTTTGAGCTTTTTATCGAAGCTTGCGATAAGGTAGAGGATGAGAGACCTGTAAAGGTAGAGCCTCTTTCCGAGCAAGAATATGAATGTTTAAATACTCTTTTTCCTCTTTATGTCTCAGCTCTTTCTGAAGGTGTGCAAGAAGAAGGATCGATTTATGAGCTTCAGGAGGCAGTCGAGCGAGAGAAGAAAAAGGGACTCGTC
Source organism: uncultured bacterium (assembly GCA_964427425.1). Lineage (GTDB taxonomy): Bacteria > Chlamydiota > Chlamydiia > Chlamydiales > FEN-1388 > CAYRUD01. The sequence goes on from CAYRUD010000014.1 coordinate 575,009, forward strand.
TCAGCAACACTTATTCAGACAATGCTTTTTGCAAATGAGGGAATGATTGAGCATCTTTTTACTGCTTTTTACGATTCTTATGCTACAAATGCTCAGTGTCGATCGCACCCGCTTGCTCATAAAATTATAGCTGTTGTTGCAATGCGGGCATACGATGGGACGATAGATCCTGGTTTAAAAGAGAAATACAGAAGACGAGCGGTGCATGAACTTTTAGAGTCGTTTTCTCGATATCCTCATGATTCGACCATCATTGAAAAGCTTGTCTTCTTAACGGTACAATCAAAAAACACAGCTCACAATGGTGATAGCGAAGAGAAAATTTTAGAGCGCAAACAAGTGGCACTTTCTTTATTCTCTTCCTTAGTGTCATCAGATAAAGCGCCTCTTCGGAGGGAAGATCTTTTTCTTCTTATTGATTATCTAATTGATAACGGTGAAAAAGAGAGTGCAAAAAAGCTCATTCAAAAAGCAAAAAGCTGGTATCAGTACAGTCGACGACTCAATCAATATGAAGAGTCGCTTTGATAGGCTCTGGTTATTTTTGGTGCTTGGTAGGTTGAGCAGTAAAAAGGATTATGAGAAATAATTTAACGTATATGGAATAGATTGGGGTAGTTGGGATGCGGCTCGATGAAGGAAAGCAATTAGGTGACTGGAAGCTAATAAAAGAGATTGGCTATGGCGCTATTGGACAGTCCTTTGTCGCGGAACATCGCTTTACCAAGCAAAAGGTTGTTTTAAAGATACTCCCAGAGGATCTAGCATCGGATCGCTCTTTTGTCATGCGATTTGAAGACGAAGCTCTTATGCTTGCGACGCTTGACCATCCTGGGATTGCAAGAATCAATACGGTCTCATTTATTGAAGGGTTATATATCCTTATTGTTGAATGTGTCGTTGATTCAAGACAAGAGATGAAAACCCTTGCAACTCTCGCAAAAGAGGTTTCTTTAAGCCCTCGGCAGATTCTCTCAATTGCAAGGCAGCTTGCGGAAGCATTAGATTATGCTCATTCTGTGAAATCCATTGGCGGTCGACCCTTTTCACATGGAAATCTGAAGCCATCAAATGTACTTATTCATGCGTCTTCATCTGATGAGCCAAATCAAGACTCAAAAATTCGAGTCAAGATATCTGACTTCGGTCTTTCACGAATCGTTGGGCAAGCTTCATGGCTGATGAGAAGCTATCGCGCTATGATCGAGAAATTATATGCAGACGAAGTGAAAGGTCAAATAGGTGAAAGAGGTCGAGGTGTATTTGGTGTCGGAGGTGTAAATTCGGTCTCTTCAAATTCCTTGGCCTCTGGAAATTATGGTTTTTTTGAGTCTCGTCAGATAGAGGAGATGACGAACAAACTTGCTCAAAATATCATGTTTCTTTCTCCGGAACAGCGGCGAGGCGATTGGTCAACTTCTCACGAATCAGATGTCTGGTCCTTTGGTGTCATATTATATTGGTTGATGACTGGATCTTATCCTGAAGGTGTATGGGACTCGATTGATTTTACTTCATCATCTGAGGCTATGCTTTTAGGAGCCATTATTCGGAATTGTCTTCGCCTCAACCCAAATGAACGGCCTTGTGAGCTACTGCCTCTCTTTCATATAGTTCCAGCGGTACAACAGATCAAGGTGGCAGTAGAGGAGAAAAAGGCGCTCCCTGAAGCTGCTTTAATCTCGGTTGATATAAAAGAAGACGAGGTAAAACTTGCTGCAGTTTCACTCAATCAAGCAGCGGGGGTAATCTCAAGCCAAACTCAGAAAAATGCTCCTCAAGAAAGCGATTTCTTATCAATCCCTTTGCAAGGTGTTCATGCTGCTTCTTCTGCAGTCTCTCGGCCGAAAGTAAGTGAGGAGAGCTACAGAAATATTAAAGAATATATCCCTGAAAAGCGAGAGCCTCGCCTTATACAGCCGATAGACACTGATATGGTTACGATTTCTCAAGGAAATTACATGAGAGGCTCTAATCAAGGGTGTCGTGATGAGACTCCTCGTCATTCGATTCGCTTAAATTCATTTAAAATTGATGTCCACCCTGTAACTAATGAGCAATTCGTCAGGTTTCTTGAAACGCTGGGAGATGAAAAGGATCGGTATAATCACGATATCATCCGATTGAGAGACTCGCGTATTAAGAAGAGTGGTGGAAAATTTGTTATTGAGCGAGGGTACGCAAAGCATCCCGTAGTTGGTGTCACTTGGTATGGAGCCACTGCGTATGCTGATTGGATCGGAAAGAGGCTTCCAACTGAGGCTGAGTGGGAAGTTGCTTGCTGCGGAGGACTTGAAAATCCCCCCTACCCAACAGGTGAGACCATTGAGCGCTCTCAGGCTAACTTTTTTAGCTCAGATACAACTCCAGTCATGAGTTATCCGGCAAATGAATATGGAATCTACGATTTGGCAGGTAATGTCTATGAATGGTGCTCTGATTGGTACGAATATAACTACTATGATTTCAGCGCCATGGAACCAGACTATCCGAAGGGGCCAATCCAAGGTGTATACCGTGTTTTACGAGGCGGATGCTGGAAGAGCTTAAAAGAAGATCTACGCTGTGCGAAGCGTCATAGAAATAATCCAGGAGCTGCAAATGGCACTTATGGATTTCGTTGCGCAAAAGACGCTGAGTAAGGTATTTCAAGCGGAATAATCGCGATTGAATTTTATCTTGAAAAGGCTTGCCCGTGGTCTGAAAATCTGATATCCTTTGTCTTTGGGGATTAAGGGGGATTGCTATCTCCTGTCCTTAAGGTTAAAGACAGCGGACTCTTTGTAAGTTCCCTTCTTGTAAATCTCAATTGTATTTCACGCATGTCCTCATGAGGGGGTCGATTTGGAAGATACCGTAAGTTCAAGTAAGAATCAGCGGAGTGAATCCGGGGCCAATAAACCTCATCAGACTAGGCGATCGATAGGAGAGAGTCCTGCTCTTACAACGCAGCGATTGGGAGATCTTCTTCGTTCTTATCTTTCCGAGCTCAGTGGAAGAGCATCACAGCGCCCAGATCTTGTCATTAAGATGTGGCCTCAAGTGGTAGGATCTCAAATCTCTAATATGACGAAAGCATGGAAGTTTGAAAATAGGACACTGTATGTTTCCGTAAAAAATTCTACACTCTTGAGTATTCTTTCTCGGCCAAGCGATAAAGCTCGACTTGTTCAAGAATTGAGGAATTTTATTCCCGGAATTGACATAGATAATATTGTTTTTAAATTTGGATAAACATGAAGCTTGAAAGCAAGCGTTTTGGCAAGCTACAACTTTTGTTTAATCATCATTCGTCCATGTGTGGTCGTGTGATGACGGTTTTTCTTTTTTTCTCTTTGGCTAGGTGAAACCCAGCCATCAGATTCACCTTCGTAACGGAGTTGTCATGGGGTCTTCTGCAACTGATAAAGAGCACGAGGTGCACGTGCAAAAAGATTATAATGCAAGCTCGATTACCGTTCTTGAAGGGCTGCAAGCCGTTCGAGAAAGGCCTGGTATGTATGTTGGTGATACAAATATCAATGGTCTTCATCAGCTTGTGTACGAAGTTGTTGATAACTGTATTGATGAGGCAATGTCTGGCTATTGCCGAAATATCGAAGTGATACTCCACCCAGATCGCTCCATTTCTGTCGAAGACGATGGCCGCGGTATTCCAGTTGATAAGCATGAAAAGGAATCTTTAAAGCGCGGGCGCGAGGTGAGCGCTTTGGAAGTCGTTATGACTGTTCTCCACGCAGGTGGAAAATTTGATAAAGATACCTATAAGGTCTCAGGTGGTCTCCATGGCGTGGGTGTCTCATGTGTAAACGCTCTTTCAAAGAAGATGATTGTCAATGTATTTAAGAATAATCATCTCTATGAGATTGAATTCGCTCGAGGAGCTGTCGCAAGACCTCTAACAACACTTGGAGAGACAACAAAAAGGGGTACTAAAGTCACTTTCTGGCCTGATGAAGAGGTTATGAAAGTCTTAGATGTCGAGTATGATACCCTTGCAAAGCGATTTAGAGAACTTGCCTTCTTAAATCCTGGTGTGCAGATTACTTTACGCGATGAGCGTGAAGATGGAAAAGATGATGTTGTCTTCTGCTATCAGGGTGGTCTTTCCTCATTTGTTGAGTATCTCAATGAAAATAAGGCAGCTCTTTTTGAGAGACCTATTTTCTTTAAGGGAACAAAAGAGGGTGAAGATGGCCCTGTTGAAATTGAAGTCGCAATGCAGTGGAATGATGGCTATTCAGAAACCATATTTTCCTATGTGAACAACATCGCTACAAGACAAGGTGGAACCCACTTAACAGGGTTTTCAACCGCTTTGACTCGTGTTTTAAATAACTATATTAAAGCGAACAACATTCTGAAGAATGATAAGCTCTCTGTATCAGGCGATGATATGAGAGAAGGTCTTACCGCTGTTGTTGCGGTTAAAGTCGCAAATCCTCAGTTTGAAGGACAGACTAAGCAAAGGCTTGGGAACAGCGATGTAGCTTCCGCCGTTCAACAGCTCGTCGGTGAAGGTCTTCAGATATTTTTCGATGAGCATCCTCAGATCGCGAAATCGATTGCTGAGAAGGCGATCATCGCGGCTCAAGCAAGAGAAGCTGCTAAGAGAGCTCGAGAATTAACCTTAAGAAAGACAGCGCTTGATAGCGCACGCCTTCCTGGAAAGCTTATTGATTGCCAAGAGAAGAACCCAGAACTTTGCGAAATATATATCGTTGAGGGAGACTCCGCTGGAGGATCTGCGAAGACCGGTCGCGATCGACGATTCCAAGCTATTTTGCCTATTCGAGGTAAGATTTTAAACGTTGAGAAAGCACGAGCTGATAAGGTCTTGCAAAACGACGAAGTGGGAAAGATGGTCGCAGCCTTAGGATGCGGTATAGGGCGAGATAGCTTCCAGCTCGCAAGGCTTCGTTATCACAAAGTCATTATCATGACTGACGCTGACGTCGATGGATCTCACATCAGAACGCTCCTTTTAACGTTCTTCTATCGCCATATGCCACAATTGATTGAAGAAGGCTTTATCTATATAGCTCAGCCACCACTCTTCAAAGTCACTCGTAAGAAGACAAGTCGATATATCAACTCTGAGCGAGAGATGGATGACTATCTCTTAGAGCTTGGTATGAGCGATATTCGCCTTGAGAGAAATGGCAAAGAACTTGATCAAACCGAGCTTAAATCCGTTGTGAAGGCAATTCTTGAGGTTGAGAATTTCATTGCGCGGATTGAGCGAAAGGGCGTTCCATTTAGAGAGTATCTCGCACTAAGAAATAGCGAGTTGGCTCTTCCTCGATATATGGCGCAAATTGGTGAGGAAAGACTCTTCCTCTTCTCAGAAGAAGAGCTTGTCTCACTCCGAAAACATAATGAAGATGTTCAAAGAAAGCGCTTTGAGGAGACGTTAGCTTCTATCCCTCCTGAAGAAATTACAGATCAGATGAGAGAGTTTCGTCCAAAGAGCTTGAGCTTCGTTGAATTTTTTGATGATGTAGTCTGGAATAATCTTCAAAACGAGCTTCAGACAAATCATATTAAGATTGAGAATTACCTTTCACCACAAGAAGGAGAAGGGCCTCTTTTCAATATCGTCGAAGATATGGGAAGAAAGGCGCCTTTATTTACTCTGAAAGAGTGTATAGACACTGTCAGAGCAAATGGCCGACGAGATATTGAAATCCAGCGCTATAAGGGTCTTGGTGAGATGAACCCTGACCAGCTTTGGGAGACTACAATGGATCCTGAAAAGCGCACTTTGGTTCGTGTCTCATTAGCAGACGTCGTTGCTACAGAACATATGTTCACTATGCTGATGGGTGAAGAAGTTCCTCCACGTCGGGCATTTATTGAGCAGCATGCTCTTGCTGTAAAGAACCTCGACGTCTAAGAAGACAGAGCCTCTTCTCTTTAGAAGGGGCTTTAAGAGAAAGAAGTAATAGAGATTTTAAAGATTGTAAGAGTTACCTCGGCCAATGTAAGGAGCGACGAAAAGCGACATGACTTCATACACAGCCAACGAAGTTGTAGTTCCACGGAGCGTAGAAGATGAGCTTAAGGATAGCTATCTTCGGTACTCCATGTCAGTTATTATCTCCCGCGCTCTTCCTGATGTTCGGGATGGATTGAAGCCTTCTCAGCGGCGTATTCTGTACGCTATGAAGCAATTGAGCTTAGGACCTCAGTCGAAGCATAGAAAATGCGCTAAGATTTGCGGTGATACATCCGGTGATTACCACCCACACGGTGAAGCGGTTATCTACCCAACGCTCGTTCGTTTAGCTCAAGAATGGGTTATGCGTTACATGCTTATCAACGGTCAGGGAAACTTTGGATCGATTGACGGAGACCCTCCAGCTCAGATGCGTTACACTGAGGCAAGGCTTACTCATGCTTCTATGCAGCTGATGGAAGACTTGGATAAAGATACTGTTGATTTTGTTCCAAACTATGACGAAACAAAGAAAGAGCCAACAGTATTTCCTTCGAAGTTTCCAAACCTTCTTTGCAATGGCTCATCAGGTATTGCTGTTGGGATGGCAACAAACATTCCTCCGCATAACTTAAATGAAATCATCAAGGCGACACTTCTCTTGCTTGAGAATCCTACGACATCGATTGATGAGATCATGAAGGTGTTGCCAGGTCCTGACTTCCCAACAGGTGGTATCATCTGTGGATATAGAGGAATAAAAGAAGCGTATCATACTGGAAAAGGCAAGTTAACCGTTAGGGGTCTTGCGACTATTGAGCCTATGTCTGAAGGCTCTGATCGTCAAAGGATTGTCATTACCGAGATTCCGTATAACGTCAATAAAGCTCGTCTTATCGAACAGGTAGCAGATCACATTCAAGAGAAGACGATCACTGGCGTTTCTGATATTCGCGATGAATCTGATAGAGACGGTTTAAGAGTTGTCATCGAATTGAAAAAAGGCGAAGTTGCGGAAGTTATCCTTAACCAGCTTTATAAGTATTCTGATCTTGAAGTGACCTTTGGCTGCCAGACGTTGGCTCTTGATAAAGGGCTTCCTCGCCTTTTGAATATCAAGCAGATGATCATGGCGTGGATCGATCACCGTATCGAAGTGATCAGACGTCGCTCGCGCTTTGAGTTGATGCAAGCTGAAGCCAGAGCTCATATCCTTGCAGGTTATCTGAAAGCTTTAGATGTTCTTGATGCTGTTGTTCAATTGATCCGACAAAGCGCATCCAAAGACGAAGCAAAACTCGGTCTTGTCAGAGAGTTCGAGTTGAGCGATCGCCAGGCGGGCGCAATCTTGGAACTTCGTTTGTATCAATTAACGGCTCTCGAAAGAGGGAAGATTGAGGACGAGTATCAAGGACTTCTCGATCGTATCAGCATGTTGAAAGCAATTTTGGCAAGCGAAGAGAAAGTTAAAGACATTATCCGTAATGAGCTTCAAGATATCGCGAAGAACCATAAGAGCGAGAGAAAAACTCAAATTATCGCGGCCGAGACAGAAGTAGACATGGAAGATCTCATTGCGAATGAGCAAGTCGCAATTACGCTTTCGACAGATGATTATATCAAGCGTATGCCGATCTCTTTATTCCGTGAACAGCGTCGTGGTGGTCAAGGAGTTACCGGTATTGAGTTGAAGAAAGAAGATGATGCTATCAAGGGCGTCTTTGTTGCTTCAACACATGATTATCTCCTTATCTTTACAACGCTTGGAAGACTTCACTGGTTGAAAGTATGGCAGATACCAGATACAGGCCGTCGATCGAAGGGTAAGCCATTAGTCAATCTCTTAGGAGATCTTCAAGAGAATGAAAAGATTGCGACAGTCTTGAATGTCAGCGATTTTAATCAAGCGTGCGCTATCTTGATGGCTACCAAGTGTGGTGTTGTCAAGAAGACCGCATTAAGCGAGTTCTCTAACCCAAGAAAACGCGGAATTATTGCCTTAACAATCGATGAAGGCGATGAGCTTATTGCGGCTCGCCAAGTCTTCCCTGGCCAAGAAGTTATGCTCTTCACCCGCGATGGTATGGCAGTTCGCTTTGATGAGTCTGAAGTTCGTGAGATGGGTCGCTCCGCACGAGGTGTTCGTGGTGTGACCTTGAAAAACAGCTCTGATAGAGTTGTTGGTTGCGAAGCTGTAAGTGGCAATGAAAATCTTTTGATCGTTTGTGAAAATGGATTCGGTAAGAAATCAGAAGTTGCCGAGTTTAGAAAGACCCACCGCGGTGGCCAAGGTGTTCGCTCGATTATCACGAATGAGCGAAACGGTTTTGTTGCATCGGCTCTATGCGTAAAAGATACAGATGGTCTTTTAATGATCTCATCGACTGGTCAGACGATCCGAATTTCACTTAATACCGTACGGGTCATGGGTAGAAATACTCAGGGCGTTCGCCTTGCTCAATTAAAAGATGGCATACTTGTTGCTGTTGAAAGAATAGATAATGGTGGCGAGGAATCCTCAGAAGGTGTTGATGCTACTGTCCTTCCTCCTCTTGTAGATTCTCAAGATGTTGGCACAGCTGCCGAAGACATCATGAATGAGGAAAATCAACAGATCGAAGTGACGCCTGAGGATGGAGAGACTACTGAAGAGTGAAAAAAGGCCTGTTTATTTCATTTGAAGGATGCGAGGGCTCTGGAAAGAGCACTCTCGCATCTACAGTGTACTCCCGATTGCAAGATGAAGGAAGAAAAGCATTCCTCACTCGTGAACCGGGAGGAACTCCGCTAGGTGAAAAGATTAGATCTCTTCTTCTTCATGATGAAGAGATCGGCTCTATCGATTCTCGAGCAGAGTTACTCTTGTTCTTAGCAAGTCGAGCACAGCATGTAGCTGAAGTCATACAGCCACGTGTTGATGAGGGGTATGTTGTTATTTCTGATCGCTATATTGATTCTACAGTCGCTTATCAAGGGTACGGTAGGGCTAAAGATGCTCATCACATCTATAGACTCTCAACCCAATGTGTTCCTACTCTTCCTGATTTGACAATATGCTTAGATATACCTTACGAGGTTGCTCAAGCAAGATTAAAAAATCGACAAGGTGCTTACCGAGATCGAATGGAGAAAGAGTCTGAGCTTTTCCATGAGAGAGTGCGAAAAGGGTTTCTTGAGTTGGCGTCTCTTCATAGTGATCGTATTGTTCTCATGAATGGAGCACTCCCTCTCAATCAACTTGTAGACCAGGCGCTCCATCTTATAAATCAAAGAATGAATGTTGTTTGAAAGTTTTTGCTTTTCTTCTGGGGATCGATCATGGCGATAGATGGCGGTGGATCATATGTGCAAAATCTTGATTGGCTCGATCTTCGATTGCGAAAGCATCTTATTTCTCAGGTGCGGTCAAGAACTCTTCACCATTTTGTGCTTTTTTCTTCGCCATCAGCGTTAGATTTAGCGCACGTCTCACGTGCGCTAGCCCTTGATTGGGTCCAAGTCCCTTTTCAAAAGACAGAAAGTCTAGACTCTATCCGACATCCTGATGTTATCATTCATCGCCCTCAAGGGAAAACGGGGATATATTCAGTTGAGGGGATTCGAGATATTACCCAAGAGCTTTCGTTAAAAACTTTCTCTGGTAATGGACGAGCTATCATACTTGATTTAGCGGAAAAGCTCTCTCTTCCTGCAGCCAATGCCTTTCTCAAGGTCTTAGAAGAGCCTCCGCAAGATACTGTTTTCATTATGAATGCTACTCGCCTTGACCGTATGATTGGAACGATTCTCTCACGCTGTCGGGTGATTCGCATTCCCGTGCCGATTGATAGGCGGAAAAGTATTCTTCAGGAATTCCCAACTGAGTTTGTCGACTCTATTCAAGCTCTTTTTCTCAATATGAAAGAAAGAGCCACTTACGAAGCTATTAGGAAGGTAGGCGAAAGTGTCGAAGAATTTCTCTCGCAGCAGAAGAAACTTGTGTTAAAAGAGATATCTGCGAAAGTGCAGAATCAATCGTCTGTGGGTGTTGAAGAGCTAAAGGTTGATCTTAAGGAGTCTGAGCTATTTTCATGGATGATTGAACAAGGGGAGAAAGTTTTAAATCTTATTGAGTATTATTGGAAAGAACGGCTTATCCAAATGAATGGAGAGATATCTTCTTTAGATGGGAAAAAGCGCTTTCCTGATGATAGTCTTCTTTATTTCTACTCTGCAACAAGAGCGCTTGAGCTGGGATTTCCTCTCGAAGAGATTGTCTCCCAGCTCCTATTAGCGCTTTTTGGGTATATCACCCCAGCTAAACCACAGTTTTCAATATAGTTTAGACTGCATTTCCTCTATCAGCGATATAGAATACTCCATTCTTATCGCGATAGCCTACGGAGTTTCCTACAAATGCATCTATAACTCTATTAAATGGATAAAGTATTTTTGATGCTTGAAGGCGTACGGTTTCAGTGAGGTATGGACTTACTAAAACTGTAAAACCAAATACTTTAGAAAGATTTCCAAGCCACTTTGCATGGTCAAAAGTATACACCTCACGAGGGTTAAGAGGGGTAGTCGTATAATCTACTCCTGGCTCTGCAAGGCCGATTCGACGGCCGTGTGTTGGCGCTGTCGTCATCGCAATGCTTTTTGCTGTTTGCATTGGGCGGAAAACCCGTGCTCTAAAATCGAGAACAGACTTTAACTCATCGCTATAGCCGTTTGTTCCGACGTGACTGCTGCCTGATTGAGGAACAAAATCACCATATTCAAATTGATGAAAGATTTTCCATTTTTGGCCTAGGATCTCTAAGAGTTCCCTATTCTCTTTCAAGAACTTGATGAATACTTCATCATGAGAAGTATCTATTCCAGGTCCATCGCTTGAGTAGCATACGAAGTTGTGGCCAGGAAGTGGTATTCGATTCACACGTGTGCCGAAATAGCATAGACCAAATTGAGCTAACGCTCCTCCTAAGCTATGTCCAACGAAGGCGATATTTTCCGCTTTCTTGTCTATTGGACGCTCTCTATATTCTTGAGCGAGATAGAAGAAATATTTTCGAAGCTCTTGAAAATCTTTTTTCTCGAGCGCAAGATTGATATGTGGGAGGAAGGATTCTTTATCATCTGGGCGATTTCTATCGAAATAGACGGTAAGATCAGCCACAGCTCTCTTCATGTAGTCGAAGATTTTCTCTTTAAATACAATTGAGAGCGTCTGATCATTCTGAAGTTTTTCGATATCAGACATAAGCTTTGACGCTGCGAGCGTATAGGCTACCCACAGTGGTATAGTTCTCTCATCAAAGCTTTTTCTTTCATACTCATATGTGAGTTCTGGATTGAGAGCTCCAGGACTTCCTTTAGGATTAAGATCAGCCTGAAGTGAGTCTTGCCAGTTTATCGCGTTTCTATTGCTTGCAGTGCTTCGATATAACTTGATCATAGGCGAAACATGAGGATTCTGTGCATCCGATTCGTTTCTTGAAACAAGTTTAAAGGTGTAATTGACATTGCCATCGCCACTATCAACGAACTCAGTGTTGCAGAGCCATCTCTTCTCATTCTTTTTAGTGCGAGGGCCTGGCAATAAAAGTCCTACATGCCATGCGATGTCTTTTTCAGAGCTGTTTTCTGAGTTTTGTACTGCCGTCTTTCGGAAAAGGCTTTTCTTAGCAACAACATGGCCAAGAATTTCGTAGAAGTTATTCCAGTCTTCTGTTTTTTGAAGATCTGAGAAGACATGTAATAACTCAAACATATCTCTGCATGGATTTGAGACATTCTTATCACCCATCGTATGGAAGCCCATAATTGAGAGGTGACGAATCTTTCTGCCAGTAAAGCTTCTCTCAAGCTCTGACTCAGATGACATGATCATGTCGACAACTTCATTGAAGTATGTATGCTTGGCTTCTTTAATGTCTTCGCAATCAACATCAGAAATAAACGTATCGAGATATTGCTTAATGTCTTTTAGAGTAATTTCAAAAGTGGATGCATTAGGTTCTGATTGATTTTCATGTATGTGTCGTCTAGTAGCATTCAGAAGACCGCGAATTTCACGGAGTGAGAGCGAGAGTTCCTTATTAGTGGGATGCTGAGACATTTTTGCGAATGTCTCTTCAAGCGAAAGTGGATTTGTCTCAGGATTCAAATCGATGAAAAGGCGGGTATGAAGAGCCTCTAATTTCCTATACAGCGCTTCTATGTGACGTATCTCAATGTTTTGGACTCCAATATTACATTTTGAGACATGATCAGGATAAAGAGGATCACCTTTTTCAATCATGGTCTTGAAATCGAGATTATAGTTCGTGGCTATAAGATCGATGAACCATGGACCATATTCTTCTTCGAGAAACTCTCTATAGAATCGTATAACCTGTCTATTTTCTTCTTTGATCTTTTCTTTTTCTTGTTCCGTAGCTTCAGAAGAGGATGCAGGGATTTTCTGAAGTGTCAGCTCTTGAGTTTCATCGTTCAACACAAATCTCCATGAGCCGCGGTGCTCTGCCTCCATAACAAAGTACGGCTCAACGGTAGTAAGACAATCGGTTGCAAGTCTTGTAAAAGGATCTAAAAAACATTCTTTTGACAGGCGGGATGTTAGGGATGAGAAATATTCGTTAGCTGGCGCTTTAAAGATGATGGCCTCTTGAGGGGTAGAGCTGCAAGAAGTCCTCGAAGTGAAAAGAGATTGAACCTTTTTCCAAGCGCTTTCTTCAATTTTAGAAACTTCGACTTTAATAATCTCTTTAGGCTCAATCGAGGAAAAAAACGGAATAAATGATTTGAAAATATCAGACCAGGTCTTTTTAGCTTTAGCTGCTTGTACGAGCCATTTTCCTGCAGCAGGATGTTTGGAGTCTTCTTTTATTATCTCAACTTCAAATCCTTGATTGAATAATTCGCGGTTAATTTTTTGAGTTGATTGTTCAAAGACAGTGGTAATAGTAGATGCAAGCTCATAAACATGGCTTCCATCATCACTTATTTTTCCGATATTTAGACGAACCTCTTTGATCCCAGGTTCGGCTGAACTTTCATTAGTTCTTTCGGTTTGATCTGATTCTTGTTTGTTAAGAATGTATGACCAAGTAGTGTCATCGTTTCGATAGAATCTGTCTTGAATAGATCCCATATAGTGGCCTCCTCATAAGCATTCGCCGCAAGTAAATTTTTTTCTTACCACGAGTTAAGAAAAAAAGCGAATGGAGGAGGGGGTCTTACTAAAATAATTTATTTACGTAGATGAAAATTGGGAAAGTGATGCCGTTTCCATCGTGGCATTTTGCTTGAGTTATCTTATAACAGGTTGGCAATCAACGAGTTCTAAGTGACTCATCATAGATGAATAATCGCTGGATGCGGGGTCCAAGACATGTCATTAACTCATGAGCAATCGAGCCGCCTTTTTCGGCGAATTCTTCAAGCGGGATACTATTTCCTAAGTCATCTTCCCCGAAGATAAGTGCCGCGTCTCCAATTTCAGCGTCTGGAATATGAGAGATATCAACCATCATATAGTCCATGCAGATTCTTCCGATCATGGGCGCTTTCTTCCCGCGAATCAGGACTTCAACCTTTTCACTATATGTTCGGTGAAGGCCATCATAGTATCCAATCGGAAGAACGGCTATTGTTGCTCTCTCATTTTTAATGATGTGAGATCTTCCGTAGCTGACAGTATCTCCTTTTTGAGCATGGTTGATACCAGCGACTTTTGTTACAAGTGATAGAGCGGGTCGAAGAGTTGGCATCACCTCTTTCAAAGTGGATGATGTGTAGATCCCATATGTCGCAATTCCTATTCGTGCCATATTGAATGAAGGAAAATGAAACCTCATTGCTGCAGCTGAATTCGCAGCATGGATATATCGAGGAGTAATTCCTATTTCTTTGAGTTTGTCAGCTAACTCCTCGAGTGTGGACGCTTGCCATCGAGTATACTCATCTTGAGATGCATCATCCGCTGAGCAAAAGTGAGTAAAAAGCCCTTCAAAGATAAGGTGATCAGGATGCTTAGCTATTTGTTTTGCTAACTCAATCGCATGATCAGGCCTACATCCAAATCTCTTCATCCCAGTATCAACATGAAGGTGGAGCTTTAATGGTGACTTATATTCCTTGGCATACAAAAGAGCCGCGTCAATTTGCTCTTTCGTCCCAACGCCGACTTCCAAATTCCATTTAAAAGCCTTGAGCATTTCATCGGGCATCGCGTTGATAACGAAGATGTTTTGCTCAACACCTCGTTTTCTCATGGCGACTCCTTCATCGACATAGGACACTCCAAGAATATCGACACCACATTTCCTTAAGAAGTGGGCGATCCTTACATCATCAGTCCCGTAAGCCAACGCTTTTACCATGATCATGAGCCTTGTTGAAGTCCCAAGTCTTTGTTTGATCAGATCAATGTTATGGCGAATGGAGGCTAAATTTATCGAAGCGTAGGTCTGTGGCGGGCTATCTTCGATAGCTTGGAAGAGCCAGTCGATTGGAGTCTTATCAGCTCCCTTAAAAATAACCGTTTGGAAGGGAATCCCTTGAGGTGGTTTCTTAAGAGCCTCAGTAAGAGCTGAAGAAAGATCAGAGCATTCATAGAGTGATATGCCAGCATCTTTTGCGAGATGCTCATCAATGAAGTGATTTGAAGATGAGGGCCAGTAGTAGATGTGATTTATATGAAGATTCTTTAGAGCTTCAACGATCCTTTTCTTATGACGCACATCAAACCGATGCGTATGGAGGCCTCCAAAGATAAGAGCTCTCCTTGTTGGAATATTTGGCGATGGTTTCTCTATGAGAGTCGACATCTCCAAGAGTGAAGCGGCAAAAGAAAGTGCCTCATGGCTATATGTACTATTAATAAAAGTAGTCCCTAAAACATTTTTCCAGACCTCAGTTCTCATCGTTTGAGGTTTGTAGGACTTGAGCTTGTCAAGGACTTTCTCTAGAGGAACATTGAGAAGGTGGCAGATTGCGAGTGCGATCTGTACCAGCTCTACAACGAATGGAAGAGTGGTTTCAAGAGAGGTCTGCTTTTTCTTTTTCCCTTCATCATATGTAATCTCAATAGACATTCCTTTTGAATGAATATTGATCAATCTTGCCCTAGGAAATGTGTGAGGAAGATCATTCCAATAGTAGAGATGTGAAAGATCTTCTTTTTGCGCTGGAGAATCAGTGAATACTTTTTCTGATAGAATCCAGTTCGATTGAGGAATAGCTTGAATAAGCTCAAAAAGCTGTGTCGCTACTTCTCCTTTGAATGATTCCATTCCGTAACGGGGACGTAAAAAATTGGTAGCCACAGCATGGGTCGGATTGACCATATTGATGAGTTTTCTCATCTCGCCTGGTTGATTTGCCGCCATTTCAATAAAAGCAATTGAGGCTGATGCTGGCATGTTTATAAGGCTTAAAGCAACGCCGATCTGACTGTTATAGCTTTCAGGGCTTGTATAGACATTCTTCACATCCTGGAGGAGGAAACTCATTAAGTCTTTGAGCATTGTCTTCCCAGTGCTGCCGCCGACTGCGATAACGGGGATGTCTTTTGCTCGTTCTTGCCGTATGCTTGACGCGAGACTTTGAAGGGCTTGTAGTGTGTCCTCAACTAGGATAAGAGACTCTTCTTGTATATTTTGAGGCTTTTGCCAGTCGCTTCTAACTATGGCAAATTTGGCTCCATTTTGGAGCGCTTCTTCAACATACATGTGCCCGTCTCCTCGACGGCCTCGTAGAGCGACAAAAAGAGAGCTCTCACCTTTGATAGTTCTCGAGTCGATCGTTACATCATCGATAAATGCGCGCTGTTGATCAAGATGAGGTATATTCGATGAAAGAGAGAATTGAGGCCAATGATGAAGTAGAAAAGGCTCCATGGGAGATGTCTTGAGCTCCTCAATATATATTGAAGGGGGATAAGCGTCTCTCTTACATTGCCTTACCGCTTATAGGTCAATTCATTTCGTCAGGATAATCGTATTAGCAAAGCATGAAGCGAGATAGTTGCACTTGTATCATATTCTTTTGACTTGCCTCAAGGTCAAATATAAGAGAATTCCCCAAGGGAGGAGGAGAATAAATGTTGTTGGGACAAAAGGTGAGCGGGCGAGAGCTGTTGTAGCTTGAATGATTACCTGAGTGGTAAAAAGCGCTGCGATCAAAATACCAAGAGATCGGCTCAATGAGACTGATCTACGATCAAAATGGAGCGAGACGAAGGCTGCCAGAAGAACTGCAAAAATCGAAAGAAGTGGGTTCATCAGCTTTGTAATAAGAGCGATTTTGGTCTCATTCGCCCTTTCAGTCTTTGAGTTTCCGTATGAGTTTGTGATCATATAAAGATCACTCAGCGATATCTCACGCGGCTGCGCAGTTGCAATAGCAATTTGCTCTCCAGTTATTGATAATGAGGATAAATCTTCTTCCGTCTTCATTATTGAGAGACTAAAATCGCCGCTATTTTCATCTCTTTCATAATACTCGATTCGTAGAGCGCGTGGAGGTGTTTTTTCCTCTCCAATAGAATAATGAAGTTCTTCGATATGGCAGACTTTATCTCGAGAGATAACCCAAAAAACATCTTTTAAGAGCGCTTTCTTTTTAACGTGCTCTTTGAAAAATAATCTCTCTCCATGGGGAAGCATAATAACGCCAAGTTTCTTCGTGTCATCTTCCTTTGGCTTTTCTCTTCCGAAATCAGTGTCGATGATGCTGAGATGTTTGTGGAGAGCTATTGGATAACAATACTCAAAATTAATCCAAGAGAGGGTGGTGTAGACGAATCCACCAAGGATAAATGGGAGTAAGAATTTTCGAAGGGATAATCCAGAAGAGAGAAGGGGAATAATGATGTTTTCGTGAGTTGCTCTAAAGAAAATGAGCGTTGCCGCAATTCCTGCAGAGAAAGGAACTAATATATCAAAACGACGGCTAAACATAGCTGCATAGTAGGTGAGCCACAGCTTCTTTGAGGTTTTCGGATCTAAGATATCTTTTAAGTGACCAACCATGTCAGCGATGACAAAGAGGGTATAGGAGAGGAGGATGATACTTCCGGTAAGTCGTATGAAGCGAAAGAAAAAGAATCGGCTCCACAAATGAGGAATGAGAGGTCTCATTTGTTGTGGGATCAGAATCTTGAGAAAAGGAGCTTTGATCATTTTACTCACTGCTTATTACCCTTTTTTTAGATCGAACGTCCTTCTTCGATAAGCTGTTTCTGTTTAAGTCCGTACAGAGTCAGTACGATATGAGGGATAAGATAGCATGCTATAGCTAGAGGCGCGATCTCATCTAAATTCTTTCCCATAAGGTACATTGCCATGAAGAAGAAGAAGGGGAGAAGCGCTTTGGCAAAGTGGAATCTTCCTTTTGATCTATTGATGTAGACGCCAAAGATGATCCCAAC
The DNA here is from genome assembly GCA_964427425.1 of uncultured bacterium. Taxonomy (GTDB): domain Bacteria; phylum Chlamydiota; class Chlamydiia; order Chlamydiales; family FEN-1388; genus CAYRUD01. The sequence goes on from CAYRUD010000014.1 coordinate 592,363, forward strand.
AAATGTGAGGGTTAAAACAGCGCATGAGAGAGAGACACGCCGCCATGGCTCTGATTGAAATCGACTCAGCTGCTTCGTCATGTTTTTAGCGCTATGGCCTTTATAATGCGCGCTTGCGACTTCTTCTTGAAACTGGGATTTTATCGCCATGACTGTAGATAATGGTAAGTGATCTGCGTGAACTTTCCACTGCTTATTTTGTGTCAGCTCATGGATATAGGTCGTTGGGGTAGTCTTTCGCTTCGCACTCTCAATACAGCTCGTTGAGAGACTGTCCTTGGATTTAGGCTCTGTTGTCGTAAAGAGAGAGAGAGTTTCACCCTTGAGTGCTCCTTCTTCTGCCTCAGCTTCAACAAAGAGAGCTAAAGTGAGTCTATCTTGTCCTTTAGGAGCTAAGCAGATGATCATATCATTTGCTTTAGAGCCAGTTTTTAAGGATCCAGTGAGTTCGAGCGCAATGCTATGATTGTTAAGAAATTGTCCTGATTGAAGAAGAGCTAAAGGCTCTTCGGCTCTTACGTCGTATTCAAGTATTTTCGCTGCAAGGTGACTCTTTGCTGCGAGATCGAAAATAAAGAGAAATGTGACGAGCGACAGGATAGTGCTTAAGAGGAGAATGGGATTAAAGACTGTGAGGAGGCTTGCGCCTGACGCTCTACATGCAGTCAGCTCTCCAGTTTGGCTCATTCTTGAAGAGACGCTATATCCTGCAATAAAGGCGCTGATAGGGAGGGCTATTTGTAGGATATAAGGGATTTGATAGAGGATAAATAGAAGGATTCTTCCACCAGATGCACCAATAGTGATAAATCGCGCGACTTCTTCTAATCGAGAAGTCAACAGAAGAGTTACGATGCCAAGAAGTGATACAGAGAATATTCCTATATATCGCCGCATGATGGCTTTCCAATAAAGAGGCAAGATAAGAGATAAACTCTTCTTGAAAGAGGGGTACTTGGCGGAAAGATAATGTATAGCTTTTTTAATATTTTCTTGTAGGTTGGTCATCTTAATTTTAAGTTGCTTAAGAGCTGGAAGCCTATGCTATATTTAAAGTGAAAACTTACAGATTAGTATACATAGGTATCTCTTTAAGTTGGGATGTTAAAATTCTACGACATGAAAGAAATTGTTTTGAACCTGAGAGAGCAAGAGTTTTAGTGACAGATCAAAGATGTTGCGGTGTAGGAGATCATAGCAGAATTCATTATATGAAAGAAAAAACCGATAAAGAGTTTTTAGCGCTTGTAGAGTCTCTTATCCATTTTTTTGAATCGCAATCGAGCGTATTGGAGCCTCCAATCGCACTTGCTTTCTCAGGTGGTGCAGATTCAACATTCTTACTCCATATTCTCGTTCATCTTTTTCAACGAATGAAAAAGAATCCTCAAGAAATTCTTGCTATCTATATAGATCATGGCTGGCGCCCAGAGAGTGCGCAGGAGGCTGTACATCTCAAGGCAGTTGCAAATTCTTTGGGTGTTTCATATCTTTCGCTCCAAATTCCACCGGAAAAAGTATCTCTTCAGTCGTCAAATCTTGAGGAAAAATTTCGTATCGAGAGATATCGGCTTCTATATGAAGAATGTGCGAAAAGAGGAATTTCATCCCTCTTTTTAGGACATCATGCAGATGACCAAGTAGAAGTTATTTTTAAGAGGCTCCTTGAAGGAAGTTCTCTTCAAGCTCTCAAGGCAATGGGAGCGATTGAAGATTTTCCATTACCTCTCTTAGGAGATAATTCGGGAGCTTCTTCTGCAGGAATGATTCGGCTTATTCGTCCACTTTTAACAACTCACAAATCCTCAATTGTAGAGTGGCTAAACCAGCACTCGATTTCATATGTTCATGATTCGACCAATGAAGATGAGACGTATCTAAGGAATCGATTGCGTCTTTCTCTATTTCCTTTCCTCAAGGAGCAATTCGGTAAGGAGATCGAAGGTCCGCTTTTGCGAATTTCAGATGAAGCAAGAAGGTTTCATGAATATATTCTCTCAGCGGCTTCTTCTCGTATTCGGCAGATGAAAGGAAAGAGGGTTTTTTATCTTGAGTTGGTGAATTCACCGCTTAAGAACGAGGATGGTTTTCTAGTTGAGCAGCTGCTTTTTATCCTGAAGAGAGAATATCCACTCCTTTCTTTATTCAGTCGGAATCAAATAGTTGAAGCAAGTGAAGTCTTTGCTGCAGACGGATCGCATTCAAGCGTAAAGTGGTTTTTCGCAGGGCATGGGCCTGCGCTCATTTGTCAGCCCGGTAGGATTTTGTTCTTGTCTTCGTATCGCAAGACTTCGAGTAGAGATCCTCTTTCGATTGAGATGGAGAATACTTGCTTGAGGAAACAAGTGATTTGGAATGATGAATGGGAAATTACTTGGGATGATTTTCCAATCTGTCAGGAAAAACTTACTCAACCAGACCGTCCGATATGGTTCTCGTTGCTGGATGGGGAGAAGGTTTCGTTTCGTGCTCTTATTGATAAATCATCGAAGTCTACTTTGCGTGTTCTACGAGTAACAGATAAACTTATACGATCCTATAATCTATCTAGGAAAGATAAGGCACGACTTACATTAAACTCATCTCAGAGATTCTCTTTATTAAGAGAATTGATTCCTGGGATTATGATAGATAATACGTTTGTTATTGCTCTTTCAGAGAGGCCTGATATATTGCCTTATTGCAGCTCAGCTCGTTTCAGTTGCAAAATAGGTGATACTCATATGAATCAGCCTCATGAAATCACTATCACGATGAGGCGTCTTTATTTTTAAATCCTTTTACAGTGAATCAGAGGATGGGCTTGCCATCGAAGTGGTTTTTTTTATGATTGGCTGCTATGATCCCATGAAGTCTAATGTAAAAAGGGCAATAATACTACTGAAGAGATGCGACTAGAGGCTATAAAGTAGGTTGAGAAAATGTTGTAGGACAGGAGTTTATCTTTTCCTGCGGCTTTCGTTTATTTTTATTGGCCGATATTTCCGTTTCTCATAGTTTTTAAGACGCCTTTTGTTACACAAATATCCTTGTTGAACTGATGTAAGAGACGCGCTATCCATGCCAGAAGAGAAAAAACCAGATCCAAGAAAAGCGTTTTCGCAAACTGTCCTTGCAGCGCTTGTCGGTACTCTTTTCGTTCTGATGATCCTTCAGAATATCTTTGAGACTAAGACCGCTCGCGTTTCATTCAGCTATCAGCTTGAACACTTGGTCAACCTTGATTTGATACGACCTGAAGACTCAAAGAAGACAGCTTCACAGACGAATTTAGTCACATTTTATGGGCAATTTCGTGACACGCGAACTGATGAGAGTAAGCGCCGATATGCGTTTTTAGAGCTTGTTGAGGAGCATAATCAGATTCTTCTTGAGCAGCAAAAAGTTGAGCTCGAGCTTCAACAGACTCGAAAGAAAGTAGAGGCTGCAGCTGAGCTATATCTTAATATCGTAGGAAAGTCGCTCCCTAAAAATGGCTTTACAGTTGTTGGCGATTATTATGATTCAGCGGAACGAGAGAATCACATCATCATCGCATCACTTGGACAATCAGGAAGAGGGGTCGCTCCACTTCGATCTTCATTCAATGATCTCCAATCAAGAGAGCCTTCAAATGATGAAGAATTAATCGCTGATTCGAAATCACTCCAGACTCTTGTTTCATCTCTTCGCTCTCCATTATTAGGTATAGGCGATGATGAAATAAAAAGAGAGCTTAAATCTCTTGAAGCGGATCTCGATCGTTCATTATCAGCATCTGATGGAAAGCTACATCTTTCAACTCAACAAATGCGACTGACCTACGATGATGCGGTGCATAAAGTCGCCTCGATTATCGATCAGTTAGGTCGTGAGCAGGATAACATCAGACTGACACAGATACGAAGCGTTCGAGAATATAAGGAGCTCCTTTCTCAGTATAATGCGCTTTCATTGAAGCGAGAGGAAAATCAACAGAAGTTGGAAAGAGCTCAGCTTGCAGTCGCAGATGTAGTTTGGTACTTCAATAATGATGAAGTGTCTTCTCGTATGCTTGAGAAGCAAGAGCCTGAGCTTTACCATCAGTGGTTTGTCGATGCGAAAGATGAATGGAATGAGTTCGATCAGAATAAGGGTGGCTTTTTTAAAGCTCCAGATCAACCAGTTAATAAGGTTTTAGAGAAAGAGTTTCAAAGTGAAGAGCTCCCAACAAACTATGTTGGGTATCTCTTAAGCATGGCGCCTATTCTTCTTATTCTCTTTCTTCTTTATTTAGCTTTCGCAAGGCAGGTAAAGGGCATGGGTGGAAATCCAATGGATTTTGGAAAATCTCCAGCTCGACTCTATCCAAAGGGATCGAATCCAGTTACATTTAAAGATGTTGCAGGGATCGACGAATCATTAGAAGAACTCCAAGAGGTTGTTGAATTTCTGAAATGTCCTCAAAAGTTTACCACTCTTGGAGCAAAGATCCCTAAGGGAGTTCTTTGCGTAGGTCCCCCAGGAACAGGTAAGACGTTAGTTGCAAGAGCAGTCGCAGGTGAAGCTGATTGCCCATTTTTCTCGATATCTGGTTCCGATTTTGTCGAGATGTTTGTCGGTGTTGGTGCAAGCCGTATTCGAAAGATGTTTGAAGAGGCAAAGAAAAATGCTCCTTGCATCATCTTTATTGATGAGATTGATGCTGTAGGTCGACATCGTGGTGCCGGCATTGGCGGCGGTCACGATGAGCGTGAGCAGACATTAAACCAATTGCTTGTTGAGATGGATGGTTTTGATCCTAATGAGGGGATTATTATCATTGCTGCTACAAACCGACCTGATGTGTTGGATAAGGCGCTCCTCCGTCCGGGTCGCTTTGATCGACAGGTGGTTATAGGACTTCCTGATATTAAGGGTCGATTTGAAATCTTACGAGTGCATTCTCGACGGATTAAGCTCGACTCCACAGTTGATCTTATGGTTGTAGCAAAAAGCACGCCTGGTTGTTCAGGTGCCGATCTTGCTAACCTATTAAATGAGGCAGCACTTTTAGCGGCTCGTCGCGATAGAACTGCGGTTACGGCTCTTGATGTTAAAGACGCTCGCGATAAGATCTTGTATGGTAAAGAGCGCAGAAGCCTTGAGATGGATCGAAAAGAGAAGCTTCACACCGCATATCATGAGGCAGGGCATACAATTGTTGGATGCTTTGTAGAGCATAGTGATCCGATAGATAAAGTAACGATTATTCCTCGAGGGATGTCATTAGGTTCAACGCTCTTTTTGCCTGAGAAAAATCGCACAAGCTATTGGAAGAAAGAGCTTCTCGATCAAATCGCAGTCTTAATGGGCGGAAGAATCGCAGAGGAGATGTTTATTGGTGACCTCTCTAGCGGCGCCCGTCAAGACATTGAAAGAGCAACTAATATTGCTCGAATGATGGTTTGCGAACTCGGTATGAGTGAAAAGCTCGGTTCCGTCAGCTACGATGAGCGATCGGAAGGTGGTCAATATCTTGGCATGTCAGGATATCGCGATAAGAAATACTCAGAGCGCACCGCGCAAGAGATCGATGATGAGGTAAGAGCGCTTCTCGAAACGGGCAATAAGAGAGCTCGAGAGCTTTTAGAAGCAAATAAAGATATAGTTGAGCTCATGTCTCAAATGCTCCTTGAGTTCGAGACGCTTGACTCCGATGATGTGAAGAAGATTATCAATCGTCAATGGGACATTGAGGAGAAAAAGCAACGGCTGAAAGAACAGCTTGAAAAGCTCAAAACTCCACCTGAAGAGGTGAAAGAGCTGCTTCCTCCTCCGCTTCCTTCAGAACTGATTGAGGACGATGAAACTGCTGATTCTCTTGAGAACTCTGAAAAGGTTGATGGAGAAGATGAATCCTCAAGTGATCAAATGAATGACGACGCTTCTTCTACTCATAGTGAGAAGAAAGAGTAGGTATATTAAGCCTGTACTTTCTTAAGTGAAAATCCCCAATTTACTTTCTTTGTCAAAGAGGAAATAAATTGGGGATTCTTTTATTGCTTGTGATAGGAAATTTTGTGCATTCTGAAAGGCTTTACGTTAAAAGTCGCATTTACTCATAAGAAGTATTCATCTCGCTGTGTGTGCTGCGATGTATTGGGAAAAACGCATATAAGTAGCAAAAATAATCTTCTCTTTAAGGCCTGGGGCTAGCCATAGATGCTGCGAAAGAGGAGAAGGTTTTTGGGGCGCTCTTGCAGGTGCATTGAACCCTTTGAGAATATATCATTTATTGATTCAAGCGCGCTTCTCGATCTATTAATAGAGCTGATCTTGCCAATGTTTGTTCATATAAAGGGCTTATGTCTTTAACTCGTATGATGGATTACTCTCAACGGCTAAGATGGTATTGGTTTTTTCTATTTTGTGAAAAAAAAGACAACACATTCCAGTTTTTTGGAATAATGTTGTCTTTTACAGGATTTAAGGCTTTATAATTTTTGTTGGGCTTTTATTTCTTCTTCTTACTTTTGCCTTTTTGCTTCTTTGCCTTACTTGCCTTTTGAGAATTTGGTTTTTTTGCCTTAATCCCATTGACAAAGTCGTAGTACTCTTTCGGTGCCTGGATATTCTGAAGAGGCTTTCCACTCAACTGAGCTCTGACATTCATCAAGATTCGACCAAGCATGTTCTGCCCTGAACCATTGCCTCCATCTCCCCAGAATGAGTCTCGTGCCGTATGCTCAACTAAATAAGCATCTCCAGTCGCGAGAAGAAGTCTTTTAAGTTCAGGATTATTCTTAAATTTCTCGGTGACAACAATAACCATTGCGCCAAGGTTCTTTTGTCTCCATTGTGGATCGACATCTCTTGCGTGCTCTTGAGCTTTCTTCCATGCGTCATGTCCATTTAACTTCAGAAATTTTTTAGCGATGTACGGCTTATGGATAAATTTAGCGGCTTGGAACGCGGCTTCCGAGCATTTGAACTTGTAACCTGCAACTACGACTTTACATGGATGGAAGTTGCCAAGAAATGAAGTAAGTGGATTTGTCTTATGCTCGTAAAACCAAATAAATTTCTTTTTTCTAGCGAGCTCAGCAATTTTCTTTTCTGTGTTTGATTTCTTCTGTCCGTTTTGTTTGCCTGACGATTTTTTCTTTTTGCTACTTTTCTTCCCTGAGTGGTGGGCATGCGATTTCTTGCCGTTGCCATCTTTTGCGACAGCATAAGGAAGATTAAAGGAGATAAAGTATGTAAGTGCAAATAATATAAATGATGATTTCTTAAATAAACTATTCATAAAGCGCCTTATTTTTAATAAACATGCATATATTATAATTTTAGATTATTAATAATTCTTAAAGATAAAATTATATATAATTATTTGTCTTAAGTGTTTGATATTAAGCGTTCATTGGCGGGAACATTGATTTAATCATTTTAAGATGGGTGAGAGTATTTATAATTGCCTCTATTGAGAAGGAGTAGTCTTCTTGATAAACTACTTCTTCGAGAAAGTCTCTTTCTCGCTTTATCTGAATCGCTTTCGAAAGATTTTGATTAGGGGATAGCGCGATTTCATACTTCTCTAAGGTCTGAGCGAATTCTTCTGTTGATGCTTGAGATGCAGCCTCAAGTTCTTTATAGATTTCGAGATAATAATCATTTTTCCATTCAGAAGGGATATGAGATTTTTGCCAATCGATATAGGCGTCACGCATATCGGAGTCTGATGTAATGGATGGCATTATCCATTCGCAGATAAGCTTTTGTGGAGTGTAGAAATCGATAAATGAAGCTTCGATGGATGCTATGTTATACTCAGATCCTACATAGATATCATCGAAGGCTAGGGCTTGCTCGTATCCTGGGATACTATATTTTTCGCCGATAGCTCGTAGGGCTCGATTACGATTATGGACAGTATCGGTATCCCTTTTGCAGACTTTTGATATGGCAATATCAAGACAAAGGGAGCGAAATTGAGCTATAGCTCTTAAGAGTCTTTCTTCAAAGCTGCCTGTGCTGTTACAACAAATCTTTAAGTATTGATCCACAGCGAATGCATAGTAGCGTCCGCCACACTTAGGCTCTGCATTCTGAAGCTCGTCAAAAAATGCTATAATCTCGTTTGTATCAGATCTCTTTTTTAAGGCATGAATACAGTGAAGTAGATGCATTCGTATTTGCTTGTAAAAGAGCTTTAAAGATTCACTTCCAGGCTTAGGGGTTCCAACAAACCACTCTTCATTATCAATCCGATGCGTGAAGCGTTCGATAGAGTTTTTTAAAAGGAAGTGCTCATCTTGTGTGTAGTGAGCTGAGGCTATTACAAGAAGCTCGTTTACATCACTAAGAGCTACATTCTCTGGACAGTCTTGAGGTGTGAATGATTGATCACTGGCTCGATAGTGATCAAAAGTATATGAATAAGGGCTACAGATAAAGCTTTCGACGCTTGAGCGAAGGTACTTGTGGCTGAATAGAGAAACCTCATTTTTAAATCTTTCTTCCTCGATATAAGGGATGATCTCTTCTTGAATCGTTGAGTGTCCTAATAGGAAAAGGCTCTCAATAAGGGGTGTATTTGTGTCTTTAAGTTGTAGTAGCGGCGCGGCGCAATTGAGAGCCTTTTGTGGTACTTGATGTATAAGAAGATTGCCATTGGGGATTTTCTCAGTGCTTTCGAAAAATCGGGTCAAGAAAGCCGCGCCATCATCGCGTGAGATGATCTTTCGCTCGAGCAATACAAGAAAGAGCTGAAAAGGAGTTTCATTATCATTATTAGTCGCACATGGATCTATGCGTAAGAGTAAGGCTCGGGCTGATTCAATCTGTAATTTGCGAAATGCATAGTGAAGAGCTGTATTTCCATGGAGATCTCTGAGCTGACAGGCGATTTTGTCTTGGATTACTTGAAGCGCTATATCTTCCCAGCCAGCTTCTATTATCTTACAAAGAAGTGGGACCTTTCTATCATCGACTATATCGAACGGCATTTTGCTCGATACTAGTTTTTGGACTACTTCTTTATTCTTTGCGCGGATTGCTTTAAATACGACTCTTCTTAGGACTCCCGGATGAGTGATTGATATATCCAGGGGGATCAGTTTGAATAAAAGTTCGTCATTTTTGTGTCCTATACAATAGGGGACTATCTGCTGGAGTAGCTCTCGTGCAATAGCTGGAACTTCATGCTTTTCTTTAGCAAGGAGTGTGTATGCGAGCTGCGGACATTTATACAAAAGAGCTATCTCAACAATCGGCTTATCTACCTTTTGAGCAATGGATGTAAAAAGAATATAGAGCTCTTTTTCATACAGATTCTGCTCTTCTCGCAAATGAGCGCTGACATAGTCTTGTTGGAGCTCTTTTCTTATAACCGAGTGATCTATGAGTTGAAAGCAGATGACCATAGCCTTTGCAGCGGTTGAGATAAACTCGAGTTTAGAGCTTTCAATTCCTGAAAGTATCAGAGGCTCAATCTTGTTACGAAGAGCTTGAGCGCAGGTTGGAAGGTCAAAAGTGTGGCCTATTGCGCTTAAAAAAGTTCTATAGACTACATTATCAGCATGAACAAAACTTAAGTTTCCTGTTGCTGAAAGGGTTAAATAGGGATGTGAGTTTGGCTGTGTGTTCGTATGAATAAGTGAATAATCTTGAACAAACTGGTCTAAAGAGGCGTGCAGTGTTGTCATCAAAAGCCTCCTTTAAAATATCTGTAATTTTATATTAAAAATATGATTAATAAATAAATTAATTTATTAACAATATAAATATATAAAGGCGCTATTTTAAAAGAAACTGAACTAATTATTGATATGTATAGAAATAAATAGCCCCCATCTAAGCGAATGCTGAGTTTGGCTCTTGTGATATCGCTGAAGAAGGGGGTGTAAGGAGGATAGAAGAGAATTATTTCATCAATAACTCTCTTCTATAATGGACAGCTTTAGTGTCTTGCTTGACCTCTAGGATGATGAGCTCTATCGCCTCTATTTTCAGATGGCCCAGAAGAAGTACCTTTGGTAACTGCTTTTCTTGAGAGCTTCAGCTGACCTCTGTCATTGATATCAAGAACCATTACTGGGATGGTATCGCCGATAGAGAGATTTTCTTGCTTCATAAAGCCTTCAATGGTTTCGACACGGCCGGCATCAAGCTCAGAGATGTGGCACAAGCCTTCTTTTCCAGGAAGAATCTCTACGAAGAGGCCGAATTGTACAGCTGATACGATTTTACCTTGATAGATTTTACCGATCTCGGCTTCTGCAGTGAGGCCAAAGATAATCTCTTTTGCTTTCTCAAGCTTATCAGCGGATGGAGAAGAGATGCTGACAGTGCCATCATCGGAGATGTCAATTTGAGCGCCTGTCTGCTCGATGATCGCGCGTATCTGCTTGCCGCCTGGACCGATGACTACACCAATTTTGCTTGGCTTTACTTTCATAGTCTCGATTCGCGGTGCATAGACGGACATCTCTTTCTTTGACTGAGGGCATGCTTCGAGCATTCTCTCGAGAATATGAATACGGCCTTCTTTTGCCTGATGGAGAGCGTGTCTCATGATATCGATTGTGATGCCTTCAACTTTAATATCCATCTGGAAGGCGGTTATCCCTTCTCGGTCTCCGGCCACTTTGAAGTCCATATCGCCGAGAGCATCTTCAACACCAAGGATGTCGGACAAAATTGCATAGCGATCTTTTTCAAGAAGAAGCCCCATGGCAATACCAGAAACTGGTCGCTTGATAGGAACACCAGCATCCATCATAGCGAGGCAGCCGCCGCAGACGGAAGCCATCGATGAGGAGCCGTTTGATTCAGTTATGTTAGATTCAAGGCGAATGGTATATGGGAAGGCATCTTTAGATGGAACGATTGCAGCCAAAGCTCTTTCAGCTAATTTTCCATGGCCTACTTCTCTTCTTCCTGGAGCGCCTATACGTCCAACCTCTCCGACCGAAAATGGAGGGAAGAAGTACTGCATATAGAATCGGCTGTTTCCTTCACCATGAAGATCTTCATAGCGGAGGGCCATCTGCTCACCGCCAAGAACGCAGATAGCAAGCGATTGTGTCTCTCCTCGAGTAAACAGGGAAGAGCCATGGGCTCGTGGAAGGAGGCCTTGATCGACAGTGATCGATCGGATTTGCTTGGTATTTCTTCCGTCCCAGCGGTGTCCTGTGTCCAGGATCTGCTGGCGCATAAATTGAGAAGAGGCAATCTCTAAAGCTTTCTTGACATCAAGCTTTGGATAGGTAGGTACTCGATCAGCACGTGTGAGCTCATCAATGATTGCTTTAGAGCCTTCAGAGATAATTTGATCTCTTTCTTGCTTTTTCTTTGTTACTGATGCTTGAGCTAGCATCGGTTGAGCCATTTCTTTGACAAGTTGGAGAATCTCATCAGATACAACATGAATTGTATCTAGTTTCTTTTCCTTTCCATGATCTCTTTGGAAGGCGTGAAGGCATGCGCAAATCTCTTTGATAGCGTTGTGGCCAGCTTCAATAGCCTGTAGGATATCTTCTTCAGTTAAGAAGTCGCATGAGCCTTCGATCATTAATACTGCATCTTCCGTTCCTGCCATAACGAGATCGAGCGCTGATTTCTTCATCTCATCAGGGGTTGGATTGACTACAAACTTCTTATCAACGAGGCCGACACGGGCGGCTCCAACGGGCTTTACGAGTGGAATGTCTGAGAGGCAAAGTGCCGCAGAGCATGCGCATATAGCTAAAACATCTGGGCTATTGACATTGTCATAAGAGAGAACATAGCTTAAGAGTTGGACATCATGATGATATCCTTCTTTAATCATAGGGCGTATTGGGCGATCGATCAGTCGTGAAGCCAATGTCTCTCTTTCAGTAGGCTTTCCTTCCCGTTTAATGTAACCGGAGAGGGTTTTGCCAACAGATGAGAATTTTTCTTGATAATCAACTCTTAGGGGTAAGAAATCAATGTCTGGAAGTGGTTCAGGACTTGAGCACGCTGTAGCGAGGACCATAGTCTCTCCCATTTGTGCTAAGACTGATCCATTGGCTTGACGTGCTATTCTGCCAGTTTCGAAAGTTATTTCTTTTCCTGCGACTGTAACCGAGGTTCGGATAGGTTTCATGCGTTCTTTTTTCTCCAAGAAGAAGATATGCGTCTTAAAAAAACTTTTTTCACTCGATCATATAATAATGATGAGAGAAGGGTATATATGTAGTCTAAAATGCCTTGTAAGAGGCTTTTGGCTATTGAAAGTCGGATCACTTGGCAGTGATACATTTAAGAGGCTAGAAAAATACATCTTCCTTCATCAATAGCGTAAAACAAAAGATGTTGTAACAGATGAAGGAGTTATCGACAAAGAACTGAGCGATTATAGCGCGATGTTTTTTTACTTCTAACTCTTACTGATGACCTAATTATCGGAAGAGACGGCGCCATTTCTCTTCACTCCTTCACAGTTTGCATGAAAGAGAATACATGCTTAGCAGGCAAAATACTAGTAAAGATGCTTAGAAATTGGCGCTTCATTTCGAAACAGATGAATCAATTTTTCCTATGCTTTGACATGAGTACTTTTCTTCGGAAGATCAAAAAGAGCGTCGATTATTTTTGGTCGCTCAACCTTGTCAAAATATTTTCTGAAAATATCTCTTAGGTGACCAGGCGTTGTTCTCTCAAACTCTAGATCCTCTGGGAATACTTCATGAAATATCTTGATTTCTTGACCGATGTTATATTTTGTTCGTATTTCCTCTTCGAGCATCTTAAAAACATTATGCGTGAATCTGACAACAAATTCAGAGCAGAATAATTGACGCTTACTCGGGGACGTTTCTTTATTAGATAAGATTGTCTCTTCGCCACGTTTCGTCTGGATTAGTTTTGGAATAAGGGTTTTAAATGCCTTCTCTTGCGCGAACTTAATTGAGCTCCATTTGTCTTCATTGCCCTCAAGCATTTCTTCCGAAAGCCTTCTATAATGACATGTGATATCTTCTAGTATTTGCTCTTCTGATATTGCCGTGCTGCTCTGAGGTTCTTGAGAAATTAGTGAGAGAGCTTCTTTCGTTACGATTTTTTTGAAGTTTGGGCGAAAGACTTTGTTAGTGATGGAATCTTTGCTACTAATTGCCCCAACTCGAAAATTTTGTGTTACTTCAGCGATTGCTACGTAGCTATTTGCCGCTCTCTTTATAGCTATAGACGCATGAATATACTTACCATTAACGAACGAGCGAAGATCGAATAGGTTTCTGCTAGAAAGATGGTTTATAATTCCCAAGATAATTTGCCGTATTCCTCTGAAATCAAAAGAGAATATCTTTCGGAAGATAGTTTTTAGATTAAAGGCTGCTTCTTTATTGCAGCTAGCCCTTCGATTCTCATCATCTAAGAGTATATCACCTGTCTCATACGTTGGATGTTCTTCTATCTCTTTGTTGAGGTTTCTATGAATCTTATCGGCCTCGATAATCTTTTCATTCACGGTCTGTAGAGGAGATATCTCATTCTCTGTAGCAATATTCATGAGTCTTTGAATCCTGGAGCTTGCTAAGATACCGAGATTTTCTATCGCTCCAAGCTCTTCGAAGCTAAATTTGCTAGAGAGTTCTTGTGGTGATTGCGCGGCTTTATTCTTTAGGTATTCAGAGACCAGAGCGTGCATTTTTTTCAGCCCTGGCTCTAAAATATCGATACTTGAATGAAGCAATTTGGCTCCATGCTCTTGAATTCTTCGTGACTGAAGTCGATTCTTTTCAGAAGTCTTTTTACCAATCTGAATGGTGTCTTTTAATTTTTCACGCAGTTTTCTTTTAAGGCTTTTATGGAAATTTACAGTGAGAGAATAGAGTGAATTATAAAGAGCTCCCGTTGACAGATGTGTAGCAGCGTGGATAGACTGAATCGCTTCCTTTAAATTTCTTTGAAAGCTATCAATTATGTCCAAGATCTCAGTATCTTTCATATTGCATAGATAAGGTCTTATCTTTGGAATCATCATCGAGTGAGATTTTTCAATTCCTTGTGCATGGGAGAGAAACTGAGTTATAAATGCATTATTTTCCTCAGATTTCCTTTTATAGAGATCTTCGAATTCATTCCCTTTTTCTATAGCGCTATCAATAATCGTTAAGAATCTTGTGCCATCAATGTAATCGTAAATGTCATCTATTACACCAAGTTTTTCTTTAAGTTTTTCACGATCGGCGTTGTTTTTGGGCATTGTTTTGATTTTATTTTTAAGCTGGCCAATCTGTGATTGAATCCGTTGATAATACTCTGTGTTGGCGGTGCAGTACTCTAAGAATCTTCTTGCTGTTTTTTTTGTTTCTTTAGAGAGGCTATTGACTGCGCTATTTTTGAGCGCATCGAAAATCTCTTTAATTGCAGCGCATCCATCTTCTTCAAACTGAAGTCTTTCTTTACGTGAGGAGATTCTTTTAGCAACAGCTTGAAGCAATCTAAATGTGCGGGCATCGGTAAGGCTTGCATGTTTTCTTAATTTTTTGAGGGTAAGGCCATGTTTCTTTGCGAGCTCAAAAGCTTTATTCGCGCTATTTAATTGGCTATTCTCTAAATGAATCGCGGCTTTTGTAAAGAAGAGCTTCCGAAGTCTTTTGGGTTTTAAAGGATTGCGAGATTGAAGTACTTGATCGATAACCTTAATAGCATCATTCGTTTTGCCCACTTCATAATAGAGTTTAGCAAGGCGCGAGTAGTAGCTTGCCGATTTTTCGGGATCGAGTTCCTTAAGAATAGAGAGATATCCTTCTATCAAGCTATTAAGCTCATCAGATCTTTTTTCGTATGAGGATGTTTTAAAGTATGTGTTCACAAATCGATTGAGGCGTTTAATTAAACTTCTGTGATCTTGTTCTCTATGCGCTTTCTCCGCTTTTATAGAGGCAGGAGTATTATATCCCTTTTTGATAGCTTGGCGGAGATATTTAAGTTTTTTTCTTTCAGATTCAGCTCTGAGCGATTTTTCAACTAACTTAATCACTTTCTTTGAGAGAAATAGAGTCTTTGTATCTGAAGGTCGTATGATTGTCCTTAAAGAATCATGGACTTGTGAAAAAGATGAGTGAAAGAAATTAAAGGATAGTAATTTATTCATAATTCATCTTAATTTTATTTAAAAATGAAATTATAAATAAAAAACATATTTTTCTAAATTTAATATTTATTAAAGTAGGTGATTTGTTTTCGGTTGTGAAATACTTATTAAAGTTAATTAACCATTATGTTCACAACTATGACGAGAAAAGCGTCTTCTCAAGGATAGGAATATTTGAGTAAAGAGGGGTAATGGTAGAGGGCTATGAGATAAGGGATGAAATGGAGTGCTAGGTAACATATAAACAGACTGGTTAAATCTGTTTATATGTAGTTTTTGATGAGCTGTCGATTATCGACGTAAGTTCAACTTGGTAATAAGTGCTTGGTAGCGCTTAGTATCAGTTGAGTTAAGATAATCGAGCAGGCGTCGTCTTTGGCCTACCAATTTAAGGAGCGCAAGTCTTGAATTGTGATCCTTTGGTGTTCTTTTCAAGTGGTCGGTAAGCTCAGCGATTCTTTCGGTGAGGATAGCGATCTGGACATCGGCAGAACCGGTGTCTTTTTCATGAAGTTGGAACTTTTTTGTAATTTCTTCTTTAGTGCCTTTATCGAGTGACATTCAGCAATCCCCCGTGACGTGATCTTTGATACACCTATTTGCCAGGCATTTTCGGGCAAAAGGTAATTGAGTGCAAAAATTGAAGTCCATTATACAGCCTATTTCATTATTTGGCAATCCGAAGTCGATGCTTTTTTTATTAGTGGGAAAATATGAAAGGGAACTTCTTTTCACCGCATAAAATAGTTGAAGAGAGACTTGAGAACAAACAGTCGAGCACGTATCGTCATTGGTCATACATTTGAAATTCAAGCGCAGGAGCGATGGCTAGAGCGACTAAAGAAGAACTCTTCCATATTGCTGCCTGTTTATGATATATAGGTTTTATTTTACATCTCTTGAGGAGCAGACTCATGGTGACAGTCTCAGAAAAATTAATGCCTCAAACATCTGTGCTACAGCAGTCTAAGGAAGAGGCTCTTCCCTCACAGGGAATGAACTGGGTAGGCAAATACTCACTTCTCTCGCCTTGGTTTGAGCAGATTTTGCAGCTTATCAAAAGAGACTGCAAAACAGAGCACTTGAGTATAGATCCACATTTTGTGCGCGCGCATTTTGCAGGAAAGCCAGTCTCTCGCATTTCATTAGATGAAATGAGATCAGTCTACCTCCAGCAAATTCTCTCAGGACATGAAAGGCTCGCTGAATTTATTGCCAATCGTTGGCTCTTTAGAAATATCGATATGTACCGATTCTTTGAGACTGAACTTGAGAAGAAAGTTCCTCAATTCGATCAGATTAAAGAGCTTCCTCAAGAAGTTGCTGAATCTTTGATCAAGGAAGCCAAAGATCGTTATGGTATTGAAAGCGTCTTCTGTTTCTCTGTATTAAATGAATTAGCGCTTCCTCGACAAGTTTTTGAGCAGCTACAAAAAGAGGCCTTAGAAGCTGTGTCGCAGTACGAGAAAGAGGGGAAGGCAAAGCTTGACTCAGACGAAAAGCAGATAGAGCTTTTGAAAGAGGAAATGAAGCGCTTAAAAGAGAAGCAAGAAAAGAAAATTGACGAGTTGCAGAGGCGACATAAGCAAGAAGTTGACCGTTTCTCGCGTGAAATTGCAGCTCTTAAGGATGAGCTTAAGCGCGTAAAAGAGAAAAACTTGGCTAAGTAATCTTAGGTCTTGAAGATATTCCATAAAAAATGAGCCTCAGCGGAAGTGCTTATTCTCTCTCTGCTGCTGAGGCTTGTTTTTCCGCAATTCATAAAAAAATGCGAAACTTTCTCATTAATATATGTCTCAATTCTCAACAAACATAAGCGAGTGGATGAGTTTTCTTCCGCCGCTCTCCGAGCTTACTCCTGATGAGCGCTGGATGCTAGAGGCTTTTAAGGAATCGCTGAAGGCCTACTCACAAGGAGAGGTTCCTGTAGGAGCAGTTATTGTCCGAGACGGAAGGGTGGTTGCTCGGGGGTATAACCAGGTGGAGCTGCTCCAGGATGCGACAGCTCATGCAGAAATGCTTGCAATTGGCGCAGCTTCTAATTTCTTGGGTGGATGGCGGCTAGAGAAGTGTACGCTATATACTACCTTAGAGCCTTGTATAATGTGTGCTGGCGCTACAATATTATCTCGCGTTGAGAAGGTAGTCTGGGGGGCTCCAGATATACGGCATGGGGCGCATGGTAGCCTAATAGATGTATTTTCGATTGAGCATCCAATTCATCGCTGCCAAGTAGTTAAAGGAGTTCTTCAAGGAGCTTGTTCTGAAATAATGCGTTCGTTTTTTCGAAAGCGAAGGCAAACACAAGACGAAGGGTTGCTAGAATAAGCATCAATGAATATGAAAGGCAGAGAATGGAAAAGACTTTAGTCGATTCAATTGTAAAGGATCTTGAAGATGCAATTGCTATGCAGCGAGATGCTCTCGTTCGCATTGCTCGGAGGTATCATCCGCATATTCAATACGATGATCTTATGCAGCCGCAAGATTATCCTGATATTGATCAAGATGTGCATTTTCGATTCGAGGAAGGGACTCTTTACGGGTTAGAAAGGGCTCTCATTATTGTGCGTAGATCTCTTAAAGATGCTGAAGAGTAAGAGAGGATTTTAACATCCTCTCTTAGTGTATGGAATGCTATTTCTTAAAAAGAAAGGATTGGAGCCATTTGTTGAATGAGCGCAAGTGGCGCATGAATTTCCACTCCCACCATTGTTCAAAGTCGAGTCCTCCTCTCACTATTTTTTGCTCTACAGTCTCTAAAAAGGTGACTCGGCTTTTGAGTTGCCATTGGGTGACAGCGTACATATAAGCAAAAACGCCTGTCACCAAGCTTGAAAGAGCATGTGAGTACGCACCATTTGTTATGGGGGCGATAACGCAAATAAAGAGGGAGAGAAGTCCTATCCATTCTACCGATATGGGAATGAAAAAGAATGCATTTGGGGTTGTCTTAGTTGTTCGGAGCATGAGAAGCCAAAATATAATCATGCCGAAGCTAATATTGGAAAATGGTGAGTAAGGGGTAAGCGAAAAGCTCAATGAGGCTGGTAGAACTCGTGTCGATATCATCTGCGTAATCGCCGCTATGTAGCTCATAGAAAACCATAGAGTCGCGAATGATTTTTCACCGATATATGAGACAATAAAACATGCAATTGGCACATACATAACAGCTAAAAAGAAAAAATCAGAGAGCATCGATAGCGATACTGCGGGATAAGGAATAATAAATGAAGAGATGGGCGCTTTATAAAGAGCGCTCAACAGATCAATAGATTGCCAGGAGAAGAGACTAATTGCTGGAGACCAGCTGATCATTCCCTCAAGCCATAAGCCCTGAAATGTCATGTATGAGAGGCTTAATATAAAGACAAGCCGTCTAAAAAGAACAATGATTGGAGGCTTATACCCTCCAGAAATTGAATATTTGTATGACATATGTTCGTTATATTCTCGATATATTCTTTTTCACTAATGTGATACCTCGCTGAATAAGCCGGCGAGGAGTTATTGTGTAAGAAATGAGTCAGTCCTGCAGAAATACTAGTCTATTTTCGGTTTCTTTTGACTATCACTTACGAAAAAAACGAAATTTTCAAAACTAAAAATGAAAAATATCATTTTGCATGAAGCTCAGCTTTTCAGCGATATATAGTTTTTTCATAATGAACTTTTGGTCATTTGCTAGGAAATTCGGAAAATCTTTAGTTTTTGATGGCTGTTCGTTGTTGTTTTTTCAGATCAATTCTGATAGAGTTTTTCTCAATCATCTTTCATGACTGGAGTTTTTGAATGAAAAAGAACGGACATCCTGAATACCAAGAAGTGCTTTTTGTTGACTCTGCAACTGGTTTTAAGTTTGTATGTGGAACAACAATGAAGAGCTCACAGAAAGAGAACTTCGAAGGAAAATCACTTCCTGTAGTACATCTTCCTATTTCTGCATCTTCTCACCCATTCTTCGTCGGTGGTAAGCAGATCATTGACACAGAAGGTCGTGTTGATAAGTTTAATAAGAGATACCAGGCTGTTCAAGCGAAAGCTCAGTCTCAAGAAGCTGCAAAAGCTCAAGACGAAGCTCAAGCTGCAAAAGCTAAAGCTGCACCTCGTAAAAAGAGCAAGTAAATAAGGGAGTAGGGGAGTGTAACACAACTCTACGCTTTGTTTGCATATTAGGTGCGAAATCTACATGAGAGGGTGAAATGGAGCCTTTGTTATATCGAAGGCTGTCTGATTTCACCCTTTCCTCATATTATAAAAAGTAACATATGTGTTGATCCCATGTTAGGAAGATGATCCCTGCTTTACAAAGGGCTGCATTTTCTCCCCGACATGGAATACGTTAGAGTGGATAAATTCAGAAGGTCTCATGAAACTAGATCTGCCTAAAATTGAGTCTCGCGTAGGTGCGCTTGAAGCAGAGCTTGCACATAACGACGGTTCTTTTGACCAAAGTCGATTTCGTAAATTGTCCCAAGAACATTCCTATCTACAAGAAGTTGTAGAGACTTATAGACAGATTGACCGCTTCAAGAAGTCTCTTATTGAAAATCGAGAGCTCCTAAAGGAAGAGCAAGATCCTGAGTTTCATGCGATTATAGCTGAAGAAATTGAGGATGTTGAAAGAAAGCTTCCCGAGATGGAGAAAAAGCTTTCTACACTTTTGATTCCGCCTGACGAGAATGATGATAAAACGACAATCATTGAAATCCGCGCTGGAGCCGGCGGCCAAGAGGCAATGCTTTTTGTCGCAGACTGCTTTAGAATGTACCAGATGTATGCCAATAAGATGGGTTGGAAGACGGAAGTTCTCTCTTTAATGCCATCCGATTTAGGCGGTATGAAAGAATGTATTGTTGCCTTTTCAGGAAAAAATGTCTGGCGCTATCTGCAACATGAAGCTGGCACTCACCGTGTTCAAAGGGTTCCAGAGACTGAAGCTCAAGGGCGAATTCACACTTCTACTATTACTGTCGCAGCACTTCTTGAGATGGAAGATGAAGCAGATAAAATCCAGATCTCAGATCAAGATATACGTATGGAAGCGACTCGCTCTTCAGGAGCTGGTGGTCAGCACGTTAACAAGACTGATAGTGCGGTGCGAATTACCCACATTCCAACTGGTATCGTAGTGTTCTGTCAAGAGGAGAGGAGTCAGCATAAGAACCGAGATAAAGCGATGAGGCTTTTGAAGGCAAAGCTTATCGAGATGGAGCGTCGCCGCCAGAAAAATGAGATCGATTCCCTTCGTTCTGAGCAGGTTGGAACTGGTGATAGATCTGAGAAGATTCGAACCTATAATTTCCCTCAAAGTCGTGTTACAGACCATCGTATTGGCTTGACGAAACATAACTTAAGTCAAGTTATGGACGGCGATTTAGAGGAGTTCTCTCAAGAGCTTGTAAGTCATACGATGAAAGAGAAGAATACTGAATCTCCATATGCTTGGATGATACTCCCTGAAGACAATTCATGATGAACGAGGGTGACATTAATGAAGCCGCTTAGTGAGATTCTCTCACTATCAAAAGAGTATGTTCTCTCACAGCGACATGGACGTCCTAAACACGAGATCGAGGAGTTTATCGCTATAACACTCGGTTTTAAATCCCGCCTCGATCTCTATGTTAACTATGATAAGCCGCTTTCTGATAAGGAGTTAGAGCTTATTAGGCCTGGATTAAAGCGCCTTGGGCGTGGAGAGCCTGTAGCCTATGTTTTGGGCGTTCAGCATTTCTATGGGCATGATTTTACGGTTACAAACTCTGTGTTGATTCCACGGCCTGAGACAGAGATTCTTGTTGAAAAAGCTTTAGGGATTATTGATAGAGCGTCTTCATCATTACAAAAATATGAAGTGCTTGATTGCTGCTGCGGATCGGGTTGCATTGGACTTACTGTGAAGAAAGAGAGACCTCAAGTGGAGATGACTCTCTTTGATATTTCATCGAAGGCGTTGGCTGTTGCGAAAGAAAATGGCGGGCGCCTTCAAGTAGAGGTCTCATACCTTGAGAGTGATCTTTTCACGGAAGCTCTTCGGCAAAAAAAACAATACGCTCTCGTGCTCTGTAATCCACCATATCTAACTCAAAATGAATGGGAAACGGCAGATTTTTCCGTGAAACACTATGAGCCTGAGCTTGCTTTGATTGGGGGAAAATCTGGGGTTGAACTTTATGAGCGGATAGCTTCTACTCTCTCAGATGTTTTATTGGAGGGAGGAGAGTTTTTGTTAGAGATTGGAGCTGGCCAAGGCGGCAAAGTCTCTTCTCTCTTTCGAAATGCCGGTTTTAAAAATGTCTCAGTGCATA
Source organism: uncultured bacterium (assembly GCA_964427425.1). Classification (GTDB taxonomy): domain Bacteria; phylum Chlamydiota; class Chlamydiia; order Chlamydiales; family FEN-1388; genus CAYRUD01. The sequence continues at coordinate 613,744 of CAYRUD010000014.1, forward strand.
AAGATTTTCAGGGAAGAGATCGAGTAGTTAGTGGGCTGAAGAGTTCTTCATGATTACAATCATTTTATGCCTGAAAAAATGAGGGGTTGAGGGGTTTCTTAAGATCTTTTCGAAGATCCGATCTTCTTGAAGAGAGTTACCGTGCAAGAAATGGACGTAAGCTGCTATAGTATTTAATTCATTGCTTCTTTCGAATGGAGAATATCAGTGCATGTTTTCTGCACTTTCTGAAAAATTTCAATCGCTCGTTTCTCGTTTTTACGGCGCAAAAGAGATCACCGAAGAGAATATCCGAGAGGCGCTTGATGAGGTGCGTTTAGCTCTTCTTGAAGCCGATGTTCAATATGGAGTTGCTAAAGACTTCATACGAAGTGTGAAAGAAAAAGCTGTTGGCGAAAAGCTTGTCTCGTCTGTTTCGCCGGGGCAGCTTTTTGTAAAAATCGTGCATGATCAGCTTGTCGAGCTTTTTGGTGGCGTTGAGCATGACCTTAATGTCAGAGAAAGACCGTATAAGCTTCTTATGTGCGGGCTTCAAGGTTCAGGAAAGACAACTCACTCGGCAAAGATTGCCCTTTATCTCAAACGAAAAAAGGGAATTCAAAGACCTTGCGTTATCGCCTGTGATCTTCAAAGGCCAGCTGCTATTGATCAATTGAGAAAACTGTCTGATCAAGCGGGAGTCTATTTCTTCTCTCTTCCTGGAGTTTCGAATCCAGTAGAAGTTGCTCAAGAAGCATTGAAGAAAGCTAAGCTCGAGCATTGGGATGCCCTTATCTTTGACACAGCGGGACGACTTCATATCGATGAAGCACTCATGGAAGAGCTAGAGCGTGTCAAAGAGGTTGTTCAGCCACATGATGTGTTGCTGACAATGAATGCCTCCACAGGACAAGATGCGGCAAAAACTGCTGAGAGCTTTTCGAAGCGAATAGGCGTAACAGGTTCTTGTCTTACTATGCTCGATGGTACCTCACGAGGTGGAGCGGCGATTTCCTTGGTCTATGTGACAAAGATGCCAATCCTTTTCGAGGGACATGGAGAAAAATTAGATGATATCCGTCAGTTTCACCCTCAGTCGATGGCTGATCGAATTCTCGGTATGGGAGATACGATTAACTTGGTGCGAAAAGCCCAAGAACATTTTGATGAGGAAGAAGCTAAGAAGCTAGAGCAAAAGATGCGTCGTGCTGAGTTCTCCTACGGAGACTTTTTGCGACAGATGCAGATGATCAAAAAGATGGGATCATTTAAGAGTTTGCTCTCAATGCTTCCAGGTATGTCACAATTAAAAGAACTGGATATTGACGAGCGGGAAATTCGTCGAGTTGAAGCTATTATTCTCTCGATGACACCAGCTGAACGTGAAGAGGCTGTAGAACTCTCAATAGGACGTAGAAAGCGAATCGCAGCAGGTAGCGGTGCTTCTATTGATGATGTCAACAAGCTCGTCAAATCATTTAAACAAGCAAAACAATTTTTTAAACAGATGCCCAACATGAAACAGTTGGAGAAGTTGATCGGAGGAAAAGTATGGCACTGAGAATTCGTCTGCGCCAACAAGGCTGCACGAATAATATCGTTTATCGCGTCGTTGTGGCAGACAGCCGTTCACCACGCGATGGTAAGTATGTTGAGTGCATTGGCTGGTATAACCCATGCGCAAAAACAGAAGATCAAGAATGTCTTATTCAGCAAGACAGACTTTCACATTGGCTCTCAGTTGGTGCTCAGATTACACCAACAGTAGAAGCTCTTGTAAAGAAAAGCTCACCACATGTTCTTGTTAACCATGCAAGTGCTAAAGTTGAGCGAAAGCTGAAGAAGAAAGCTCGTCAAAAGAAAGCTAAGAAGTAATAAAAGTCCAAGCTCAGTCTTTTTGAATGAGACGAGAAACATAATCGTTTCGACTTTTTCGCTTCTCTTTTCGAGTTCTCGATCTCGAAGACGTCTTTCACGAAAGACGTCTTCTTTTTTTATTGATATGTTGCTGAAACTATCGCTTGAGGATCCAACGGATAATTGTAGAATGCACTTTGAAGTACTCTCTCTCTTTCCTCAGTATATCCAAGGCCCGCTAGAACAGAGCATTTTAAAGCGCGCAATCGAAAATGGACACATTAAGGTAACGACGACAGATATTCGAGGTTACTCGCAAGACCCATTTCGACGTGTAGACGATCGCCCATATGGAGGCGGCCCTGGCATGGTGATGATGGCAGATCCTGTAGTTCGTGCAATACAAGATAAAAGAGTTTCTGGAACCAAAGTCATATATCTTTCACCTCAAGGACGTCCTTTGACGCCACTTCTGGCAAAAGAGCTCGCGAAAGAAAAGTCTTTGATTTTGCTCGCGGGTCACTATGAAGGCATAGACCAAAGGGCAATTGATAGGGAGGTTGATTATGAGGTCAGTATTGGTGATTATGTGCTCACGAATGGGTGTCTTGCAGCATTAGTTGTCATTGATGTGGTCTCTCGCTATATTCCTGGGGTTTTAGGCGATGAAGCGGCGGCTTTTCATGACTCATTTGAGTCGTATCTTTTAGACTTCCCGCACTATACAAAACCTGATTTGTACGATGGCGTTCAGGTAGATCCTGTTTTAAAATCGGGTAATCACGCTCATATTAATGAGTGGCGTCAAGAAGAAGCTATGAAAGCGACCTGGAAGAAGCGCCCTGATCGAATGGCTCAAGCACTCTTTCCTGTAGTGCAAGCAGAAAATTCGGTCCCAACTCTTTTAAGCCATATTGCTCTTCCTGTAACGGACCTGAAAAAAACCGTAGTCTTTTATGAAAAGCTTTTAGGCCGAAAAGCAGATACTTATTTAGAGAACCCAAATATTGCTTCTTGGGTCATTTCATCATCCTCTGATTCAGCGACCACAGATTGCTTTACTCTCTCTCTCTATCAGGCTGAGAAATCACTGAAAGATATAAATTCTGTTCTCTTTCCAGCGCTTCGCTTCTCGGTACAGAGTGATGTTGCAGCCTCTTTCTTCCGTTGGGCGTTTACGAAAGAAGCCATCTCAGAGAACATCTCGCAACTTATGGGGCATAGGAAATCTTTTGATTCCCTTAAAAAAGCATGTGAAAGCGTAGGTGAAATTTCGTTTCACGATCCTGCAGGTATGCTTATTACTCTTTCCATAAGGGGATAAATTATAAAGAAAGTTCTTTTCTTATTGATTCGTTCGCTGTCTCTTCAGTACTGTTTTACAGTACTCGTTCGCAGCTGAATTTGATATCAAAACAAGTTAAAGGAATGTTTCATGAGTAATCACAAGAAAGCTGATTGGCTTTTTTATGTCCGTTCGTATTCGTTGATACTTATTGTTCTAGGATTGATTGGATACACATACAATCCTGAAAAAGCGGTAACAGCTCTTATCATGGCAACAGGGCTTGGCTCTCTTTTGTATATTTCTACTGCATGTTTACAGAGTCGAATCCGGCTTCGAAGTGAAAGGGCACGTAGGATTTATATGAGCGTATTATCGGTATATGTTGGCCTTATAGCTTGGCGTATGACTCTTGGGTGGATGGCGTATATGGGTGGAAATACAGGAAAACTCTTCGTCGCTTCGCTTCTCTCCCTTATTTCATTATTTGGAGTTGTTACCATTGTTGGTATGGCATTGAGTAAGTCAGATACTAACCCACATTTGTAAAATAATTTATATAATATTTTAGGTTGTTTTTCTTTATAACGCTTTAATAAAGGGTTGTTTATAATATTATTTTCCTTTTTTTGGAGAATAATATGAATAAAGTAACCCTTCCTCCGTTCCAACAAAATAATACACATATCAGAACCTTAGAGAACAAAAACGAAAGCTTTGTTAAAGAAACTGAGAAAAAGTTGAGCGACCTTAAGGCTCAATATAGTGAGTTCTTTAAGATTTTTGACGAGATTTCTAACCCCCTTTCCAAGTATATCGAGCCTTTTAAGAGAAGAGTTGTTACTGAAATCACTCAAATGACTACTTGTCTTCATAAGATGGAAAGCTACGAACACATTGCAACTTTCCAAAAGAGAGTGCAATTTCTCATAGAAGAGACACTTGAGCTTGCTCCTTCAGTGACGAAAGAGGGCGAATCGATTATAGCAGTAACAGAGTCCTTACTCGAACTCAATCAGTCGATCGTTAACAAGGTCATTGATCTCTGTCAATAGGATGGTGTTTTAAGACCACTCAGTAACATATTGAGCAATCTTTTTCGAGTATATGGGAAGAGATTGACGTATCCGATCAGGTGTCTCTTCATTGCAAAAATCTGAGACTATCTTAGAGATCTGTAAAGAGATGCCATAACGTCTCGCTTCTTTTGCAATCGCGAATGCCTCCATATCCACCAAAAAAATGTCGTTTTCAGATTTCAATGGCGTGTTGATCTTGACCTCAGAACTTTCTCGGATGGGAAGAGGTGAAGTGAGAAGGTGCCATTGTCCTGAAAAACGGTGATGAGTATGAATGATTTCATGTCTTTCTACATGTGAGAAACCATTTCTTGGGTGCCATTCAAGTAAAGAAACTGATGAGATAGGGATTAAATCTCCTAAGATCCCTTCCATATCTCTATGTGTTTTAGATGAGGGGAGGATTGCTCCAGCAATTCCAATATTAAGCCATCTATGCCTTGAGATCTCTTCTTTTGAGAAAAATCGCATATATTCATCTATTGCGAGATGGGCTGCATATGGGCCGATTCCTGTTTCGATAATGAGAGTATTTTGATCGATTGCATGCCAATGAGGAGGAAGAGCGCTATTTCTTTCATGTGTCGCTTCAATAAGCGCTAAGGCCTCCATTGAAGTCGCGACAAAGATGATGTTTTTAAAAGACTTTGACCTGTTCATCTATTTTTAAGTACCCCGACATGCAGAGTGAAAGAGTGTAAGAGCTTGTCTGGCACTCTCTGACATTGAGAGTGTTTCATCAGACACGTAGAGCTCGATGTGTTTTTTGATCGCTTCATCAGAGAGTTCTTGAGCATAGTGTCGAATAAATGGTGTGACTATTTCTTTTTCTCGTGAGAGAGCTTTTAATATAGAGCTGTGGATACACTGATCGATTTTCTGGATAATCGTATTGCCTAATCTTTTATGGGCTACGATAATACCAAGTGGCAAGCTTGAATTGTGCTGTTTCTTGAACTCATGATGAAGATCATGAAGGGGGATGAGCTCTCCATGAAAATGCTCTTCAAATGTAAATCGAGCTTCATGAATCAGAAGTCCTAAATCGATATCGCTTGATTGATGAACTTGCTGAGCGATTTTATGATATGGAATGACGACTGTTTTCTTAGGTTTTCCGAAGAGAAGGCGAAAGGCTGCGTATGCGCTCGTATAAAGTCCAGGAACCGCAACAGTCATCTCTTCGATATGTTCCATATAAACTTTACGATCTTTTCTACAAATAATCAGAGGGCCTGCATTTATAGAAAAAGCCGCGCCACTTGAAAGAATGGTGTATCGATCTTGGATGTGTGGATAAAGCGCGGCTGATATTTTGATGAGAGGAACTTCTTCTTTAAGAGCCATTTCATTGAGGGTATCAATATCGTAGAAGGCACCACTAAAGATAAGGCCTTCTGTATCAATCTGAGATGAGAGGAGAGCCTCAAAACAAAAAGTATCGTTTGGGCATGGCGAGATGGCGCAGTCGATATGTGTCAGGTTCATTATGCTCTTGTGATACTTTGATTTTCGGGCTTTTTCAGAAGAGTTGGAGTTCTTTTTTGGAGGCTTCTCCTTCTGAGAGCCGATCACTTTTTTGGCCTCCTTGGCTCAAGATAAAGTGGCGGACCGAAGTGATCCCTCCAGCACGTTGAATGACTTCTTCATAGGTAAGGTCATCGACCATAAGTGAAAATACCTTATATAGAACTTGAACGTCGTCCAAGGCTCTGTGAGCTCGATTTTCCTCAATATTAAAAAGCTGTCTTAAATACTGTAGAGAGTGTCGAGGTAGGTCTCTTCTGTATTTTCTTGCCCACTTGAGACTATCAACACATGCCCAATCTTCAGGCATAGATAATCCTACTCTTTGAAACTCATTGAAGAGAAATGGTATATCGAATGACTCTCCGTTATGTGCAATGAGGACAACTTTCCCCTCGCAGAACTCAACAAATTGAGCTGCAACCTCTTTAAATGTTGGCGCCTCTTTTACCATTTCATCAGAGATTCCATGGACTTGTGTAGAATCAGGCGGAATTGGAATCGTTGGATTTACCAATGATTGAAACTCTTTTTTTCTAAAAGGGTCATATGCAGCTATTTCGACGATACGATCTTTATCTGTCCGTATGCCTGTTGTTTCAAGGTCGAAAAAGATGGGGCGAAGGAAAGAGTCTGACATTGTGTATAGGAGTGGTAGGTAGAAATGTTATTGAAGAAGAGAAAGATACCGATCTTTCTCTTCTTTGGAAAGCCCTTCTTCAAGGAAGAGATTCTTATTTTTTGTTCTTAGCGTTTTCTGCCATCTTCTCAAACACTTCATCGAGAGTCATAGCGCCGATAGCGATAGCTTGGATCACTGTCCCAAAAGTTTCGCATATATTTTTCGACGTATTGAGATATGCTCCAAAGAGTGTTGTATCTAGGCTTTGTCCGATGCACGGAATAACAACGCGGTAGAAGACAGTCTTTGTATCTTCATCGAGGCAAAATCCTGGCATATCGAGTTCTTTGTTCACGATATGTAAAAATCGGCTGAGATCTATCAATGCATTTTCAGCAATAGAGCATGGGATAAAAGTGAGAATTTGAAGCAGGTTGTTATCTGGAAGCGCTCTTACGAAGATATGATACTCATTATCCTCATGAGTATAGGATGTGTAAACTTGCTGAGATTGCTCATGAAGCTTCGCTGTGTATCCGAGCTGCTTAAGTGTGTCTATGAGAGAGTTGGACGAAATTTTCATAAAAGAGCCCTTGCTTGTTCTTATATTACCTTCAGATTTTTTAGCTTGATAGCTTGCTTGCCTTTAAAGTTGAACACTAAAGTTATCAGGGAATTGATTGCAAGTTTCAGAGCTCTTTACTGGTTCATGCCGGGTAAAAAAGTAGATTGCTGCTGTCTTGTTATAGAAGGATTATTAGTAAGAGGGACGGTACTAACTTCTCCTTCATTAGGCATTCTATAGCACCCCTGAAAAAGAGCGCTTATAGATATAGTGAAAAGTCCAAGTGTTAATACTTTTCGTATCGCTAAGTGTATCAGTGAGGACATAGGTAAAAACTCCACATAAGGACATGAAAATTTCGAAAGACTCAAGTAAGGGGATCGCTGCTCTCTTTTGTATCAACAGAATTGAGGCTCTTACAAGGAAGATGAGAGATCGCAACACCGTGCTGGCTTTCAACAATAACGTGAGGAACTCCATGTATTCGAGCATACCATATAACGGACTTGGCAGATAAGTTCTTCCTTTCCAATATCTCAATTGATGATTCTGAGGACCCACTTTTCTGAAGTGTCGGCCCATGGAGCTTTCTTAGAAACCACGCTCCCGCTACCAAAGAAGAGATCATAAATCCGAGCATCAAGATGGTTTTTACCATAAGGGATTCAAATGAAGGGAGCTCCGTATGAGACATCGTCTCGTCGCTCTCCTCGGGAGCAAGAAAATCTTCTTTGAGCTTTTCTTGATTTTCTAAAATCTTTTTCTGCGAAGAGCTCTGCGGCTGAGACTCTTCAACTCCATGTTGCGGTATGACCTTTCCCTCGGCATGAAGAGGAAGCGATTGAAGAGCGCAATACGCTATGAATCCTCGAGTGAGTAAAGATAAGAAGAGGCGTGATCGTCTGATTGTATTAAAAGCAGGTGATCGGTCTTTTTCTGAATACAGGCTTATCATATATACTCTCCCGAAAGAATCTGTAGGTCACTAGAAATAACAAGAGTCATTTCTTTTTTAAAGAGAAGAGTCATCTTTTGAAAGATAAAAGCTCTTTTCTCTCCTTGCTTAAAAAAGAGGAGGCAGATTTGAGTAGATTCTATGCCGATTAAAGTATAAGTGAGGAAATCCTATATGGAGAGAATAATGCCGTTACAAGGGCTTATTATTTCAGATATCGATGGCACTATCTCTTTTTCTGGGGCTCCAATTGAAGACTCTCTCATTGAATATCTCTCTTCTCTTTCTGACAAAGGATGGGGAATTATCTTCGCGACAGGAAGAACGAAAGATTGGGCTTACCACTCTCTTGAAAGGTGTCGATTTTCACATTATGTCGCAGTATTTAACGGCGCTTCTATGTGGAAAAGGATCCCTCCTCATGGGAAGACTGATCTATTTATAGAAGAAAAGATCTATTCGCACAGTGTGTCGAAAGACTGCTTGGAGCAAATATATAGCTTAACTCTGCCATCAGAATTTGGGTTTCTTATCTATGAGGGAGGAGAGCATGAAAGAATATTCTCCTCAAAAAGATGGCTTGATCCAGCCATTTTTGATCATGTTATGAGGCGAAAAGAAAGACAAAAAGAAGAGTGGATTTGGATTGATTCCATTCATGATCTCCCAACCAATCTCTCTTCTGTGTCCTCTATTCGGTTTTTTGCGTTTGAAGGGGATGAAAAGCTTCAAAAGCTTGAGGCAGAGCTTTCGACGATTGCGGATAAGGCAGGTCTTGCGCTCCCTTGTATGAGGGACTCATTTAATCCAAAGATTCGTATTATTCAGGTAACTCATCAAGCTGCAACAAAGGCGGCTCCTATCATTGCTCTTAAAGGAGAGAATGTAATACCAGTTATTGCGATTGGCGATGATTACAATGACAGGCCCATGCTCGAGATAGCTGATTACTCAATAGGGATCGCAGGAATTGAGCCGTCGCTTGCTTCACTATGTGATGGGATAACTGAAGAAGCGAACTCAGGAGCTGTGATGAATGCAATTGCTCGAGCAATTGAAACTGTTTCTCAAATGAAAGGGATCTCATGAACAAGAGTACTATGAAAATTGGCCTGAAAAGAGCATCTGTTAATTGCATCATGGGATGTGAGCCATTTGAAAGAGAAAAGGAACAGGAAATTCTAGTCGACTTCGAATACGTTTTAGAGAAAAATTTTACAAGAGATGTCGATGATATTCGACATACTATTAGCTATGTCGATGTGTTTCATGAAATAGACCGTCTTCTCAAAAAAGGAAGTTTTTACCTATTGGAAGTTGCAGCATCAACTGTATCCCAATCAATACTTTCCATATTTCCTCAAATGAAGTCCTTTACTATTAGCCTCATAAAAACACGTCCAATCGTAGAAATCCATGAGTCGTATGTTGAGTATACGGCATATAACCAAGATGAATAACACGGGGTAGTTCATGAACATTCATTCAGCATCTTCTCATGAAACTCCTGGTGTTTTATTGATCACTGGAGCTGCTAAAAGGCTTGGAAGAGCCATTGCGATTGATTTTGCGTCAAAAGGGTGGCCATTGATTCTGCATTATAGATCAAGTACTGAGGAGATTCATCTCACGAAAGCCTTATGCCAAAAAGCGTATGAAAAGCTTGGGGTGAGCCGCGCTATAGAGCTTATCCAAGGAGATTTTTCCTCAGAAGTTAGCATAGGCAATTTTGTTGATGAGCTTGAAACACGCTTTCAGGATGATATATATGGCGTTATCAATAATGTTGGCCATTACTTCTGGGAAGAGGCGTCAAAAACTGAGATCGCTCGCTCACGAGATCTATTTTTAGTCAATTTCCATGCTCCAAGCGAGATTATGAGAAAAGTCTCTTTCTTGTTGAAAGAGAAGGGACGTGGTGGCAGGATCGTCAATATTGGTACTCCAGGTCTTCATCGTCACGGCGCTGATACTTTTTCTCCTATGTATAGCGCTTCGAAAGCAGCCCTCTATCATTTGACAAAGTCATATGCTAAAGAGCTTGCCCCATACCGTATATCAGTCAATATGGTCTCTCCGGGAAAGCTGACCAATTCCGTTGATAGAGATTTCACTCAGCACTCGATCCCTTATGGTCGATTGGGAGATCCAGAAGAGGTATCTCGAGTTGTCTCCTTCCTTTGTGAAAACTCTAGTGGATATATAACTGGGCAGAATATCGAGGTGAGTGGCGGTTTTTGCCTATGATGCTTGATCTCTCGTGTTGAGCCCTTGATTGGATGTATGGTATACTTCGCTGTCGAATTAAAAGAGCCTAACGAGAACAACTGATGACAATGAATGAAAATCAAGATGCTGTAGTAGAACGAGAATCTATCTATAGAAAGTATATTGAGGGGGCAATACGTATCATTCAAGAGAGGCACCTCGGCTTTGAGACAGGGTGGGTACATCTCTCTTCTTTGTCATACATCATTCCTTCTCACCTTGTTCAAGTGGCGCCTCTTGAAGAAAATATTCAATATTGTCTTCTTCTCTTAAGATCTAAGACTCATGAGCATATCAATCAGGCAAAAGAACATTTAATTCGTTGTCTTAAGTGCCAAAATAAAGATGGAAGCTTTCCTTTCCATGCGCTTGATTTGAAAGAGCCGTCTGATTGGGCTCCCTCATTTCGTCTTCTTCTTGTTTTAGAGCAGATTTTAGACGACTTCTCGACAGTGCTTGGTAGCGATGTTGTTGCAGTCCTCTCAGATGCATATATTAGGCTTCAAACATGGTGTTCACAGTTGAGCCATGTAAAGCATGACAGCTCGCTTACAGCCCCGAATTCTCTCGTGTTTGTATATCTTCTCTCGCTTCTTAAAAAGGAAGCCCATAGTAAGGATATACTTGACAGGATACAAAAGTCTTTATCAGCTATCTTGGATCAGCTCGAAATGCTTGATTTTAAGATGTGGGGGATGATTGTAGCCCTTTTACTGTATCATAAAGAGCTTCTCTGGAAAGAGAACTCTATTAAGAATACAGCTCAACGGATCTTGAAGAGGTTTTTCAAATTCTGGTCCTCTTCATTGGAGTATGTTGGCCCATCATTTTCCTCTCAACAATTAGCCGATGAGAGAGCGATTTCATTATTTCATATTGCTATGAGCCTTTTGACGGAAAAGAAATTAAAGTTGAAGCCTGAGAAATGGCCATATGAGGCATATCTTTCGCTTGGTGTCCTCTATCCGCTCTCAAAGGTCTCCTCAAGTGATGTTCTTGGCATGCAGTCGGAATATCATGAGCAGGATGAAAATGAAAATTGGGGGGTTGTCCCTTTCTCAAAGGATATTTTCTTGGGATATTGTGTTGAGTCCTCATCCAGCCATAAATGCATGAAAGGTTTTTCTCCGTGTGTAGTTACTTCCGACTCATGGAATCTCAATTTCAGGTCCACTCAATACAATCTCGATAAGGTTAACATCGAGGAGAAAGAGAAAACAATAGTTCGTCTCCAATTTTCGAAAATTGCCACTCAGAATGCTGAAGAGAGAATAAATGAAGGGAGTGAGAGAAAAACTGAAGGACAATCTGTCTGCGAATTTTTTGTGGAGAGAAAAGAGGGGATCGGCTTCAAGCCTTTCTTTGGCGCTAAAGCTTCTCGCTTCTCTCTCGATAATGCTATTTTCGTTGGCGATCTCTCAGATAGCAATAACTTAAATGGTGTTTCCGTGAAGTTTGAAATACCTGGGTATAGTGAAAATATTGAGGCTCGTTTTCATGCGCACATTCGAGCGTCAAACCGCCCTGGGCAACTTATGCATGTGCCTCCTCATTTCCCAAAAAGAGTCATGCAAGTGTTTGTGGAGGCTTACGATTGGCTTCTCTCAGTTGAAGCTCCTCCATTAGGTGATTGTGAAGTTCCTTCATTTACAGTTGCAATTTCTCTCGCTTAAGGAATAGAGGTGTTCATTATGTTTCATAAGAGAGTGATGAGTGTGAGATTTCGCTCTCTTATGAGTGCTTTTTTCGTCTGCGTCATAACAGTCGTTTTCTCATCTTCTTGTTGTTCACATCGAATGACTGATACATATACCAGGAATTATAAGTATCTTAAAAATCTTCGCTCGCTCCAAAAAGAGCGAAGCATTTCCTCTAAAGACATTCCTCCTTATTTCCTAGTTATCAATGTAAACGCTCCACGATTGAACTATGAGAGCTTCGATGCGTTTATTAAGACTCTTCAATGGGGAGTATTGTTCAGGCGAGATCCAATGATTGGACATGTATGGGTTATCTTGGGTGGCAAAATCAAAGAGAGGACATATTTCTTTGAGGGAGGGCACTCTGGAGAGCTTGGCCTTTCAGCTCCTAAATATTTTGATGAGGTTCTACGTCGAGCTCAAGAGGGGCTCGATCCAAATCCAGTCCAATATCTGTATAAGGCGCTTCCAGATGGATATCTTGAGATTGGACCGGGAATCCATACACCCACGTCGTCAATTCTAATTCCGCTTTCAAGGCAGCAGTTCTTATCATGTTTATCTCTTTTCGATCCGCGCTCCGGATATGATTTTTCGCATTGGTCGTTGCGTGATCATAATTGTATAACGTTTCTTCAGGCTCTTCTCTCAAGAGCAGATATATATACCCATCTACAACAGAGTCATATCCAAATACCTGAAAAGATCCAAATGGATAGAAGAAAAATCAGACTTTGGACAGATAGCCAATTCTCAATATTCACATTAACGACAGTAGATGATGTGGAGAAATGGATGTATATACAGTTAGCCAAGGGAAAAGCATTTAACTCGAAGAAGTGGTATCGATCCGAATTTTCTACCTGGAAACAGAGTCATTTAGATATTGCGCAGAGCGAAGAGAACATGTGGTGTGATATTGCAAGAATCATGTCTCCTGAGAGTGAAAAAAAGAGAGGGGGTGAAGAGGTTAAGGGCGCTTCTTTGATTACTTCTTTTCAATAAGTAAGTATAACTGATTGCATGTGATCAAGAAACAGTGAAATCTTAAATTTCTAAGTAGAGAAGGCAAGAGATGGCACATAAATACCTTCAAGGAAAAAAAGCATTTATCGCCGGTATTGGAGATGACAATGGTTTCGGCTGGGCAATTGCTAAGGCTCTCCATGAAGCTGGCGCTAAGATTATTGTTGGCACATGGACGCCAATTTTAAAGATTTTTACAACATCGCTTCAAAACGGCAAGTTTGATGAGTCTCGTCGCCACGCTGATGGCTCCATGCTTGAGTTTGAAGCTATCTATCCGCTTGATGCTTCATTTGATACACCCGATGATGTTCCTGAGGATATCAAAGAAAATAAGCGATACAAAGATGTAGGTGGATACACCATCTCTGAAGTGTGCGAGACGATCCATAAGAATCATGGAAATATTGATATCTTTGTTCACTCGCTCGCGAATGGCCCTGAGGTTCAAAAACCTCTCTTAGAGACTTCAAGAAAGGGTTATCTAGCAGCTATAAGCTCGTCGGCATATTCTTTTGTAAGCTTGGTGGCTCACTTAGCTCCACGGATGAATCGCGGCGGTTCCATACTCAACCTCACATATATCGCATCAGAGCATGTCATCCCAGGTTATGGTGGCGGTATGAGCTCTGCAAAGGCCGCGCTTGAAAGCGATACGAGAGTTTTAGCGTATGAAGTAGGTGTTCGCTATGGTCTTCGAGTAAACTCAATCTCGGCGGGGCCTTTGGGAAGTCGAGCCGCGAAAGCTATCGGCTTCATTGAGAAGATGATTGAATATACTGCTTGCAACAGCCCACTTCAAAGACCTATCGAGGCTAAAGAAGTGGCAAATGCGGCATGTTTCTTAGCTTCTGACCTCTCATCTGCTGTGACAGGGGAAGTGTTCCACGTCGACTGCGGTATGCATGCTATGGGAGCCGCACTCGATAGCGCTGCTTTGAAATAAGCATCGCTCTTATTCTGATAAAAGGACAAAACGCCTTCTTCTCTTAATTGAGAAGAGGGCGTTCTTTTTTACTGTCGTTATTTTTTCTTCTTAATTTGGACTCGAGCATTAGGATCATTGTCATTGTTGCTTGTGGAAGCTTCCTGCTGATCGCCAATGATCACTCTTCGTTCATCTTCGTTGCGTGGTAATTGGACAGGGTTCGAAGAAGTGAAAGATTGAGGTGTTTGATATTGATAAGACTGTGTTACAGGCGTGTGAGATTCTATAACAGCTCGTACCTCACTGGTGGTTTGAGGATTTGTTGAGCGATAGAAAGGCTGCGCTTGGGGCTGGGTAGCTGTAGTATGGGATCCAACCTGGACTCGTTGGTTAGGATTTTGGTTCGGCTGCTGTCCGAATACAGGCATTGCTGTTATTGTCTGATTCCGCCCTTGTGGTACAGTATTATGTCTTCCAATGTTAATCCTCTCTTCAGATGTATTTGTTGATACAAACGGATTCCCAAAAGGATTAGTAACTACTGAAGGTGGTTGATATGTGGTTTGGTTATATGTCGATCGGGGTGGAGGGTTATTAATTGTCGTAAAGATATGGTGCGTTCGAAACGCTCTCGAACTTGATTGAGAGGTATCGAGAAGAATAAGTGCTCCGAAACCGAAGAGGATGATTCCTGCTGCGGCTATTGGGTTTCCTGATGCTAAAAATGCGATGGATGATCCTGCTGCAGCAATTAGGCTGAAGACACCGGCGGCAACTCGCGCGACCGTCAAGAAGGATGTTGATCGCGTCTGGGGCTCCTCAGCAATAAAGCCTGGTTCATTAGTAACAACTGGTTGTGTGCCAAATAAGCGCTGAGTCCAGCTTACTGGATTGAATGAAAAGCTCATATACACCTACCTTATGGGATAATGTGTTTTTGAGAGGTAATTACTTGTTTATAACAGCTTGAAGAAAGTGTGAGCGAGGCTCTCTCATTTTATTAAAGAAAGAGCCTCTCAGTAAGGCTACAATTTAGAATGGTGAGTAGCCAAATGGAAGTTGGCGACACTGAACGGAAACATAGTTGTTCTCGTTCAAGTTGATGAGAATATAATCATTATAGCCGAAGACATTGTCATTCTCACCAATGAGGACAGCTTGTTGAACTTTCCAATCTCGCAACTTATCGAGATTATCAAACGACGGCTCGATGATCCAGATGCTTCCATCACTCAATTGAATGTAGTTGTCTCTGATAGTGTTGATGAGGATCTCATATTTGAGTAATGGACCATTCTCTAAGTCAGCAAGGGCTCTTTCACCAGTAGTTTGATTATAAAGCCAGTAATCATGGGAGGTAAACCATGTTCTATAGTCAAAGACATGAAATCTGTTTGGCTTAATGACGATGCGTGATTGTGCGGGCCATCTGGAGACACATGGAGCGTAGTAAGGATCGATGCTCCAAACGGTCTCGTCGTTCGTTACAAGAGTCTTTCCTGACGCGCCAACACTCTTGAGAAGGTATGTAGGAGTGTAGAAGTTTCCTTTGCGTTGAGCGCCGAAGTCTTTTGCTTTCCACTGTTGTTTTTCAGCTTTTTTTGCTCTTTTCTCTGTTTTATTCTTATTTCGTTGCGTTTTTTTAGCTTCTTTTCTGATGCCTTTGGAAACTTCTTTTTCAGAGAGTTCCTTTGGAGGCTTTCTTTGGCCTAAAACAACACGTTCTTGTTGTGCAGGAGCTGTTTCTTCTGCAAAAGAAGTTGCACCCAGAGGAAGTCCGATGACGAGTGCGCTTGCGATTAAGGCGAGAGGGCGGTAAAGGCTACTAAATCTATGTGTCATACTATCAATCTCCTACACGGTAATCGATCCTGGGGAATAAAATGTACAGTATAGATGTACGTTTCTTCGTAGTATAAGGCCTATAATTAAGATTTTGTAAGGATTGTATAAACATATGATTAATATTAGTGATCACTAATCGACATATCGTCTACAATATATCACCTTATTCTCTTTGCTTTCACTGAGCTACATCATGTTAGAAACGTATACAACAATCCTATTATCCCTATTTCCTCTTTTTCTTATAGCTGGATGCGGAGCTTTTTTTCGTCATCATCGCTGGTATGAACGAGGAGCGGATAACTCAATTTCATGGCTTTTAGTCCATTTCTTCATGCCTCTGCTTATCTTTGACGCTATTGTCTCTAACGACCATATTGAATCGTTTTCTGCGATTTATGAAGCGGCAGCGGTTGGTTTTTTTGTGACAAGTTCTGGCTTCATTCTTGCGAGAATGTATGCTAAGAAATGGCTCTCAAAACGAAACCCAGCAATCTTTTCGATAGCTGCAGGATTGTTTAACTACGGATTTCTTCCAATACCGCTCATAATGATTTTTTCAACCAGTGAAGTTTTGGCGACGTTATTTCTCTTTAATATTGGGGTTGAGATTGCCGTTTGGACAGTCGGAATGTATGTTCTCTATTCCAATGCTGAGAGTGTAGAGCCTCGGATGATCTGGAAAAAGATATTTTCGCCACCACTTATAGCAGTATTTCTGTCTGTTGTTTTATATAGCCCGATGAAAGTTTTATATTCGTTTCACGGTATACATAAAACGATTCATATGCTTTCTCAATCGACGATTCCTTTAGCGTTTCTTTTGTTGGGAGCAATGATATATGAGTATCTTCCATCATTGAGTACACTCAAAATCCAAAAAAATGAGCTCATAGCCGCCGCCATTCTTAGGATGTGTATTTTCCCTTTAGGATTTGTATGTTTAGGGTTTGTGCTCCCTGTAGACCAATCGCTGAAAACTGTCTTGTATATACAGGCCGCGATGCCATCTGCTGTGCTTCCGATTGTTTTTGCGCAAAGAGTTGGTTATGATGTTGATCTGGCAGTAGGCATTGTCCTTTGTACGACACTTTTAGGCCTCTTCTCTATCCCGTTGTTTTTCTCATTCATCTTTTAAAGCTCGAAGATTAGGTAAAGCTCAAAGATCAGGCCTCATGTAAAGGTTTATCTTTCACTTCTTGCCCCTCTTTGAGCTTCATTTCTTTGTCAGTTTGATGCGCTTGCCGTATAGGGAGGCGCTGGATCTTTCATGACTGAATACTCATAGTACGGGATTTGTTTTGCTTGCACACACAAAGTGTGAGTTGACTCTAAGACACTTCTCCAGTCAGCATTTCCATTTTCATTCTCTAAAAGAAGGCTGAGTAAAAATGCGTTTGTCAGAATTCCGCCGTATGCTGTTGTTCCTATAGCGACGTATCCTCGTTTGGATGCTGTAAGCGAGACAATTCCTCTTGATCGTATAAAGAGGTTTTCCATAACGGGGCGCAAGCTCGTCTTTTCAGACAGTTTTTGTTGCGCTAAAGCAGGGAAGTGTAACAATGATTTTACTCTGAAAGGAGATGAGTTGCAGCAATCTGTAATGACGACGAGAAGGCGAGAATTCTTTGTCTGAAGCGCTCTAATAAGGGATCCAGAATCAAATAACTCTTTTCCGTTCTGTAATGAGAGAAGAGGCCATGGTGACGAGCTTACGAAATTCTCAAGGCCATGTCCTGAATAGTAAAAGATCAACGTATCGTTTGGACTTACATTTGATTGATCAAGCCATAACGTGATGTTTTGCGCCTCAAGCGCTTTGCCATGAAGATAATGGTTTTTAACTGGATAACCTAACTCAGAAAGAGTGCCTACGATTGAATGCATGGTTCTTGCATCTTGTTTACATGTCTCTTTTATGTTGCTCTTTGTATCGACTGTGATCAGGCAATGGATAGTAGGAAGAGAAAAGATATCTCTTTCGTAAGCTTCAACCTCAAATCCGCATAGGGAGAATATGACGAGGAGGTATGGCATGAGTAGCCGGAGTAGAGGATATGAGTCTTTCATGTGAATTCTTTTATTAATTAAAAAAGAGTTTTGAAAATCAAAAATAAAATTAAATGCAGTGGATATAGTAGTTGGAATATATCATGTGCCACAGAAAATAAGACAAAACAAATTTGTGCGAGGAAGAGAGGTGAGGTGGCAGCTTCATTCAGCTGCCATAATTAAAGAATAGTGCTGTGAAAGAAGAATTATTTTTTCATTGAGACTTTAATCTCATAATATGGCTCTTGACTGAAGGCCTTACATCCTTGTTTCGTCTCTGAAAGAATCATCTTCCAGTTCGCTTGATTTTTCTTTTCTCCTAACGATACCATGCTCTTGATAAGCATATTTGTAAAAAGGCCTCCAATAGGAACAAAGCCTATTGCGTTGGTTCCCGGTTTTGCGGCAGTAGCAATCAATTGACCCTTTGTCTTTAAGAAAAGACTTCTTAGATTTTCGACCAGATTTTTGTTGTACTCATTATTGTGCTTGAAAGAGGTCGTAGGTGTAAAAAATCTTTTTGGAAGAAGAAATCCGTTACAGCAGTCAGTGATAATGAGAATCAGACGTGCTTTTTTGCGACTTAAGGCTTGTTTTATCACTGAGCTTTCTACGAATTGCTCACCCTGCTGGAGTGCTAAAATAGGAAAAGGGCTTCTAATCTCTTTCGTGCGAATGCCGTGACCTGAGAAATAGAAAAGAATAATATCGTTTGATTCTGCCGGAATTGAGCGGATCCAATCACGGATATTCTCAACAGTAAGCTCACTTTCTTGAAGCTCTTTCTTAATAACAGGAATGCCGATGTCTGAAAGAGCTCCTAAGAGGAGATTCATTTTTTTTGCATCTTCAATGACTGAGTTCCTTAGATTGCTCTTTGTATCGACAGTAATGAGAGCCCGAATTTGAGGCGCTTGTTTTGCCTCCAGTGAACATAGAATGACAAGGAGAGAGAGAAAGAAAACGTGAAATAATCTTCTCCTGGAGAAGTTTATAAAGTGCGACTTCATGATTAGGCATCTCAATTTGAAACAGGTTTATTGGGAAGTACTAGGAACCTCCCGCCTTAGAACAGCCAGATAGGTAGACTGGTCAGTATCTTCAAAAATACATATCCTCACTTTAGTAAAAAAAGACAAAGTGAAAATCAAAGACAGCCTCCTCTGAAAAAAAATTCTGAAAATAACTTGGAATATCGAGCCTTTATTGATAGATAAAGAGAAAGTCGATAAGAGACATTGTACTAAATGATGAAACTTTGAGATGCCTCGTGAGAGGGGTTAGTCTCTTCGTATAAGACACGGACGATGATGTAAAACATGAAACATTATGTTGTAGTCAATAACCCACAACACTGGCGTCTTGATATTCCAGATGTCGAGGTCGTTTCAGCAAAACAGTACCTTATAGATGGGGCGTTTTCCACAGCCAGGAATGCGAAAGTCATTAATCTCTGCAAATCGTATCGATACCAATCGATTGGGTATTACGTTTCGCTCTTAGCGCAAGCTCGGGGGCATAAACCTTTGCCAAGTGTTCAAGCGATTCAAGATATGAAATCGCCAACAGTAACGAGGTATGTTTCTGCGGATATTGATGAGTTAATTCAGACAAGTCTTCAGCATATCCAATCAGAGAAATTCATGCTGAGTGTCTACTTTGGACATAATGTCTCAAAGTGTCATGATCGTTTATCGATGAGGCTGTTTCAACAATTCCAATCGCCGCTCATTCAGGCGCAGTTTCACAAAGCTAATGGAAAATGGCTCCTTCATAGCATTCAGCCTATTGTCGCATCTGAAATTCCCAATGAGCATGTTGAGTTTGTCATTCAGACAGCAAAAGAATTCTTCCGTAAAGGAATCAACAGGCAAAAAAGATTAAACTCCTCAAGGTATGATCTCGCTATTCTTTATAATCCAAATGAGGCATCGCCGCCCTCGAACGAAAAAGCGATTCAAAAGTTTTTGAAGGCTGCAGAAACTGTAGGATTCGAGCCAGAGCTCATCACTAAGGAAGACTTTTCGAGGATCGCTGAGTTTGACGCTCTTTTTATACGAGAGACAACATCTGTGAATCATCATACGTACAGATTCTCTCGAAGAGCGCATATGGAGGGGCTTGTAGTCATTGACGACCCAGAGTCAATTGTAAAATGTAGCAACAAGGTTTATTTAGCTGAGCTTCTTGAACGACATAAGATAGCTCTTCCAAAGACATTAATTATCCATAACGACAATGTCGATAGTATTCGTGATCAGCTGGGGTTCCCATGTGTTCTCAAACAGCCTGATGGATCATTCTCAAATGGGGTGACAAAGGTTGAATCTGAAAAAGAGCTGTTTGATCTTCTTCCAGATATGCTTGATAAGTCCGATCTTCTGATTGCGCAGGAGTTTATTCGAACTCCATATGATTGGCGAGTCTGTGTTTTTGATGGCCAGCCTATATTTGCTTGCAAATACTATATGGCTAGAAAACATTGGCAGATCTATGAGCGATTGGGAAATGGTAAAACACTCGCAGGGAAATCAGAGACATTTGCAGTTTCAATGGCTCCAAAAAAGGTTATTAGGACTGCAGTAAAGGCTGCCAATTTAATTGGGAATGGATTTTATGGGGTAGATATTAAAGAGACTCAAGGTGAGTGCTACGTCATCGAGATAAACGATAATCCAAGCATCGACAGCGGTGTAGAAGATACGATCTTACAAGACGAGCTTTATCTTAAAATTATGTCCGGAATGCTTGCGCGTGTTGAGCGAGTCAAGTCTGGAAGGTATGCTGAAAGATAACTTTTAGTTAAATAGACGAGAGTTCGAAAGAAGGATTCGAATATGACTAATGACTTCATTGAGAATGAGACGGGATCTTCCCATACTTGGAAGTTATTCGAGCGTTTTGGCGTAGAACTCGAGTATATGATTTGCGATAAGAAGACTCTAAATGTCTTACCGATCACTGATAAGGTTCTTTATGAACTCTCAGGCGCCTATTTGAATGAAGTTGCTCTCGAAAATGGTATCTCTTGCTCTAATGAGCTCGCGCTTCACGTCTTTGAATTCAAGACTGAAACACCGGTCGAAAAGTTAGATGATGATCTCGCATGGCGCTTTCATAATGAGATTCAAAAGATAAATCGACTTCTTCAGAAATGGGACGCGGTGCTTTTGCCTTCGGGTATGCATCCTTGGATGAATCCAATAACTGAATTAAAGCTGTGGACTCATGAGTACAATCCGATCTACGAGGCGTATAATAGAATTTTTCACTGCCAGGGACATGGATGGGCGAATCTTCAAAGTACTCATTTGAATATCTCATTTTCGACTGATGAAGAGCTTAAAGCCCTCCATAGCGCGATTCGTTGGCTTTTGCCCATCATCCCAGCCCTCTCTGCTAGCTCGCCGTTTATGGAAGGAAGAGTAAGTGGCTTTATTGATACCCGTCTTCAGGTATATCAATATAATCAAAAGAACATTCCATCGATTACAGGGCATATTGTCCCTGAGCCTATCTCGTCAAAGGCTGAATATTTTGAGAAAATCCTCAAGCCGATGTGGAGGGATATAGCTCCATATGATCCTGAGAATCTTTTGCAAGAAGAGTGGTTGAACTCTCGTGGCGCGATCGCGCGCTTTGAGCGAATGGCTATAGAGATTCGCATTATTGATATTCAAGAACACCCCTTGGCCGATATTGCGATCCTTCGCGCTGTTGTCACTCTCTTAAAGAGATTAGCCCAGAAAGTACTCGATGGAACAGAATACTTTAAAAAGATTGAGACAACAAAGTTAAAAGAGATCCTTCTCGATTGCGTGGAAAGAGGCTCGAAGGCAGTTATTAGTGACAAAGAGTATCTCTCGCTCTTCTCGTTATCTTCTCCAATGAAAGCTTGCGACATATGGAAAACTATTTTAGGAGAGAAGTACCTTCAAAACGATCCTATACTCTTAGAGATACTTGATAAGGGAACGCTTTCTGAGCGTATGCTAAAAATGTACTCTCAGACCGGATCATTGAAGCACATTTGCCAGTCTTTAGCTGACTCATTGCAAAACGCGGAGCTCTTTCAAGAGAGAGTTGAGCCTTCAGAGAGTAGGAAATTTGCGAAAGAGGGCGCTTCCTTATGACAAAGATCGCATGGGTGATTTCTTGTGAGCACGCTTCATTACGTGTCCCTGAAAGATTGCTTCCTCTATTTAAGAGCGCTGAGAATAGAAGAAGGCTTCAATCACATGAAGGGTATGATAAGGGCGCTCTAACCTATGCTCATCTCCTTAGCAAGGGGCTTAAAGCCCCTCTCTTTACAGGCTCGTTTTCGCGGCTTGTTGTAGAGCTCAACCGCTCTTTAAATCACCCTCAACTTTTCTCTTCAATTACTGGTGCATTATCAGCGGATGAAAAAGAAATCATTCTGAGGAGAATATACCGCCCATTTAGAGATAAAGTCTTTCAACAGATTTTCGATCTTCTTCATAAGTCAGAGGAGATCCAGGTCGTCCACATCTCCTGTCATACTTTTACTCCCGTCTTTCATGGTGAAGAGAGAAAAACCAAGATGGGTATTCTCTATGATCCACGTTCAAAGTATGAAAAGGATCTTGCCAATTATCTTAAAAAGAAACTTATCCCTGTAGTCGGGCGGGATAAACTTCATCTTAATAAGCCTTATAAGGGTATTTCTGATGGTCATGTTACTCACTTAAGACGACTCTTTTCTCCTAAAAGGTATGTTGGTTTAGAGCTCGAGATAGCATCCGATCGATTTGATCCTCCACACTCAGATGTGACATGTCATGTATGGGTTTCAAGGCTCATTGAAGCTTTCTGCTCCTTCAGAAATGAAATTGAATCGAAAGGGAAACTCTTATGATACATGATATCTTCGATACTATCTCGGGTGAAGAGGGAAGAGTATACCCTCGTATAGATATCGATATGCACGCTCAGCCTGATGAGACGACATGTGGTCCTACTTCCCTTCATGCTGTTTATCAATATTATAATGATCCCATATCGCTTCAACAGGTGATTCAAGAGGTGCATCAATTCGAAGATGGGGGAACATTAGCTGTGTGGCTTGGCTGCCATGCTCTCTCGAGGGGATACGACGCACTTCTATATACATGTAACTTGCAAGTTCTCGATCCGACATGGTTTACATTTCCAGATGTCGATTTGGTCGAAAAATTGAAATTGCAGATGGAAGCGAAGCCTTTTGATCAGAAACTTATGAGGACTTCGAATGCGTTTATTGACTTTCTAAAATTAGGCGGCCGGCTCCGGATGGAGGATATCACGAGGGAGAGTTTGAGAAAGTACCTCGCTAGAGGTATTCCTATTTTAACTGGACTGAGTTCCACCTTCCTCTATCGTTCTGCTCGTGAAGTTCCTCCAGATCAGCATCAAAATGATGTTGAAGGAGTCCCTACAGGTCACTTCGTGATTCTCTCAGGATACAATCGTGAGACAAAAGAGATCTTGGTAACTGATCCTTACGCTAAAAATCCGTACTCTCCGACACATAAGTATGAGGTCTGTATTGACCGTGTTATTTCTTCTATTCTCTTAGGTGTTTTAACGTATGATGCAAATTACTTGGTCATACGTCCTAAAGAATTAGTCAAAAAAGAGAGATGGAAAAAATGGCTTAGTGAGAAAGGTGAGAATCAAGCTTGATCCTTGATGTGGTTTTTGGGTGACGAGGGGCCTCTTCATCATGAAGAGGCGTCCATGTTACATTCCAAGGCTCATTCAAAAGTTCTTTTAAGTACTCATGAAGTTCTGGACTTTTCTTTTCTAGCCATGACTCAAGTCTTTTCGAGATTTTATCGATATCTCTTTTCATCTCATCGGTATTTTTTACGGCAGGATTTAGATGAAAGCTTCCAATATCGATGAAGATCGCTGTGGTTCCAACTAATCCCGCATTTTTATGAAGATCTGGATCAGAGTCTTGGACTCCTTTTGAGGAGCGACGAGCCATAAGTCCAACAAGAGACGAGAGAGCTTTTTTAGCGCTTTCGATATCACCTTTTGATATCCATTCTTCTAAAGAAGGAAAGATCAATTTAGCTTTTCTTTGGAATGCGAAACCATAGTCTGCAAGATTTACTTCATAGACGCGCCCGAGTGAGTCGATAAGCTCAGCAGGGAGAGAATAGCTTTTAGTCGGAAGCACTTGAGCGTATAATATACCGCACTCTTCTTTTAATAGATTACGAGCGATAGCAAAACTCGAGACTGTTAAGTTGAGCTTATATTTTCTTCTCTCAACGAGGCGATTTCTCCAAGGCTTTAGTATCTCAGGAGCTGGAATGCTAAGAAGCCAATCAGCAGGTTGAAGATGGTGACATTTATAAAGTTTCAATATGTACTTATCATCGTAGCTAATGAATGCGTACGCTTGAGACCCTTTTTTCAAATATTGATAAGGCTCTGCCGAGATTCGCTTCATTAAATCAAGCTCTTTATCTGAAGGACCTGGAAGCTTTAACTCCTGCCTTTCATGGATTGTGTTCTTAATTCGCTGAAGTGAGAATCCTTCAGTACACGAATAATACGCGAAACGGACAGCGGCACATACCATGAAAAATGTGAACGTTAGCTTGATGAACCTAAAAATAAGAGTTCGTGCATCAGAAGCCATGCTTGGATATCACCTACATTATCTATTGCTCTGTAAAGTCAAGACACATTCTATGATAGAGACGCCTTATGAAGGTACCATCTTTTTTTACTTTCTTGCGGACGAATAAAAAAATTGTAATAGCAACATAGTGACTTCAAGTATTCGGAGCTGAGGGCATCTCTACGGAAGAGCTGCCCTCAATGTAATAACTCTAAAACCATGAGCGAAGTTCACGTTTTCCCTGATCTTTTAGTTGCCGCTCTTTAGAATGGTAATCCCGAGTCTCTGCTCAACTTGCGTCCGAAAAAGAGTAAATGAGCAATGTGTCTCGAAGTCTTTTGCTCGGCGTAGTGATGCATGCTTAAAAGCAATCGTGTTATCACTCAGAAGCGTTATGTCTATAGGCATCAAATGAAAGGAGTACGTTGGTCTTTCCTTTTCTTGAATGTTGAGACGATCAAATAATGTTTGAACTGAATGGGTTGTGTCCTCTGGGGTTGAAGGGCTCGTTTCTTCATCCTGGAGAATATCGAAGGATATGAAGTCTAGATCGGATGATTTGAAAACATGGTCGTCGATGATATGCGAGGGCGCTGATCGAATAAGATATATTTTATCTTTTTCTGCTCCTTTGACTAATCCGTACGCAGTATCGTTAATGTTCATGGCTCTCTTTTGAAAGTCTTGAAAAGAAGAAAAACAGTAGTGAGAAAATTTTTGGATGTCTGGGCTTGGGGGTATAACGGTGTCAAGCACATGGGTTTCAGACGGCGATGTAAAAGTAGATTCATGATAAGGAATAAAGAGATGAGCGTGAGGAAATTCGATTTGGGATAATTTTTTGCTTATAGGGGTGATTTTTTTTCGTTTTAGCCCTTCTGCGCTTGCTTCATTTACTAAAGATCCGATCTCCTTAAACTTATCTTTTAGCTCTTGTCTTCTCTTGAGATTTTCGCTTCTTGGGGATCTTTTTTTCGGATCGAGCGGAGATAAATAATTATAGGCCTCTTGAGGCGGATCATTTTCTCCGAGAGAACAGATATTAAGTTGTGGAACTTGAACTGTTAGCTGTGTAGATAGTAGGATTGATGACATAACCCTCCATAGCTTAGTGATTTTTGCGCTATATTGGCACTAGTCTCTTGCCAATATCAAAAGAGATGTAATACGGGTTGCTATTTTGTCTGTCACGTTGAATTTCGATAGTCTTTTCATTGAGAGCGCGTATACCAATTTTTAACAAACCTTAACTCTTTTTTGCTTTTATCTAAGGAGTATCGAGGGATTCGAGATGGGCTCTAACGATATAACGATTAACAGTGAGTAGGGTGGTATGAGTAGTATCCGTTCTTTTTCTCAGCTAGAATCACAGTACTCTCAGCTGATTGAATCACAGCAAAAGCCATATCTTGTAGTCGATAGGAATGGAGAGCTATGCTTTACGTCTTTCGAAGGAAATTTCACGATTCTCTTTTATAAGTATGTTTTGGGGTATTCTTTTGATTGCTCTACAGTGGCTCATACGTTGAATAAGGAGATTAAAGGTCGGCTTAAAGTAGTGCCTAGGATTGATCAATTCACATCCAATCAAGAGAAAATAGAGTACTTAAGAAAGACCCTTCAAACAGCTGCCATAGCATATAAAGTATTGATATCGACCCAAGATGGAGAAGAGGGGGTTGAGAGGTGCTCAGAAGACGCTCAACATACAGTGCAATTAAGCCTTTCACAGATTGTAAGTCATCTCGCTCAGCTTGAGAAGAAAAGCTGTAGTCATCTCTACCTTGAATTTGATCTGCCCCTATTGGCATATAAGCACTTCTCCCGTGATGAAGAGTTTGAAAATAGTGAGTTGGATTTAGTCCCGCAGCATTATTTAGAGAAGCTTGTTGAGCTGTGCTGTCAATTCCGAAATGTCAAAGGGCTTCTCTTCTTGGCAAGGCATGGGGTCGATGTAGTAAAGTTTGCTCGAGAGCCCTATACATTTAAGTATCTTATAAGGCTGGGGCTTGCTGCAGATGATGAGGAAGCAATCTATTCCCTTTTGAAATCTGCTAGTAAAGAGGAGATAAATGGGTTTGTAGGTATTCCTCTTATATTCGTATGTGCATGCAAAGGATTTGAGAAAGCTGTTCGGCTCTTTATTGAAAAAGGATTGGTCTCTTCTTTGAAAGATCCAAACGGTGCACTCCTCCTGTATTATTCGCTCTGCTCAATGAATCATAATCTTATTCAATATGTGCTCAGCAAAGTAGACCCAGCTCAAATGGACTCCCAGGGAGAGACGGCTTTCTCTCGATTCTTAAGGTCAAATATAGATCCTCATGATAAGAGGCAGCTTATCTATGGTCTTTTTGCCGATGATGAAGAGTTTCTTCAGTTCTTGCCTCAAAATTTCTCTGTCAGATCAACGAGAATTGGAGATCTTCCTGTCTCTCACTTAATACTCGTATATATTCTTGGGGATCGGATTGATCAAGAAAAGTATATTTTATCGATCTCGAGGGAGCAATTTGAAGAGGAGTGTAAGCGAATCCAAGAGCGGTTCCCTCAAGCTGATATATCAGCGTTCATATTGAAACACTTCTCTTTCTATGAGGAGCATTATACAACTGGTTGTGAGAATGTGCATCCTGGAAGGGCTCCAGAAGGAGTAAGGCTGTCTCGTTTACTATCGCTCTTTGATGAAGCAATTCGCCATGATGATTTGAGTTCTATATTAGGGACTCTTTCCGCTCAAGAGACGAGGCAATCGTTAAGCAAATATATCAATAATGTAGTTCAGAGAAATCAGTTTTTGGGAACACCTGTTAGGAACACCGATGCGTTTCAGGAGTTTTACGATGAAATTACACTACTCCTCTTGCATATCATTCGTGCCCTTCATGAAAAAAGAGATTACGTCTCAATATTGAATTGTGTGCGGCAGTTTGCGGAGGCTGCTCATAAATGCGGAGGAAGATACTTCTCAACGGCAGTAGAGCAGTATCTGATCTTGTGTGAAGGCAGAAGTGAGACGCCTCTTTCGAGGATTTTAAAGGTCATTGCTGAATTCAGGGCGATTCTCTTTCAAAATGCTGTTATCGCAGCAACTCAAACATCGGAAGTCCATAATCATAATGCGGCTCTGAGAGATATGGGAGAGCAGTATGGGATTCTTGGCTACGAAAATGCCAGACGATTCAATGATATGTATATTGGAGACAACTATAATAAAAGAGCGATTGAGCTCGAATTCCTCAAGCAATATACGCCTCGAGCTTTAGTCAATGATTGGCTACTGCCACTTCTTAAATCTGAAGGAGAGATTCGCGAGCAGTATATTGATTGGCATGAAAAGTATATCCCTGACACTTGGGGAAAGGAAAAATACAATCCTATATATGAAGGAGCGTTCAAAATTCAGAGTGCTAGAGGTGATAATGTCCGAGAGCTTATAAAAGAGTATCTCCTTCACCATGACATTTATATCACTTCTTCTCAGTCATGGGAGGAAGCTATAGAACAAGATCGAATCTCAAGTTACTTAAGTGATTTCGTCTACTGTGATAATGAGATTTCTTTTGAAGGAGTTCTCTATTTTCTTGAGCGTTCTGGAGTCTTAAAATCCAAGCTTCGCTTTTCGGATAAAAGTAAAGAAATAGAACCCATTCATATTGAAGAGGTCTCTTTCTACTCGCAACTTCAAAGAATCCTTCAGCGTTTCATGTCTCTTGTGAATGACCTTATAGAGAAAATACTTTCAATACTTCAAACTCGAAGCAGTCTGTAGCTTTTGTTTAGATGCGGATGGTGGCTACTAGGAACGCTATACTGTCCGCTCTATTACTCGTATCTCGTTATATAGTAATGGTTTTTCTCTGATTTTGAATGCTGCTGAGCGTGCCTTAAAATATCTTCTTGTCGAATAGTTTCGTTCTTGATAGTAGATAGACAATATGTCTATTTATATACGATTTCATTTATCTAAGCATTTAGGTAGCGGAATCCTCTAGAAAATCTTCCCCTATTGCGAGGGATTCTCATCATTGAAGAGAAGAATCTTTCTCTCTTCAACTGTCACCGTTTGAACGCTTTAAATACTAATCTACGATTTTTCACATGAAAGCTGTTGTGATAAATTGCCGTCGTTTTATATAGTCTTGGTCATCAAAGCGCGGACGACAAGCGAAAACGAGCAAGTCGCCGACAGCGAAAAGCGCCTCAGCGATAGGTGCGAATACGAAGATTGACAGTGCAAGAAGAGTTGTGTGCAAGCAAA
>CAYRUD010000015.1:0-2945 GCA_964427425.1 uncultured bacterium
ACTGATCTTAGAGATAAGGGTATTGTCGTCGATTCTCTTATTCTCATCGTGCACTGTCTTAAGAGATTCATCAATGTAACCAATCCCGCGGCTGACATAATCTAAGTAGAAACCGCATTTTTTAATTTCGCTTATTAACGAATAATAATTATTACCACTTTCTTGAGTTAACATGCATACACCCCTTACATAATAAAAAAGTATTATAACCGAGCTTATTTTATTATAAAAACATAATTACCCACCCAAATTAAAACTATATCCACAATAAAAAAGCTCATAGGGAGTTCCTATGAGCTCATGAATTAACGGACAATAATATAACACTTATTCGATATCTAAGATGATCTCAGCTTGATTCTTAGGATCGCTGATTCTCACATAAGTCGAAGTCGCCTTAATGACTTTACTTCCGTCATCAGTGAGTGCTTGGCCCTGTATCGACTCTGCTTTCTTTTTTACGGCAGCTGAC
Organism: uncultured bacterium; assembly: GCA_964427425.1. Lineage (GTDB taxonomy): Bacteria > Chlamydiota > Chlamydiia > Chlamydiales > FEN-1388 > CAYRUD01. The sequence continues at coordinate 473 of CAYRUD010000015.1, forward strand.
TTTTGTTTTGACTTGTTCTTAGAGGAAGTATCGGACAGCTTGGGGAAGTCAACGTCTTTGATCCAGATAGTGTCGTTTATGTAGTCAGTTCTAAATGTCTCATATCCGTTCTCCTTAAAGCAGCGATGCCAGATAACGCCTGTTTGTTTATCGACACAGTAGATGACTTTTCCTCGGTATTCTATGTCACTCGTCTTAATGATACATGGCAAAGCGTACTGGGAGCTTCCTGGATATTCTTCTAAATCATCTATCTTCACACCATGCTTAAAAACAAAATGATCGACTTTGCGAGCGAAGTTATGGAAAAGCTTTATCTGCTTCTTAATCTCGTCTGTCAGATTTTTGTCCTTGTACCGTGGATTATTTTTAAAAGGATCTTGATTTTGATCAAACCAGATCAGATTACGTTCGTGAAGTTTATGCACTGACTCTAGAGAGCACTCAATCGGAGTTTCAACAGATAAGATCTCGTTATTTTGGAGACTCAGCTCCGTAAAAACATCACTAAGTTCTTGTATTGAATGAACATCGCTCACTTCAGTTTGAAGGCCAACTACATCTTGAGTCTTCTCTTGATCAAACTGAGGATACTCGGGCAGCCCTTCTAATAAAGAAATGATGTCTTTATATCCCATAACTATAGGATTCTCGAGAACACTCTTAGATAAGGCGTCAAAATCTATCTCTTTAAATGCGGAATACTCAAGGATTGGCAAACTACTTTTACAAAACTTCTTTTTGAACTCATTTATATTCTTTAACATCATGTTGTGAGTACAGGTCAAATTCTTATAATGCTGTATAAGATGAATTGCAGACTTGTAATATTGTTTTGTCTTTATTAAACCATTATTAAAAATAAGCGCATTTTTCTTATAAAAAGCCAACATTTTCTCAGAGGTATGGATAAGTATCTTCATTGCCTCTACTTGCTCTTCTAAAGAAAGAGTATTAAAATCTGGCATTGCCATATTCTTACTATTTTCTAATACGCGCTTAGTCCACTCAGTAAAAAATCGATAATGTCTTTGATTACCCTTTTCATAGAATGCATCAAAACGTTTATCCGGGGTTCCACTGGTAATTTTAGACATTTCGCTTATATATTGGATCAAAATGGCATAAACAAACTTTGAGAGATCGTCTTTATTTCTGAAGGCGGCAGGTCTTTTTTTAAAAGAGTCATTAATCTTATCTAAAATTCTATGCAACCACTCTTGTGAAACATTTCCCTTTTTGACTTCCAGTTCTTTCAAAAGAGTACATAGAGAGAGAGGATAATCATCATATCTTACTATCAATTCACAATTTTTATATTCTCCGAATCTATCTATGAATGACTGAATAGTTTTGCAATACAGCAAAAAGATAAGCATACGTTCTGACTGTTCCTGCAAAAATAAGTATTCATCGTTTACTGATACGATATAATAGCTTAGCTCAAAGAATTCTTCGCGCTCATTGATGCAGTTTAGATTAGTAAGTTTTTCTATGTGAGGCTCCTCAGAGTAAAGCTTTCCAGGAAGAGCGCTATATAATTCTTTAAAAGTCCTATAATTCTCTTTTGATATGGCACCTGAGCAGTGTTCTTTCTTGAACTCTTTAACTAATTTTCGAAAGTTAGTTAAACTTTGAGGAGGAGCTCTCTTAATACTTTCAAGGTTAGAATTAAGTATTTCTGTAACTTTGTTACAGACTTTATCTAAAAGTTCGTGATTACTTAGTATCTTTTCTTTGTCTTCTTCTATATGAAGATGCGAGTTGGAAATAGCATAACCTTTACTAGCCAAATTTAATACGGTATTACACCGATTAATCTCTTTATCAATATTTATATAATTGTTGTTAGAACCATAGCTATTTAATTGAATCATATAAAATTACCCGCACCAACATATAATAAATTTTAAACGAACTAATAACTCATTTATTAATGATAAAAAACCCATGGGGAAAACCCATGGGTTTTTTGATTAGAAAGACAACGAGATCTCTTATTCGATATCTAAGATGATCTCAGCTTGATTCTTAGGATCGCTGATTCTCACATAAGTCGAAGTCGCCTTAATGACTTTACTTCCGTCATCAGTGAGTGCTCGACCCTGTATCGACTCTGCTTTCTTTTTTACTGCAGCTGAATTTTGTTTTGACTTGTTCTTAGAGGAAGTATCGGACAGCTTGGGGAAGTCGACATCCTTAATCCAGACAGTGTCATTTATATAGTCTGTTCTAAATGTCTCATATCCGTTCTCTTTAAAGCAGCGATGCCAGATAACGCCCGTTTCTTTATCGACACAATAGATGACTTTTCCCCGGTATTCTATGTCACTCGTCTTAATGATACATGGCAGAGCGTACTGGGAGCTTCCAGGATATTCCTGTAGATCCTCAATCTTTACTCCTTTGGTAAGAACAAAGTGATCAGCGTTTGATGAAAAATTGTGGAAGAGTCTTATTTTTTTCTTGGTCT
>CAYRUD010000016.1:0-66747 GCA_964427425.1 uncultured bacterium
ATAACATATAAATTAAATATTTTCATAATTATTATTTTCAAACGTCTATTTATCTATTTATTTAACTGTTAATAATTGATAAAAACTCACAAATAACCCTTCATTAAAGACAAAAGCCCGTCACATGAGAAGATATTACAAACCCTCCACATGACGAGCTCCGCTACGTATTTATGAATATTTTGTATTCAGACTTTTTAGATGCCCTGGCAGTCGAGCCCCTTGAATCATACGAACTTGAACGGCTCACTCAGCGGCGATAACACCTTTGAGATCCGTTTTTCAACTTCTCTATAAAGAGGCTCTAACTTCCCTGTAACGCCACCTCTTAGATGAACTACGAGTGGAGATTGTTGAACCTTATCTTTGTATTCTAGAAGGAATGAGCTGGAAAATGTAAGTTCGAATGAGTGAGACTTAACCCCTTTCCAGCGCGCAAGGAAAATTCATATAAGTGAAAATAACAAATCTCTTCTACCAGAAGACTTTCGCCTTCTTTACTAAGAGTTCGGCTATTTGGACTGTGCCGCCTGCGGCTCCCCTTATCGTATTATGTGAAAGAAGAAAGAACTTATAATCAAAGAGAGAACATGGACGTAAGGCACCGACAGATACAGCCATTCCCTTCTCAGACATTCGGTGTAACTTTGGTTGCGGATAACTTCTTTCGTGAAAGAAGTGAATAGGTCTCTTTGGGCTCATAGGAAGCTTCATCTCACTTAAAGGAGAGGTAAACTCATGGAAGGCTCGCTCAACTTCATCAATAGACACTTTCTTCTTGAGCGATACCGACACGGATTCCAAGTGACCCTCAGTAACAGGAACACGTGTGCATGAAGCTGAGATCTTCATCTCTGGAGCATGAAATACGCCATCCTTGAGATCGGAGAAAATCTTCAGAGGCTCTGTCTCAACCTTATCTTCTTCGCCATCTATAAATGGAATTACATTATCGAGTATCGACAACGATGCAACACCTGGGAATCCAGCGCCAGATGTCGACTGAAAAGTCGTCACATGTATTTTATCTACCCCAAATTGCTCTACAAGAGGCTTTAAGGCGACACAGAGACCAATTGTCGCACAATTGGGATTAGCAACAATCGCACCCTTTCCTTCAGCAATAGCCTTATCGACTATCTGAAGATGATCCACATTCACTTCTGGGATTACTAAAGGAACCCAATCCTTCATGCGATGTGATTTTGCGTTGGTAACAACATGAACCCCTGCATTTGAGTAAAGCTTCTCAACCTCTTCTGCAACAGACGAATCGAGAGCCGAGAAAGCAAGAGCTATTCCTTTACGTGGAGCACACTCTTCAACCTGCATATCAGCGACAGAACTTGGAATTGATGATGGAAGAAGCCAGTGAACTGCATCCTTATATCTTTTCCCCTTCGACTGTAAAGAGGCTCCTAGCTGAACGATCTCAAACCATGGATGCTCTGACAAGATCTCAATCATTCGCTGTCCCACTGTCCCTGTAGCTCCTAAGACCGCCACGGGGATCCGCTTTCGCATATGAAACTCTGGATGGTCATTTCCAAGAATATACCCCTCTGGGCGTCTGTCAAATGAAAGAGTGTCATCAGAAAAAAGTGACATTTGAATTTCTCTCAAAGCTTGTAATTAAGAATGTACTCCACTTCAAGAAGATGAAGAAAGAGCGAACGATCTTTCTTCATCTCAAAACACAGCTTTATAGGGAAGAAGCAAGCAATCTACAGTATTCAATTAATGTTCTCGTTGGGACGGCCGTTGCTCCCTTGCCATAATAACGTTTTCCATCTTTAACGTAGGCAGTGCCTGCAATGTCAAAGTGCGCCCATGGGATATCACCTACAAAGTGCTCTAAGAAAAGAGCCGCATTAATAGCCCCACCGCTTCTTCCAGCCACATTCTTTAAATCCGCGTAGTCTGATTTCAATAATGGCTTATACTTTCTATAAAGAGGCATCTGCCATGCAGGCTCGCCAGCATTGTCTGAAGCTTTTTCTAATTCAAGCGCTAACGAGTCTGAATTCGAGAAGAGAGCAGAGATCTCAGATCCTAAGGCAATCTCTGCGGATCCAGTAAGAGTTGCAACATCTATTATACGAGCAGGCCTCATCTCTGTTTGAGCATAGTGAAGAGCATCCGCTAGAATAAGCCTTCCTTCCGCATCTGTGCTTACGATCTCCACAGAAGTTCCCTCTCTTGAGAAAAAGACATCTCCCGGTCTATATGACGAGCCATCAACTGCGTTATCCGTTAAAGGTACAAGAGCCGTCACCCAGATTGGCAGCTTCATCTCACCGATTGCTTTCATCGCAGCAATGACAGACGCGGCCCCACCCATATCGACTCGCATCGTCTCCATTGATCCTGTAGGCTTAATGTTTAATCCACCAGTATCAAACGTAATCCCCTTACCTACAAAGACTGTTCTATTGTCCTCAGAAGCCCCTTTACCCTTCCAATCAATCACAACGAAACGTGGAGGAATTGTCGATCCTTGCGCAACCGCGAGAAAAAGCCCCATTTTTTGCTCTTCGATCCACTTCTTATCGTAGACTTGAACTTTCATTCCAGGAATAGCGGTAAGAGAAAGAGCGACTTGAGCTATTCCCTCAGGCGTCATCTCACATGCGCTCATATTGACCATATCACGAGCGAGCGAAACAGCATCAGCGACTACTTTGGCTTTCGCGATCTCTTCACTCCACAGAGCATGAGATGATGTAATATATGTAACGCTTTCGGGGCGAGAGCCACGAGCTTTTTTAAAATACTTTGAGAAGGAATACAATCCAAAGCCGACCCCTTCCAAAGCACCTCTCATCACAAGCGAATGATCAACACCCTCAGGAAGAAGCTCACTCTCAGGAAGCGCTACAGTAATTGAAGAGATCCCCTCATCTTGGATGGCTTTTGATATCGCAAACGCAAAAGACGATCGTATTGAATCAGTATGAAGCTCTTTTGCTTTTGAGGACAGTCCGACTAAAACAACTCTCCTCTCATATGGAGAATCTACATAGACACTAAACGATTCGTCTTCTTTTCCCTTGAAGGCACCTGCTTTTAATACCGCATGTATAGAATTGAGTACTGATGATTGCTTTCCTAATGAGTCGAGAGACACTAAGCAGGTCGCTTGAGCCTCATCTGAATCATTTCTCATGAAAGGAAGAATAAGAACGTCGGATGAAGGACGCTTTTGAAGCGTTGGCGCAATATGATAGTGTACCATAAGATTCTACGTAAAGTAAGAGATTAGACTGATGGATATTCCACCATGACCCCTCCTCATTTATAGAAGAGGTCATGATCCGTTCATAAATTCTATATTTTAGAATGGGATATCATCATCGGCGTCAAACTGTGAGTGCGAGTTTGATCCAGAGCTATGAGTTGAAGAACCCGACCCCTGCATAATGCCAGGCTGTCTGAGCGATCCTTGATCAGCATCACCATATGATGATCCACCCTTAAACCCACTCTCTCTTTTAGCTGATTGATACGAGGCGCCATAATCTTCAGAGGAGTCGGACTCATCTCTACCTTGTCTATCACTAGCGCCGCCCTTACCACCAAATGGATTGAAGATGATCGAATCAGCAATTATCTCGAAGGAAGTTTGAGGATTGCCATCTTTATCTGTATAGATCTCTGGGATGCCCATCTCTCCGATAACAAGAACCGCGCTTCCCTTCTTCAAATATTGAAGCTTCTGATCAAAGCGGTCTCCCCAGACGGTGACTCTCCACCAGACAGTCTTTTCCTTGTTTCCTCGTTTAATATTAGTTGCAACGCGCAGTGTCGTCACTTTTTTATTTGATGGTGTATATCTGGTTTCTGGATCTTGTCCTAAGTGGCCAGCAATGTGGATCACGATCATCGTCTGATATAAACTCCCCTTAAAAGCTGTTGCTTGAAAACCTGTTTTGGCGAAGTTAAAGAGCCCCTTCATAGCAAAGGCCCTTGAAACTACAAATTATTTCACTTAAGAACAGTCTCTTAAAATTTTTTCTTTTCACTGATGTCAATAAATATGAAGAGACTGTAAGAGTAAGGCTTATACATGAGACGCCTATATTCTCCAAATTAGGAAGATATACTAACGATAGATAAGAGAGACAATGAAATATACACCTCTTTCTTCAAGCTCCCCTTTCCCCTTAGGCGCAACCTGCCAAAGAATTGGCGAAAATATTACGTGGAATTTCGCAATCTACTCAACAGAGAAACTATCACATCTTATCATCCAAGATATCGAAAGAATAAATCCCCCTCACCTCGTTCAATTAGATGATCTCACCCATAAAACAGGCGATATCTGGCACATCCGCATAGAGACCAAAGAAAAAGTTCTCTTGTGGGCATGGGCTAAGAGAAACACCTTGCAAACAGATCAACTGATCACAATTCAGGATCCCTTTGCAAAGCTTTTAGACACGAAGAACACCTGGGGAGATAACCGCTGGAGAGAGCTCCGAGAAGGATCAAACATCCTTCCCTTAGGAATTGCTATAGACTGGGACGAACACTACACACACTCTCATTCTCTTCAGGAGATAAAACCCTCCGCATCTAAATATCCAACCGCTATCTATGAGATGCATATACGCGGATTCACTAAAGACACTACGAGTAAAGTTTCCTCTCCAGGCACTTTTAAAGGGGCAATTGATAAACTCGACCACCTCGAAAAAATGGGCATCGATACGATTGAGCTTCTTCCGATAACAGAATTTGATGAAACGGAATGGCCCTTTTCAAATCCAGTTAGCCAAGAAAAGCTGTATAATTATTGGGGCTACTCGCCACTGAACTTTTTCGCGCCTACAGGCCGGTACTTCACATCTCAAAATCCGCTTCATTGGCCGCATGAGTTAAAGGAATTCGTAGACAAATGTCATGAGAAGAAAATTAGGGTTATCCTCGACGTAGTGTACAATCACACCGGAGAGGGAAATGAAAAGGGACCTTCCTATTCTTTTAAATCCTTGGCCCCTGAAAGCTACTATATTCTTAATGAGAGACATCAATACCTCAACTACTCGGGCTGTGGAAACACCATCAACGCAAATCATCCCGTCGTCATCGATATGATTCGCGAGTCACTCCGCCACTGGGTTTTAGCTTATGGGATTGATGGTTTTCGCTTTGACTTGGCAGCTTGCCTTACAAGGAGCCAAACAGGCGCCCCTATGGGAGAGCCTCCGCTACTCGAAGAAATTGCGCAAGACCCAGTCCTTCGTGATAAAATACTAATCGCTGAACCTTGGGATGCAGCGGGACTCTATCAGACTGGAGCGCTCCACCATTTAAACCAGAAGAGAGTCTCCCTCTTCTACGAATGGAATGATAAATTTCGCGACGATGTACGACATTTTATGAAAGGAGATAAAGGCTTTGCTGGCATCTTTGCCTCAAGGCTCTCAGGATCTCAGGATGTCTATAGCTCCGCACCTTCTCCTAAAGTTTCCGTCAATTATGTAACTGCTCATGACGGCTTCTCTTTGGCCGACCTTGTCAGCTACAACGCGAAACACAATATAGAAAATGGCGAGCATAACAACGATGGAATGAATGAAAACCATGCTTGGAACTCAGGGGTTGAAGGAGAGACAAAAGACAGTAATTGCTTAGCTTTACGCCGACGTCGAATGGAAAATATGCTAACAGCCCTATTTTTATCCCAAGGGACTCCAATGCTGCTCATGGGAGATGAATATGGTCATACAAAGCATGGAAACAATAACGCCTGGTGTCAGGATTCAATACTGAATTGGTTCCAATGGGACAAAGTCCATCACTCTCCTTGCTTTACACAATTTATTAAGACACTCATTCACATTAGAATGATACCTGGCCTCTTTGATAAAGAAGGCTTTCTTACTCCATCAGATGTTGAGTGGCATGGCAAAAAGCCATATAGCCCTGACTGGAGCTGGGACAGCCAATTTGTTGCTTTCAGCCTTCTCGATCAATCAGGAAAATCCGCTCTTTATGCCGCTTTCTCGACAGAAGCGCACGACACATTAGTAGAGCTTCCACCTCCTCCTGAGGGATCTTGCTGGCACACTGTTATCCACACAGGAGTGCTTGGCCCAAGAGACTATTTTGATTTATTTGAAGCTCCAAAAATGAGCTCCCATCGTATTAAGCTTCATAGCCACTCCTGCATTGTCCTCCTTGCAAATCATCTCCTACACTCGGCTACTGAATAAGAAAAGAAAGCGAGAAAAAACGTGGAGAAAAAGGCAGGAGCTTGAGTACAAATAATTGCAATGTAACATCTAGCCCTATCCCCTATTTAGTTAGTTAAACATTTCTGATACCTATTCATAGTGATATATGCGAAGACTTACCCATCTTCTTGCCTTGGTTACCACTGCTTTTACATTTGTAAATTACCCTTTATTTCCAGCGCCACTTGATGACCAGCCATTCAAGAGCAGTATGGATGCCTTTAAAGGGCAAGTAAATGTGCAGCTCAACGATCCAGTCTATCGTGACGGCATGATGATCACTGAAAAAGGGGGGATCGCGACCGCACAAGACCTATATATCCAAGCTAAGAACATAGCATACATCCGCAGAGGGCCCTCCAAAGGCAGCTCAGGAACTTCAGAGCATAAGCTTCAAGCAAGTGAGATGCTCTATATGGTATACGAAGGAAAATCATATAAAGGCTCTAAGGTCGAGATAGACTTTACAAGCGGGATTATTCGCATTTGGGATGGCTGCACAAAAAATGGCGATTGGTTTGTTGGCGGAAAAGAAATTGAAATCCGTCCTGATGGAAACATGTATGTTAAAAACGCATACCTTTCCACGAGCGAAAACCAGCGAAACGACTGGTCGATTGAGGCAACCACTCTGACTGTACTCAAAGGCGACTCAATTAAAGCGCATAACGTCAGCTTTAATTTTGAGAAGCTTCCGCTCTTTTGGCTTCCAAGCTACAGCCGTAGCTTAAAAGAAGGACAAGGCGAGTCCGCTCCATTTAAATACCGCATGCGTTGGGGAGGAAGCCAAGGATTTCGCATTGGTCTGACATATCAGCTCGGGACATTTGGCCGATGGACACATAAAGCGATTGCTGACTACAACTTTAAATACGGCATTGGCGCAGGACTTCTTTCGATATACGATGGACCTTCGTCAAACGAGCGCTTTGAGATGCTCAACTACGTCGCGCAAGGAAGTCGAAAATCATTTAATCCCAAAAACTTGCGCTATCGATTCCAAGGATTTTACAGAAACTACTTCGAAGAATCCAATATCAATATGGTCGCGATGTATGACAAGTTAAGCGACAAAGGAATGAAGAGCGAGTTCTCAGATCATGCTCTAAGCGATGCGCGGCCTGCTCTCACGCAAGCTACCCTCTGGCGAAAAGAGTCTGATTGGGTCGCTCAGATGAACACACGAGTCCGAATTAATAATTTCCAGACTGTAAAGCAAGAACTTCCTCTTTTTACGTTTAATATCCGCCCCCACTCCTTAGGAAATTCTCGTTGGATGATTGACAATAGATTCAGCGCGGGCTATCTCGACTATGTCTACAATAAATCAACGCATAAAGTGAAAGACTTCTCCTCAACGCGAAGCGAAGTATCACAAAGGCTTTTCACCACTTTCAACCCAGCTCCTTTTACAATCAGTCCATATATTGGATATCGCGCCATTCACTATAGCTCATCTCCTCAACATCGACAGCGCATGCAAATGATGGCAGAGATGGGAGCTTTAGCCAAAACACGCCTTATTAAGTTCAGCCCCTACGGATTTCAATCGATAGAGCCATACCTCTCATATAAATCAATCATTCATCCAACCGTCAAGCCTGATAGAAATTACATCTTCGACTTGGAAGACGGATGGAACTCTTTACATGAAAGCCGTATAGGCCTCCAGCATACATTCATACGAAGCCCTTCATCTTCCGGCTTTCAACAAAAGATCTGCACGGATATCTTTACTCGATATTTCTTCTCTTCTTCGAAGATAGGATCGCATCCGACGAAGCTGTGGCTCAATAGCGTCTTCAACGCAACACCTACTGTCGCATATAAATTGATGAGCGCGTATGATTTTCGCCACAAGACGACCGATCATTTCAACATTCAAATGCGCAAGACATTTTCTCGAACTGTCGCAATGACATTGGAATATCGTCAGAGGAGTAAATACGCTTGGAGAAAGATCGATCCTGATAACTTTATCATCGATGTAACTAGATCTAAGCAATCTTTAGAGAAGTCTGAGATGTCTGATGAAAGACGCGCAGTCCTTGCCTCAATTTTCTGGCAAGCAGCTCCAAATCTCGATATTGAACTGACTACAGCGCGCGGATGGAGAAAGATATCAGATAAAGGATACTACGATATGGACCTTTCGATCGCAACGATTGTACGAGGAGCTCTTCATATCAAGCTCTCTTACGGAAGAAGATCTGGTGGAGTCCAGAAGTGGTATATCTCTTTAGGTCTGGGCGCGAAAAAAGGATCTTCATCAACAGGCTTTCGAAAAATCGGCGAAGGCAATTATGATATATGGTAATTTTTTAGATCATTCATGTTGAAAGCGTAAATTCAATGAAAAATAAAATTGTCGTCATCGGTGTCGGATACGTAGGTCTTGTAAGCGCTGCTTGCTTAGCAGAGATTGGTCATTCAGTGATCTGCCTTGATATCGACGAAAAGAAAATCGCAAATCTTCGAAATGGCATAATTCCAATTTATGAGCCAGGTCTTGAAGATTTTGTCACTCGAAATGAAAAAGAGGGCCGTCTCTTTTTCACAACCTCATACAAAGAGGCCTTCTCTCAAGCTCCAACGATTGCAATTATTGCAGTCGACACACCAACTGGCGCTGAAGGAAGATGTGATATCTCTCGAGTAGAAGCTGTGGCTCGTATGTTGGCGCAAGAGATTGAAGGACCCATCACAGTCATTATTAAATCGACTGTTCCCGTACATACAAACCGCACTGTACACGCCCTTCTTTTGAATGAACTTTCAAAGAAAGATCCAAGCAAAAACTGGTCCGCAATAGTCGATATGGTCTCAAATCCTGAATTCTTGAGAGAAGGCGCTGCAATCTACGACTTCATGCACGCTGATAGAATTATTGTTGGCGTAAGAAACGAGCGCTCTGAAGAAGTCATGAGATCATTATATGCCCCACTTCAGGCAAAAAATGACAAAACGAGACTCATATTCATGGATCCTGAGTCGAGTGAGATGACCAAGTACGCTGCCAATACGATGCTCGCCCTTCGAATTACGTTTATGAATTGGCTGTCGCAGATTGCGTCTCGCTCGCATGCTGACATTGAGATGATTCGAGAAGGAATCGGCTCTGATAAGCGCATAGGCCCTAGCTTTCTTCAGGCTGGAGTCGGCTTCGGAGGTTCTTGTTTTCCAAAAGATATTAGAGCGCTTCGCCATATCGCCCAAGATTTCGGCCTTGACTCATCATTTATCGATGTAATTGAAAATATTAACTCCCAGCAGCGCACATTTTTTGCCCATGACGCTCTTGAATACGTGCAATCAACGAAAGACATATCTTCTCAACTACCACATAGAATAGGTATCTGGGGACTCGCCTTTAAGCCTAATACCGATGATATGAGAGAAGCTCCTTCGTTAGATATTATCCGATATCTTCTCGAGCGTCATGACTCCTTAGAACTACAGCTCTTTGATCCTGTTGCGCAAGAAAATGCTCGGAAAATCCTAGAAAAAGAACCTTGGTTTGACTCATCAAGAGTACTCTGGTGCAACACACCCCTTGAGACTGCGACCGATGTAGACGCGCTCCTCCTGGTTACAGAATGGGATATATTTACTCGAATCGACAAATTCTCTCTTAAAAATGCTATGCGCGGATCAGGCCTTTTTGATGGACGCAACGTCTTCCATCCGGATGAGATGTCCCGCTTTGGCTTTGATTACTTCTCGATAGGAAGGGCTCCATTCATTCGAGAAGATAGCCCATATAGAGATTCACAATCTCGCCAATCAGAAATTGGAAAAAGTGATGATGAATTTGCTTTTATTCCTGTCCCAAAACGAGTAAAAGACTAACAACTGATTACATAATGGAGAAAGAAGAACGCGAATGAGATTGGTCCTTAGCCTTACCCTATCATTCTTTCTCTTTCTCCTGTTCCCCTCTCTTTCCTCTCTTTCTTTTCTCTTCTTAGTACCTGTCGCGAATCTAGTAAAGAAAGAGCGAATAATCCTCTCATTATGGACTCTCCTTCTTCTTTCAATCGCGCAAGAATCAGTGATGTCCCCATCCGCGGAATCAAGATCCTTACCCCTTCTTTTGATTCTTTCACTAATGACGTACTTTTACATCTCTTCGATCATTAGTCTTCAAGGAATCGCAATTGAGATTGGAGCTATTATCGCTCTTAGTATCGGTTTTTTAATTTATAAGATCTTCCTTGTTGAAGCTCCGCTAGGAATTGAGTATATTTCATTTATATTTACATCGCTTCTTGTGTCACTGTCTCTCTATGTGGGGATCACATTTACCTCCTGGATAGTTGAGGCTGGCGCTAAGAAGATCTTTTTGAGAAGATCTCGCTGCTAAATCGACTCATTTCCTCACAGTGAAAGCGAGCTCTCAACATAAAAATTGATCCTCTACCGGGAAATAGTCTATAGAATGAATCAAACACACCCCAAGCTTTTCTCTCATTCGTCATTAATTCTACGAGGCGATACTGTTGCCCAAGAAATACAGGCTTCTGTGCGATCTGATGTTGTAACCTTTATAGAGCAGTATGGAAGGGCTCCGCATCTTACTGTTCTTCTTGCGTTTGATCACCCAGCGTCAAATATCTATGTAAAGAGAAAAGCTGAAAGCTGCGAGCAAGTTGGAATCCGATCGACTATTATCCGCACACCTTGCACGACAACCAAAGAAGTCATTGATATTATCGAAAGATTAAATAGAGATGATAGTGTCGATGCTATCCTCGTACAATTCCCTTTACATCCAAATATTGACTCATTTGAAGTAACAAAGGCTATAGACCCTGCAAAAGATGTCGATGGTTTCTCTCCATTTAACTTAGGAAAACTCGTCCAAGGGGACACTCAAGGACTCATTCCATGCACACCAAAAGGGATCGTCAAACTTTTGGAGTATTATAGTATCCCTATTAAAAGCCAACATGTTGTCATTATTGGAAGAAGCATGGTTGTCGGAAGACCTCTAGGACTTCTTCTCTCAAGTTCTTCGAGTTTCGGCAATGCAACTGTCACTATGGCTCATCGCCAGACAAGAAATCTTGGAGAAATCACTAAAAGCGCCGATATTCTTATTGCTGCGGCAGGATCGCCAGGCCTTATAACGGGGACGATGGTCAAAGAGGGAGCAACCGTTATTGATGTCGGCATTAACAGAGTAGTTATTCCATCTACTGAGGAGCAAGAAGCTCCAAAGACAAAATTAGTTGGCGATATTGCATTCGATGAAGTATTACCAAAAGTGAGAGCAATTACGCCTGTACCCAAAGGGGTTGGCCCTATGACAGTTGCTTGCCTTCTTGAGAATACTATTCTCTGTGCTAAACGCCGGATGAGATAATGAAGATGCATGTAAAGAAAAGAAAAACAACCTTTTTCCTTCTTACAATCTTTCTTTCGCTTGTCAGCATCTCGTGTAGCTTCCGAGACAAAACTGAGACCTCCTGTGAGCTCTATGAGTTCAGCGGCGTCTCGATGACTATTCCATATCGTATCCTCATTCCTATTTCTACAAGCGGTACCAATAAAACTCCCGTATATACAATAGAGAATGAGATCAATCAGGTTTTCGCTTATATCGACAATGTCTTTAATTCATGGAATCCAGACTCTGAGCTTTCTCGATTTAACAAGCACAATAGCACCACCCCATTCTCATGCTCATGGGATCTCTTTTATTTCTTGCAGTGGGTCGACCACATTAATTCCGCGACCAAGGGCTACTTTGACCCAACTGTAGAGACCTTGAATGTTCTATGGAAGCAGTCACTACGCCAAGAAAATAGCAAAAAGCCAGACGAGAAAGAGCTCCAACGGCATATGAAAGCTGCCTCTTGGAGCACTCTCGTTTTTTTACCCTCCACACATGCTATCCAAAAAAAAGATCCTCTTACTCAGATAGACCTAAGTGCCGTTGTCAAAGGATATGCAGTTGATCTTCTAGCAAAAAAACTCTCTCATAACAGCTGGAATCATTCTGTTTATGTCGAATGGGGCGGGGAGATAGCCACAAGAGGATATCATCCTGAGGGTCGCCTTTGGAAAGTTGAGTTGATGCTGCCCGCCCGCTGCACAAACAATCAACAAGAACCTCTCATTATCGATATGGGCAATAACACTATCGCATCAAGTGGCGATGTATTTCAGAGATGGACAGTCTCCAACCTCTCCTTAGATGCGACTTCTGAAGAAGAATATACACACATTTTTACGCCGGGCGAGGAAAAGCCTTTAGAGCGTAAAGACTATACCCTCTCCTCTGTTTCTGTGACTCATCCGACTTCTTGCGCGCTCGCTGATGCGCTTGCCACAGCTTTATTCGCTACGAAAAACAAGAACAAAGCAAGAACTCTCTCTCGGCACCTCGTTGAAATGTATCCTAAGATCTCTATAATCTTGCTTGATAAGGAAGAGACTCATCCCTTCTATATTGACAGCAAAGTAGAGAATAACTCCTTAGACGGTCAACTTCTCACAGAAGATTGATTTTTAACACTTACTGTCCATCGTTGAGCAGAAGATATATTGAACTAAACAAGATAAGGTGTTGTTACTAAGCACTTGTGAATGACTCAATACCCTCGCTATGAATGACGCTCTGCCTTATCAATCTCCTCTTCAAGAAGCTCGATCTCGTAAGGAATATTCAAAAGCTCATCATCACTGGTAAGGGTGTTGTGTCTTTTTTTGCATCGCTTTAAGATCTCATGAGCTTCCTTCACGTTATTCATTTCGAGGCAAGTATGAATCGCCTCTGGGTACAGATCAAAGCGGTCGGGATCAATCGTCTCAACCATCAATAGAGCTGATAATGTTTGAGGAAGATTTCCATCCTCCCGCAATGCTGCGGCGTACCCCATCCAAAAATCGGCATCATATGGGCACAATGAACAAAGGAGCTGAAACCCTTTGACTGCTTGAGGAATTTCATGAAGAGCTAAGTAATGAATAGCCTCATTGTAGAGGCTATTAATCTGACCCTCTGTAAGACCGAGAACATCTTTTGGAGCAGAGTTAAAAAGACCTTCATGCTCTAGAGAAGAGAAATAGTTTTTCTCACGAAGAGGCTCATTTCGAAGCGCTGTTATTGACGAATACAAAGAGCTCGATGAATGCTGAGAAGCTTCACGATGTTTTGTCTTCTTATCCATCTTCTTAGAGGACTGAATATCTGTGGAAGTAGAGAGAGAACGACGCCTTCCCATAGATCACCTCTAATGTTCACGGACCTTCAAAGAGGAGATAAGGTCAATGATAACCTCAACATTCTCTCCTTAATTATTATTATACCATGGAATAGTACGTCTTCTCAATTCTCCGCTCGTTATTTTTAAAATAAATTATATTACACTCATTACCAATCGTTTACGAAAAGACACCCTCCCTTCCCACGAAGAGAAGGGAAGAGCGTGCCTTATCACTCATGGATAAAAGGAAACTCGAAATCTGATGTAATAACGCCTTTCTTTTGAGTCTTATGTCCATACATCTTAAGAAGCTTGTTATATCTCTTTTCAGTCATAAGAACGTAGAGCCCTTTTTTATCAGCGCAAATAGCTAAGACATTAAAACGCTTTCCCTTTCCCAACCTTAGATAGACAACCTTCTTTCCGATCCCTACATCCTTTCTCGTAACAGGAATAGTAACATACGTGTCATCACGGCTTTGAAGAAGAGAATAATCACGCGATTCATAAGGACAAGAAATCGCTTCATGAGCATAGCTGAGATTAGACCCACAAAGAGAACCCAGTATTAACATAGAGAGTGTAGTAATTGCTTTTTTCATAATAAGTCCCTATTTTCTATGCCTTATTATAATATTATTTACCTTGTATACTATCATCTCAAGGCATCTACAGTTATATGTTGCAAATCCTTAAAAAGCTCACAATTTCAAGACTGCCTTCTCAGGCCGCAAGCACCTTTATCATTAGATTTCTAAAATAAATAAATCCCTTCTCGTATAAAATTAACCTTTATAAAACCCTTAAATATGAGATTTATGATAATCACTCCTATTACAAAAAATATTGTTACAACTAACTACCACGAATTAGCTGTAGCTCATGATCAAGCAGCATCTTTACAGAAAGATCCCCCACTCTATCAAATTCTTTCTCAAGCAAATAATGAGCACCTAGAAGATCCCGCTTCTTTTCCTGTTCTCTTCTCAACAAGGAATGGAGGCTTTCACATCCGACAGGTCAAACCCTCTGACATCGACCTCCAATTTGCCCTTGCTCAAAGCCTTACTCAGAAAGTTGTCACTCGAGCTCTTGCGAATATCCCTGAAAGTGAGCGACAGAAGACACAAGACGCTTTGGAAACTTTTGGAAGAAAGCAGCTTCAAGCGATTCATGATACAACCCCCATCATGGATCGTTATCTTGATCTCACTGAAAAAGCAATATCTACAGGAAACGAATTGCAGCTCAAGGCACTCTTTTCATGCGTTCGCTCATACATCGAAGGACAAGAAAGTCTTTATGAGCTCAATCCATCTTTGAAAGACCATTCTAAAATATTCCAAGAGAGGATTGAAAAGGCGGTTAGGCTTCACAACAAAGCTCAGCTCTTTTTTCCTAACTATAGCATTCCTAGGCTCCGCGAGGAAATATCGTTCCTCAGTGAAGAGCTTCAACCAGTCTTAAAAACGCACGTAAACTGCTTTTTAGACAAGCAAACGACCATACATGCAATTAAAGCCTTTGAAGATCGAGACGACAGATGGGATATTTTCAAGCTCTCATCCAAATCAGGCTACTTTAGAATGATTAACGAAGAGTTAGGAAAATATGACTCCATAGATACCATCCCAAGAGGGATTCTCAACGCGTTTTACCAGATACGATACGCATGTCTCGACACATTATTGAAGCTTGATATTTTTAAAAATAACCATGAAAGATGCTTTACTGAGTTATTAAAATGCTCCTCTCTTCAGAAGCTTTATATTGGTTTTAATACTCCTCAGCGTTTCATCAATGCATACTTCAACAAGCTTATCTTATCATTAACCCCGAGACTTACATCGCTCTCTGTCAAGGGGAGCGACATTACCGATGAGCTCTTTGAAGATCTTCCAGAAGGCCAAATAAAACATGTCCGGATCGACTCAACAAATATCAAGGGCACATGTTTTAAAAGTCCTTTATTCAAAGCAGTTACCTCGCTCGAAATATGTGATTGTGATTCTATCGCTGATGAAAAGCTCAAAGAGCTTTCATGTACCCAGTTACACACCCTCTCATTGGATACTCTTTTAGATTTTGACGGCTCTAGCTTAAGTGCTCCAGTCTTTCGTTTTCTCACAACATTGAAAATTTATTACTGCTCCGATGTAACGGATGAAAACCTCAGTAAAATAGCGAGTCAGCAGCTTGAAAACTTGACTTTGGATAAGCTCGATATCTTAGGAACCTGTTTGAGCGCGCAATGCTTTAAAAATATAAAGCAGCTAGACCTGGATGATTGCATGTTCATAACAGACGAAAATCTTAAAGCCCTTTCCAGCACCAAGTTAAATAAGGTTTCATTGTCCAGGCTATTAATAGATGGATCATCACTGAGCGCTCATTGCTTTAAAGACATTCAAACCTTACAAATAAGTAGCTGCAAGAACATCAAAGATGAACACTTAGGTAAGCTCTCGAGTAAATCAATTAAAAGACTTCTCCTCTCTTTTCTCGATATAGACGGATCTTGTTTTCAAAATATTGAAACCAGATCTCTTACCTCTCTTGAACTAAGTTTTTGCGAAGAGATACAAGATGTTTATCTCGGTCTGCTCCGGTCAAACAACATCCAAAGTCTTATTATCAAAAATCTAACCATCGATGGTTCTTTTTTGAAGAGCCTAGGCCTTAGTAATTTAATGTATCTAAAAGCAAAAGTATGTCCATTTCTAACATCTCAAAATTTACGGTCCATTTCAGCCAAGCAGTTGAAAGAAGTGACGCTTAAATCTCTTAACATAGATGAGTCTTTCTTAATGACTCGTGCTTATTCTCACCTCAGCTCTATAACAATATCAGAGTGTTCAAACTTTAATTTAGAGAGATTGAGCATAGATACGTCTCATAACAATGTGAGACCTTCAGAAATTCTCTAAAGCGCAAGGCAGCACTAGAGGGAAGCTCCAAGGGTTTCCCTCTTGTAGCTTTTGCGAGCAATTAAAGTATTTACTACAAAATATACTAATTGAACTTGTATTAGCATGAAATATACGGAACCATTAATTAATAACCCGCTTAATACAAGTAGATATAATTTTTATGAACCCAATAAAAAAATTGTTTCAACCCTAACAATTTGTTTGGATTGTCAGAGTGAATCAGACGAAACGCAGCCACTGCATCATCCGACTTCAGAATCGCTCTATCGTATCATCTCTCAAGCCCTTTTACATGATAACGCGTTTTCAGCTGGTGTCCCTACCCTTCTCTACACCAAGGCTCGGAAATTTCGCATTGTGCATATCCACCCCTCGAAAATCGATGCGGAATTTGCTATCGCCCTGAGGTTAACCCAACAAGCTGTCGACCGAATCTTAAGGAATCAACCTTCTAGTGAAGAGCGTTTCCTGAGCGATGCACTCAAGCGATTCAGTGAGCTCCAACTCCTCTCGATTGGAGATATGATCCCTTTAATGGAACGCTACATCCAACTTATTCAAGAAGAATTATTCAAGAACAATAAGACAAATCTTCAATCTCTTTTTGCTGCTCTATACTCATGTATTGAAGGACAAGAGAAGCTATACGCTATGAATCCATATCTTAAAGAGATGGTCCAAGATGAAAAAAAGCATATAGAACTCTTCTCCGAGAAGATTGAAGAAATAGCAGCAGTACGTGAAGAAGCTCAAAATAAATTCCCTGAGACATTACTTCCCAAGCTCACTCTTATTCAATCCTTAGGAATGCCAGAGCTTACAGAAATCATTAAGTACAATATAAGCCCATTTCTCAATAAAGAAGCATCAATCGCGGTTATGAGCTCGCTTAAAGATCACCTCAATATCTGGGAGCTGTTTCACAAAGCATCAAAAAAAGCTTACTTTAAGATTCTGATCAAAGAATTGAGTCGATACAACTCACTTGACGAAGTTCCATCTCAATTGTTACAAGCTTTTCACCAATCAAGATATATCAATATCGACGAGCTGCTTTTATTAAATATATTTAAGAAAAAAACCTTTAAGTGTCTTTTACATCTCAATTCGTATTTATTCGATCCATATGAGCTCTGTTTAAGCGAGGTCCTTAAGTGCGTCTCGCTTGAGACACTTGCCATTGGACCTGAAACCCCAACTCACTTCTTAGATTCTTACTTTCAAGCAATCGTCACAGCACATTCAAAAACATTGACAGGCCTCATCATCAAAGGAAGGAATATACGGGACGATCATTTTGAATACCTAGCTGATTGCTCGATTACGTATCTTGAGTTATATGGTACTGAGCTAACCGGCAAATGCCTGAGTTCTCCAATCTTTAAAGCGGTGAAAAAAGCCTCTATAGGATGCTCTCGAAACATAACCGATATAGCCTTACGAGGTTTTGCAAGCGAAGAACTTGAAGAGCTAAAAATATACGCTCTTGATACGCGAGGAGCATTCTTGAGCTCTCCTTGTTATAGTAAAATTACCTCTCTTGAAATAGTTTACTGCCCAGATATCACAGACAGCAATCTGATGAAGATCTCAACGACTCAGCTTAAAACACTTCGCTTACTATCAACCAATCTAACTGGGAAGTGTCTGATAGCCCCTTCATTCAATCAAGTTGAGTCGCTAGAGATTAAGCAATGCTATTGGTTTGACACTGATAACCTTGCTCAAATGCCCAATAATAGCTTAAAAGAGTTAATTCTAGGAGCACATGATCTAAGACACCGCTCTCTTCTCAATAACCCTCGATTTCAAAAACTGAAGGTTATTTCGTATTGTACGGATGAATAATAACACTACAAGAGATCTTGAGGAGGTGTAAAGACGCTGTAAGATGATTGAACCTTAGCATCTTCAATCCGGTACACCATACCATGTGAAAGCACATGACACGGCATGTGAGAGGTGACAAAGATCTGGCCAAGCTTTTGAGTTGAGCTGAGAATTAATGAGACCCTCTCCTCATCTAAGAAGCTATGAAGGTCATCGATCATAAAAATAGGCTGCACACCATGCGATCGCTCATGAAGGAGCTGCCACTCTGATAGGCGTAATCCCAATGAGATTACCTTTGCCTGCCCCAAACTTGCCTGTGTTTTGACAGCTTTCCCCTGATTCCACGTAATAGCTATATCATCACGCTGAGGCCCATAGAGAGTAGTGCCTGCTTTGGCTTCATTGTCACGCTTATCGTGGAAAGTCTTAAGAGCCCTCTCAATAAGAGCGTCATCTAAAGGCTGCGCGTTTTCACCGATAAAGTCATCTAAATGAAAAAGGGTTGATTGATAGGCAAGCTCACATCCATGAAGCGAACTTTTTCCAAGAAGTGTTTTCGTCATCTCTTGAAAGTACGGACTAAGCTCTTTAATTGCTTGATAACGGGCTCGATTAATGTAGACAGATGAGCGAGCGATCTGCTCTTCCCATGCTTGGATGGTTTTAAAATCGCGCTGTTTTAAAAGCGCGTTTCTTTGAGCTAATGAGCGCTGAAGCCGCCTCATCTCAGCAATATATTGAGAGTCTACCTGGGCGATCTGCTCATCTATAAAACGCCTTCTCTCCGATGGGGAGCCATATATAAGCTCATAATCAAGGGGTGTTGTCGCAACACCAAGAATATTTCCAAAGAGAAGAGAAGAAGAGCTTTGAGGCTCACCATTGATCATAACATATCTACGAGCTCCATCATAGCCAAGCGATAGCCTCGATCGAACTCCGTTCTTCTCATAAAGAGCTTCGATAAAGAAGTTTTTCTCCCCTTCTTTAACTATCTCTTTCAGCTGATGAGTTCGAAAAGATGTGCCGACAATCAAAAGATTAAGCGCTTCTAAAATAGCGGTCTTTCCCTCTCCATTGCCGCCGACAAACTGATGAAGACCAGAGGAAAACGTGAGGGAAAGAGAGGGTATGTTTCGAACGCTTTGAATATAGAGCGACTCGATACGCATTATCTTATTGCCTCTTTCCCCTCACACTCGTTTTTGCCAATCTCTTTATGATTCTTCACTCAATCGCATAGGCATCAAGATAAAGAGAGGAGATGGGAACACCTCTAAAGATGTTGTCAGAGGAACATCTGAGATAACAGCTGGGTTAAATGAATCCTGAAGCGCCATGTAAACATACTCTTCTCTACTGTGGCGAAGGATATCAAGGAAGTAAGCTGGATTAAATACAATATCAAATCGAGGGCCTGAGTAGTGGACAGCCATCGACACACGGCCTTCACCGATATCAGCTGTATTAGCAGCTAATTGCAAAGAGCCATCAGTGAGTGTAAATCTTACAGAGTAGTTAGACTCAGAGATAAAGAGAGAAACCTGTCTTAAAAGCACGCTCATCTCTTCTCTATGAAGCGCAACGACAAACGCAAACTGACGAGGGATTACTCGATCGATATCTGGATAATCACCACTTAAGAGCTTTGTCATGATGACTCGATTGTTTGCCTCAATCGCAATCTTGTCCTGCATGAGGTAAAGAAGAGCATTTTCTTCGGTGTCAGACAAGTTCTTTGAGATCTCATCGACAGCCTTAATTGGGATAATGCAATCGTATGAAAGCGCTGGATCTGCAGCCTCATTGAGCTCCAAAACCGATCGAGCGAGTCTTTTTCCGTCGGTTCCGACAAAGAGAGCCTTTCCTCCTGCAACTGAGAAAGAAACCCCAGTTAAGACATAGCGGCTATCTTCTTTTGAGACAGCAAAAGAAACTCTGAAAAGAGCCTCTTTTAGCTCAGATTGCTTGATAGCTATCTTTTGAGCACCTGTAAGGTCAGGGAGGGCTGGAAAATCGGCCTTAGGCATGCCGTTCATCCGAAATGTTGAGGAATCAGCAACAATTTGACTTACATCTTTATTGTTTGCAGCAAACTCGATGACAGAAACATTAAGTTCACGAAGGAGCTGAGCAAAGCGCTTCGCCGGCAGTGTCGTCGCACCGTTTTCTAAAACCTTTGCAGGTGCTGTGCAGCGTACCCCAACCGTCAGGTCCGTCGCGGTCAATGTGACGGAGGAATCGTTCGCCTCTATCAAAATATTAGATAAGATAGGCATTGGCGTGCGTTGAGCGACAATGTTTTGCACTCTGCTCACCAACTCCGACAACTCATTTCGTGACATTAAGAATTTCATAGACTACAGCACTCTTTTCAATCGACAGCTTTGCTAAAAAAGATAGTGACACAATACACCTTGCCACGCCCTTGTGACAAAGAAAGTTAGGGAGCCATACTTCCCATCCAGCGTTTGTACGAATAAGCCGACTTTTTTGCCCGCTTTTTTTCGCTTATGACTCAAAGTGAATCTCACATTATTGAAATACACCGAGAGAGCCAAGGATTCATGAATGGTAACGGTTTCATATGATCACTGTCAATCAACGATACAAGCTCTTTTAAAAACATGTATAAATAAACAAGAAGGCATAGCGCTAAATAGCCTTTGCCTCTCATATTAAGAATCAGTATGATAGTACTTTCTTTTACCTTTTAACCTTGATATTGTACCTCTATGTCCTCAAAGAATAATGAGATAGCATCAAATAGACGCGCATTCCATGATTTTGAAATCTTGGACACATATGAAGTCGGTATCCAGTTAAAAGGAACTGAGATCTCATCTTTACGAAGCCATGGAGCCAGCATCCAAGAGTCTTATATCGACATCAAAAACGGCGAACTATGGCTCGTCAACTCACACATTAAGCCTTATTCACACGGCTCTATCTATAACCACGAAGAGATCCGCCCAAGAAAATTACTCGCTCACAAAAAAGAAATCCTCAAGATCCAATCCGCTATCCAAGAAAAGGGGCTGACCTGTGTTCCCCTCTCCATGTACTTTGTCAAAGGACTTGCTAAAGTCAAAATCGCAACTGTGCGAGGCAAAAAACTCTTTGATAAGCGTCAGACCATTAAAGAGCGCGAAGAAAAGCGCACAATCGACCGCATGATGAAATCTTGAAAACAAAGTTTGAAGCACCACTCAACCTTCAGATGCGGTCAGATAGATAGGCGATATACACATCCTCAACTATTAAAGTGCCTATCCTCTCTCATATTCTCCGATACAGAACGAACTTGCGATAAAGATTACTTTAATTTATTTGAGAACCAGTAATCTACTCTCCTCAGGAGCGCATCTTGTATGATCCCAACTAATCCTTCCAGCCCGTTTCCGATAGATAACGGAAATAGCCAGCAGGCTAGGCCCTCGAGAAGGCGCCACGTTGGAGAGTGCGCTCAATTGAAGAGATCATTTTCGGAGTATGAAGAGGGAAATCTTTCATGCAAGGTTGAAAAAATCAAAGAGGTTTTCTCAGGAATCGAAAAGAAGCTCGATTCTCTAGAAAAAGCTATCTATGACCCTTCTCGTCTCAAAAATGATAAACACACGAAATATTTCCAAAACGTCATTTCAGTGATTGAAGAGATTGAAAAGAGTATTCAATCCATTGATGACGAAGATGCTAAAAAAATGTTCACTGAAAAGCTTATTATAGCTAAGGAAATCCTAGATCTATTTCGAGATCGATTTCTCGCCCATTCAAGTGACAGAACATCACAAAACTCAACATCATCAAAAAAAAGAAAAACAGAAGCTCTAGAGGAAAAGAAAAAACACTATGTATCAGAAAAAGCTGTCATAACATGGTTTGACAGAGTTATTTCGAGAATAGACCCGTCCCCTCAATTATCTCGACCTTCGATTTATAACAGCCTATTTGACCATGCCAAAGAAGTAGCTCGTTCAGTAGCAGCCATCTTCAGACACAGCGCCGCCGAATCTGATACGGCTCTTAATCCGAATACACAGAATAATGAGAATAGGGATGATTTAATATTTGTGACAAAAATGGCCACAATTTTTGGCGCAGATCATCTTTCCCAAGGAGACTTACAAGGCAGCTCGCATAAGGTTACCATCCCATTAGCTCTTAAGGCCCTTTATGAATGCTTTGCTCATTTTAATGACGATCATGATGTATTAGCAATCAAGTCTTTTCATTCGCAAACAGCTATCGATGAACTCACTGATGCTGCCGCTCTCTCAATCGAAATAGCTGAATTTGTTAATGATGCGATCGAGATCGACGAAGGAGAAGTCAAGCCAGAAATAACGTCACAACAAGCCAATATCGCACACGAGTTAATCCAAAGTATTGGCGAGCTCAGTCCAGGAAAAGGAATACTTATTCCTTCGGGCTACACGATCCATGGAGACGGACATGCAACACTTCTTCGAATTATCCGGGTAGATAACGGAGAAAGGGCGAAAAAATTTTCCGCATATCTTTACAATGAGGGAGAGGGACTTAACTACCATCCACAAGAGATTGATGAATTAGGAAGAGAATGGTTCCAGTCCTTCATTCAAATAGATAATATAACTGAAGAAAAGTTCTCTGAAGATTTCTTTTATAGGCTGTTAGGACAAGATAACGTACATACGGATAGTGATATTAACACGGTTTATAATAACTTTTACGGATTGGGAACTGTCTCGAATCAAACATCACGCTCTTTAAAACCACAATGCTGGACGAAAGGCCAATTAGGAGGATCGTGCGCTGCTCAGTCTATTCTAGCATATCTAAGGCATATTTTACCTGAAGACGTGTACAAACTGTTTAAATTCATATTGCGTTCAAGGTATGTATTGGCTCTTGTTAGTCATATCAACAGTAAGGACATAGACCCTGATCTTCTCAAGGTAACAGTCGAGCTGATAAGGCACATCGAAAAATATAATCATGAAATCAGGGATAGAGTACAGGGTCTAAAAGAAACTCTAAACTCATCAGCCGCAAAACAAAAAATACCCCAAAACGAAAAAGCATATTTATGCATAGAGCAAGTAAAAGAGGCTCTATTAAAAAATCTCTCTCTCGATGACTTAAGGGCTCTTTTATACTCCAGCCCCCCGCTTGTTGTACCCACTGAGATAAAAGTACAATGGCATGACTTCGTGTATTCCTGCGTAGATACAATACCTCTTAGCAGAGAGCAAATTGATTTTCTTTTAGGTCTTGTATGGTATTTTGACATACCATTGAAGACGACCATTCTTCATAAAATGTACACAAACCTTAAACTCAGCGCCGAGTTTCCTGATACTCCGTGGGCAAAAACCACTATTAAAGCAGCGCTTGCCACGAGAATTACGAATAAAATACATAGCCTTTGTGATGTTTGCTTGAATGAAGTCGAAAAAAGAGACCGTAAAAACAAAGAAAGATCAAATTCGTCCACAGCTATTACGCTATCGTCGGCGCCACTTTTATCCTCTCTTGAGCGAACACTCATCCTGAGGATAAAAGAACTCGACACTATTGCTGCAGAGTCACTCACCGAATTTATTTGTATAATTAGAACGCTACAAGATAATGGTTATGACGTTGTTCCAGTCTCATTCTTTAACCATCTTAATGTCATACTTGGCCTAATTATTAATGAAGAATCAGCAAGAGTTGAACGACAGACCATTTTAAAAGATCCATTAATAACTAGATCAAGGGTGAGAGAATTAATGGGGAAAATTTTGTATATTATCTTTAGCGATCAGGCATTAAAACAACGCTACCTCGAATGTAAAGAAATTTATAAGGAGATGAAGGAGTCTAATAAAATTACTCTCGAAGGAAAGTAACTTCTCAAAATGAGAGCTCATCTTCCCCTCTTGATATGCTTTAGCCACTTAAAGCTTAAAAAAGAGAAGATCCCAAGTGATCGCAGAATGAAATTATAGAAAGAGATGAATCTAGGACGAACTTCATGCAGTGTTCGTTTTTAGATAGGATTCATAAGTAAAAATCCTTCATTTCCTTTCGCTATCCTCATTTATAGTAAAATACAATTACATCTCTTTATATCCTGGGGATCACTTGAAGCTAAATTTTAATTTAGCGCTGCTATAACAAATCAATGTCACTTGATTATGTTATAGACATGCAACCGATCCTAAACCCATTATGCGCTAACAGCTACATGTGGAAGTAGCGAGATTTGCGTAAACTTAATTTGCAATTCTCTAAAAGACCAACATCATTATCATTATAGACCTTGTTTAATAGTTTTATACTTAGGTCTTATATGATTAATTCTACTTCAAATTGTTTAGAAGAGCACTTCAACATCAACACATTCAAACAGTCTGTTGAAATAATCCCCTTTCACGAATCAGCATACCCCTCTCAAGACATTACCGATAAATACCAAAATGTTATTAAAGAACTTGAGACAATGCTTGAGCACTTCCGAGAAGCTGCCTCGCTCGGAGAGAGAAAGTTATCATATAAAAGCAATTCACTTGAAAATGTTAGAGAGTTCTCTGAAGAAGAGTTACAACGCTTTCTAGTAAATGAGCTTTGTTTCGAGGTGTTTTTTGAAAAGATAGGGTTTAAAAACAAGTATAAGCTTAATGCATTCATCCCTGAAGTCACAAGCTATCCAAGCCTTATGAACATCATGCTTCATCGAGAGAAATTAGTTCGATTTCTCGAGACAGAGAAGCCCTGTAAATTCTCTTGGGAAGTTAATAACGAGATTCTCTATCCAGAAATTGCTCGACAACCGCAGCACGTGGTAGATGCTGATGCTGTAGCTCGTAACAGCCTACGAAAAGAGCCCGAGTTTTGTAATTTCACGCTTAAGCTACGATGTGGCGCAGAATTCCCCGTTGATAAATTAACACTTGCTTCTCGAAGCAATTACTTTAAAAGTCTCTTTCAAAGTCAAGTAGGAAAAGATTTAGCCAAGAGCAGTGAGATAATCGACTTCGAGTTTAACATCGAATCTGAGACCTTTGAGAGATACCTAGACTATGCTTATACCAAAATTATTGATCTAAAAACTGACTCACTAGAAACGATCCTCTCATTTGGGCAGCTTGCGGATGTAACACTGCTCGATGATCTAAAAAAAGCATGCTCAGAAGAGCTCCGACTTAGAATCACTAAAGAGACATTTTGGATGATTGCTCATTATGCTTATATGGTAAACGACGAGCTTCTCAAACCACGCCTCGCGCTTTTAGTAAAAACACATCCCAAATGGATACAAAATCTCGATTTTTTACAGTTCACTATCGAGGAGTTGCACTCGAAATATGCCATCGCTCGTTTCTTAGAGAGCACGTCTTTACAAGAGGTAATTCACAAAGAAATAAAAATGAAGATGGATTGCGAAAATCTTGCCTCTATATGTCAAAAAAGCTGAGATGATTCCTGGTTTTAATACTATATGCTTATAATAAACAATAATCACTCAAATTATATTGAGCGGTCATATCCCACGGCTTGTGAAGCACATACAAACATAAAACCTTGATATATTTCTTGCTAATTACAATTAAAACAAAATAAATGCATCATTATTAATCCAAAAACATAACCAATACATGAAAACAAATAGTAAAAGTAAAAACAATGATCTCTAATAACAGTATCAGCAATATAGAAAAATACTTAAGCCGCGAGACTCTAACTGAAATAATCAAAAAGAATGCACCAGCTGATTTCGAAGACAACAAACAAACTCTCATCGAAAGCTGCATGCGGGATTATGATCAAATTATTAAGGATATGTTCGAGAACACTGTTAAACCATTACAAGACGCGTTTAAAGACGGAAAGCGGTATCATTTTGATAAAATTCCTGGAGGGTTTAACTCTCAAGAAGATGATGATATAATAAAATCTACGCAAACTTTGTGTTTTCTAAAACAAACATGTAATGCAATACAAGTTTCTCTAAAAGAATACTCATTTGAACAAAATGAAGACTCTGAAAGAAATACTACCTCTCAGGTTGCTAGGAAAAGACTGTATCTGCCGGAAGAAGTAGTGAACAACCCAACCCCAGAGAATATTGGCAAACATAAAGAGGAATTACGCAACTTACTTCCTCAAATAAATAAGATTAAATTTAGCGCTGAAGTCAATAATGAAGTTGTGTTTCCAGATATATCATTGGCTGATCTCCCCCCTCCTCGCCAAGAAGATGTAGCGCGCAATGAATTAAGAAAAAATCCAGCTCTCTCTAACTTCTCGATTACGCTTCAGAACGGCAATACATTCATGGCTGATAAAGTAACTCTTGCTATGAATTCACCATTCTTTCGCAAACTTTTTACCAGCTCATTCGAAGAAAAAGAAAATAACATCGCCTCAATGAATCTTGACTCAGACATAGCGCCTGAGCTTTTTGAGCAATACCTTGAGTTCATTTATACAAAGTCAATCAAACTAAGCGATAATCTTGAAGATATTATAGCATTAGGAACGCTTGCCGATATGACTGCTGTAGACGATCTCAAGACTCTTTGCACAAAAAAGCTCTGCCTTATGCTCACCAAAGAGACTTTCTTGAAAATCGCAGTTTATGCCCAGCAAACAAATGATGAGCTTCTTAAAGAGCGCTGTGTCCTCTTTATAAAGTCACATCCAAAGTGGCTTGAAAGAAATGCTGAACGCTTTCATGCTTACGACTTGAATGAGCTTCTCAACATGCTTCACGTTGCTCGATTTGTGGAGAGTGAAGATTTTGGGAAAGCTATTTGCCAAGAAATTGAAAAGAAGATTGATTATACAAACTTCAAGCTTGTATGCAACAAGGCAGCTCATTTTAAATTATTAAAAAAGCTTTGCAAAAACTTCGCTCAATCGGATTCAGATTTTATGAAGAATGCATCTAAAGAAACACTAGAAGCATATATTCAACTAACCTCCGGTGTAAGCGTCCAATTAGCTAAGCAATAACCCACCCTCTTAAGGGCATCTTTATACGATGCCCTTATCTCAAGAAAACCTTTCCAGTCGCCCTATCGCTCCATTAGAGCGACTTTCCAAGCTCCCCATGAAATCACTACAGGAAAGTTCTCAATCACATCTATTTTAGCCTCTGAGATGACTCTCAAGCTAAAGAGCTATATAAAAACAGGTGTACGGATTGATTGAAAACCTATCCGCCTTTCCTTGCCAAGAAACTCATCGATATAAATGGAAAGCAAATAGGCTTTAAAGAATCCATAAATCCAAAACGCCCGATCGAATAATTTAAGAAGCTCAGCTGGAACAATAAATTAATATAATTTTCTAATTTAAATTATTGATTTAATCAACTAATTTACAAAGTAATATTTAAGAAACAACATGTAAACGAAAGGATAAATTAATGCTTACTAATACAAACAACTATAAAAATTACATAAGTGTCGAAGATTGCACTAGGCTAGGAAAAAAATATCTAGACGTATTTCCAATACCTACAACTATAAATTCTGAAGAAGAGAAAAAAAATTTTTACAACAAAATGATCAATGAACTTGTCGAACCTGTGATCAAATCTCTCAACGACGCAATTAAGGATGGAAAGCGTTATTTAACAGAAATAAACCCACCAGTTACTTCAACAAATGAATCCGAATTAGCTGGTAAAGCCAGAATATTTGCCCTCTTCAAGAAAGCTCATGAATTATTAGGGATCTCAATAAAAGCATACTCTAATGAAGAGACAACAGACTCAGCAGGGGATATTGCCTCAAAAGTTATTAGAAAAAGGATACTCGTGCCAGAGGAAGTTTTAGAGAATCAAACACAAGAAATTTTTAATAAATACAAAGACGTATTATTCGACATTTATAACAAGTCGGAAATGAAATACTCTATAGAAGTTAATAATGAGTTCTTTTATCCCGAAATTTCCTTCTCAGAACCATCTTCCGCACAAAAAGAAGATCTAAAACGCAACGAATTAAGAAGCAATCCTATCTTTGCCAACATTACTATTACCCACAAAGATGGAACAGAATTTCATGCGGACAGAATGACACTTGCTAAGAAATCGCAATTTTTCGAAGCGCTTCTTACCGCCCCATTTGAAGAAAGTAACAACATAGAATCAATCAAGCTGGAGTCAGATATAGATTCTAAGCTCTTTGGGCAATATCTTGATTTCCTCTACACAAAGACAATCAAGCTCAGCGACAATGTGGAAGAGATTATAGCTTTAGCGTCATTTGCTGACATGACTGATGTGGAGGATCTTAAGCTCCTCTGCTCACAAAAACTCCGCCTCTTGCTCACAAAAGAGACTTTCTTGGACATTGTGGATTATGCCCAGCAAACCAATGACGAGCTTTTAAAAGAGCGCTGTATTCTATTCTTAAAAACACATCCAAAGTGGTTAGAGAGAAATAAAGAGCACTTCTCATTTCTTGAAATGAAAGATCTTCTCAATATGTTGGATATCGCGCAATTTGTCGGCAGCAAAGAGTTTGAAGAAATCATCTACCCATTAATTGAAAAGAAGATTGATTACACAAACTTCAAGCTTGTATGTAACAAGGCAGCTCATTTTAAAGTACTAAAAAAGCTTTGCGAAAACTTCGCTCAATCGGATTCAGATTTTTTGAAGAAAGCATCTAAAGATACACAGGAAGCATATATTCAACTGACCTCCGATGTAAGCGTCCAATTAGCCAAGGAATAACCCACCCTCCTAAGGGCATCTTTATAAGATGCCCTTATCTCAAAAAAGCCTTTTTTAGGCGCCCTATCCTCTCATCAGAAACAATTTTCGAAGCCTTGATCTAATCTAAACGGAAGATAAATAATATAATTGCATCCCATTATAGCTTTTAGAAACACCTTAGAAGCTTAATATTAAAATTAAAAAGGGATAATAATACTCAAAGATATCAAGGACATTCGACATGCTACATACATATAATCCATCTCAATACCCTTATGCGCCAAGAACGTATTCAGAAATTCATCAAGAAAGCAATAGCCAACTAAAGAAATACATAAGCCCTGAAAAACTCGATGAAATAATCCAAGAAACTCCTCAAGCCGAGGAGCTAAGATCTAAATATCAACCTTTAGGAAACTTCTATCATCAGTATTTGACTCTGCTAGAACAACGACTTTGCCCTATCGTCGACGCTGCCTTTGAAGGAAAAGCCGAAGCTTCAGTCAGCTGTGATACTCCTTATAATATCTACGGAGGATATAACATCCCTGGGGCTATGCAGATAACCCCAGAAGAACTCTTAGAAATCGATGCAGAGATTACTAAAAAGGTTCTTCAAGTCCTCAACATTCATGCTCAACCTGTGAATTCCGATTCAGAAATGAATAAGGATATAATCCCTGCGCATCAGATGCCATATGGATCTTATAGCGCTGTGAAAGCTCCCCAACTCCAGTGTTCTTGGAAGGTAAATAATCCGTTTGTCTATCCTGAGATCGCGAGAAAACAACACTCAACACCCAATCCCAAAGACGTAAAGTCGAATGAACTCAGAAAAACTATGGGCGATTTTATCCTTAAGCTTCCTAATGAAGAGGAGTTTCGGGCAGATAGAGTAACCTTAGCCGCATCTTCTGAATATTTTAAGACTCTCTTCGAAGAGAAATTTAAAGATAGTAAAGAAAACACCGCTCTCATTGATTTTGGTATTGACATTGATGCTGATACATTGAATGCGTACTTAGATTTTCTTTACTTAGGCACTATCGATTTATCAAAAGAAGAATCAATAGATCGCATTACTAGCTTGGGACTTTTAGCCGACGCAACAGAAGTTCCTCAACTTAAGGAAATCTGCTCTGAAGAGCTACGTCTGCGCCTTGAGGAAGAAACCTTCTGGCCAATAGCCTTTTACGCACATAAAGTGAAAGACGAAGCACTTAGAGAAAGATGTATTCTATTTGCACAGCAGAATAAAAAGTGGATTGAAAATACTGCTGACTTTTCAGACAAAGAGATCGACGATCTCTTAAAGATATTGAATGTAGGCCAATATTTTGGAAGTGAAGAGATTGAAGAAAGAGCGTATCAAGAAATAATAAAAAAAGCTGATTCGAAGGCTTTTATAAACATCTGCGAAGAAGCAAATAAGAATGGAAGGCTAAAACAGCTTTGCATTGAGCACGTGAGAAACACGCCAGAATTTGCTAAAGAAGCTTCAAAAGAAGCCTTGGCTGCTTATGTCAAATTACTAACGAACGGTTCATTGGATATTCTTGACCGCCTTAAAGAAGTATAAAGATACATTGAAAGGACATCTTATCAGGATGTCCTTTTTTCTTATTTTAGACCTTATCTTCTTTTGCTAAGTCAATGTCGACCATTTTTGCAACGCATGAATCTGACCATATATTGAGAGCAGTCTCATAAGCGTCAATGAGCGTATAGAACGGCAGAATCAATCCCATAATCGTGAGAGGGATATTCATCGACGCTAACAGCGCGCTCGTCAAAAAATAACATCCCATCGGAACTCCTGCATTTCCAACTGCCGCGACTGTGGCGATGAGAGTCCAGAGAACCATATCAGCGAATTCTACCTCTATTCCATGCGCTTTCATAACAAAGAGAGATGTTACCAAAATAAAAGCTGCGCAGCCATTCATATTAATAGTCGTGCAGAGTGGGAAAGATGATCGAGCAACACTTTCAGACACTTTTGCTCTTTCAACTGCCGCTTGAATCGCTGTCGGAACTGTCGCACTTGATGACTTTGTAAAGAATGCCACGCTCAGCGCTGGAAACATCGCCTTTACCAAGAAAATCGGCGAGATTCCTTTACGTAATAGAAGAAGAGGTAAGACAATCAATCCCTGGATTGTATTCGCCGCAAAAATAACTAACAAATAGAGCCCTAAGCTTTCAAGGTGGCTTCCTAGTCCATTTTTAAGATCATGAATAAAGAGTGTCACAAATGCCCATAGAGCTAGTGGTATCAGTCGGACTATCCATCCCGTAATTACCATAAAGAGCCGATAGAGCGCGGAGAAAAATTCAAAGAGATGATCTCGCTCTTTTGGAGAAAGATGAAAGGATGCAAACGCCATTAATGATGCTAAGAGAAGAACTCCGATCACATTCCCCTCAATAAAAGGACTTATCGCATTTGATGGCAAAAGAGTCATAAAATGAGACACATAGCCTTTACCAACCCCCGCTGTAGCGGATGAGCTGCCAGCATTCTCAATTCCAGATAAGAGAATTGACTGAGTAGGATCGATATAGACAAAGAGAACAAGTCCCACCATTGCCGCAAGATAGGTAGTAAGAAAAGTGTATCCAACAAGCTTTTTCATCAAACGCGAGACACAAGAAGAGCGCGCATTCACTTCTTTTAAGGCGGTAATGACTGAAAGAAAGAGAAGCGGCAAACTAACAAGACGCAAAAGCTTTATGAAAACTTCAGAGAAAACCTCAGCGGATTTATGTAAACACTCTATCTGAAACCATCCAGATACAAAAGCCATACAAAGAGCTGCAATATAGAGAAAAAACGTAGAACGGAATAATGAAGCTTTGGCTAATTTACCCTTTTCATGCTCACTGAAGTGGCAGTCATGAATTTGATGATGAAGGCACATAGGTGTATATTCAATAAACCTCTAAAATAAATTCTGGTGTAGATAACTAAAGATAGAAAAAATGAAATGAATGCACTCTTTTGCTCATTTCAGCTTCAAGGAAAGCTTTATAAGCAACAAAGAGAGAAAGGAAGACAACAAGAGGAAAAAAGGAAAATATTCATCATCCACTATATATATTTGGTGATTCATGAAAAAGGATGCCATGCTTTTGACTATATTGTCATCTCATTCTTCAACTCTTTACTAAGCTTCAATCAAAGAAATGGGGAATAAAGCAAAAAGCACAATATCCAAATGGATTGCGAGAAATTACTTCGCATGATACCCTTGTCGTTCATATATTAAGACAACTATCACGCGCGCCATTTCAAAACGTGCGCTATCACACAAGCGACTGGACGAGGTTCACTCATGTCGAAAGTTTGCCAAGTTACTGGAAAAAAACCAGTTCGTGGGTACAAGTATGTAACCCGCGGTATTGCTAAGAAAAAGAAAGGTATCGGTTTGAAAGTGACCGGCAAAACAAAGCGCCGCTTCCAACCAAACCTTCAAGAAAAAAGATTCTGGCTCTCTGAAGAGAAGCGATTTGTTACACTTCGCCTTTCATGCGCAGCTATGAGAACCATCGAGAAAGTTGGTCTCTCACGCATCGTTCGAGAACTCAGAGCAAGTGGCCAAGACGTATAGTATTCGCTATTCGTTAAGCCATTCACTTAACATAACGTCACTAAACAAGAGAGATCTTTTTTAGTGGCGTTTTTTATTCTATGTAAAAAAACCGTGTGTAAAGATTAAAAAAGTCCATCACACACGGCGAATTCAAAAAAAGCTTGGATAAACTCTCGCTATCCAGCTTTTAACTCTTGGTCTGAGTGAGATTCTTGAGAAAAATACTCATCTAAGAGCTTCATATTCGCGAATCCTAAGTTTCGCTGCACAAGCTGATGGATATCTTCTGGTAGCGTAGGATCTTGGAGCATCTCCAAAGAAAGCTTCTTACAATCAATGTAATTTCCTATCCAGTAAGCTCCAACTGAACACTCAAGTTTCAAGCCATAATCATACATCCACTTCTGCAAGAAAAGAACATCTTCTGGCACAGGAATATTTTGCCCAATCTTTGCAACTTCATAGCACCCTTTAAAATTACTTTTTGACCTCATAAAGTTTGCTAAATAATAGAGAGGCTCCGCTCTTGTTGGCCGATAAAAATAAGCGTCTTTATAGCATGAGATGACGGTATCATCAGGAGCTCCCATCCGCTGATGGATAATTCCCAATTGCAGTTTTGACCAGAATACCTCTTCTTCCCAGCCACCCATATCGATACGACGTTGATAGTATTGGAGCGCTTTCTCATTATCGCCTGCATCTCGATAGCTTTGGGCAAGATAAAACATATACCTAGTGTTATTTGGCTCTTCTTGGAGTGCCTTTTCAAGAATTTGCGCGTCTTTTAGATACTTCTGCGGATCTTGAGAGCGAGCTCCGTCACGAGTGGATGTGATAACAACTCCTTCGAGAGTTTCACCTACTGTGCCTGGTGGAGGAACTAACACTTCATGAAGCGCTCCAACCCACTTCCACTCTGGGCTACTCTTAATAAGTTGAACGCGCTTGTAATGAAGCCCATCCAATTCAATAGGAATATAATAAAAGTCTTTATCAAGGTGAGGAAGTTTAAAGTTCTCTTCATATGTCAAGAACTCATCTGCATCTATAAAGAGAATATAATCACTTTTTCCTAACGCAAGCTGAAGTGCCTCATTTCTATTATGTCCAAAGTTTACCCATGGACGCTCATGAAGCTCTCCCTTCACCTTCTTCGATTTCATAAAATCTTTAATAATTTTCTGAGTACCATCTGTAGAGCCAGTATCGACAATCACCCAGTAATCAATGATAGGAAGAAGAGACTCTAAACATCGGCAGATAACTTTGCTCTCATCTTTGACGATCATATTTAAACAAACTGTACTTTTCTTTGTCTCTTTAGCATACGCACCGTCAATCATGAGAAAGCTCAAGCCCGCTAGAAGGATAGTAAAGAGGGATACCCTCCTCATCACAAGTATGTATTGAGAAACAGATCTGAGCATAGAGAACACTCTTACAATGCAGGGTTAATAAATGAAATAGCAGGGGTCAAAAAAACTGTTACACTGGAATCTTTTGAAGGAATGGCTCATGGCAGGTGCCCATTCAATATTCATATATAACTCAAGACCTCAGTTGATAGCTGACCATAAGAATATTTTTGAACGGTTTTCTCGAAAAATCATCAAATGATCCTGAGGCTAAGCCGAGAGAAAATTCAAAATTTGAACAAGCTCATTTCATTTGATTCTTTCCATCATAGCCTGCTAGGGTATGAGAGTTTCTCCTGCTCGAGTCTTAAGATGGAGTCTATAACAGCTACGATGCTCTCTCGAATTCTCTCTTACTTCGCTTCCAGCAAGCACAATTCCTTACCCCCAGCATCATTACAAGAGTACATTGAGCTTTTGCATCGAAAAGGAGAGCTCCATATTATAGACACCCCTGTCTCGCCATATCTTGAGATAGCAGAAATCTCTCGACGAGTAGTCGCTGAGGAGGGACCTGCGCTCTTATTTAGAAATGTCAAAGGAAGCCGATTTCCAGTCGCAACAAACCTTTATGGATCAAAAAAACGGCTCGAATTAGCGTTTGGCGATGATGTTGAAGAGAGGGTTGGATCGTACGTCAAGCTTCTTACTGAAGAATTTCCTCCAACGTTCAAAACACTCTACAGCCGCAAAAACGATCTCTTTGCTCTTTCAAGGATTCGCTGCAAAAACACGAATTGGAAGTCTTTAAAGCAGCATCGAGTTGATGAAATAACACTAGATGACCTCCCCCTTCTCACTTCATGGAAAGAAGACGGCGGAGCCTTCGTCACCCTCCCTCTTGTCTATACCCAATCGATGAAGAAGCCATCATCGAGAAATCTTGGCATGTACCGGATACAGCGATACGACAAGAATACTACAGGACTTCACTGGCAGATTGGCAAAGGAGGCGGCTTTCATTTTTATGAGGCAGAACAGGTGAATAAAGATCTTCCTGTCGCAGTCTTTATTGGTGGGCCTCCAGCTCTTACTCTTGCAGCTATCGCCCCCCTTCCCGAGAATGTTCCCGAACTTCTTTTCGCTTCATTTCTCTTAAAGCGCCCCCTAGAGATGACGAATACACCGTACCACCCCTATTCTATTCCTCATCATTCTGATTTCGCTCTATTAGGCTACGCGAAAGCACATGAAAGAAGAATTGAAGGACCATTTGGAGATCATTTCGGCTACTTAAGCTTAGCGCACGAGTTTCCCGTCTTTCATTGTAAGCATATTGTCCATAAAGAAGGCGCGATCTTACCAGCGACCGTGGTTGGCCCTCCACCGCAAGAAGATCTTTATATAGGCGAATTCTTACAAAAGCTCTTAAGCCCGCTCTTTCCTGTCGTGATGCCAGCAGTTGAGCATCTTCACACCTATCCCGAAAGTGGATTTCATGCATTAGCCGCAATGCAAGTAAAAGAGCGCTATGAAAAAGAATCCCTATCGACAGCTCTTCGTGTTATGGGTGAGGGCCAGCTCGCTCTGACAAAAATATTATTTGCCATTGGGCAAAAAGACATATCGCTTGAGGACTTCTCCTCAGTGTTTCAAAATCTTTTGGAACGCATTCGTCCCGAAGAGGATATAATTATCCTCTCGCATACAGCCAATGACACGCTCGACTATACAGGCCCCAAACTCAATCGCGGCTCGAAAGCAATCTTTATGGGAGTCGTAAAAGAGCCTCGTCGCATATTGCCCCGCTCAAAGCCTCAAAGCATGCCAAATTATGTTAAAGAGGCTCATATCTTCTGCCCTGGATGCCTCGTTATTACAGTTTCAAGCACCTGTCCACAACCACAAGCGATCGTGGATCATGAAGCTTTCCATGAATGGCCATGTATTGTTATTACTGACGACGCAACATCAACAGTATCATCAGATCGACAGTTCTTGTGGCAAGTCTTTACCCGATTTGAGCCCGCACAAGATCTCTACTTCAAACAGTCTTTCTTAAGACGAAATAGTGCGGGCTTTTCATTTCCTATGCTCATTGACTCACGTATGAAACCCCATTATCCTCCAGCGCTTATCTGTGATGATGAAACATCAAAGCTTGTCGACTCAAGATGGAAGGAGTATTTCCCCACATGAATCGAAGTGAAGAAGAAGTGAAAAAAAGAGCAGCTCGCCTTATTAAAAATGTCTTTAATAAGCGAAAAAAGAATCCAAAAGCACTGACTCACCTCTCTTCTCGAAGTGTTTTACTTCTTGCCACCCTTCTTTTTCTCTCTTTGTTTCACTCTATTCTATCGCCACAGAGCGCAGTCCTTGAAGATAAAGAGCTCTCATTAGCTTTAGCTTCTACCGATGTTCCGCCATACTCCATTCATGAGACGCTTCGATCCGCAATACTTCGAGCTCAAAAGTCAATTAAAGTTGCAATTTACGCTCTTCAAGATAAAGCCATCATATCAGCATTAAGAAGTGCTGCCGAAAAAAATAATGTTCATGTTGAGGTTGTCGTAGACCCTTCCGCTACTGAAAACGCCTCATTCCTCTTAGGGAAATCAATCACAGTCCATGAGCGACCTCTTTCGGGTCTTATGCATATCAAACTTCTTATCATCGATGATTCAGAAGTGTGGTATGGGACTATGAATTTTACGAAAAGCTCTCTCTCGCTTCATGGTAATATGGCCTGCGGAGTAAAGAGCTCTCTTTTAGCCAATCTTACGCAAGCCTACATTCAAAGCTTAATCGATAAAAAGCAGTATCAACTAGCTGCAGCTACCCTTCAATCGCCAGAGGAAAATGGCCCTCGCCTCTTCTTTGCCCTCCACCCACAACATGCCAAAGAGTCTTTTAAGGGTCTGATTTCACGAATCGAAAACGCAAAAGAGCGTGTATTCGTTGCTATGTATACTTTCACACATCAAGAGATTGCTCAATCTCTTATTCGAGCTCGAAATCGTGGGATTGATGTGCGAGTCATATTTGACAGCGAGTCATCTCGTGAGACAAGTAAGAAGATCTTTCTTCTCCTAGCGAAAAATGGAGTGCCAGTTGGCACAAGAAAACGAAAAGGGTTACTTCACTATAAATGCGCCCTTATTGACTCAAGCCTCGTCGTCGGCTCATGCAATTGGACAAAAGCTGCATTTACAATTAACGCTGAGACTTTTTCAATTATTGATAATCTACCTTCCCCGCTCCATGAATTTATTGTCCGCTGGTGGAATGCTGTAGAAGATGATTCAACGCTCTCACAAGCGAAAGCCCTTCAACGATTTACTACATGAACACTACCTTATTCGGGAGAATGAGCCGTTATATGAAGAATATCGCCCTCTTTGGCTATGGACGTCTAGGAAATGAAGTGTATTCTCTTCTTCCTGAATACGATATGAAATGCGTAAAAATACTCAGACGCTCAATTGAGATTTCCCAAACTGATCAGTATTCGCATAGCGTCCACTCGCTTTCTCCTGATATTATTGACGTGATCGTCGAGGTTGCACTCCCTGAAGGAATCGAAGAAAGAGTGTCATGGGCAATTGAGCATAAAAAGCCGATCGTCATCGCGACAACCGGATGGCAAGATATTCGCAATGATCTTTTGAAGAAAGCTACAGAAAAAGGCGCATCCCTTGTTTGGTCATCAAATTATTCCCTAGGCGTTTGGCTCTTTCGTCGGATTGTCAAAGAGGCAAGCTCATATTTAAGGGAGCCTTTCGACTTTGACTGCGCCCTCTTTGAAGCTCACCATAAGAAAAAGAAAGATGCCCCATCAGGCACACTCCTCTCAATATTAGGGGATATTCAATCTGAGCTGCCACAACCCGCAAAAACATTCTCATCGATCTCCACAGAAGTTCCACCGGTGAATGAGACCTCGATCGATATCGCTTCATTACGTGTTGGCTCAGTTCCTGGAACTCACATGGTTTGGCTCGATGGAAAAGAAGAGACGATCCAACTTACTCATACAACACGAGACAGGAAGACTTTCGCTAGAGGCATTATCAAAGCAATAGAGCTTCTTGAGAAATATCCTGGTGTTTGGGAGTTTGACCGCCTTATTGAACACGCGCTTCGTCATTCGTAGAATACATTGAAGCTAAAAACTAAATTAGATACAGGGACGATCTTATTTACAGCGAATACAGCCGCTGAGAGGCATGGCTTAATTGAGAGGACGCTCAATCGATGAAAAATACTGAATTACTCAAAACTATAAAAGAGACTTCAAATAAGCGATCTGGAGTATATACCGCGCTTGTAACTCCATTTAATGAAAATGGAGCAATTGATTTCGAAGCTCTCGAGCAGCTGATCGCACGACAGTCAAGCGCTCAGATCCGCTGCATCACTCTTCTTGGAACAACAGGAGAAGGCGCTACCATCACATTAGATGAGAGAAAAAGCCTCTTTAAAAAAGCTCGATCATTGGTTCCATCCTCAACACTCCTTTTCTCAGGTTGCGGCACCTCAAGCACTCAAGAGACAATAGCTCAAGCAAAGATCGCAGAAGAGATGGGTCTCGATGGACTTCAAATCTCCACTCCACCTTACAATAGACCAAGCCAAGAAGGTCTTTACTCGCACTTTAATGCTATCCATGACGCAACGAATCTTGAGATCTTTCTGTATAACATTCCAGGTCGCTCTGCATGCAACCTTGAAATCGACACACTCAAGAGGCTATTTGAGCTTCCACGAGTTACAGGCATAAAAGAAGCATCAGGAAGCCTCCCAGCGCTTATGGAAGTGGTCGATCTAGCTTCAAAATGGGACGGTAAAATAACAGTCCTTTCAGGCGATGATCTTCTAGCGCTTCCGTCAATTTCTCTTGGGGCTCAAGGAGTTATGTCGGTTGCATCAAACCTTCTTCCACATACGATGACTAAATTGGTGGGATCAGCTCTCGCTCAAGACTTTGAGGTTGCGAAAGCGATCCACTATCAGCTACGGCAGTTTTTCAACTCGTGCTTTTATGAGACCAATCCGACACCGATGAAATATATGCTCTCGAAGTTGGGCCTCATGCAAAATTGCTGCCGACTTCCTATTGTTCCAGTCTCTCAGGCAACTGAAAAGCGAATTGATTCAGTCCTCTCCTCACAACCTGTTCAAAACGCTTTTGAGTTTGAGAATATGAGTGGCGACCATCTACTTGTACAAGCCCTCGCAACCGTATGACCACTTGAGAAGAGGCCGAGATTGAATTTATGAAGCGCAATCCATTATTCTTCAACGTATCCGAGAAGTACCTCTTTCATGAGGTAAAGACGAGAGTTGAAGCATTTAAAAAGAGCCATCCAGATGCCCAAATTATCTCTTTAGGCATTGGTGATACAACAAAGCCCTTAGCTCCAACTATTTCCAATGCTCTCCAAGAAATTGGGCAAGGTATGGGCACATCTCAAGGATATAAAGGATACGGGCCTGAGCTCGGCCTTGTAGAGCTTCGAGAGAAAATCATCAAAACTCTCTATCCTCAGATCTCATGGCTCGACTCTGATGAAGTTTTTATCTCTGATGGAGCAAAGAGCGATATAGGGCGCATTCAAATCCTCTTTGGAGATACAACACCTGTAGCTCTTCAAGAACCAAGCTATCCGGCATATTTTGACTCATCCCTCATGATACGACAGAAGAGGCCAATTACTCTTTCTTGTGTTCCAACACCAAATGGGACATCACGTCTTTTGCTTGATACATTGCCCAAAGGATCATTGGTTTTCATCTGTAGTCCGAATAATCCAACAGGGACAGTCTTTACCAGAAGCGAGCTCAAAGAATACATCGAGATCTCCAAAATGAATGGTCATATTCTCGTCTTTGATGTTGCGTATCGAGAATATATTCTAGAGGGAAGCGACCTTCCTCGTTCAATTTATGAGATCCCAGGAGCCGAGGAAGTAGCTATTGAAGTTGGATCTTTTTCTAAGTCGTGCGGATTCAGTGGCATACGTCTTGGCTGGACGGTTGTTCCTAAGGCACTTCGATATGCTGATGGCCATTCAGTAAATAAAGACTTCACTCGTCTTATCACTACTTTGTTTAATGGAGCATCGTACATAAGTCAAAAGGCTGGAATCATTGCGCTCTCCGAACAAGGCAGAAAAGAAACCCTTGAGCAGGTAAGCCTCTATAAAGAGAGCACGAAAAAACTTAAAAAAGCTCTCTTAGAGCGTGGAGCCAAAGTGTATGGTGGTGATCACGCGCCTTACGTCTGGGTTGAGATTGATACCCTTACTGGTTGGAGCTCTTTTGATTACTTTCTCTCGAAAGCGCATATCGTAACGACTCCAGGTATTGGCTTTGGACCCTCCGGTGAAAAGTTCCTTCGAATGAGTGGCTTTGCGAGATCTGATGATATTGATGAATCTATCAATAGAATCTTAAAACTCAATTTGAGAAATCCCATCGAGTAACTCTTTTTCCCCATCAAAAGAAGCGGCAGTCTCTACTCTTAAGTTCGGAAGTGGTTGATATGTCGCTCTATGATGGGAGTGACCACAGAGAACGGTCCCCTCTAAAGACTTATTCTTCGAGAAAAACGATGTGAGCATCAAACCCATATTGTGAGCGACAAAATGCGGCGCCCACTGATCATTGGCAACAGTGTTCTGCCACAGGCACGACTCGCGAAATGGCGGAACATGCATCATGATGAGGACTTTCCTCACATTCCTCGGCAATGATGTCAATTTGATAAGAAGAGAAGAAACTTCTTGATCGCTAATCTCTTGAATAGCCTCGAGTCTCTCATGGGATGTCAGATACATGAGATCATGGATCTCATCCCAATCTCGTAGATACACGGTCGATGTGAGATAATCACCTGATCGGCCATCTGCCCAACCATCAACTCCTACAACAGCTACATTGTCTGATAAAAATAACCCTTCATGATGAAATGGAACATAATGAATCTCTCTTTCAAAGAATTCATCTTTTCTTTCTGAAAGCGCCCATCTCATCTTTGAGACGGAGGCTCCGTAATAATCATGATTTCCTAAGACAAAATAACATGGAAAATTACTTTTTGCCCTGATTCGAGGCATCCACGATATAGGAGACCCCTTATCCGCTATATCACCAGTTACTAGGAACGCTTGCGGCGTCTGTATCGAACCACTGGTGTAAAACGATTTTTTTAAAAACATAGATAATGATGAAAACCGATCCTCATCAAGGTGAAGATCTGATCCCCATAGGAAGGTCATATTTGTATTTATATCTCGAAGTAGGTACATAAATGATACACTTCATCTTTTATAAGAGATTTGTTCCTCATTCTATCAAAAGACAAAAAAGAACGAGGGCTACCATGCTGATAGAGCCTGCCATTCCTCTCAGTTTAACTCAAACAACTCGTATTCAAAGCGATACGTCGAATGAAAGAGCTCCTTTTACCTTCTTAGAAACGCTTCAAGCTCTAAGCGGCTGTTACATTATCGCAACCACTATAGATCGAATCTTCATGCATAATCAACTAACAGTTTCAGCTCTTTGGGCAACAAACGGATTTACTGCCGGCATTCTTGTTAAAAAAGTAGTATCAGTTTACACTCGTTTACATAATGTAAACGCTTTTTTATTAGAAAATAGTGAGCGCTATCCTTATGCCTTTGGTGTGGCTATGTTGGTATCAATTCTTGCCAGCTTTGTCTTTCCAACTTTCGGAGCTATCTGCATAGCGGCTTTAGGATTTCTCTCAGGATTTATATTTGATTTACAGGCGTTTTGAACAGAGGATTTCTTTAGTATATACAAGAAGTAATCCTGAAGAATAGAGATGGAGCTCTTTCATGCACCTTTTTACTATTACGTTAACACTTTTCCTTGTAGCAAACCCTATCGGCAATATTCCGACCTTTGTCTCTCTCGTTAAAGACTTCGAATTCAATCGACAAAAGGCCATCCTATTTCGTGAAGCAATCTTCTCCATGTTGATTGCGTACTTCTTTCTTTTCCTAGGAGATCCATTCCTTAAGGCAATCCATGTGAAGCAATATACCGTCAGCCTCTCTGGTGGCATCCTCCTCTTCTTAGTTGCTCTTAATATGATTTTCCCTCCAGCCGTCTCGTCAAACTCTGAAAAGAAACTTCAAGAGCCATTCATTGTTCCGATTGCGACACCACTTATCGCTGGTGGAGGCGTATTTACTACCATAGTAATCTATGCGCAGCAAGATATCAGCTTGGTAACACTCAGCTTAGGAATTTTTCTTGCTTGGTGCGCTGTTATCGCCATAGTTGTCTCTGCAGCCTATCTTCAGAAGATATTAGGTAGAAGAGGTCTCATTGCTATGGAACAGCTTATGGGCATGTTGCTTACGATGCTTTCACTTGAAATCATTGTAAAAGGCCTTCACCAGTTTGTCATAGTTACATAGCTTGTGAAATAACCTTAATGTAATGGATACAACAACAAAAA
The DNA here is from genome assembly GCA_964427425.1 of uncultured bacterium. GTDB lineage: Bacteria > Chlamydiota > Chlamydiia > Chlamydiales > FEN-1388 > CAYRUD01. Next base: position 42,355 of record CAYRUD010000016.1, read on the forward strand.
CGAAATAACAAACCATCTCTGATTGAGGAAAATCATTTAACATATATGACGATATTTACCCTCACTCTTACTCTCTTTTTAATCATTAACCCTCTTGGGAACGCAAAGCAGTTTTTAGCGTTTTTGACAGGCATTTCACCAGCTCGAAGCCGTACGATCGTTATACGAGAGCTTCTTATAGCCCTCGTAACCATCTTATTCTTCTCTTTCGTTGGCGAGTGGATTTTCTGCCTTCTGGGAATTAGCAAAACGACTGTATACCTCTCAACAGGCATTATCCTCTTTTTAACAGCTATCAAAATCCTCTTCTCAACACATGATTATATTCCACGCATCGCTGGAGAAGAGCCTTATGTTGTACCTTTAGCCATTCCAATGATTGCAAGCCCATCCCTCTTAGCTGCGGTTATGCTCTATGCTTCGGCAGAGCCTTACGTTAGCCCTATGATCGTCAGCATTATTCTTGCCTGGCTTTTAAGCGGGATTGTACTTCTTTCCTCACGAAAGCTTCTCAACCTTGTAGGAAATAGCGGCTTACTCGCTTTTGAGCGCTTAATGGGTATGGTCCTAGTTCTTATTGCTATTCAGCGATTCATGGAAGGAGTTCTCCTCTTTGTCATCGCTCATCAATAAGTAGTTACATTCTCATGAATGTGGAGTTATGAATCTGTTTAATGAATAGATCTAACTCCACTTCATTTTTGATCGAATACTGAGAGAAGACTCTCTTCACATGAAGTCCAAAGACTGCTCCTCATTAGATGTTGTACATGACAACTTCCACGATATGAACCACTATATTTTCCAGATCGCATACGATGGCACACAATATCTTGGGTGGCAAAAAACCAAGGAAGGCCCATCAATTGAAGGAGAACTTGAAAAAGCGCTCCTTCAAATAACTCAATCAGATGAACTTACGCTACAGGCAGCATCGCGAACTGATAGAGGCGTCCATGCTCTTGGACAAATAGTCGATTGTAAGTGGAAAAGTAAGTCATCTCTCAAATCCGATGAGAAATTGCTGATTAGTTTGAACCAGCTTCTCCCACAAGACATCAGAGTAATCCACCTTGCGAGAGCGCCAGATATTGAATTCCACCCTACATTATCTGCGACACACAAGACATATCAATATCGAGTAAGCATAGGAAAAACTCAGTCGCCCCTTTTACGGCACTACTCATGGCACGTAGCTCATTCAGGTATTGATCTTGAAAAGCTCTATCACGCCCTTCCTCTTTTCCAAGGAACAAAAGATTTTTATGCGTATTGCAATCAGCGCAAAAACTTAAACTACTCTTCCACAGTTCGAACCATAAGTGAAATCACCTGCACACATATCCATGACCCCGAATTTCCTGAGCTTCATTTCACGCTGACAGGAAATAATTTCTTATATAAGATGGTCCGAAATATCGTGGGAACGCTCATTTGGATTGCTGTAGGCAAACTCTCATATGAAGAAGCCTCATTAGCATTCCAATCAAGACAGCGTCAGTATGCAGGAGTAACCGCACCAGCTCACGGACTAACATTAAAACAAGTTTATTATCCCTTTCCCCTTTTTCAAAAACTACCTCATGTTGTAAAAGGAATACCCCACCCCAAATCATCCCTGTGTTGTCAATCAACACTGGGAGATGAATCTAAACTGGGATATAAAAAAAGAGACGAGGCATGAAACATAAACGTATGATGCGCGGCAGTCTATCTCATACTCCTTCAAAGCTTCCATCTTCATCGACATCAACTTCTACCGCAACTATTCTCACTTTCTTGTGTCCTTTATTATTACTTACATCAGCATCACTATTTGGCAATAAAGTAGCCCCCCAACGTGCATCCTATGATGTACCGACAGTTCACATAGCGACACTGCCTGAGACCATGTTAAAAGGCGAAAATGTCTGGATTAAAGTACGAATCATACAGCAAACAGATACTGACACGTATCTAGTGCAAGACAAAAGCGGTCAAATCATTCTCTTTCTCTCAAACGACGAACTTCTCAACCTTGACTTAGAACCAGCTCAGGAGATCTTAGCTTGGGGCAAAATCGATGTGAGCCAAGTTCATCCAAGCAAGAATGAATTCTACGCTGACAGAATCCTACTTCCAAGGTAGCTCCAAGCGAAAAAAAATATACCCTTACTCGAGTGATGAGGCTAACTATTCTATAAGCCTCCTCACTCATCCAAAATGATTATTTTATGAATTATCGCAAGGCTGCGATGAAGAATACAAAGATCTATTCTCATACTTAAACTTAAGCTGCTTAATACCCTCTAAGAGAAAGAGGAATGAGAAAGCCCCAAGCATGATAAACCACTCATGCGATGTAAGAAAAGCTCCAAAAGAAGGGCAATAATACCCTTTTACCTGTAGCTCATATCCACGCTCAATCGTAAAAGGATTGAGAAATCGCGTCATATTCTGAAATGGCCACAAAATTCCAATGGAACCTAAAAGACATCCTGACAAAAGAGCATGAGACTCACGAGGCCATTTCTCAATGATAGACTTTACGCATAAAGAGAAGACTATGCCTCCGAAAAGAATCCCAAGTGCGACTTGGATGACTATCATAAGTGAGTAAAAGTGCACTGAAAAACCATGCTGGCCTTTAATCCCATCTATAAGCGTCAGGAGGTGAGCTAAGATCGGCCCATACATTCCTATGACATTAAGCATATAGCTTCCTGATATTCCTGGAAGAAGCATTGCAATACATGCAATTGCGCCTGCTAAAAAATAGGTCGGATATATAAAAGTCATGAACCCCGATGTTTCACAACTCTTCAGAAGCTGTCCTACGGGCTCAATTTTCCCATCACTTTGACGCATACAGTCTTGATCATTAAGGACATACCCCTTTGAAACCAAGACTTGAAGCTCATCGACAGTTATCCCACGTATTTCTTTAAAATAGGCGGTATAGTTCTCCCCGTTCTTATCAAGTAAAGCTTTACTCGAGTCAGAAGGAAATTGAACTCTTACCGAATAAGTAGCCGCATTCGATTTTTTTATGAAAGCTTCGGAAAGAGAATCAAATGAAAATCCGATAATGCTTCCTAACGCGAATAAAGAGAAAATGATGAGCTTGCTCTTGGTGCTTATATGTTCAAATACAACATGTATCAATGGCTTGGCGATGATAAAAAATGAGCCAATCACTAATCCAAAGAAGAGAGCAAATAATGATGATCGATAAATTTCACTATTTAGGAGCGATACGATCAATGATGTAAGAAAAAAGAATGCTGTAGAAACTCCAATACCAAGAATCAACAGAAAGCGAAATTCTTTCGAAGTAAGGAGATGATGAAGAGACCTTTTTCGGAATGCGCTCATCACAAGCGATGGCATAGCTGAGATACTTCCGAGAAGCTGATCGTAGATTCCTAGTAGATAGTAGACGGTTCCACCTGATATACCAGGGATCACATCAGCACTACCACCTAAGAAACCAGAGACAAATATCTTTACTATATCTTTACAATTCATAGAGTTAGATTGCGTAGGGTCGTGAGTTATTAAGTATCTATCGCGTTATGATTACATTGAGAATAATTTATACAAGCTCAAGCGCTCGAGCGGTTAAAAACGCGCAGAGCAGAAGAAATGAGAATGCTAATATCCACATTGCAGCAGGCATCCATTTAGCCCCACCGGTAGGAGTACCTCTCGTTTCTAATGTCCCAATGCCATAGGAAAATTCCTGGACAATTGGTCTTCTGAATACTTCTGAGTTTTCAGTGACTATGCGATCACCATCAAGGCCTAAATAAGCAGCATATTGACGGACAAAGCCTTGCGCGTAGATAGGAGAGATGAGCTTTTCCATTTGGCCAGCTTCTATCGCTTCTAGATATGTTGTGCGAATCGAAGTCGCACTTTCCACCTCTTTCAACGACAAGTTGAGCTCACGACGTCGCTCTAAAAAAATTTGTCCAATAGCCTGCATATCTTGAGACATAGCTATAATACGCTCGCTTTACCTTTCACAATACCTTAACTCTTTCTTACTTAACTCTTACACTCAGAGTCGAATATCAAAAAAGCGGTATTTTATTGAGTTAAGAAATACTATATCGAATTTTTCTTTTTTTTCAGTGGAATTAAGTATCTTTCTTCAAATCCACCTACTCTTTTCTCTTATTGCCTATCACTTTGGCTCTCATCTTTATCAAATAAAAATGATCCAATGCGTAGAAAATCAGCACCATACTCTAAAGCAATCTTATAATCTTGCGACATTCCCATTGATAGATGAGCAAAGTCATAAGGATAATCATTAAATACTGTGGCTTTCAACGTTGCGAATAGTTGAGCAGTCTTTGAAAAAGCCTCTCGCACCATATGCTCTCCATGAAGCCCCCTCTGAGGCGCCATAGCCATAAGCCCACATATCTCAATATAGGGAAGCTCCTTCAATCTATAGATGAGCTCATTCGATGAATCGAGATCTGCAATTGTAAAACCATGTTTTGTCTGTTCGAGGACTGGGTTCACCTGAAGAAAGACCTTTTGCCGTTCTTTTCCTCCAGCTCTCGGGACTGCGTCTGAGACAGCTTTCAATAACTCAAAGCTATCAATTGAATGAATATAATCAAAACCCATTACTGCTTTTGCGACCTTGTTCTTCTGCAGAGAGCCGATAAGATGCCAAGTAAATGGATAAGGAATCTCACTCTTTCTTCGTAAAGCCTCTATGACACGGCTTTCTCCAACATGTTGAATTCCTGCTTGAAAAAGAGGCTGGAAAACATCGATCGGCTGATACTTTGTCACAGCGATAATCTGCACTTTCTCTCTACGGGCATGCTGCTCGAGAGAAGATTGTATATATTGAAGCCGCTTACCTATGCAATCAGTCATGCCCGTCATTATATCCGAGGCCTCCTTAATGAGACAGGAGCCTGCATAATCTCATATGCCAGGAGAAGCTGCTTCTTAGAACCTATACGTTGAGCTTTTTCTTTATTTTTCTCTTTTTTCATAGCGGACTGCAATACTGCAGTCGACGAATATATCCTATCATCCAATCCTGAGTGGAATGAGAAATCTTCATCGAGCGCAATATCTAATTTTCTCTTCTCAATAGTTGGTTGAATAGTTCGTTTTTCAATCGATGATTCGAGTGTTCGCTCCTCAACTGTTGAGAAGTGATGAGTGCTTTCATCTCTTCTTTTTTCAACAGCCTCTTGAGGAGGCTTTACATCTTGTTGAATAACGACCTGTACAGGCTTTGCCTCGAGCTCTTCGAGATCCTCCGATTCGTCCTCACCGCCGAAGATCTCTCTCCACTCTTTGAGGGCACGCTCTGCCTCTTCATCGAGCTTTGATGGAGCTCGGGGTTTACTTTCAGGTTGATCACGAGGACGAGGAACTCGCTGTTTTGTGCCACTACCAACAAGGTGTGCAATGACCCAAAAAAGGAGAACCGCGATAATCTTGAACCAGTTAAATTCTACATCGTCACTCGATCCCATAGTAAACCCCTTCATCTCGCTCTCGATTTATACACAGATGAATTACGATGTAATCTCTCTTCTCATCTTTGTATCAGCCTGAACATTCTCAAGGCGATAATAATCAAAAACACCTAGCTTCCCTTCACGAAGAGCATCTGCCAATGCTTGTGGAACTGAAGCTTGAGCCTCAATGAGTTTAGCTTCTTTAGCTTTCACTTCAGCGCTATTTTCTTGTTCCATAGCAACAGCCATAGCTCTGCGCTCTTCAGCTTTTGCCTGGGCAATACGCTTATCAGATTCAGCTTTATCTGCGCGAAGTTTTGCTCCAATGTTCTCACCGATCATTATATCAGCAATATCAATTGAGAGAATCTCGAAAGCTGTCTGCGCGTCGAGACCCTTTTCAAGAACACGCTTAGAAATAAGCTGTGGATTCTCCAAAACAATAAGGTGGTTTTCAGCAGCACCAATAGCTCCAATAATACCTTCACCTACACGAGCGATAATTGTCTCTTCGGTCGCACCACCGACGAGCTGAGCGATGTTTGTGCGAACTGTTACTCGAGCACGGCATTTCAACTGAACACCGTCTTTTGCAACGCCAGTGATATAATCACCTCGTGCTCGATCCGGACAGTCAATGACCTTTGGGTTAACGGATGTTCGAACAGCGTCGAGAATATCTCGTCCTGCTAAGTCGATTGCTGTCGCCCTCTTCCAATCAAGTGGAATATTAGCTTTTTCTGCAGCGATAAGCGCGGAGACAACATCGATTACACGACCTCCTGCGAGATAATGCGTTTCAAGGTCTGCTACATCGATCTGTCTTAAACCTGCTTTATACGCATTAATATGTGCATTGACGATCGTCTTTGGAGGAATCTTACGAAGACTCATTCCAATGATATTGAACAGCGAAATAGGTGTTCCTGAGACAAAAGCTTGAAACCAAAGGCTGATATAGCTTCCTAAGATGAAAGCGACAATAACTGCCACGACTCCTAAAAAGAGCGCGAGCATTGAGAATTCTATTGGCATTTGTGTCGTATCCTCATTTCATCATTTAATGTTACTTCTCTTTGATAACTACTCAGTTACCTCTTGGACAATCAAATAAGCACCACGACCATTCATGACCGCTATTCTTTTGCCCTTTTCAATGTAGCTCGACTGGCTTATCACTTGGACTCGTTTCCCCTCAATAACCGCGAAACCAGATGGTCCTAGATCTGTCGCAGCTATTCCTATTTTTCCGATAAGGGAAGAATCAAACTGAGCCCCCTGATATCCCTCTTGGTTTTGTGCTAGAAAAAAGGTATTGGATTGCGCACTCTTCCGCATCCTATAGAGTGTGAGATAGACCACAACGACTGGAAGTGTGATCGCCAAGAAACTATATGTAGCCAAAGAAGCTCCTGAGAGCTGATTGAATGCGCTTACAAATGCAATAATATAAACTATGGATGCGAACACAGCCAAAATGCCACCTGGAAGGAAAAACTCCAGCGTAAGCAAAAATAAAGAAAGGGCAAGTAAAACCCAAGCGTCCATACGTACTCACGAATTAATTGAAGTTTGATCAGTATTGAGCTTTTCAACACATATCATATAGCCCCTTATCTCTACAACGCGGACTGGCTCGTCCACCTGAATAAACTCACCAGTACTTATCGCGTCGTATAGCTCTCCACCGATAACTACCTTCCCAGCTGGCCTTAATGTTGCACGAACAACTCCAGTATCGCCTACTCCTGGTATGTGGTTTCCTATCATGACATCATCTTTTATCGATGGAACTTGAGGAGACGGAACATCGAGGACTAAATGCATCCTTCCAAGTATGTGAGGGCGAATTTGATACTTAGCCAAAAGGATGATCATGATAACGGCAAGAAAGATAGCTAAAGAGACTAAACTCAAGACATGAAGTCCATAATATCCCTTTGCTGTCATTGTTATCTCTGGCGACGGATCCGACCCCTTAGACGCTATATGAGTCAATGAATGAATAATTGGGGCTATGAGATCACTCATTGCCGGGACAATCATCATGATAACTCCCAAGAAGAGACATAGAGTCCCCAACCCAGAGAGGAAACCTCCTGTTGGAAGGAGAAAAATATCCGCGACAATGAGTATCAGGCCAAAGAGAGCGACGAGCGGCTCAAACCAAACTATCGACTCCTGAGCATAGCTTCCAACCATGAGGAAAAAGAAGGAGACTAATGCGACAAGCCCGGGCACAGTGACACCTGGAGATGATAGCTCCATATAGAGCGACACCATCAGCAAGAACACGAGCGCTGAAGTGACAACTGGCGATGCAATAAATGAGACAAATGATGTTCTAAAATCCATCTGATATGTTTCGATGGGCACATCACTATGTCCATGAAAATAAGGAATAAACTGCAAAAAGCTTGTACCAATAGACGTATTAGCTAGCTGCCCGTTCTTCCCCTCGAGTGGGACGACATAGTTTGCGACTGAGAAACGAGCTAAATCCTTCCCCGTTAACGTAAGAAGCTTTCCCTTTGAAGAGATGATGATATCACCACCTCCTTGAAATGATGGTGGATTCATCTCAGCCTCTGTGCTGAGTTTTATGATTTTCCCTTCGCGCTCGACAACAATCACATCAGGGTCGACCATTGCTTCCGCTATGTATGGATTTCGTCCAAAGAGCGAGGCTTTATTAGCAAAGTCCGCGCGAAGGGCAGATATCATCTTCTCACTCGTTGGCTGCATCCCCTCTTCAGACATCATTACCGGGGTTGCAGCCCCCATTGCGCCATCTTGTTCAGTGACAATATATCGGCACGAATAGGAAACCATTGCGCCAGCAGAGATTGCCCAGTTGTTGATATATGCGATAACAGGAATTCCGTGATCATAGTCGAGAGATTTCAGAGCGTCTGATATTTTTTCGGCTGCGAAAACCTCTCCCCCTGGGGTGTCCAACTCAATGATGATGCAAGAAGGCTTCTTAAGCTTAAAATAGTCGAGCGCGGATTTGACATAGATCCACGTAGACTGTGAGATCATATCGTTCTTTGGACCGATAAAGATACGTCCGATAAAACTATTTGGACTGAGGGCTATTTTACTGAATTCTTTTTCAAATGTATGATCAGGACTCTCTCTCTTTTCTTGCGTCTCTATATTTGGAGGGACCTCTTTTACAAACTGCGACTCAAACGATTCACGATCTTTATCGACTCGAATATCTGGAACTGCCATCAGTTCATTTTGACTAATATATTGATTTGAGTGATCCGACAAGGAGCTTTCTGTCATCTTATTGAGAAGACCTTTCCATGCGTCACGCGGTTCACCATTTGTATTGGGCATGAGCGATACTATTATCCCTTTCGCCAGAAGAAAGCTCTCTTTATTCAGACCATCTGACTCTCCTGTCAAAGGTCTTCCCCATGTAATCCTTCTCGTGGTCTCAATTTTATCAGCGACAAAAGGAACGAGCGCAAAAGGCCCCGATAGAAGTGTATCAATATATGCTGTGATCTCGACTCGTCTCGAGTCTCTGATTGAAGCTAACTTTTGGGCAAAATTCAACGATGATTTCAGACTTCCCTTAGTCGAGTGAAAACGGATATGAAGCTTATTTATTCCTTCATTCGTCACAAGATTGTCAATCCTTTCCCCAAGCGCAAGAGTCGACTCCTCCGTGCAATTTTGGGGAAGATCGAGAAAGTAAGCTCTCTCTTCTCCTCTCATTTTCATGCAAAAAAGGGACAAGAAGATTGATAACGAAAGAAAAAGATATCGATATCTTAATTTCATCGTTGAAATTTGGCTCATCTCAACAGTTCCTCATTCTCTTGTAAGAAAGAAATCGTCCATTTTGCAGCAATCTTAAGATGCTCATCAGTATGCTTCGAAGAGATAAACCATGCCTCATTATGAAGCGGAGGGATGTAAACCCCTCTCTCAAGCATATAGAGAAAATACCGCTTGAACAGATCATTATGTAATGACTGTATATCATGCGATGTTATTACTGAGCGAACACCAAAAAAGAGAGTCCACATTGTCCCTGCAGATTGGCATGCAGCTCGAAGACTCTTCCTCTGGATCCACTCAGATACAGGATCGATAAATAATCGAGCTCGATCTTTTAACGTCTGATAAAAATCAGGATCAGCCATTGCTTTTTCTATAGCCTTATCCCCGGCTGCCATCGCAACAGGATTTCCCGAGAGTGTTCCCGCTTGATAGACTTTTCCAAGGGGCGAAAGAAGACTCATGATCTCCTGTCTTCCTCCGAATGCCGCCGCAGGAAAACCGCCTCCAATAATTTTTCCCAGGCAGATGAGATCAGGCGCGACCGGATAGATCTCTTGAGCGCCTTTTAATGAGAAGCGAAAACCTGTTACCACCTCGTCAAAGATCAAAAGGAATCCAAACTTTTCTTTATATTCAATGAGAGCTTCCAAGAACTTCGACTCTAAAGGAACAACTCCCATATTTGCCGCTACAGGCTCGACAATAATCGCCGCGACGCTACTTCCCCGTTCTTTTGATAAAAAATATGAGTGAAGCGACTCAACATCATTAAAAGGAAGACAATGGGTGTGTGAGACAAACTCAGAAGGGATGCCCATTGATGAAGACTTTGGAAGATCGTGAACTCCTGAACCCGCATGGATGAGAAATTGATCTGCATGTCCATGGTAGTGCCCCTGAAACTTGATAACAGTCTCTTTGCCAGTAAATGCGCGAGCTAAGCGCACAGCACTCATTGTCGCTTCAGTCCCTGATGATACAAACCGGATCATCTCCATTCCGGGAACTTGAGAGACTATCCTCCTCGCAAGCCCTTCTTCATACGGCGAGGAGATTCCAAATGTCGTCCCCTTCTCCATCGCCTCTTTTGCGTGAGAGAGGATCTCATCATCTGCGTGACCATGAAGGAGCGCACCCCACGACATGCAAAAGTCAATATATCGGTTGCCATCAATATCGATAATTTCAGCCCCTTTTCCTGATTCAACGATGAGCGGAGTCACTCCTAGTGAAAAGCATGAGCGAACGGGCGAGCTTACCCCACCAGGAATAATCTCTTTCATGGATTCGAAGAGAGCTTTCGTGTTGCTCCTCTCTTGACTCGTTAAAGAATTCGATATTGTAATGTCACTCTGTGTTGTCTGAATGAAGCTATTAGTAGCCATGTGGAAGGTCATCACTCTTTCATTTTCGAAATGAGAGAAACATACTGAGATCACAGCTCAAAAATCGAGCGGAAAGTGCGATTTCCTAAAAAACAGTCTGTTTATTCGACACCTAAACCCGCATGTTTGGATTTATCTTTTGACATATTGCTCAACTCACTGGTAGTAAGGAATTAAGAGCTACATAAAGGAGCAAATTATGCTAACGCCATCTCCATCTGATTCGCCAAAAATTCAATCTCCTAATCAATCTCTGATAAAAGAAACTGAAGGAGCGCTTGAAGGGAGGAAAGTCGAAGATATAACGAGTAAACCTCTCTCTCCAATACAAAAGGCAACGAATCTAGCAAAAGCCCTCTTCGCAACAATCTTTACTTTAGGATTAGCTCTTCTCTCAAAAACAGTCAGGGAGCTTTGGAAAAGTAGTTACACTGGTTTTGAAGAACCGAAGGTCATTAGAGACTTAACTGATAGAGGAGACGGCTCTTTAAACGAATCACAGGAAGCTACCACTAAAACAAAAGTAGCGAATGCCTTCGAGCAAAAAATAAATTACCAAGGTAATCATAGCGCACAAAAATTAGGACTTGAACGCCGATCAGATAATGATGCAAGCGTAATTGATATATATAACAATCCTAGTTTGATTAAATCAATTAATGTAACCCAAGGATCATTTTACTTGCTAGCTGAAGCCGCTATCACCAAAGATCCTTCTTCCATACTCATCATAGACCAAAGCAATCAGACGATCTACAGTGAGTTAGCTGGTCGAGCGATTACCAGAGCAAAAGTTAAAAATTTGGATAACATCGACGATATATACGAGAAACTTCCTGAGTGGGCAAAGGTAGACGGCAGCCCAGCTTGCGAGGCATATAACAAGAAATAGTATAAGACATGCTTTATAAATAGCCTGATTCACTCATTTTCTTTGGACCTTATTCACTTTTATCGCTACTCAACACTTTGGCCTGTAAAAACAGCCTGTTTATTCGACACCTAAACTCGCATGTTTGGATTTATCTTTTGACATATTGCTCAACTCACTGGTAGTAAGAAAGTAAGCACGATAAAGGAGAAATTTATGAATCGAACAACTGGTGTAACACCTTCCCCAAATCAGCAATCCCAGCAATTTAAGCCACAAAATAAAGTAAAGTTATTTGGTTCTGGTAAGGAAGTAGAAGTAATAACCGAAGCTATTACTCCAAAACAAAGGACAGTGAATCTAATTAAGGCTCTTTTTGCAACAATTCCCACCTTTGGACTGGCCCTTCTCTCAAAAACAGTCAGAAATCTATGGAAAAGCAGCTATACTGGGTTTGAAGAAAGAAAAGTCCGTCAAATACAGAATACTGCAAATGAAGATGAATCAGTTGCCATAAAAACAAAAGCAGCCTTTCAAACAACTGTTAGCAGTCAACCTTCGGATGACGATGATGATTTTCCGCTCAATTATACGAATGAAAAACCGCACAATCAAAACAACCCACAAACAAACACACGAAAATCCGTAAAGAAAAATGACAATGACAACTTTGATCTTCCACTCGAGTACACAGATGAACAAGATTGATCAATCAAACCAATAGGGAATCTACAAGGATTTAGCAAGATTCGACATTCATCAAGCAGCAATAGGCCAATAAGCAATTTCTGCAGCTGCAATTAACACAGCTGCAGTTTCACTTCCGCATCCAACAAGCGCTATAAGTTCACATCAGAGTCACCCAGTTCTTAAGCTTTCTCATTCGCAGCCTCTTTCATCAGGCTACGATCCATGAGATCCTCTCAATTTGAAAACTAAGAAATTGCAAATTTATCTTTTTACAAGTTTGAAAAATAAGACTTCTCGATTAGCCGCTAGATACGATATGATGTGTCGCATCCTCTTTCCTTGAAGGAGCTATAATACGTGCCTCATATCCGTTCTACGACACCTTTTCATTATTTATTCCTTGTGCTGCTTTTTCTTTCATCGTCCCTCAGCGCTTTAGCCTATCGAGCGACGATTGAAGGGGTCAACAACGCTGCGATCTACCGACAGCTTAGAGCATCCTCACAGCTGGTCAGCTACCAAGCAAATGGCGTCACCTCAATGAAGCAGCTTAAAAACCTTGTCGAAAGCGACAAGGAAAACATGAGAAAGGTTGCCATATACAACGGATTTTTTAACTGTGTTATCCATCCAAGTATCATTCAAACAAACGACTTGAACGTCGTTTTTCACGTAGAACTTGGCCCACGCTACTCACTTAAAAATATCGATATTACCTGGCTTGATAGAAAGTCAGTCTTAGAGCGCTGCCCTCCCGACCTCCAACCAACGCTTATCGATCTTGAGCCAAGTCGATCTGATATAGAGACATTCTCACCTGGAAGACCTGCAGAAGGCGACCTTCTTCTATCATTTGAGAAGGAAATAGTTAAAAGCCTTCAATCTAAAGGTTTTATCTTTGCCTCTGTCGTAGATAAGAAGTTCATCGCCTTCCCTCATACCGCTATGGTTGATGTTCACTTTGAAATTAAAACTGGACCTCTCGTCAGGCTCGGCGAAGTAACCATCGAAGGCATGAATGACGTTAAAGACTCATATATTCGAACGCGTCTTATGTGGAAGAGGGGCGAATTTTACAATACCGAAAAAATAGAGCAAACAGAGACGAGGCTTCTTAAATCTGGTCTCTTCCAATCAGTTGTTATCGACTGCAAAGTACCTCAAGGGACAGAGACACTTCTTTCAAGTGGTGATGAAGTACCTGTTACTCTTACCGTCTCCGAAAGTAAGCATAAAACAGTCGGCGCTGGCGTCAGCTATACAACAACTCTTGGAGGCGGTACATCTCTTGAGTGGGAACATAGAAACATACGAGGAATTGGCGAAAGACTCTCTTTTAGAGCTGAACTGTGGCAGAAGATGCGATCCATCACACTCACCTACGCTCTTCCACAATGGAAGAGAAGTGACCGATTGACCTCTATTATCTTAGAGCATGATCATCAGATCTATTTGCCATATCACAGTACAGCATATAAAGCGTCCGTCTTACGTGAGCAGACTCTCAAACGCCAAGGAATTGAATTTGTCTGGGGTGGACGTGTTGAAAAACTTCACTCTACGAGAGCCACAGGAAATAAACATAACATTCTCCTCAAAGCTCCGCTTCAATTTAAGTGGACAAGCGCCAATTCGCAGCTTGATCCAACATCTGGCATGACAATGAATTTGAAAATAACGCCTTCGTATCAATTCGTTACGCCTCAGTTTAGCTATCTCATCTCTCAGTTCACTTGGTCTACGTACGATACCTTTTTTGATAACTCTACGACACTTGCGACACGCTTTTCATGCGGATCTGTATCTGGAAGATCAACGCTTAACATTCCGATTCCCGACCGCTTTTTTGGAGGATCAGAAAACTCTCTCCGCGGCTACAAGACCGGTAGCGTCTCGCCAGTCGATAGTAATAATGAGCCAGCTGGCGGACGATCGATTGTGACTGCGACGTTGGAACTAAGAAATAGATATAAGAACGGCTTTGGATCAGTTTTCTTCTACGACACTGGTAATGTTTTTAATGAGCCATTGCCAAGTTTTGAGCTGAGACGGATCCTTCATTCCGTCGGTGGTGGAATCCGCTATAATACCCCAATTGGACCTCTTCGCCTTGATATTGCTTTTCCACTAAACCGTCGAAAAGGAATCGATCCACCGTTTCAGATTTACTTCAGTATTGGACAAGCTTTTTAAAAAATGAAATAAGGATTACGGCTGCTTTTACATTGATTTTTGCGCACATTTTCATTAAAAGTCGCCGCAACCTAGAAAGTTATAACCTTCTCTGGCACAATAGTTACCTAATAATAAAATGATGATGAAGGAATAAGTCAGAAAACATGAAAGCGGTAAAAGCGATCATCTCTACAACTCGCCTCTTTCTCCTCTTTGGATGCGCCTTAGTCGCTCTTCTCTGGGTTTTCTTGCTCACGCCTCAAGGCAATAGTATTGCTAAAAAATATCTAGAACTCAAGATCGCTGAAGCCACTGGATGGACTGTAAAGATCGGAAAATTCCGTGCGCTTCCCCCTTTTTGGGTTTCGCTCCACGATATTCGCATTATCCCAACTCAATCCTCGCAAAGTCTTGAGAGTCTTTCAAAAGAAGACTATCGAAAACTTGCGCGAAAAGAAGGCCTTATCTCTGCCTCATCTTTAGATATCGTCCCTCTTCTCATCGATCTTCCCTTTAAAAATATTTCCTTTCTCTACCTGGACGCGAGCCAAGTCTCACTGACACTTCCTCAAGCAAAACCTGACGACGAGCTCGATACTGATTCAAAGCCAGAGCCCGAGTCGGCAGTATCGCCATTGAAAGAGGGTGAGACAAAGCGCCCATTAAGCCCAAATCCCCTTACTCTTGAATCCACTAAGCCACTTTCCCTTGGACCAGTTACTCCTCACCAGATCTCATCTCCAACTCTCTTCGACCCTCACTCGCTCTTAGAGAAAGCAGCTCCAGGATCCGAAAAATCGTTTACTCTGGACGAAGTTCTCTTCCTGCAGAAATTTTATTCATCTCTTCCTTGCGCATTTAATGTTATTTTTTCTCGCTTAACACTTGAGAAAGTCGTTCAGTTCACAGCGCCTACTCCAAAACATCCAATAAGTGAAGAAAGACTTATCGCCCCCTCACTTGAGATGAAAGCGTCCTTCATCTCTATGAATCCATACAGCGAAAAGATTGAAGGGGCCTTCTCGATCTATCCTAGAGCTAAAGAGATTCAGTCTCTTTTTAATTCCGCGTACTTCGATTTCAAACTTCTTGGAGCCAGTAACTCTGATTTAAACCCACTGCATCTTCAGTGGAATGTTGTCATCGATATGAATCCCTTGACGCCCCCAAAGGATGTTATCGAGTCGTCTCGCTTACGACGAACGATTACCGCGCGCGGCGATCTCAAAATGACTGATAACTCAACTTTTGAAGGCTCTTGGAATGTATTAGTCCCAAAGACTTTTGATTATCTCGCATCCCACCACTATATCTCATCCTCAGCTCACGCTTTTGGAACTATTTCAATCAGCTCAAACCGCATGGCAAAAATTCATGTCAACGATGCTGAAATCAAAGGAGATGTCTTTGTCTACGATCCAAAAGAACTTACAGAAGAAGATCACGACGAGCGCCATGATGGCATCTCATACGAGTTGAATCTTCTCTCAATAGCCCATGCCTCGCCTTGGAAATTCTCTGCCTCTTTAGGGCAAGGAACATTTACTCTCACTCATGAGAAAGACTATAATGGTTTCTTAAAAGAAACTTCCCCTTCAAGCAGCAGTGAGCCAGAATCAATAGTAAAGCGAGAGCGAATTCAAGCTCAGAGAAATAGACGCGCTATTCAATTACAAAGGTCTCTTTCTCAAGCGCTCGATGGTTGGAGGCTTGAGCACTCTTTTCCTAACATTACGATCTCATCAACCTTCTTTAATAAGCAGAATAAGGCTCGTTTAAAAGCATATTTAGACGGAAAAACCTATAATAAACAAAACGATCCAGCATTGAAGAGCGCTCAGTCAATCAACGAAAGCTCCACCATCATTCCGCTTCCAAGCTATGATGAGCGACATTTTACATGGGATGGCTTCTTTCAGCGTATTTCATCGATTGAGACGATTCATTCACAAAAAAAGAAAAAATCTTTAGTCGAGCTCACTATTTCATCTGTCTTGAAAGAGAAGACGTCTGATAAACAACAAGTCCTTAAAGGAAATAAAGAGTGGGTTCCCTCTACTTCAAGCATTGTTGGAAAAGTCACCTCTGTAGGAGAAAAAGAAACTGGTTTCATAGAGTTTTCCTCTCCTTTCATCAGAACGAAAGGGGTCTTCATTCCTTCTGAAACATCGACTCGATGCGATCTTTCTGTAGAACTTCCCTCATTAAATGATTTCCAGTTCTTACGGCCTTCTCATAGATTAGAGGGAGCCTTCTCGTGCCTCCTCTCGTTTTCGCCATCGATTCACCTCTCTGAAGCTGACGCGCGCGTAAAAAAACAAGAAATGCGAGATTTTATTCCACATACATCGCAAAAGTGGCACTTAGACGCAGCGTTGGTGTCTGGCTCGCAATTCGTCTATGGCGATGATGTCCATATCGACAATTTTGCCCTTTCACTTAGCGAAGATCTAGCAAGCGATACCTATATCGCGAGCTACATTCTAAAACGAGCACTCCTTTCGAAAGATCACTGGATTGAGTTATCGAAAGCTGCATTAAAATATGATATCAAAAGTGGCAAGATCTCGCTTCATAATGCTCTTATAAAAGGAACTCAATGGAATACGCCGTACACGCTCACATCACATGGTCATTTTGAGAGAAAACCTAGCCGACACGGCTTAGGGTCCCTTTTCTCTGGAATTCTCCACACAAATGGAAACTATGGCTCAGATACACTTCGCTCTGAGATGAGCTTGACGCTCCCTACCGCAATAGATGGAGAACTGACAGGACTTGGAACAATCTCTATCTCAGGATCACTGGGAACTAAGGGGCTCTTTCATCTTAACGTGATATCAAGAGATTGGGCATGCCGAAACGCAACAGCTCAGGGAGCGATCACCAATATCCCTTCCTCCATCGTCACAGCGATGTTCGATATTCCACATGCAAACGGTAGCGTCTCGGGATCTTTATATGCCGCCACGAAAAATGGTGTCATGAAATCGATGTATAAGGCGAAAGGATCGTTCCTCTGGCTTGAGAGAATGATGGATAAGGACGCGTTAGTTGTCGACCTTACAGGCGGAATTGATGAAGCTCATTCGTATAACACAATCTCCTTCACATCCCCTGCATCAAAAAATCGACCTCTTACCTTTACTCTTTCAACTCCTGTCGTTCAAAAGACCGGTCATTTCCCCTTTTTCCGTATACCGACAAATAAGCCAATCTATGGATTTATCCAGGGTCAGTGTGATCTTCAATCATTGATCGCTCCATGGATGGAAGAAGAAGAGTGGGCTGAAGGCACACTCCAAGTTCGCTCGACAATCCGTGGAACGTTAGAGAGCCAAGCAATCTCAGGTGAGGTGTCACTGACTGAGGGAAAACTGGACATCCTTGCGTTAGGTGGAGTTCTCTCAGACATCACGATTCATGGCACGCTGTACGGCAAAGACATCTATGTCGACGACTTAAGAGCATCAGATGAAAAGAAAGGCCGTCTACAAGGTACTGGAGTTCTTCTTCTCCCTATTCCAGATAAGCGCCCATTCTCATGGCAGTCAAAGCTCAACTGCTCCAATGTTGAATTAGTAAATCTTGACTATGCGACCGCCGTGGTCTCCGGAGAAGTCACGCTTGAAGGATCAAGCTCTCACTTAGCCATCGATGGAAAAGCAGTCTCTGAACTTGCTGTCATTGATGTTTCAAAGAGATTTACCCTACCAGTCCCTGAAATTAATTTCGTCTACGCGCGTCCAGGAACTGAAGAGGGAGAGCCAGAACTTGTCTACGAGGAAGGCTTAAAAACAGCGGCATCCGACTCCGGCTTTAGGTTTGACCTTAACATAAGCCTTCAAACAAAATCCCCCCTTGAAATTAAGGGAAGGGGCCTTGCGACAAAGTGGAACGGTCAAGCATCTTTAAGCGGAACTCCAATGAAGCCATCGCTTCATGGATCATTCTCGACAACTGCAGGAACATTCACCTTCGCCGGAAAAGATTTTGATATTACCCAAGGAAATGTAACGTTTGGCGGCGACATTATCAAAGAGTCTCGCTTAAGCGTCACTGCACGAGCAGATCTACCCCACGTCTCTGCTCGCGTACTCCTCAGAGGAACTTTGGATAAACCAAGAGTCTCTGTTGAATCCAATCCAATGAAACCAGAAAAAGAGATCCTCTCACTCATACTCTTTAACAAAGAGCTTTGCGATATCTCGCCTCTAGAGTCCCTCCAGCTTGCCTCAACGGCAATGACTCTCGATCAATCAGCGGCACCACTTCAATTTCTTGATACAGTCAAAAAGCGAATTGGTATTGATACTATCAATATTGGCGCGTCAAAAGACTCTATGGATAATGAAATTCATGTCCGCGTTGGAAAATACATCTCTCGCGGTGTCACAGTGAACGTCTCAAAAGGCGTTTCTACGGAGGCTAATAGAATCGGTGTCGAGCTCGAGCTTGCGAAAAACATATCAGCGGAAGCTGAGATCGGTGACGACTCGAAAGGTATCGTCTCTATTAAGTGGAAGAAAGACTTCTAACGCCCATCGCTCAGAAAAGAAAAGAGCCTGAATAATCAGCTCTCACTAACCATTCAGGCTCAATGTGCAATCGAAGAAATATTACGGAAGCTTCTTTTACGAAGCTTCCTTGCTTATGTTTTTACGATACAGTACCTTGCAGCTGCTCAGCTTTTCTAGGATCAAGTGGCATGAGCGCATTTTTTCGGCAGTTAAATTTCACAACTTTCTCAGGGTGATTTTTCTGCATCCACTCGACAAGATTATATCCTTGATAGACTTTTAATCTTTCCTCGTTGAAGAGGTCGGTGAATTTATTCTTGCACAGTGTTGGTGCGTTATCCTGATATCGATTTCTAATACCTGTCGTATTGTCTCTTCCGCCTAATTTCTTGACGAGGAGTAAGGAAAGAGCGAATACTGCAATCTTTCGAGGAATATAGGAAATCGCGCTGCCGAGGCAATCGCTGATTCGCGACGCAACTCGTCGAATAGGCTGTGGAACGTATGAGAGAACTTTTCCAACAAAATTGATCACTGGTCGAGCAACTGCATCTACAGCTTTAACAAATTTGCTCAAAGGTCCACCGATAAATGGAATATCTTCTAAATCAGGAAGAGCCTTTAACAAGCTATCGAGTCCTGATTCGTGAGCTTTAACGTTATGACCTAAGATTTGAAGAGGCTCAACACCCATCTTCTTTGTGCAGTTTTCAGACAACATGTTGAAGTCAAAACCGTCACCTGTATTTTCAGCGCGGGTGTCGCCACTGTTGAGCTTGTTTGCGTGATCAAAGACTTTCTCAGCTTGCTCATCATTCATCGGGAAGTATCCTGCGAAGTGCTCGCAGTTATTTCGTGTGAGCACATAGTCGGGAGCATTGATTTTCGAAGATCCAGTCTTTCCGAACTTAGTAGCAAGACCTTTCACGACTTGTTCATACTCGCTCTTCTCAAGAAGTGTACTTGCAGACCATGCTCTTCCATCTCTCTTGATAATCATCATATGCGTATGCATCCACATATTGACAAACTTCTTGGCAATTTTACCTAACAGTCCGCCAGGAAGGAGATTATATGTCTTTGTAGATACTACTTCCAACACATAGTCCTGTCCTTCTTTTGCTCCAGCCTTATCGAAGATAGCATTTACAGCTTCTTGATTGAGTCTTGCGACAGGAGGCGTGTCTTGAAGTCGATCCCAGTAGAACTTGTCATGTTCGACAAAGCCATCCGGATGAACAAAAGTCCAGCCATCATATCGCTCGAATTCGCCATTATCGTAGTAGACAACCCTATTCTCGCCTAAGATCTCAACCATATCTTTCAAAGGCTTGAGCTCGCCTTTTATCATAATATGGGCCTTGCCATCGATATTATGGATGTCCATTGCTGGACCTTCTAGGGATTCGGCGCTGTTTTTGTAGGTATTGATGCTAAAAACAAGATGCGTCTTTACAGCGAAGTCAACTGATTCATAATCTGTGGCGATGAGTGAAGGATCAAATCCAAGATCAATCCATTTCTTTGATCGCTCGATTTGCTCTTTAACAACTTTTAACTCTGCCTTGATCTCATCGGTTGCTTGTTTTTCAATCTCGGCTACTTCTTCTTTCATCGAAGCGAGTTCTTCTACGAGCTCTTTATTGAGGCCTTCTGTTTGAGGCGAAGCATCGCGGCACTTCTCAGCTAAAGCTTGAAAACGAGTCTTTAATTCTTTAATTTTTTCTTCTGCTTGAAGAGTATGTAGTGCTGCTACATCAATATGTTGATCGACTTGCTCTCCGTTGATGTGTTCAGCTGGCTGTCGATTGCATAGTCCAGATATACGCGCATTGGAAAAACAGCACATATATTACTCCTTAATTTATCAAGAAATCGTATAGCGTTTATATTAAACGACTATTAAGTTATCATAAAGAGCATATTTTCAAGAACATTTTTTAATAAAATGTTATAAAATTAATTTAAATGACATATAATTAAATTAAGCACTCCAAATAGCACTACTTTTAATTACGCTTAAAAAAAGAGGATAAAGACTACACGAGGGTATTGATAAAAAAATCCCTTCAATGTATTCCTCACTTTTTAATTAAAAGTTGACGATCCTCATGCGTAGGAGGTGCTATGTCTGACTCCGCCAATTCTATTAAGTTTCAATCCCCCCTTCCGACCAGCGCCCTCTCCTCCCTAACCGGCATCGGCAAAAATAAAACCGAACCAATGTCCCTCACGGACTCCAAGGTCAACAGCCTCTTCTTGAGCGGCCTCAAGGATGCCTCCTCTTCTACGGACTTAGTCTTAAGTCTTGATAATCACACTGTTACTAATCAATCGAAAATATTTCCTAAAAATAATTCAATAGACATTGATAATTCATTACTTGCAGATTTCGACTTTGATATTGGAGTTGAACTAATAACAAATTCAGAACCATCTGATACTAAGATGGAAGACATCGAATTTGACCTAGGCGTCCCAGATATTAGTTTAAATAAGGTAACAGAAGATAGTTCTGTAACACCTAATATGAAGATAGAAGACTTCGAATTCGATTTAGGTGTCCCAAATATAACACCTAATCAACAAGCAGAAAAAAATAAAGGCTCTACAATATCTGACTTAAAAGACCAGCCTTCCCTAGCTAACGATTCATTCATATCAGAAATTGATTTAATTAATGCATCTGATAAAACTCAAAACACTAAATTTAGACATAAAGTTTCAGCAGTATCTAAAAAACAATAATGATTTTCAATTAGAAAAGCTTATCCGCAATGTTGCTAACGAAATTAAAGACTTCGATTATGTTCAAGATGTAATCAAACAAAAAAAATCTATTACCAAAGAGAAATTTGAAAGCGAGATCCTAAGCAGCCTACAGAATAGAGAAATACTCGTAATAGCTAAGCACGAGCTAATTCAACACGACGATTATAATATCTACTTAGTAAACGATGACTTAGACCCCTATGAATTCAAAAAAACACTTTTGACAGACTTATTTGAAAAAGTCCAGAATGGCGAATTAAAGAAAAGCGATTTTGAAATCCTAGCGAATGCTAAATTCATGAATAAGAAAGTATATAAGAGTCTTATTGAAGCAGCTCTTAAAAAAGCTGTTTCAGAACTTAAGGATATAATTAGATTTACTGATTCTGATAACAAAGTAGATGACACTGAAACAAGAACAAACAAGACCCATTCTTCAGAAATAGCGTTAAAAGACCCCCTGCTCAAAAAAACTTCAAACCAGAACAAGCGATCGCGCCATAATGATAGCGAACTTCAGTCTTTTGAGAGTTTGCGCGAATTACAAAAAAGTCAAAAAAAGCTAGATCAAAACATCCAAGAGGAACGACTTCAGCAAGAACGAGAATTTGCTAATGAAATGAAGCAATTAGATAAATCTAAGGACGAGAAATTTCTCCTTATTCTTAAAGACGAAGTGAAGCGACAAGATAATTTGAGACAGGCAATTCATGATTTTTATTCAAAACATCAATCGCCTGTCGTTAAGTCATCAAATAGAAGAACAACCTAAATTATAAATTGAGCCCGCACTATTTCCTTGACTGAGACAAGAAATCAACGAAATATTCAGCAAATACAACGGCCTGAACTTTCGCCTTTATTTCTTGGATCACTTGCTCTGGGGTTTTACCTCCACCCTGTAATTTAACTTCCATTTTAGCAAGATTATTTATCGAGATGAGCTCTGGTGCAAACAGCTTCATAAAAGCATTACTAACTTTCTTCTCGAGATCATCGAATAGAGTTCCATAGGATTGCTTTGGACCCTTAGTTTTAGGATCATATAATACAGCCAACGTTAATTGCTCAGCTGTTACTTCATAGTCACCGACCTTAAATTTTTTAGAATCAAGAGCTTTTCTCACAGAATCTAAAACATCTAAAGCATCGTTCACGCTTCTCAAAGCAAAATGACACCCTTTAAAATTGCCCGTTTGTTTCCAGTTTATGGAGGTCTTTTCCAAATCACGGCAAATGATTGATGAGTTTGCCGGTGGATTATTTAGAGGTTCTGAGAATTTAGTTTTTAAATTATCAGAAACGGTTTTCAGAGTGTCGATAACAAAATTATTAACCCTTGAAGCCTTGAACTCATCCCGTGACGTGCTGTCATTAAGAACGGTACAATCCTGGTCAAGAATAGTTGAAATATTCGGTTGATTGTATGCTTGTGAAGATGAATAAGACTGCTGAGAAAATCCTGAAACGGTTGTCATAAGACACCTCTTGCGATTAAATTGTAACACGCCCAGTGTTAAGTCCATCCTGGCTCTTTACACACTTTAGGCACTATTTTTATCTATATATCTTCTATTCCTGCCTACATTTTTACATATAGCTCTGCTTGTAAAATATCGCTAGATTGAACAAGCATTAGTTCTATGATTTCAAACTGAAACAGTAAGAAGTAAATATGTGAAATACATTTTATTAGAACAACTAAATATTACAAATCACAAACTGTAATTCGTATTAAATATTCTAAATCCATTCTTAATTATTATTAAATTAAAATTTGACAAAAGTATTTACAACGAATTAAAAACTCTAATAATCAAACACTTGAATCAAGTACCATATAAAATATTTCAAACACAAAATTTTTCGTCGGTAAATTTTTGATAAGCCGCCTCTTCATCTACTTCATATTTGGCACGGGCTCTTCAAAAACCTTCACTAGCCGCTGCCCTTCATCCGCAGTATAGTACTCAATCATGCTATCCTGGCAAAGGATCTGGGCAATATATGGTTCTTCAACTCGATTGAAATATTCATCCCAAAAGGTGATGCGGAAACAGATGCGATCAGTGCCTGAATAAAGTAACGTTCCCAGTTCTTTGTTTACTTCAATTGATTTGATTGTCTCTGGGTTATTCAACGCCCATGCAAGCCAATCACTAAAGATACCTTTTGCTAACTCTCTTGCTTTTTCGAGGGGAATTTTTCTATATGACCACATTCCAGCAGCTATAGGACGATATGTCCCATCTTTTCTGGGTTCAGCTGCATGGGTGAGGCACGCTATTTTAAAGCTAGCTTTAGCTGTATACTTATAAAAGTAATTCAAAAATTGTTTTCGTGAAGGGCTATCGAAATCAGCAGATATAGATTTAATATATTTAATCTCGTGACATTTAGTGGAAGTCCTAGGCACTGAGACACTTTTTAAAGCACAGAGTTTTGGGATCTCATCTAAAGGCTTCTTCAAAATCGTCTTCCTTCCGACAATATCCGCCTCGATAGGTAATGGATTAGCTAGCTTCGGGTTATGGAGCACATCCACCTCTAAACTTCGTCCATTAAAGTAGCCTAAGGCTATTAATGGCTCGTAGTAATGGAAGTCTGTTTGCTTATTCGCAAAATTTAATGTATACCTTACATCATTAACTATTAGCGGGAATCGGAGCAAATAAGGCCTAATAGATGGAATGTTATTC
>CAYRUD010000017.1:0-2988 GCA_964427425.1 uncultured bacterium
GGGGAGCGACGAAGTACACGGCGCAGGCTGGTGTGTGACTGTGGTGTTTCAATCCACGCTCCCCGTGAGGGGAGCGACCTACGCGCAGCGTTCATTTGATTACCTCGATTCCAGTTTCAATCCACGCTCCCCGTGAGGGGAGCGACATTATTGCTACGGATGGGTCAGGAACTCCAGACGCGTTTCAATCCACGCTCCCCGTGAGGGGAGCGACGAGATGCGCTATGATACATGACCTAGTTCGTTTTGTTTCAATCCACGCTCCCCGTGAGGGGAGCGACGTGCCTTCCTGCGGTTCTGGCAGGTTCTCAACCGCGCCGTTTCAATCCACGCTCCCCGTGAGGGGAGCGACCAAATCATCAAGGATACCTGGATTGCGGCTTTTTCGTTTCAATCCACGCTCCCCGTGAGGGGAGCGACCTTTGCGAATCTCGCCAAGCGCGGCGCGTCCAGTGTTTCAATCCACGCTCCCCGTGAGGGGAGCGACGACACACTGGAGACCCACAGGCTTCTGTGGAAAGTTTCAATCCACGCTCCCCGTGAGGGGAGCGACAGCATCCAGGCTCTGGCAAATATGCTGAATGGCGGGTTTCAATCCACGCTCCCCGTGAGGGGAGCGACCCTGACTTACTCGCCAGGGTCGATGGGGTAACTATGTTTCAATCCACGCTCCCCGTTGAGGGAGCGACAGGGTCATATGCGCCCGTTATGTTAATATCATCGCGTTTCAATCCACGCTCCCCGTGAGGGGAGCGACTCTGTCTCGTTGTAATAATGGTCTTTGTCCGAAACGTTTCAATCCACGCTCCCCGTGAGGGGAGCGACCTCTCGAAGGCAAGCGCGGGGCGATTTTTAGCCTTGTTTCAATCCACGCTCCCCGTGAGGGGAGCGACCATTTGCCCACTGCCAGGCCATAGATACTTGAGGGTTTCAATCCACGCTCCCCGTGAGGGGAGCGACTTGCGCTTTGCCGAATAATCGGCCACCCCCTCGGCGTTTCAATCCACGCTCCCCGTGAGGGGAGCGACAGGGTTGATATAAGGCTCATCTATTAACTCATCCATGTTTCAATCCACGCTCCCCGTGAGGGGAGCGACCACCAGAGTCCCGCGCGGCGTATTGGCTGGCGGCGCGGTTTCAATCCACGCTCCCCGTGAGGGGAGCGACCCTGCCCTGATTTTATTCTTGCAGGGGGCGAAATGTTTCAATCCACGCTCCCCGTGAGGGGAGCGACTGCCGCAATCCGCCAGCCAACGACCGAACTGCCGGGGTTTCAATCCACGCTCCCCGTGAGGGGAGCGACCCAACCCATACCGAAAATGAATAATTACAAGAATCGAGTTTCAATCCACGCTCCCCGTGAGGGGAGCGACCGCTCACTCCCCATCTCTATCTCCCTTCTCTACCCCGTTTCAATCCACGCTCCCCGTGAGGGGAGCGACGAGCCGGGGACGATGTTGAGATTCCCGTCCACAAGCGGTTTCAATCCACGCTCCCCGTGAGGGGAGCGACGCTTTGCCGAATAATCGGCCACCCCCTCGGCGTTTCAATCCACGCTCCCCGTGAGGGGAGCGACGCGATGATATTACCATAACGGGCGCATATGACCCTGTTTCAATCCACGCTCCCCGTGAGGGGAGCGACATGACTTGATTCTCCGCTTCCGTAAGACGACATTCAGTTTCAATCCACGCTCCCCGTGAGGGGAGCGACCAGAGTTCGGCGTCGGCGGCGCTCTCGAAGCACATGTTTCAATCCACGCTCCCCGTGAGGGGAGCGACGCAGGACTACCCTTTCGCCCGTCGTATCATCAACGTGTTTCAATCCACGCTCCCCGTGAGGGGAGCGACATGAATGGTTCCCTTATGCTGATTATTTTTACGACAAAGTTTCAATCCACGCTCCCCGTGAGGGGAGCGACTTGAACGCGGAGCAAACAGCCAACTATGTATTATGCAGTTTCAATCCACGCTCCCCGTGAGGGGAGCGACCGCGGCTGTCTGACGCGAATCAGCGTGCGGAGCAGTTTCAATCCACGCTCCCCGTGAGGGGAGCGACCGCGGTGCTTTGGACAATCCTGGACACTTCATCTTCGTTTCAATCCACGCTCCCCGTGAGGGGAGCGACGGGCAACGCGCAGCGACCCGGCGGGAGAAAGGATGTTTCAATCCACGCTCCCCGTGAGGGGAGCGACCGTGTACTTTGAACGGATGAGACGGCTTGAAGAGTTTCAATCCACGCTCCCCGTGAGGGGAGCGACAGCCGCAACTCCGGCGGCGAAAAGGACGGAGAAGTTTCAATCCACGCTCCCCGTGAGGGGAGCGACCTTCGGCATCCCCTTTCGGATTTGTGCTACTTCAGGGTTTCAATCCACGCTCCCCGTGAGGGGAGCGACGTGGTTCGTGATGGCGCTGGTCAGATTGTTGGCGTGTTTCAATCCACGCTCCCCGTGAGGGGAGCGACAACGCAAGCCGTTGGGCGGCTACCGCCCGGAAAGGTTTCAATCCACGCTCCCCGTGAGGGGAGCGACCTGTCAACTCCTGACCCATAATGCCCGCCAAACGAGTTTCAATCCACGCTCCCCGTGAGGGGAGCGACATTACGGCGGTCTTTTTTTTGCGGCGAGTCCGTATCGGTTTCAATCCACGCTCCCCGTGAGGGGAGCGACCCTGCAACGTGACGTACATAGGTCATCTGTCGGTGTTTCAATCCACGCTCCCCGTGAGGGGAGCGACCAGAGTCCCGCGCGGCGTATTGGCTGGCGGCGCGGTTTCAATCCACGCTCCCCGTGAGGGGAGCGACAATCGCGGCGCAAAGGTCACAATCAGCGCTACTCCGTTTCAATCCACGCTCCCCGTGAGGGGAGCGACGGGAATTGGCGGGCCATGCTGGCCAGCGGGTTCGATGTTTCAATCCACGCTCCCCGTGAGGGGAGCGACCCCCGCGGTAGCCGCATCGTCTATGAGCCTGTGTTTCAATCCACGCTCC
>CAYRUD010000018.1:0-11986 GCA_964427425.1 uncultured bacterium
TTCGACTCTTCGCGCTCATGCCATGACGAAGAATATGCAGCCCAGTCATACTCTTTCTTCTGTAGCCTTCTATGGAATTAGTCGTACATATACTCAAAGCGATACACTCCTGGGATTTCAACTGAGGTCAGACGGTCGAGCGAGTCATAGCCGAGCTTTAACTGATAGCTATAGGTGGTAAGGCTGATCGGGTTGCCATTCTTGTCGTAGGTGAACGTGGAGTCGCTATCTGAGAGGAGCTGATTTAATGAGTTGAGAGTATATGATGCTCGGTTCTTTTGAAGGCGATTGAAGAGAGAGTCATTCTTGAAGGAGTTCGAAAAAGGCCCTGACTCATTTATGAGCTGATAGAGATCATCGTAGTCATAGCTGCAAGAAAATGAGCCTATGTTGTCATTGATCGTGAGTGATCGCAAGTTTCCTGAAGCGTCAAAGCCATTTGTTGGGATCGTCTCACTCCAGTATGGAGAGCCTAAAGAAGTGACACGTCCCAAGGCGTCGTAGCGCGTCATAAGCGTTCCGATCTGGCCGATCAGCTCTGACTGGAGGACTTTGCCTTCAAGATCGAATGAGGTATAGCTATGGCGGTAGAGCTCATTGCCTTGGGCGTCTCGGCGAATGACATCTTTTAAGTGGTCCTGTGTATAGATGTAGTCAATGGATCCACTAGGAAAGCTTGCGTACGTGAGACGTCCTAAGCGATCGTATGTATACTTCGGTTGGACTCCGTTGAGAAGTGTGTCGACTGTCTTTCTTCCCCAAGGATCGTATGCGTAGGTGTATGTTGTATTGAGGACTTCGTCTTGAACTTGGGTGATGTTATCGTTTAAGTCATAGCTATAGGTGTACTTGACTGTTCCATCAGAGGAGGTGAGAGTCAGAAGGCGCTCGAGTGCATCATAGGTGTGAGTGAGAACAATGCCATCGGGTTTTGTGATGGTGTGGATAAGACCACTTGGAGTGTAGGTGTATCTTGTCGATTTTTCATCAGAGGTTCTTGGCTCTTCCGTTTGAGACTCTACCTCATCCATGGGCGTGTATTTCCATTCGATACTGTAGGATCTGGATGGGGAGCCGTCGACGATGACATGTTCTTTTTGAACAACTTTGTTGCCTTTTAAGTCGTACGTAAACTCAGTCCTTGAGAGGAGTGTGTTTTGTGGGGATTTCTTCTCTATCGAAACGACTCGATGATGTGCGTCAGAAAGCTCGATGGTTTTGTTTCCAAGAGGGTCTGTTGTTGTCTTTTCGAGGACTCTCTGGCCAAGATCGTTTGTATAGTCGAGGTTATAGGCGATATGAGTCTCATTTCCGAGGGCGTCTCTGATGAGAATAGGGAGATTCTCTGTGTTGTACTCGGTTTCAGTGGTGTGATGCTCGTTGAGCGAGCTATAGGAGATCTCCTTGATGATGTTTCCCTGTATATCGTACTCATACTTATTCAAGGAAAGGAGCGTTCCGTCAGATGACTCTTCTCGCTCTTCAATCACTCGATTGAGAAGATCCATCTCTTGGATAGAGGCTATATAGGCAGAGTCATCGATCCAGCGCTTTGTCGTATGAAGGCGGTTGAGCGTGTCATAGTGAAATGTTGTCTTCTCGATGGCGCCTTCTACTTCTTTTTTCGTCTCTATAAGCCTTCCTGCGCCATCATAGAAGAATTGGGTAGTAAAGCCCATGGGATCAGTCGACGACGTTTTTTGAAAGGCGTTATAGGTATTCTTCTCAACAGTGAGGCGGTTTCCTTGAGCGTCGAGTCTTCTTTCTTTGATGACTCTTTTGAGTGTGTCGTAGGTGTATTCAGTTTTTGATCCATTCCTGTGGATTACTTGCGCAAGTGTGCCATCGAGGTTATAGGTAGACCTTTCAGTTGAGCCATCAGGATAGGTGATAAGGTAGGGGCTTCCGCGTACTGTGTACTCAGTCTTTGTTGTGTGACCGTTTGCGTCAGTCTGGGATGTGAGATTATTAAAGACATCGTAGTCTTGTGTATGGACAGGTTGAGCCGACGTCCCATCTTGCAGCTTTATCGCCGGATGTGTTGTCTTCGTGACTCGATTAAACTCGTCATAGGTGTAGTAGATTGTATTGCCGAAGTGATCGGTTGCCGACGTCATGTTGCCCATGACATCGTAGGTGTAAGAGTTGGTCAGCACTCTTCCATCGCTATGATGTTCTGACACCTTCGTGAGTCTGTTGGCTTTGTCGTACTCGAAAGTTGTATAAAAACCTGAGCCAATGAGCTCTTCTCGGGTCTTATTGAAGTTATCGTCATATGAGAAAATGGTCTTTCGACCGATGGCGTCTATCTTCTCTATGGGAAGGCTATTTTTATTGTATGTCGTATAGAGCGTGTAGCGAAGCACGTCGTTGCTATCAAAGACAGCTTCTTCTTTGACGAGGCCTTCTTGGGTGTATTTGAAGACTCTCTTGCCTAGGAGGACTTCTTTCTTGGTTTGTGGATCGTAGTAGAACTCGCGAGTCTCTTGTGGCTGTCCGATGCCGTATCCTAGGACGCCTCGCACCGGCTTGATTTTGGTGATGTGGCGCTCGGTGATGTTTTTCAGGTTTTTTGGATCTGAAGAAGTCCCATTATCAATGATCGTTTGAATGAGTACTGCGTCGTTGTCATACTCATAAAACTCGCGGCTGATGATATTATCGCCATCATAGGTCAGCTTTGATGTGAGAAGATTTGTATCTTTTTTGTACCCGTATTTGATTGTTGGGCCATTATCTTCACTTTCGCTTGTTTTCAGGTGATATTGATCTCGTGAGTGGCGATACCGCTTCGTGTATTTTTCAACAGTATCTTTTTTAGCGCGTCCCTCGGAGTCGATCTCAAATGTGCTTTTCCCGTTACCAGATAGGTTCCCATAAAGAGTTTCTTTTTCTATGTTATGGTCATTGTCATAGAAAAGACAGTGTGTGGATAACACATCGCTTTTGCCATCGCGAATGACTTTTGCGAGGAGGTTTCCTTCGTCGCTCTTATCACGCTCGCCACATTCTATCTTCTTTCCTTCTCCCCAGATGAGGGCAATATGGCGGTACAGTTTATCCCTTCTTGTGTATGTGCGAAGGCCTTTCAGTCTTTTCTCGCCAGAGTACGTATAGACTGTCTTATTGCCTAACCCGTCAAAAGTTGACGTGCGGTATTCCTTAGACTCGTACTCATAGCGATAAACGACGGCTTCTTCCCCGTTTGGGCCATGAGGAGCTTTTTGCTTTTTGACACGATTTGATTTGTCGTACTCAAGCTTCAGATAACGCCCATCAGGTCGATCGATTTGCGTGAGAATATTTACGGAAAATTCCTTATCTTTGCCGGAATCGTACGTATACTTGGTGAATGGCTGATCAGGTGATTCCACTGATCTGATATAAGGGAACTCGAATGGAAGCTCTAAGCTTAGATCGTCCTCTTTGTATCGATATATGGCGATCTTTCCGTTACTTGCTTTAACCGAGATTTTCTTTTGTTTTTTATCGTGGTCGAACTCCAGCTTGCCGAATTGCCGCTTCTCATCTGAGCTGCAAGCTATAATTCGCTTAAAAAAATCGCTGAAGATGTTGTCTTTGCCTCCTTTAGATGATATTAAGAGCTTGTTTTTGTTCGGTTTGACTTCTTTTTCGAGGCATAACAGAGCGCCGCTGTATTGACTCGGCTTATACCGCCTCTCAGTACCATCGCTTAGTACTGCTTGCCAGTAGCCGAATACTTTTCCTGATTTAGATGTGTATTTGAGTTTATATACGCAGTTCTTCTGATTTGTCTTTCCGTCGATTTCCTCATGGCCTGTATTGGTTAGTCCGCCTTTGACAACAGCGGGAGAGACGTAGAAATCAGTGAGAGCCCCGTCTCCATAGTACATCGCTACATAATCCATTACTGATCCATAATCTTCTTCGACAATAAGATGAGCTATTGGATTTCCGAGCGAATATGGTGTGTTGTATATCCATGAAGGATAGTTGACGGTAGTCCCTGCTCCAAACCAGACATCATTTTCACGCTGACTATCGTAGTATCTAGTGAAGTGAAGAGGGACAGGCCCTGGCTGTATGAGATCGGTGGAAGTGAGAAGATAGTTTCCAAAGATAGTGTTGACGTTGCCGACAAAAGATGTGGGCGCGCTCTCAGCTGAAACTCGAATGTGTTTTTCAGGAGTTATTAATGGAGCTGCTCTTTCCTGTTGGGGAGGAGTATGTCTGGAGCTTTCCGTCTTACTTTCAGCAAAGATAATGCTAGTAAGAGAAAGAAATAGGATTCCAAGTCGAAGAAGTGTGGAGCTCATAGGATATGTCTCCGAATAAACGCTTGCATGAATGCTTAAACCGTTCACTTTGAAGGTGTTGCATGAATGTGGAGCGTATCCATATGAGCGGTATTAAGTCGATGATTATCGAAAGAAAATTAGTTCCTAAATAATTCCGATCGATATATTTAATTTATAAATTTATTGTTTGTAATCTTCTTTGATTATCCATCTAAAATGAGTCAATCCGCTTTCCGGCGCATCCATCAAGTTTTACAAAGCTGAGTCGAGTTCTGTTTTTTCTTGCGATCAATTCTCAACAATATGAGGAGATGTTTTTTAAGCGGTTAAGCATTGATTTTCATCACCTTCAGACATTTTTTTCTTTACTGTAAACATTCAATTTTGATTAGATCCTCGCCTTTGTTTTTTGAAGTTAAAATTTAACCTGCTTTGTAGGGTATTGGCGAGCTCCATTATTGAAGAGTGAGATCGATCTTCTACTGGCTTCAACTGCGACCGGATTATTCATGTTTACAGGACTTCGATACCGCTCTCTGGCTTTTCTTGCTCTTTTCTCAATCATCTTTTCCACATTTTACATCATTGCTGACGAAGACCTCTCTGACGAAGAGGTTATGCAAGAAGAAATTATCGATAAGGAAGGGCCTGAGCCTACGTATGATGGCCCATCGCTTACCGATTATATGAATAGCGGCATTCCTAGGGTTCATGATGCCGTATCGATTATTTCAGGCGCCTGGGTAGACAATGCTTGCCATGCTGTCGACACATCCACAGTCGATCCATATAAAGTCGGTCACGTGTACTCTAGTAAATCTATGCAAGAGGGAAGCCTTGCAGATGGCTGGGAGTTCTTTCATCCATCAAAGATTGTAATATTTAGAGATGGCAAACCTAGCAGACCTGTCAAATTCTATATTTACGAAGCAGGAGGCGCCACGTTTACATTTGAGAGCAAGGATCGTTATAAGTGCAATTTTAAGCCTGTTATTAAGAATGTCGGTTATACATTTGCATCATCTATTGCATCACCTAATAGACTGTCGCCGTTTAACACGCATATTAATTGGAATAATAAAGATGGCGTAGTAACGCTCACGCTAGGTGACAGTACCATACGAAGATATGAGAAGTACAAAGAAGAAAATGAACCAGAGGCGATTTTAGAGTGTGGCTATTGGGGCTATGATGAATATACATTCAGGTTACTTGAGGAGAAAACGCCTAACAATATCATCAAGACGTACAAATATAATAAAAAGAAGAAAGATGAGCTTAAGAGCATTACGACGAGTCTTTCTAATGGCGAAGTAATCGGTAAAGTATCATTTGAGCACGAATCCGATAAAGTAGTAGCAAAGCTCTCAAGTGGACGTAAGGTCATATTTAATCTTAAAGCCCTGAAGGATAAATCTGAAGGCGAGTACAAGGATTGTATCACTTCTATCCATCCTGAAGGTGGAAAAGAGATTGTCTTTTCCTATGACCACACATCAAAAAAGCACATCGCAAGGGTAGAGAGAAAGAAATTATCAGACGGTAATGCTCTTGTTGCTAAATTCTACGATACACACACATGCAAAGTAGATGGAGTTACATGTAAGCCTGAAGATCAGGGGAAGAACTTTAAATACTTCGTTAACAATAGAGTGCGTGAACTCTACGCTAAGTCACTTCCTGGAGAGAAAGAACCATCTCTTTCACACGCGTTCTACTATAAGAAACTCGGCGATGACTATGCCTATGCTATTGTAAAAGAAAAAGATGGATATTCTACAAAGTATCTATGGAATACGAAGTCTGATCGCATTCGATGGATGATCAAAGAGCGATCTGATGGCAAAAGACTTCGCTATGAACGATTTATATGGGGTACTGAAAAGGAGCAAGAAGGTCGTCTCTTAGCTCGTATCTTATTCGATGAAAATAAGAAGCCGATTCTCATCAAAGAGTGGAAATATGATTCACGCGGGCTTGTCACCAAAGAAACTCTTCGAGGAAAGTTCACATCACAGGATATCTCTGATCTAGTTATTGATAAGGAGAGCTACTGGTGGAAGAGTGGGGGTGAAGAGCTTATCTGGAGAGCTTCATATGATGACAAGGGGCGAAAAATCTCCGAAAGCGATCCTGATGGAAGCTGGATAGAGTATACGTATGTCCCAGATGGACGCGATCTTCTTCAAAAGAAACTGGTCTTTTCTCGATCAGGGAAGATTATAAAGCGCTCCTTTTATGCATATGATCCTATTGCTCCACTTTGTCTTGAGGAAGTGACTGACGATGGTGCTGATAGAAATAGCGAAAGCTTCAATGGTGTCACATCGCGGACAATCAAGCGCTATACCTATAGACGTCAGATGCCATATTGGGGCGGAGTGCTTAGTGAGTCCACATCTATTTGGACGCCACAATGGGGTGAGAATCTCATCGAGAGAAAAGAGTTTATACGGGATGACAAGGGAAGGGTTGTCGAAGAAAGGCTCTTCGGCTCCGATGGCGTGCTCGCAAAGACTGCTCGCATGGAGTATGATCGGTTCGATCGCGTGACGGCCGTCCGCTATCCTGATGGATCCTATGAGACGAAGGCATATGATGAGAAAACTGGAAGGCTCATCCGCACAACATCTCCTAAAGGGTCGGTAGTATTCACCTATGATCATAATGATCGTATTATTCGTGAAGATGTCTCATTCCAAGATGGATCTTCATTTACCAAGCATACTTCTTATGACCTCTTTGGCCGACATACAACAACAGTCGATGAGCGAGGAAGAACAGCTGAAGTACAGAAAGACTCAATTGAGCGCAAAGTATTTGAGGTAATGCCTGCTGCAATCATTGATGGGAAAATCATCAAGCCACGCATTACATATGCCTATGAGGGCCTTAAAGTTATTAAGACGCTCCCTCATGGCGCAAAAGAATCTATTCTTCTTTCCTCATGGAATAAGCCTTTTGAGACGATATCGGCAATCGGAGCGAAGACGACATTTCGCTATGATAGCGTAGGCCGTGAAGTCTATCGCTCAGACAATCAGGGCTTCATCACACTTACGGACTACGATGATCAGGGACGAGATGTATGTGTCCGTGAAGTTGTCGATGGGGTCGGTGAGAGACACATACTTGAGAAAAGATATGAGGGCTCTCGGCTTGTCGAGGAGATTACTCCTGGTATAATCAAGCGATATACCTATGATCGCCATGACCGAAAATCTAGAGAAGAAACAATCGATAGAGTTACAGGTCTATCATCCGCTGTCTCATATACATATGATGCTTTAGGAAGAGTGGTTGAGACTGTAGATGAGGCAAAGCGCTTAGTCTCAACACAGTCGTACGATGTCATGGACAGAGTAGTCGAGACGACTCTTAAATCACTTGATGATCCGTCGCTTCTTCGCTCACATACTCGCTCAAAGTACGATCTCTTAGGAAATATTATTGAAAAGGGTGTGTTGCTTGAGAGCAATGGAGCTGAAGCTGTCACTACCTATACCTATGGAAGATATAACACTCTCCGCTCCGTAACAGATGCCGAAGGAAGAACGACTTTCTTTGAAACCACTCTTCAAGAAAAAGGTGAAGGGGGGCTTCCATATCTCGTCGTTACTACGATTTACCCTGATGGAACCTCTAATCAAGTCTGGAAAGATGGATTTGATGCGACGACACTCACTCAAACTTTTGATCCTCTTCGACGGGTTATCTCAAAGCGTGCGACCTACGTCAATATCCTTGGAAAAGCAGCAAGGGTAATAGACACCCCATTTGATCCAGCAACAGGGGAGATTAAGGGTGTCCCAAGTGTCACATCGTTTGAGTATGACTCACTTGGTAACTGTGTCGCGCTTCATAAGGGAACTGAGACTGAGGTTTTACGCACCTGGCGCTATCGCTATGACCTCCACTCGAGAAAAACCCATGAAGTAAAGCCGTCAGGTGTTGAGCTTCTCTCATCATATGACAGCAAGGGGCGTCTTTCGTCCTATTCTTCTTCTGATGGATCGATTCATTATCAGTATCATTATAACGAACTCGATCTTCCTATTCAGGTTACGGATCACATCACTGCTCAATCAATCGAGCGTCGATATAACGGTTTTGGGCTTCTCTTACAAGAGATCCTTCCCGATGGCGTTGATATCAACTATGAGATCAACAACGCAGGGGAGACGACCGCTCTTTCATCTTCGTGCTTTAACCCAGTTACGTATAGCTATCAGGCAGGAGTGCTCAAGCAAGTTGAGTATAATGGCTATGCCTTCACCTATACTCAGCGTACATGCCAAGGGCAGCCATTAGAGATGGCGGCCTCTGGAGGAGCTATAGTTTCTTGTACATATGACTCACTCTTACGCCGCCGGTCATTCACTTTCAAACAACACAAAGATAACTCTCCGTACTTCGAAGAAAAGAGAGTTGATTTTGATGTGATGGGACGTCTTCTTCGACGTGACCTCATCCTTCCGACACTTAGTCAGCCTCAAGTTGATACCTATCGATTCGATTACTTAGGTCAGCTCACCAATGAAAATGAAGAGCTCTATCAGTTTGACTCACTACATCGGGCAACGCACTTTAAGGGAAAAGATCATCGATACAACGTGCTTCATGAGCTCGAAGGCGATGACTTCATCTCATTTGACATAGATGGAAGACGTGTCACTGATACAAATGGCAAAGTCTTAGCATACGACGCGCTCGATCGCTTGACCTCAGTAACCATAGGCTCAACAACGGTAAGCTACTCCTACGATGCCTTCCATCGAAGAACAAAAAGAATAGTCACTAAAGACTCAAGCCCAACACTCATTGAGCGGTTCCTCTTTGTCGGGGAGAATGAGGTTGGATCGCTTGAAGGCGAAGAAAAGACTCTAGCTTCCTTCCGTGTCCTAGGAGAAGGCCTTGGCGCTGAGATAGGAGCCTCGCTTCTCATTGAGATTAACAACAAGGCATACATTCCGATCCATGATCTCTCAGGTCATATGAGGATCCTTTTAAATGCCAACACGTATGAGCTTGAAGAGTCTTTAGACTACACAGCCTTTGGTCCAAAAGATCATCCATCTTTTGTGATTACTCCTTGGACCTTTAGCTCCAAGCGTTCTGATCCTATTACTGGCTATATTTTCTTTGGCCGTCGATACTACGATCCTGCAACGCTTACTTGGCTTACGCTCGATCCACTTGGCTTCGACGCTGGCCCAAACCTCTACGCCTACGTCAAGAATAGCCCGCTCACCAACATCGACCTCTATGGCCTCTTCGGCGAGTCCTCCGACGGTCGTTCATTCTTTAGCCGCGCTTGGGACTGGATCAGCGATACCTGCAGCTCTTGTTGGGATAGACTATCGTCATGGTGTTCATCCTGGGGTTCATCAGAGAGATCAAATTCAGAGCCGTCAGCTAATGTATCTCCTGAACCTACGCCAACGTTTGAAGAGTTTTTGGCAACAGAAACTCTTATGCTTGAAGGTCAAGAAATAAAAAAGGGGCAGTACTACAAATCAGGAATGTATTTCGCAACAAGGGAAGGGTATACAAAAGCGGAGTGGCTTCAAAGAAATAGGGGAAGGACTTTTATAAGGGGCTCAATTATAAAACTTGGTAATGGAATGCAAAAAACTTTGCATGAGGTTAAAGCTGAAGTTGATTATTTGTTATCAAAATTTAAGAATATAGTTGCTGTTATCATTCTCTATAATTCTACAGATAGTTTTGTTGAAGATGTTGGTGAGGCCGGTCGCAATGTCTTGAAAGTTAAAACAGAAGTCGTTGAGACACTTAAAAGTGAGTTAACTGATTTCTTGATGCAGTGTAGAGAGAATGGAGTTTCATTCAAGGCTGATTGGATATGCCACAGTCAAGGTGCCGCAATTGCAAATTGTATACTAAGCGCAAATGTGAAAATAATTGAGCAGTATACTGACCGTATAGCAACTTTTGGTGGAGCTGCAATGATTAATGGAGCTGAAAACTATATAGCAATTGGAGATCCGGTTCCATATTTGAATATATTATCATTCCTGGGAGCAGCTTTTAGGGGATTTTCCGATGTTCATTATCTACCATTTAGATTGCAAACCCCGTTTCAGGCTCATGCATTTGTAGGTCCATCCTATCAGCAAGCAATCGAAAATTTTATTCTCAGGAAATGAAAGATGGATAAAACCACAATTGGAGCGTTTATTTTTATAGCTATAGTGTCGCTTACAGCAATTCTTCGAGCTGGCACTACATCATCGAATGGCACTCAATTTAAGTCTGCTGTTGACCTGTGTATCGATGAAGGCTTAAAGGATATTAATATCGAGAGTACGGAAATATTTGTTCCTCGCATATTTAATACATATGGATCAGCAAGCCTTGTTGATGGTTTTAGCTTTTATTCAACGAAGGATGAGAAGGTTACTGACATCCAAGGTGTAGAAGAAAGGATGGTTAAGACTGTGACCAAGCTTTTGCATATGGTGAATAGTCTTCCATCTATTCGTCCGTATCTTCTTAGGTTTCCAATGACCGTTGAAGATATAGCTTATGAATTGCAGTTTCGTAATAAGCAAACTGATAATCATTACTATGAACCTGCAATAGCTGTAGGATACTTTAATCGATATGAGCTAGAACTAGAAGTCTTTCATAACCCACATCTAGCTAATCCTTTGCCGATAAAACCAGATCTTGTTGGCCGAAAAAAAATTAAATGTACGTCAATAGCAGAGATTCCGGAGCTTAACAAACTACGCAGCGTTACTGTTCCTCGTGGCTCTCTGCCATGTAAGGAGATAACGTATATAAAAAATCTATCCCAAGGGGTTTATGGTTCTGCTACGAGAGAATTTGCTCAATACTTTGGTAAATATACAAAAAAAAGAGGGTTAAAGATCGCAAGTCTTAGAAACGCCGCTGAACCAAGAAAATCCGAAACATATAGGCCTATTGCTCCAGGGATGTGGTCCTATGATAAGATAAACCTGCAAGCTGCCATTGAGCTGGGAAGAACCACATTCATCGATTTTTATAAGTGGACAACCACGAATCCTGAGATGGTCGCGTCTGAGGAATATAATCATAAGATTGGTTACTGTTACTATGAAGGTACCGATGCAATATGTTTCCGTATTACATTCTGGGATGAATACTTTAACAGAGTCGAAGAGCCATATATTGCTCAGATTCTTTGTCAGGATAGCATGATTGAGTACTATACAGCGGATGAGGGACAGCGGCTTGTAAAGGTGTTTGAAGAGCCTGTACCATCTATTGAAAATCGATAAATGATGATGCTAAATCTGATGCGGTATCTGTTACTCATTACTTCTCTTGTTATGCCAATGTATTGTCACGGTGGTATTGGCTCGAGCACTAGAAAGTTTAAATCAGCGGTCGATCTTTGTGTTGATGAAGGCTTAAAAGATATCAATATTGAGGATACTAAGGTAGTTGTTCCAGGTTTGTTTAACACGTATGGTTCTACTGCTCTTATTGATGGGTTCTCATTTCACTCGACGAAGGATGAGAAGATCACTGATGTGGGGTATGTTGAGAATCGAGTAGCTACGACAGTTGTTCAGCTTGTTCATATGTTGAATAACATTCCATCTATTAGGCCTTATTTGCTCCGATTCCCGCTAATAGTTAATGATGTAAGGTATACATTAAATTTTGCGAATAAGCAAACAGACTTCCATTACTAC
>CAYRUD010000019.1:0-84130 GCA_964427425.1 uncultured bacterium
TTCTACTTCTCTTCCTGGAAGATTGCCACTTGAGCTAGTGACGGGTTCTTGATTTTGCGCTGGTATGGTGAGGTTTGTTGTTGCAGGTTCTAAATTATTAGAAATGTGAGTAAGGCTCATATATGATTCCTTGTAAAATTAATTTTCATAAACTGCATTTCACGCGCAGCTTATTGAAAAGGTATGCTGTATAATTTGTATTAATAACTGATTTGTTTTACATATTATATTATATATTTAAATATTCTATTAAATAAAAAATCAGGATTGAGAATAAAAAGGATATTAAATGGGATAGAGTTAGCTTCTTCTCGTGAAGGGAAATAGAAATTAAATTGAGTGAAGAGTTTCCAAAGCTAAGGAAGATGTGCTACGAGCTGGCTCTCACTATATTTTTTAATTAGCAGTCCACTTATTGCTACTTTAATTTTTAATTTAACCTTAATTATTTCTTAATACTTTTTAATTTTAATCATAGTGGTTTTTAGTTAATTAAAAATAATCATCTTTATTATGAAAATAAATAGAGCCGATTCGGGAAATTTATCTCATGCGTTTAATGAGAAAATGAGCAAGGTAGAAAAAAGAAGTATCAAGGCAAAGAAGATTGCCGAAGAAATCATAAGCGTCATAAAGACTCCTGATTGGAGAAACAACCCTGTCTCCTATAACAAACTTTCTCGTCTGTATAGAAAATACCAGGAAAAGACAGCTTCGAAGAAAGTCCGGAAGAATTGTAAAGAGACATCAAGAGAAATCAAAGAGAGCTTGAGCCAATTCAAGACCAAGAAGATGCCCGAAATGGTTAAAAGTATAGAAAAGCATTCGGGCATTCATGTGAATGGTACACAAGCGGTAAAAGTGATCTCCAAAGGAGTCTCTTCGGGTAAGGCTTTAAAGAAATTACCTAAAGTAAGTTACTTTGATAAAAAGACCAGGCTGAAATACCTAGCTTCTTTTACAAACGATGGTAAGATCGTACTGCCCAAGGATCTCAAAGGTGAGAAGAAAGTTATTTATGTCGTTGACCGATTCGGCCAGTTCTTTGTTGCTAAAGACGCTTCTAAAGTCGATGGTGGGCTTATTAAGCACTCATCATTCTTAGGTGGTCGAGCTGTGGCTGGTTGTGGAACTCTATCTTTCTCCAAAGATGGAAAAATCAAAAAGATAGATGACGATAGTGGCCACTACTGTCCTGGAAAACCTGAGTTGACAAATGCTATTACAGCCCTTGGCCGTCATGGTGTTTCGCTCGATACGTTCGAAGTGCATCAAAAAGGACAAAGGCCAGAAGTCGCATCTAAGTGGCTTCAAGTGTAAATGCCATTACGTGAGATAGAATCCTCAGCTGTAGACTCTATCTCACTTCTCATCTAACTGTCCTAGATCACTCTCGGTGATGTATCTCTTTTCTAGGCATTTCTATCTTAGCTGTTTATTTCTCTCGAATTATCCCTTACATGAATTGCGTAAAACATTTTTTTGAGGGCAAGATATTTCATCGTCTGGAGTAATCTTAAAGTGGAGAGAAAATGTTCTCTTCTCAATGTTTCTAGATTGATCTGCTAGAGCTGAAAGATCAATATAGAGCAATGTATACACATGACGAGCAGCAGGTACACATAATGGGATTTCCTCTCTCTCCTCGCCCTAATGGGCTTTATAGTAATATAGAAAACTGTACTTGTAATTCAGGATTGGTAAAAACCGCTGCAGAAGAACAAGTTCGAGTTGAAAACGTCGATAGTGCTTCTTTAGTAGCTCATGAAATTCTCAATCAAGCGAGTAGCACTGAAATTAATTTAAAAAAAAGAAAGATGTCGCATCAAAAGAAATGCGACTCTTTCAAGAAAATGAAACAACTTCTCCCTCGTACTTTTGGCCAATTGCCTTCTGAGATGATTGGAAACATCGTAAGCATGGCAGATAAGGAGGATCTATTTCAGCTCTTGCAGGTCAATAAAGAGATGTATGAACTCTCAAGAGAATATATGGCTAATGATATAGCGTCTGAAGCTGTTTTAAAGGATTATAGAATATACGACGATCTATCAAGAGAGACTCAGAAGTGTCCAGAGGTGCTTTTAAATGCACTTGCAGCAAATCCTCTTTATATCAGGCATCCTACGGTTGAGTATGTTGTAACTACCTCACAAGATAAGAGATTAACAGATAGCATTATTGGAACAGTTGTCGCGGCAGTAAGCTTCATTGTATCCCAAAAAATACTGAAAGATCCTGGTGTCAACGGTTATCTGAAAGAGATGCCTGTTTTCGAGGAAAATCTAGGGAAAGTATGTGGGAATTTAGATCTAGAGGTCGAGGTTCGAAATCTTAAAAAAAGTGGATTAATTGGAGAATTAATCACTTTAAATCAAGTTCGAAGAAGCAATGTTTCTAAGGGGTTTATAGCATCAATTCTGGAGTCTCTTAACGAGCTTCTTACAGCTAGCTGTAACCATTTGATGTTTTCCCTTGTATTTCGAGTAATGAGCTGCCCTCTATCCCGCATTTATCTACAAAAGGACTCTTCTGTTTCGATGACTCAGGCTTCTTTGGTAATCGAGAAGGCACGAAATAAGATCCTTGAGAAAGTATTTGTCTTGAATGAGGCTTTATTTAAGAAAGTAGCTGTAGATAAGGAGGGCTTTATTCTGTTTTGCTGCAAAGAGTCGAATGAAGACTTCATTTGCAATAACTTTTACCTCCATAGTTTTTTGTCATTCATTGGAGTTGAAAATGAAGATATGGTGTTGAAGTCCTTGGCTGAAAAAAGAAGAGAAGTAATAGGATGGCAGCCATCCTTGGCGAAGATATCTCTTTTGAATAAAGTGTATGAGCCAGTCTCTTTTTATAGGTCTCTATCAGAAGAAGTAAGAGGAAATTACGATTTGGCTCTCTTAGCGCTCAAACTCGCAGATGAAAGCAAGAAGCGAGAGTTATATACGTATTTTCCTCAAAAACTGATGTTAAATAAGGCTTTTGTTAGAGAAGCCAATACTATATGTGTCTATCCAGAGCAAAAAGAAAATAGTTTATAAGAGTTTTTAATATACTAAGAGAAATGTAGCGACAGAAAGGTAAATCGCTGTCGTTGCAATATCAGTAGCATCAATACCACAGGACCTGAGGCGATTTTTGGGTCCAATTTGAAGATATTTAAAAGAATTGGCGTCAGTGTGCCAAAAAATACTCCCCACAGCATCGCAAAAACGATGGAGACTCCTACGACAAGAATTATTCCTGGGTCCTGGAGATAAAGAGCCGTCAGGATGCTAACAGCAAGAGCGCAGGATAAGCCAAGCAAGCATGCGCTTTGAAGCTCGGTCCTTACTTGTTTAATAATTCTTTTCCATGGAATTTCTTTGATGTGCAAAAACTGCAACGAGAGTGTTGTAGACTGCATTGAGACAGATTCACTGAGTGTTAGAACAAGTGGAATGAAGAGTGAAAGCGCGACAAAGATATCTAACACAAGGTGGAAGAAGCTGGCAATAAAAGCGCAGATAAGACCCGCAAAGATATTGCAAAAGAGCCATGGAAGTCGGTGCTTAAAAGAAGCGATCGGAGATTCAAACTTATTTTGCTCTAAGGAAAGTCCGATCAGCTGGAATATATCATGAGAATTGGATGGGGAAAAAGCTAGTTCCTGACTTTGTGAATAAGGAATGATCTCAAAGATCCCGATAAGGCGCCGAGAGGTATCGATAATTGGAAGAGCTAAGAGGTGATGCTGTACTAAAACTCTAAGGACAGATTCGACTTTTTCATCTTCATATGCTGCTATAACTTGGGATGAAAGGAGATTGGCAATCTTCTCATTCTTGTTCGCGAATAGCAAACTTCTTGTTGAAAGCACGCCCTCGAGTTGGCCATTCTCATGAATAGCATAAATATACTGAGTCTGATGCCGTATTTGTCTCGCTCTCAATTCTTCTAACGCTTCTTCAACGGTAAGATGTATAGAGATGGCAGTATCTATAGGACGTATGTAATCCTTGACTGCTTTCTTGTAGTTGGTTGCGAGGCGTGAATCAATAAATGGCATCAGATGAAAAAAGAGCTTTTTATTGGTTAAGGTACTTTTTGCTTACTTAACCATGCATCGGTCTAGAAATCAAGTCGGCCAATTCATTTATTTTTAGTTCCTATTGAAAGGGGAGGCTTGATTAGTAAAGAGAAGGGGCAAGAAGTGCCCCATGAACTCTCGATGTTTTGTCAGTGAGGATTTCCTATATTCAAATAATCTGCTACCGCTTGAAGCGAGGGTTGGGTAGGACTAAAGGTTTTAAAAATGAGAGATACTTCAGGGAATAGAGATGTGTCGATGGGATCTCTTGTCGCTACAAGGATTACTGGCTTTCCAGTATCTATAAGCTTTCGAATCAACGTAATTTGTGACGGATTTCTCCATGCATTATAGCTGAAAACGATAAGTACATCTGTACGTTTAGTTTTTTCAAGAGCATTTTCAATATCTGAATGTGGCGGGCTTAAAGTCTCAAAAAAGAAGGATGTGGTAGTAGTTTTTCCTGCTATGAATGGCTCATGAATAGAGTCACTCAGTATGCGGGGAGCAATAATTGCGAGTCTTTTCTTATCTAGGTTAAGATGCGAATTTCTCACGTTTTTCAGAGCACAAGAGGCGATTTTCTTTGCCAAGAGGCGATGTGACACTGTGTTCACTGTCTTTTCGATCTGTTCGAGAGTAAGTTGTGAATAGAGATATTTCTTCTTGAGATTAAGAACTCTCTGTGTGGCTTGATTAAGTCTTGTTTCTGAGATTCTCCCGCATTTTATCGCATCGACTATG
Organism: uncultured bacterium; assembly: GCA_964427425.1. Classification (GTDB taxonomy): domain Bacteria; phylum Chlamydiota; class Chlamydiia; order Chlamydiales; family FEN-1388; genus CAYRUD01. Next base: position 4,814 of record CAYRUD010000019.1, read on the forward strand.
GCTTTATGAATACGCTGCACATCCTGAACATGTAGCTCAAAGCCATTATGCTCGCTATGTAGTAGCTTTCCTCCGAGAATCAAGATATCACATCCGGCTTTCAATGCTTGAATTGATGCTTCATCAACTGTGTGGCATTTTTTGACTACGCCCTCCATTACGAGCGAGTCTGCGACGATGACTCCTTGAAAGCCTATCGTCTCTCGTAAGTATGTGAGTGTCTTTTCAGAAAGCGTTGAGCAATACTCAGGATCTAGGGTAGGGATTTGAATATGGGCCGTCATGATAGCGTCGCAAGAGGTCGCAAGCTTCGTGAAGGGAACGAGCTCAACTTTTTCAAGCTCTTCTCTTGTTTTACGAATGATTGGTAAGTCTTCGTGTGGGTCGACTTCTACTTCGCCATACCCTGGAAAATGTTTAAGAGTCGCAATGACCTCAGCGTCTCTATAGCCTTTTAGCGCTTTCTCACCGAACAAAGTGACAGTCTCAGGATCCTCACCAAAAGAGCGTATTCCAATTATTGGGTTTCTAGGATTGCTATTGATGTCGACCACTGGAGCTAAGTTCATGTTAATGCCTACAGCGCGGAGTTCATAGCCCATGGCTCGAGCGCACTCTTCAGCTAATTGAGGATCTTGAGTTTCTCCTAAAGCTTTATTTCCGGGAAATATTGTGAACCCTTTTTGCAATCTGGTAACTACTCCACCTTCTTGATCAGTTGCTATAAGCAGAGGAATAGGGTTTGGATTAGCATGGGCCAGTTCTTGAAGACCATAGCTCAGAGTTTGAACTTGTTTGGGGGAGTGAAGTCCGTTTGCCCAATTATAATAGATAATGGCTCCCACTTTCGTATCTTGGATAAGAGTCTTAGCATCCGCATTAGCAACTTCGCCGTTGAAATGAACCATTAAGAGTTGGCCTACTTTTTCCTCGATAGTCAGGGAGTCAAGGCTATCAAAGGCTAAGCATGGCAATGAGAATAAGCAAGAAACGGTTAAAACTCTTATAAATCGCAACATAGCGCTCTTCCCTATGAATGGTAGCTTATCAGTCTGCCTGATCATAGTGAGAAGAGTGAAAAGGAAAACAGTAATTTATTTAATTAGTTCTTTCCTGTTCTTTCAGAATGCTTTAAAATGCGTCCTCTTTTGTGAAAAATCCAGCGGCAAGGATCCTTTAATGTATCTCCCAGCTTAGCGACGATGAATTTTAAAATTAAAAGTGAATTTCAATGAGTCGAGAAGCTAACGATCAATCTATAATATTCTTTCACACGGTGAAATGCTTCTTGGTAGCAGTAGGAATAGCTGTAGCTTTAGTTTCTTTTCTTTGGGATCGATAAGAAGCTGATGAGGATCTTCTCAGTGTTGCAAGTGGTTTTTGTGATTCAGTCTTGGATGAGATCCAAGAAGTTTCTTACTGATGAATTATTCGAGCTTTTTAGGCTTCAGGCTGTTTTTGTTTCAAAGCTTCTCTTCTTTGCTTGAACAAGTGAATGGGACAATACAAGGTACCCGATCTTTTGATGTTGTAATTGCTTGCAAAATGAACTTCAGTTACTAGGTTGTGGTTCGAACTTTAGATTGGGTGAGCTTCGAAGGTAAATTTTTAGCTTTCTTTCGACATACAACTCATTCAAACATCTTAGGGGTAGGGTGTATATTAGCGTTTTAACGAAAGCTTATGTTGATCATGAAACCGTTATGGCTCTATCCCTATAATTTGTTATTATATGATATACACTGGAATCATTAAGTATATTTAAGCTATTGGATTATTTTTATGTTAAAAATGAAGTCTCTTATTTCCTTATTCTTATTCTCCTTTTGTTCTTTATTTGGAAGTGACGTGGTCATTGAGCTCCTTGTGACAGATCATGATAACAAGCTGTGGCAAACAAAAAATCAGATGCACATGACTATCGGTCATATCAAAGATGTGGATGGAGCAGAATTAACGAAGGCAATTGAAGTATTTAATAGCGAAAATAGCGACTTATTACAAAAGAGCGTTGATAAAGGGTTTGTTGTAGAGTTCTTTAATACCAATGGCTTTGGTAATGGGTATCATATCCTCGAAGCTGATGCTGAAACAACAGCTCGTTTTGCGCTTATTAATAGCAAGCTCTACGATTTTCTGATCGATCAACAGTTTGGGATGCTTACTGATAAAACAACACCCAAAACGATCAATCCTAAGGGATATACCCCTCACATTGAGTTTTTAGAGACTCATCCTGAAAAAATCCCTGTTAAAGGAGATGTCGTTCATTTTAATGACTGGCGCTTACAAGGTAGAATTATAAATAAACCCTAGAATGCCACCAGGATGCTCTTCTTGTTCGAGCGTTTTTTTACGGGTTAATTTGTCGTAATCCCTGCTTGTTACTATTCCTATCATACACTATGGATGAACGCTCAGGGCAGTCTCCGATAATGATGAATTTTCAGCGTCGAGATCGGATCGGAGGCTGTTTCTTGGAGATGTGTATCTTAAAACACGCCCCTATAACAGGATTTTTGATTGAAGTTACGTCCCGCCTGAATTGCTATATAACGTAGATTCCACGATGGCTCTAAAAGTATCTAAGGAGAAAGCTTGTCATTGCCTTGGGGCTTTTTTGCGGTTATAGTAAACCAAGAGGGGATGAAAACAAAAAAGGCAATTACAACTGGTGTTGTAATTGCCCACAAAATGAACTCCGGATGTAGGATTCGAACCTACGACCAACGGATTAACAGTCCGCTGCTCTACCACTGAGCTAATCCGGAATATTGTTTTCGTGCCGATATAGTAGCTTGAAAGGATATATATTTCCAAGAGAAATTAAGAGAGAGCGTTTATATTCATCGTAGTGAACTGAAATCAAGCGATCTAGGGAAAGATCGTGTCGATCAAGTTACGAATAGAAACTCTCTTTTGTTGTTGTAAAGTCTTCGTAGAACCAGTTCCTCTCTTGCTAGTGTGGAGTTCAATTTGATCGATATCCATGTAAAAATTAGAAGGAACACTGGGTACTACAGCTACACTTTGATATGGAGGTAAGGGTTGAACGCTCGATAGCGAGATTTCTCGTATATGCAGACTCTTAGACTGAGGAAGAAATGCCCATGTTACTAAATCAATATATGGAATTGTCGCCTCTATACTCTTCAATGAGATGGTTTCATTTGCGCTTAAGTAAACGGGTCGAATCTCTATATCATCCCATTTAATCATGAGAGTGTCGGCGGCGTTATGCACAGAAACTTCTCCTACAGTAACAGTAGAGGAGGGGAATGCATATGCCAAAGCGAGCTGAGTGTATTCGACTCGATGGAGGTAGATGTATACCCACAAAGAGAAAACAAAAGAGAGAAGAAATGAAGTAAGGAGGGCAGTCCAACGAAACATTATCTCTTTAAATCTCCATTGAATGATCGAATAATCAATGAAGGCCCTTTTCTACTCTTAGTTTTTCTCGAGTCTCTCTTAGAAAAGAGAAAAGGCCATGTTGAATATTCTTTATCTTGTGAAAAGATAGAATATAACATGGCCCGGTATAAATCATACAAGTCGCCTCTCATCAAGAGGCGCTTAAAATGTCATGATTTTTTTACATTACTCGTTTTGAAGTGGATTAGTAATCCATTCCAGCACCCATTCCTTGAGGGACAGCCTTCTCTTCTTGAGGCGCGTCGGCAACAATAGCTTCTGTTGTAAGGAGCATTGCGGCAACTGATACTGCGTTTTCAAGAGCGCATCGAGCAACTTTCATTGGGTCCAAGATTCCAGACTTAACCATATCGACAAATTTGCCTTCGCGAGCGTCATAACCCATGTTGTCTGAGAGCTTCTCAACTTCTTGAAGAATGATAGCGCCTTCAAGTCCAGCGTTCTCTGCGATCTGGCGAAGAGGAGAGCTCAAGGCTCGTGCGATAATTTTGGCGCCAGTTCTCTCATCGCCTTCAAGAGACTCTGCGAGCTTGTTGACATGTGGAATGCATCGAATGAAAGCTGTTCCGCCGCCTGGGAGGATTCCTTCTTCGATTGCAGCAGCTGTCGCATGCTGAGCATCATCGACTCTGTCTTTTTTCTCTTTCATCTCGATTTCTGTTGCAGCGCCTACTCGGATGACAGCAACGCCGCCAGAGAGCTTTGCGAGTCGCTCTTGGAGTTTTTCTCTGTCATAGTCAGAGGTCGCTTCCTTGATTTGCTGGCGAATTTGCTGAGTTCTCTTTTGGATCTCATCTTTTTTGCCGAGGCCTTCTACCAATGTAGTATCATCTTTTTTGATGATCGCTTTCTTGACGCGGCCGAGCATATCAAGAGTGACAGTTTCTAACTTGATACCAATCTCTTCGCTGATGAATTGGCCGCCTGTTAAGATAGCGATATCTTGAAGCATTGCTTTTCTGCGATCGCCAAAGCCTGGAGCTTTGACTGCGCAGATTTTAAGACCTGCTCGAAGTCTATTGACAACGAGAGTTGCTAAAGCTTCGCCTTCGATATCTTCTGCGATAACGAGGAGCGGCTTTCCTGTTTCTGCGACAGCTTGAAGAACTGGAATGAACTCTTTAATTCCAGAGATTTTCTTCTCATAGATTAAGACATATGCGTCTTCGAGAAGGCACTCTTGTGTCTCTGGATTTGTCATGAAGTAAGCGGAGAGGTATCCGCGATCGAAGTTCATGCCTTCGACAACATCGAGTGTTGTTGTGAATCCTTTGCCTTCTTCAACGGTAATGGATCCATCTTTTCCAACTCGTTGGAATGCTTCTGCAATAATCTCACCGATTTCTGAGTCGCTATTTGCGGAGATGGTTGCAACTTGCGCGATTTCGCGATGATCTTGGATTGCTTTTGCCCGCTTTTTGAGCTCTTCAATAACAAGCTTCAAAGATTTTTCCATTCCGCGCTTGATATCCATTGGATTTGCGCCGGCGGCGACGTTCTTCAATCCTTCGCTATAAATTGCTTCAGCTAAGACTGTAGCTGTTGTTGTTCCATCGCCTGCTTTGTCAGCTGTTTTGCTTGCGACTTCCTTCACCATTTGGGCGCCCATGTTCTCGAACTTGTCTTCGAGTTCAATCTCGCGAGCGACAGTGACACCGTCTTTCGTTACATGAGGAGATCCATAGCTCTTATCAATGATTACGTTTCGTCCTTTTGGACCGAGAGTCACTTTAACCGCTTGAGCGAGTGTCTGTACACCGCGAAGAATCTTCTTGCGTGCATCTTCTTTAAATTTGATATCTTTTGCTGCCATATGTAGTTCGTTTTCACTCCTATAACAGAGAAAACTAAATCGATTTCTTAATGTACTAACAAAGATGATTGAAGAAGTGCGATTTAAGGCAATCTTCTTACAATGAATCGAGAGGTTTACTCAACGATAGCGATAATATCGTCTGCTCGGATGATCACGTACTCTTCATCATGAAGTTTGACTTCTTGGCCAGAGTATTTATCGATGAGAACAACTTCTCCTACTTTGACTGGCATAGGAATAAGATTGCCGTTCCCATCTTTTTTGCCTGGACCGATGGTGATCACTTTGGCCATCTCTTGTTTTTTCTTAGCTGTATCAGGGAGGATAATTCCACCTTTGATTGTCTCTTCAGCCTCAAGACGGCGCACAAGCACGCGATTGCTGAGAGGACGCAGGATGTGTGATTTCGCTTGTTCTTGTACGTGTGCCATGTCTTTCATTCCTTGTGCTAAGGTTTCTCTCTTCAAAATATAAAATTGCTGAAAGAACTTTGAATTTTCCCAGTACAGTGAACGTATTGGGAAGAAGGAGTAGGATCATCTATGTAAGCGTCTGATACTGGGAAGAAATTCTTCCCAGTTCGAGGTACTTCTTAGAGGCTCCATACTCTCTATTTATTTCACCGTAAAGACTACGGAAATTTTCGATTTTTTAGCAACAAAATGTAGCACTGAGGCTATTTAAGTGCTAAAAATCGAGGCTAGGCGAGAGATTTGAATTGAGTGAGTAGCGATGAGAAATACTCAGCTGCATGCTCTACTGGTTTTGGTGTTGTCATATCAATGCCTGCAACTTTAAGGAGATCGAGAGGAAAGAGACTTGCACCTCCTTTTAAGAATGAGAGATATTGATCTCTTTCTTTTGTTCCGCCTTCGATAACCCTTTTGAAGAGAGTCAGTGCGGCAGAGATACCAGTCGCATATTGATAGACATAGAAGTTGTAGTAGAAATGAGGGATTCGAGCCCATTCGATAGCAATTTCAGGATCGACTGTCACTGCATCGCCGAAGTACTCTTTGTTAAGATTGTAGTAGTACTCTTTTAATAGAGATGGAGTAAGGGGCTTGTCTTGCTCAATTGTCTCGTGAATGAAGAGTTCAAACTCCGCAAACATCGTCTGACGGAAGAGTGTGGCTCGGATATCTTCTAGTTTTTCGTTAATGATAAATGCTTTTTCACGATTGTCTTTAGCTTTTTGGATCATCGTGTGAGCAAGCATTGCTTCATTAAATGTGGATGCGACTTCCGCTACGAAGATTTCATAGTCTGAGTAGTGATATGGTTGATTTTTCTTGCTCAGCTCGCTATGCATGCTGTGGCCAGCTTCATGAGCTAATGTGAACACATCTCGCAAAATGCCTTTATAGTTCATCAAAATGTATGGGTAGCTGTCATAACTTCCACTCGAGTAGGCTCCCGATCGCTTGCAGCTATTCTCATAGCGATCGACCCAGCGCTTCTGGGTAAGGCCTTCTTGTAAGAGTCGGACATACTCATCGCCGAGAGGTTGAACAGATTCAAGAACGAGCGATACAGCATCATTATAAGACATGCGGATGTCGACTTCAGGAAGAAGAGGGGCATACAGATCCCACATGTGAAGCTCATCCAGCTTCATGAACGATTTTCTGAAGCTCATGTATTCATGTAGCGCTGGAAGGTTTTTTCGCACAGCTTTAATGAGCGATCTATAGACATCAACTGGAATGCTTTTTGGAAATAGTGTCGCGTCTATACTCGATTGATAGTTTCGAACGCGTGCATTGAAACGGTGCTGTTCTACTTCGCCTGAGAGAAGTTCAGTAAGAGTATTCTCGTGCTCTTGAAAGCGATTATGGATTGAGTAGAAGGCGTTCTTTCGAAGTGTTCGATCGCTTGATCGAAGAAGAAGTCCATAACTTGCGTGGGTGACTTCATGCGCTTTGCCATCTTGATCAAGAGCTGGTTGGAATGATAGATCTGCGTCGGATAGGGCTCTAAAAGCCTTTCCTCCAGTTCCTGTTGCTCTATGCGCCATAGCTAAAATGGACTCTTCGCGCTCATTGAGTGTGTGAGGGCGCTGTCTTAACGTTCTTTCGAGAAGAGTTTTATATTCAGATAAAAGAGGTGATTGTATGAAGGAGCGCAAAGTTTCTTCACTATGAGTCAAAAGCTTTGGCTCAATCCATGAGAAGGCTTCTGAAAATCTTGAGTATTGCGCAAGGACTCGCTTATACGCTTGTTTAGGTCTATCTTCAGCTGTATCTTGATCATGGAGAAGGTGCGCGTAGGTGTAGAGATTCCTGAGTCTGCGCTCGTATTCATAGAAAGTGTCAAATATCTTTTTTACTTCATCAGCTGAAAGCACATCTTTGGAACGGAGAGCAGAAGTCATCTCGGTCCAATCACAAGTCTCAAAGAAATTAAAAGCTTTTTCCCACGCGTCTAAGGATGGGAATAGTGATGAAAGATCCCAAGTGTCCTTTTCTTTTTGTTCATGTCGCTTCATAGTTTTGGGTATGGAATCTTCGAGAGCTGTTTTTTCATGTGTCATAGTTTGCCTATTCTCTCTTCTTAAAACGATATAGTCTATTCGCTTTCTTGGACAATGTCGACCCGTTTCTTACAAATTGAGTAGAGTCCAGTTCTCTCTTTACTGGTAATAGAGAAGGGGTGTGTTGCGAAGGCGCTTATTATTCCTCAAAAGGTACCGAATTCTCTATTACGTGAGGAGCTGTGTAGATGGGGGCGTTATGAAGAAACGCTAAAATAATACAATCTGAGGGCCGGCAATCAATCTCAACGATGTTTCGAACTCCATCTCTTTCCATTTCTAGAAACAGATGGGCAAAAAAGACGGTGTCTTGGACATCTGTGATGACAACTTGCTTGACCTTGATATTGAAAGCTTTGAATATTGATGAGAGAAGGTCATGAGTGTAAGGCCTAATCCTTGTCTCATCGCTTAAGTGCATCTGAAGGAATCTTCCAACTGCTGGCTCAGTGTATATGGCAAAACGCTTCTCATGATGCTTTAAAACAATCGCTGTATACACTCTTGTTTGTGTAATCTTGTCGAGCGCAATCTGGATATACTCTTTCATCATGCTACTTTTTTCTTTCACGTTTCACTTTCCTTACTCTAGCACGTATCAGACGACAGGTTATCTTTTGAAAAGGGAATGATATACAATTTTTCCATCTGAATACCCGATGAGGATTTCTGTCGCAAGATCGATAAATATTCCGGTCTCAAGGACTCCAGGTATTTTAAAGAATAACAAGTTGAGATCTTGAAGTTTTGCTGCCTCGATTTGAAGTGACACATCAATAGTATAATTGCCGTTGTCTGTGATAAATCGAGATGATTGCTCTTGGTGTGATGAGCTCCTCACTCTAAATATTGCTTTAGCATTTGTATTAAATTCATCTCGAACCATTTTCTCAATTATATGACGAGTTTTTTCTGATCCGAAACGAGCGACCTCTAAAGGTACTGTCAAGGAGACTTTTTTGTCAGATTGGATGACTTTTCGCTCATCAACCATGAGGACAAATCTCTTACTTGATGCTGCTACTATTTTTTCTCTTAAAAGTGCCCCGCCTAAGCCTTTGATTGCTATCCCGGTTGATATGTCTACAAAATCTGCGCCATCAAATGTGCAGGATATATCCTCAGTCCAGGACGTATCAGAAATTAAAGGGATATGAAGAGAGTTGGCAAGTGCAAATGAAGCTTCAGATGTCGCAATGCAGGGTAGTCTCTTTTGAGTGTGGATTGAGAGCCATTTTTTGCCTAATGAGCGTATAAAAGCATGAGATGTGGACCCAGAACCGAGTCCTATTAAGCCATTTTGTGGTAGAAGGTGATGCGTGGCGTATTCTCCAATTGCCTCTTTAATAGCGTCCCAATCCATCTTTTCCCATAAGGTTTGTGATTCTTTCGATTACTTTACTTCATTGTTTCAGATTTGTAGATGAAGAGGCCTTTTTTTCGTATATATGGCATTATTTGGTAGTTTTAACTCCAAAAAAACTCTAAAAAAATCGAAACTTCACTACACGATCGACTACATTGTAAAGTCTATTTAGTGATACGTTTAATAGTAAAAAAAGGCTAAATCTTTCTTTCGTTTGTTTCGATTTCGTCTTGAAAGAAGAGTAAACCCGGAGGTAAACCATGGCAGAGCATATCGATAACATAGTAAAAGAGCTCAACTCCCTATTACAACCTGCGCTTTTCTCAGACGATATGTCTCTTAATGGCGTCCAAATCGAAGGAAGCAAAGCTCAAGTCGAGCGTATTGCGACAGCTGTGACTGCAAGTGAGCATGTAATTCAAAAAGCTATTAGTCTGAAGGCTGATCTGTTACTTGTTCACCATGGACTTTTTTTAAAAGGTGTTACAAATCCTTTAGTCGGCACGCTTCGAAGAAAAGTCGGGGCGCTCGTACAGCATGGCATCACTCTCGTAGGGTATCATTTGCCTTTAGACTCTCATCCTCACTATGGTAATGCTTTTTCGCTTCCCTTAGAGATGGGGTGGGGAAATATTAGCTCATTTGGATCGTATAACAAGGGATCAATATCTATTGGAATTACGGCTACTCTTCCACATCAAATGACCGCTCATGAGCTTGCAAAGAGATTATCCTCATACTGGAAATCCTCGATTCCTCATTCATTTGTGGCGCTTCCTGAGAAGATGGTTGAAAAAATCGCATTTATCCCCGGACAGGGACACAAATGGATTCACGATGCTGTAAAAGCAGGGGCCGATTGCTTTATTACAGGCACTTTTGATGAGCCTCTTTGGCATATAGCTAAAGAAGAGGGGATCGCATTTATGGCATTTGGCCATCATGCGACTGAAAAGGCTGGCGTGCGACGTGTGGGAGAGTATCTCGCTCATAAATTTCAGGTTCAGCACACGTTCATTGATGAAGAGAACCCGTACTAATACATATTTTAGAGCACAAGTGATTCGGCCTTTGAGTCATCATTTCTATGTATCCGAGAGGGTTTAGATAGTGCTTTCGATAATTGTTGCTAATTAGGATAATTTGGCATTGTTGATCTAAATTATTTTTTGCCTGTTACAGGCTTAATTTAGATCAACATATAACCCAGTCACTGACTTTATGATCAGCTCTTCATCGTTTAATAGCTCTCTTTCTCTTCCCTTAAGTTCATTGAAAGATTCTTCGTGCTCGATCACATATGAAAGTATGGAAGAAATGAAAGAGACGCAGTCTAAAAGAGGTCTTCCACTTATTGTTGCTGCTATCTACAAAGGTAATGTTCCTGCCGAATCAAATTCTGTTTTTTCAAAACCCCAAAGTTATGATTTCTTCAACGCTCATGCGTTTAATCTCTATCTTCGTGATTGGTGTGTTCGGAGAAAAGACAAACCAGTAAATCCAAATAATAGACAGGCTATTGAGAAAATAATCTTCCTTTGGAGTCTTGTGCACAAATCAGAGGAAGGTGAAGTTCACATCGACTATGACTCTTTAGTACTTCACAAAGAAGTTTGTGTAAAAGCTAACTCAAAATTTGAAGCCGATATTCAAAGAATGATATGTTTGTCTAGTGCCTGTGAGACAGATAAATTAGAAGACAGAGTTAACTATCTTTTTAAAATCATATCTAGGGGTTCTTTTTCGAGTGAATATGAAATCTGTACACAGCTCTTGTATTCTGAGCTCACGAAAGCTCTTGATCTTGATCTCAATAATTCATTCACTCATGCACATCTCGGCGAGCTTTACCGAATAGGCGGCAATGGGGTAGAGAGAGATGTCGAAAAGGCTCTTTACCATCTAACAAAGGCAATTGACCTTAATTTAGAAAATCAATTTGCGCATGCAAGTCTTGGGGAACTCTACCGAGAAGAAAGCAATACTTGGTGGCTAGAGAGAAGTGCTGAAAGGGCTCTATATCACCTAATAGAAGCGGTAAAACTTGATCCTGATGATCCAGTTGCGAAAGAAAGACTAGGAGTGCTTTATCTAATAGGCGGCGATGGCGTAGAGAGAGATGCTATAAATGCTCTTTATTATCTCACAAAGGCAATAGAGCTCGATCCGAATAGACCCGATGCGCATGCGTTTCTTGGGAAGCTTTACCAATATGGCGGCAAAGGAGTAGAAAAAGATGCTAAAAAGGCTCTTTTCCATCTCACAAAGGCAATAGAGCTCAATCCGAAAAATGCATTTGCACATAATTGTCTTGGGGAGCTTTATCGATTAGGAGGCCAAGGGGTAAAGGAAGAGGCTAAAAAGGCTCTATATCACCTTAACGAAGCGTTAAATCTTGATCCTGATAATTATTTTACTAATGAAATGCTTGGAGCGGTTTATCTAATAGGTGGCGATGGCATAAGGAGAGATGCCGAAAACGCTCTTTACTATCTAACAAAAGCGGTTAAGCTTGATCCTTGTAGATCCGGTGCATATTCGCTTCTTGGGGAGCTTTACCGAATAGGTGGTAAAGGGGTAGAGAAAGATGCCGAAAAGGCTCTTGCTTTTTTAACAAAGGCAATAAAGCTTGATCCTGAAAAAACATACGCACATATAAGTCTAGGACTACTTTATTTAAGAGGTGGTAATGGTGTAGAAAAAGAGGCTAAAAAGGCTTTTTTCCATCTCACAAAGGCAATAGAGCTCGATCCGAATAGATCCGATGTGCATTCATTCCTTGGGGAGCTTTATCGAGTAGGCGGCAATAGGGTAGAAATCAATGCTAATAAGGCTCTTTATCATCTCACAAAGGCAATAGAGCTCAATCCGAACAGATCCGATGCGCATGTGTTTCTTGGGAAGCTCTATCGAACAGGGTGTGGGGAAATCAATCCGGATCTGAAAAAGGCTCATGAGCTTTTTATGAAGGCGATAGAGCTCGATCCAAATAATGCTGATGCCCGTCAATGTATTAGTAAGTTGTATCGAACATGGGGAAATAATTTGGGATTAGATAATGCGATTGTTGGATCGGAGTATCAATTAAATACAGCAGGGTGGGATTGCGTGATTCTCTGAGTCGCGGGGAGAAGAGAGGCGACTCCTTCGTACTATCGCTGCTATCTACAAAGGTAATGTTCCAACCGAATCAGATTCTTTTTACTAAACACCAAAGTTATGATTTCTTCAACGCTCATGCGTTTAATCTCTATATTCGTGATCTGTGTATTCGGAGAGAAGAAGAACTAGTAATTCCAAATAATAGATAGGCTATTGAAGAAATAATCGTTCTTATGCTCTGTCAAACTGAGAATGTTGATTCCAGGAGAAATGAGTGAGAGCCAGAGCTTCACGAAATGAACTAGGATTGGTCTTAAGGCATACTTTGTTGAGTTTTGTAGGGGAAGAGAGAGTGTGGCTACACTCTTCTCCCTTCAGGAGTGGGGTTGTTTTAAGAGCTGTGCTGCTGTGATTTTCATCCAGAAAAGAAGCTTGAGATTACCTCATCAAACATCATTATCGGTATGCGGTTTTTCTAGCTTCAATGGATTGCTGTCTTTTAATTTTCTTTTGGGCAGGATGATTTGCTTCGCTTTATGAGTAGATGAGCTTAAGGAAGAAATGGAGATGGAAGAAATGGGCTTTATCTTCAAATCGTGGCGAACATTCTGAGAGAGCTTTTTCTCGTCTTTCTTTATTCTCTTCTTAAGCTTTTCAAGAGGAGGTGTTTCTTTTAAAGCTGGAGTCTCAATAGGCTGCTGCGGAGCTACTTTCTTCTCGAGAGCTTGATCAAGCTCATTTTTGGCAAGCTTGAGCTGAATAACTTTAGAGATTTTCTTGAGCATGCGTTTGCTCATGATTTGCTCTTCAGCTTTCAGTTTATCTTTGACTTTTCGTCGCAGTTTTTTAACTGCTTTACTCTCTTCTGCGTATTTTTTCATATTTACTTTTTTATCTAAATATCTATCTAATGTTGCGACACTCAAAATAGTTGCTCTTCCTTATTTGTATTGTAATTCTTTCTGTTAAATTCAATATATAATTATATAGTTTAACAGTTCTGTGTAGTTCACGTTCTCTGTCACATTAGTGATTTCGAATAGATGTTATAAAAAGCGGATGTAATGGAAGATTTGTCTGTTTTTTTAAGTGCTTCGAACAGCGGTCGATTTTATAAATGAGCTTTTGCCAGTTAGGAGTCGTATCTTTCTTTGACACTTTCTTAATACAGTCTACAACGCAAAGGGTAAAAAGTCCTCCAATATCAGAACCCAGAGCTTTATAACCAGGTTTTGCTGCTGCGAGAATTATTGTTCCATGGGTGCGTGTAAAGAGCTGCTGTATTGTATGAGCGATTTTTCTTTTACTCTTGGTTATCTTTACATTCGATGAGTGTAATGATGATCCCATCACTTGCCGATTCGATTTATTCTTTGTACTCATTTGAAATGAGAGAGTAATCAATGGCGCGCTCCAAATTGGACTATTACAGCAATCAGCCATAATGACGGTAAGACGGGGTTTCTTCCTTTTACATGCATCGATGAACGGATCTATAAGCGTAAAAGTTTTTCCTCCAGGAGTGAGTATTGGAAGCTCGCTTTGATAGTCAGGAAGAAAATGTTGAACGCCATGGCCGGAGTAGTAGAAAAAAATCGTATCGTCACTTTGAACAGAAGCTTTCTCGATCCATAGGCAAAGGTTTTTATTTGTAACCTCTTTACCTTTGAGGAGATGAACTTTAACATGGTGACCAGAATACTTAAGAAGCTTGAGTAGCTTCCTCATCATGTTGATATCTTTTTCAGTTCCCTCTTTGATATCTTTGTCCATGCCAGAAGTAAAAAGACAGTGGATAGTAGGCTTTCTCGAAGTGCTTTCATTAGAAAAAGCTACTTCTTGAAAAAAGGTTATGATTCCTAAAAATAGTAAATATAATAATTTGTTGAGAATAGCCCTATTCATCTTTATCCAAAGTTTAGTTTGAATATATTAAACAGGTATTCAATAAAAATTGTATTAAGATGGGTTTAATGTTCATTAATGCATGGGTAGAGGGTGGAAGATCCTCAATTAATGAGCGGTATTATTCTCAATCGCTTTCATAAAGAGGGGGCCTAGCTTGCAATCAGTTTTCTTCCCATTTTCTTTGATTTCATGAACTAATATATCCCAAGAAACCGAGTTCTTCTTAGCAATTTGTATTATCGAAATCAGCATCATACCTGTAAAGATACCGAATTGCTTTATGCCAATTGCGACTTGTCCTGGTTTAGCGACACCCAGAATGACATAGCCTTTTGGCATATGTAAGAAGTCTCTTTATGTATTTAGCGTCATTAGGAGAACTTTTCTTAATGTCCTTATCTGAGCCTATGGTAAGAATACAATGAATAGTCGGAAGATCTTTCTTCTTTTCCTCGGTGAGGGAGAAATTTCGGATGAGTGCTGCTAAAGTTAGAAGAAGTACGAAGATAATATTTTTATGTCTTGATATACGCCTATAAAACTTATGATTGGATCTTGCGTAAATTCATAACTAAAATTGTTTAAAATTGCGTTAAGACAACCTAAGAGTTTAATTATAACCTATTATGAGCCCAATAGACACCCTGCCAGATACAAAATTGATTGATATAGAGAGATTCAATGGTACGTGTATATATACAGTAGATAACATTGAAGAGAGTAAGAGATATGTTTTTGTAGTTGATAAAGTGGGTGGGTTGGGTGATGTCTCTTGTGCTATGCAGTTTGCAAGTCGTATTCAGGAGAAGATGAATCTGAAGGCCCATCAGGTCCTCTTAGCTGTTAATCCTGAGGATGCAAAGGATGTAGAACTATTTAATGAAAAAAGTTTTGCCGTTATCAACGCTTGTGAAATTGGAAAGGTGCATAACCTAGCGCTTCAAGTCATAGCGCCACAGGTCACTAGTAAAACAGCTGAGATGGTCTTGTACAATCAGGCGCCAGTATTGAGCATAACTGAGTATGGATTTTCACCTCACAAGTTTCCACCATATGTCGGTTCATGGGTCATTTCAAGAGCAATGGGGTTAGCGGTCGGGGAAATAGGGATACTTATTGATCAAGAGTTAATGAATTGGGGCTTTTCTGAAGCCACTATGTTGTCTCAAAATCGGGCCATGAAGATACGTGAGATGTCTTCTGGTCTTCAAGATGCTCTTTTAAGAGAGAGTGGCATATTCGAATTTGATTCGAGAACTAAGCTCTACTATGGATATAGCGCCCATCTTATTACTGCACGAGCTTTTGTCTGCTCGATTTGCAAAATCAACGCTCATAATTCTAAGAACATCAGTGTCTACTTGCCGAATGAGTATGTTGACGAATTGAGTAAAGAGCGATTGAAAAATTCGTTTATCAAAGGCTCATCTGAATTCACTGAGTTTTTAATGAATGACTCATCTTGCAAGGGATTTGGAAGGGTTATCGTTGAGAAATACGACTGTATTCATGAAACCACTACAACCATTGAAGAGCTCAAAAGCGATAATAGCCAAAGCAAAAAGGTGCTCAGGATTCTTATTGGAAGACTGCCACATCGAGATGTTAGATTGCTCATGATGGCCTCTGAGAAAGAAATGGTAGTAACAGGAGACCAAAGTTTAAGCGAGGCTATATCGTGTAATAAAAACTTTGCCTATGAGCTTCTTTGGCATAAGAGCTCTTTGGCAGAGAGTATTGAAAGACGATACTCTTCTCTTGAGTCGGCGAATGATGTCTGGCAGAGAGTGGTTGATACCAGAAAGCCGAATTTATCTTGTATGATTTCAACATTGGTCAATGCATTCATAGATGGCGCAACTGATAACTATGAGAGAATCACAAAAATCAATCTAGAGAACTGTAAAAGAGATTGTATTGAGCCAGCGGCTCATCTTGCAAAACTTTTGCTGAAAGAGATCGCTAAGCCCCATTTCATAAACTTGAAACAGAAGATGATAGTAGATGATAAAGATCTGCCATTGAATGAATGGGTTTTTGTCAATCCAGAGGCTTATAAATTACTTCAGATAGATGATGAAAGTCACATATCTGAGCGCGACGAGTTTGCAGGTTCTTTCTTTGAAGTATGCCTCAGTAATAAAGAAGGCGGCTATTACATCAAAAGAAAGAAGTTAGAAGAGTATAATGACTTTGAGAGCTCTATCAATTATGAAGAACTTGAGTCTTTTTTAAGGGGTACACTGCTTTAAAATTATTTGCCTTTAAAAAGCGTGACGTTAAGTTAAATTATACCAAGCATAAATCGAGTAGTTCTTTTTAGAAGCCACTTGGAGAGATAGTATATAGGAAAATTAAGCTGAAAAGATCACTACTATTAAAAGAAGCTCGCAATCTATGCATAAAAATAGATATATTCTTCTGGCATGATCGCTTACTTCGTTCTTAGCTTAAGCGATTAGTGCTTTTTGAGTGCGCTATCATCCTCTTTAGAGATATGTTAGGGCATTCTAGAGTGTTTTTAGAACTATTTACTCTTTGTTACACAGATGATTGACTCGATCGTAACTTCCCTTACACAGCGTGGTTTTATTGATTCGGTAACTCATCCAGAGTTAGCTGAAATGATTCAAAAGAAGGGTAAGGTGACTGTCTATTGCGGTTTTGATCCTACTGCTGAGAGTCTTCATTTGGGTAATTTTCTCGCGATAATGGGCCTTGCTTGGTTTCGACGGGCTGGACACAATGTGGTAGCACTCATTGGTGGTGCGACAGGTATGATTGGCGACCCATCGGGGAAAAAACAAGAGAGATCTCTTTTGGGCGAAGACGCTCTTCAGAAGAACGTCCAAAAAATTACTGATCAGCTTCAAAATATATTGACACGGATTCCTGGTGAAGGATCTATTTCAATCGTTAATAACCGCGACTGGTATCGCGATGTCAACTGCATAGATTTTTTGCGTGATATCGGAAAGCATTTTCGTGTTGGTCAAATGCTTGCAAAAGAGAGCGTTCGGGCACGTATTCAATCCGAAGAAGGAATTAGCTTTACTGAGTTCACGTACCAAATTCTTCAGGCTCACGATTTCTTTCATCTCTTTTCTAAAAAGGATGTCCTTATTCAGATGGGTGGAAGCGATCAGTGGGGAAATATTACGGCGGGCACCGACTATATCCGTAAGCTTACCGGTAAGGAAGCGTATGGAATTACATTCTCGCTTCTCGTTAAGAGTGATGGGCAGAAATTCGGTAAAAGCGAAAAAGGGGCAATTTGGCTCTCAAACGAACTTCTTTCCGAGTATGAGTTTTATCAACAGCTCTATCGAGTAAGCGATCAGGATGTGTTTAACTTATTACGTAAAATCACTTTTGTCGAAGATGAGGTGATTCGATCCCTCGAAGAGCAGCATCAGAAGGGTGAACTTCAGCCTAATCAAGCGCAGAAGCTTTTGGCAGCAGAAGTAACGACACTCGTCCACGGTGCTGAAGGACTTGAGAAGGCGCTTTCCGCGACAAGTCGCCTGATGCCAGGTCACTCTCTCTCATTTACAAAAGAGAGTGTTGAGTTAATGGCAAAAGAGATTCAGCCAGTAAAAATCAACAAGAGCAGTCTTCTTGGTCAAAAGGTTGTCGACATATTGCCTTTGACTGGATTGATCGAGAGTAAGTCCGAAGCTCGTCGCCTTATTAAGAATGGCGGAATCTCCTTGAATGGGCAAAGGGTGAGCTCTGAGGCAGATGTGATAGGAGAGTGCAATCTCATTGGCGATACGTACATCGTGATCGGATTGGGGAAAAAACAGCGAGCTCTTATCGAGGCTGAGTAAGCGAACTAAAACGAATATGGAATAATCCTTAAGTTTCTGCAGGTAAATAACTTGCTTGAAAATTATCAATAAGACTGATTAACCTTTTGCTGTGCAATTATTAACGCTGGCAAATGATAACAAACAAAGTGAGAGGAGAGAGGGATAATCATTTTATACATTCGTGGTAATCAATTCACTGCGAGGTATACACTTCATCTGTTTTACGACATAAGAGATAATGTTTTTTGAAATAAAGAACTTTTAGAACTACTTCAGGAGACTTAGAGTATTTGTATGGGAGATTCTCTGGATAAGCGAACGGTCACAAAGAAACAACTCATTCACAGCATCTCGCAAGAGAAAGGGATTCATCCAAATGATGTGCGCCATGTCATTCAGGCCTTTTTGGATAAAATGACAGATTGCCTTTCACAAGGTGAGCGCTTAGAGTTTAGAGATTTTGGCGTTTTTGAGGTTGTAGAGCGCAAGCAAAAAGTTGGCCGAAATCCAAAGAATGCATCTATTCCTATCGTCATTCCAGCTCGTAATGCAGTGAAGTTTACTCCTGGAAAGAAGATGAAAAAAGCGATAGAAACAGAACTCTCTCACGTATAGATAAGAGAAGTCTCTTTTCAATATAAACCTTTAGGCTCTTTTTACTATCTCAAAAAGCCATAAGTTATATATTGAAAAGAGCATCTTTTTTTATTGAGTCAATACGAAAGTCTGTTTAAGCTTTACACTCATCGAAGAGCATTTTGCAGGAGCGTCTCAAGAAGTTATGAATCTTCCAAAGCTATTTTTTGCTATTTCTCTTTTACTTTTTGGTACTATTGGCCTATTGGCTATCATGAAGCGAGAGAATCAACGACAAAAAATAGTCACTGAGGAAACTGCAACGCACTTTCAAGTGATTGATCAAACGAAGCCAGAGCCAATGAAGCAACATGAAGGCTCTGGTGAAATCATAGATATCGAGTCTCTCCAATCTCCCCAGAAAGCTCTTACAAAAGAAGGATTAAAAATCGCTTCTTCAATGTCTGAGTTTGACGTAGATAAGAAGGCTATAACACATCCTCTACAGTCGAATTCTTCTTTAGACTCAGCAGCTGATGGACTTTCCACAACTGAGACTTCAGACAGCTCATTAACATCTACTTCTTCGCATGTCGTTATAGAACATGATGATGATCAAGGATCCTTGTCAGCCCTTTTTGAGAAACCATCACGCTGTCCTATTGTAGAAACTATTCGATATAAGAGTCGAGTATCGTGGAAGCCCAAAAAGTCTGCTTGGCTTATTGATTATTCTAATTATTACAAGACTCCACTTGATTTCATTTATCGCAGTATCCAACGAGGATCTGAAAGAGCTCCCGTTCAAGCTGTCGAAGGAATGGAGTTTAATGTACTTCGTCGTGATATCGATTTTCACTTCTATCTCATTGTCTCATTCGCCTCCTGTAAGTTGAGGCTTTATTATATCCTTCCTCAAGAGAAGAAAGCTGTTTTCTTAAAGAGCTATCCTATTTGTTTAGGGCGAAAAGACGCTCAAAAGGCATCAGGTTCTCTTACGCCACTTGGCCTTTATCAACTCGGATTGAAAGTCGCAACGTATCAGCCGAATGTAATGGGGCCTTATAAGGGTAAGCGAATTGAGATGATCCAGGTTTTTGGAACTCGTTGGATGCCATTTGAAAGAGAGGTTGATCCTCAAAGTTGCACTGAACCTGCTAAAGGGTTTGGTATCCACGGAACTCCGATTCGCCGTCTTCCGGACGGTAATATTGCCGAAGATGCAAGCAGTATTGGGAAATTTGAAAGTGACGGCTGCATACGATTATGTAAGAAAGATATTGAAGAGCTATTCTCTGTTATCTCCATGAGAAAAGCGTATGTAGAGATTGTTCCCGAATTCTCTAAATCTCGCTTTATGAAGGGAGAAATATAGTATTCTGAGTTTTTAAGAACTCTATGTTTCATTTAAAATAGTTCTTGTTTGGATGAGCTTTTATATCTCTTTCATGGTAAGTCAGTAATCGACAGGAATAGAGTATAAAAGCGAAAATAGCGAATCAAAGAAAGGTTCATCATCGATAAGAGAGGTTGATCGAAATATATGTCTCTGGATTTGGAGTCCCAGTCTCTTCCTCATGAAAAGCAACTGCAAGAGTATATGCGCACTATCCAGCAGTTAAAGAAGCAGGTGAGCGATAATCCTCTTTTTCAGGCGGAGATTGAGAAGTTAGAGCAAAAAGTCGAGTTATTGAGAGAGAAAGTCTACTCCTCTTTATCGCCATGGGATCGAGTATTGATTAGTCGCCATCCAAAGCGTCCTCATACCATTGATTATATTAAAGGTATGACGACTGATTTTATTGAGCTTCATGGTGATCGAACATATAGCGATGATAGATCGGTAATCGGCGGTTTAGCTAAGATTGATGGACAGCCTTTTGTTGTCATCGGACAGGAAAAAGGCTCAAATACTGATGAGCGTATAAAGCGAAACTTTGGGATGGTAAGCCCAGAGGGTTTTCGTAAAGCTATGCGTCTTATGAAGCTTGCGGAAACATTCAGAATTCCTGTTATCAGCTTTCTCGACACTCCAGGCGCATATCCAGGTCTTGAAGCTGAGCAGCGTGGCCAAGGAAGAGTCATTGCTGAGAATCTCTTAGAGATGTTCGGTGTTAAAGTGCCGATTATCGTCATCATTATTGGAGAAGGTTGCTCAGGCGGAGCTCTCGGTATGGGAGTTGGTGATTCTATCGCAATTCTAGAGCACGCATACTACACGGTGATCAGTCCTGAAGGGTGCGCTTCGATTCTCTGGAAGGATGCAAACTTTAAGCAGCAAGCGGCTCAAGTTCTCAAGTTAAACGCTGAGAACTTACTGCCACTAGGTATTGTCGATGAGATTATTTCAGAGCCGCCAGGTGGAGCTCATAACGATCCTGAGTTGATGATCAAGCGAGTGAAAGAATACATACTCAATACAGCTAAAGCGCTTGAGATCATCCCAACAGATATTATGCTTGAGCAGCGATATGCTAAGTTCAGGGTTATGGGACAAGTTCTTGAGTAAGCTGAATCCCTAGAGATTGATTTAAAGAGGCATCTTTGAAAGATTTTCAAAGATGCCTTTTTCATTTTTTATGGGGTATCGGAAAGTCTTTCAGAGACTGAGTGCCAATCGATAATATTCCAGATATTGGAGAGGAAGCCGGCTCTACTATTCTTATATTTTAAATAGTAGGCATGTTCCCATACATCGATGGTAAGAAGAGGCTTTCCTTGGACTGCCGAAGTAGCCATTAGAGGATTATCTTGGTTCGCTGTTGATGTGATTGCAAGCGATCCGTCGTCTCTTTGAATAAGCCATACCCATCCTGATCCAAAGCGAGCAAGCCCTTGGCGCTCCATCTCCTTTTTCATTTCCTCTAGCGAGCCGAATGACGTTTGGATGGCGCTTTGCAGTTTAATTGGCATTTTTTGCTTAGAACTATCGGCTGTCAAGCAATTCCAGAAAAAGGAGTGATTCCAGTGACCACCGGCATTATTTTTAATAGCATCTGGAAGATCTTGGCGATTGAAGATTTCTTCCATTGTGAGCTTCTGAAAATCAGGAAATTGCTGGCAGGCACTGTTAAGATTGTCAACATATGCCTTGTGGTGCTTTCCCCAATGAATTTCTACTGTCTCTTTATCCATCCATGGCTCTAAAGCAGATGAAGAGTATGGAAGTGGTGGGAGTGCGAATGGGTATGAAAGTTGAGAAGGAATTGCTTGAGTTGTTTCTTGCTGCGCATGAGCTGAAGCGGCTTGTTCGCTTGCAGAGAGCTGATTGGAATAACATCCTGCATAGGCAAGAAGTGTGAGCGCAATTGCTTTTCTAAAGTGCTTCATACTTGATAACTCCCAAAAGACATATGTTAGCTTTAAGTGCTTACTTGGATATTCATGAACTCCTTAAGCGTTTTTACGCCATTAGAGATCCCTTTCCAGACTGTTGCTATTGACGATGGGTTCATGTAGGCGGGTGTTGTAATGATCTTATTCTCTTTATCAATAACACAGTCGCTTTCTAAAGCGATTACACCATCCATTCCATATGAATCAAGCCACAATTTATCTTCTCGACTCTCGCCAAGTGTCAGCTTTATTTTTTTGTTGAGTTTCCTGGCAGCTTTAGCAAGCAAAATTGGAGCTAAACAAGTTGCCATACATGGTTTTTGAAGGGTGAGCCAGCGAGTAAGAAGCTCATCAGTGAGGGGCTCCAATGTCATATTATCGGAGTTTTTAGCATAATCTGATAATGTTGTTGCCACGCCATAGCCACCTGGAATAAGGAGTGCTCCATAATGCTCTAAAGCTCCCTGTTTTAAGAGGACATCAAGAGCTATAATATCTCCTCTCGAGATGCGAGCCGCTTCAATAAGCGCGTTTCTCTTCTCTTCAGTTGGAGTTTTTGTCATGTGATTGATGACAGTAGATTGATGAAGGGGAGGAGCGATACATTGATATGAGATGCCTTCAAGGTCAAGGGAGAGTAGTGACAAGGTAGCTTCATGAATTTCAGAGCCGTCAAAGACGCCAGAGCCACATAGAAGAACAAGAACAGTCTCTGAAGGATGAGGGTGTCTATTGCTCATATATATTTCCTTCAACTATGTCGGTTAGAGGGTAGTAAAAAAGGGTGAAAAAGAGACTTACTTCTTTTTCACCCTAAATTTCAATCCGTTTTGAGAATCTTTAGGCTCAATCTTTTTCAAGCCATTTTAGTTCCATCAATCCTAAGCGGGAGAGAACTTCCCCATGAAGATGGGAGCTTGTAGCATACTTATATGTAGAGTAGAAGAGTGGAATAACAGGAAGCTCTCTCATCGCGAGCTCTTCTGCTTGCTTCATATACTCGCGCCGTAATCTGAGATCTTGCGTGTTATCCGCTTTATCCAAAAGCTCGATATAGCGGTCATTTTGCCAGCACGATCCATTGATTCCTGATCCTCTAAATTTAATGTACTCTAAGTTGTACATAGGATCGTAAAACCACGAGGACCACCCAAATCCACCAATCTCTAAGTCACCAGATGTCACTTTTTTAAGGTAAGCACTCCAGTCAACAGCTTGAAGAGCGACTTTAATGCCGAGTGTCTTGATAAGCTGTTGCTGAACAGTCTCTGCAATCATTCGGTCACGAGAGTCCGCCCAATGACTAATAACAATAGGTGGGTAAGTAAGGCGTGTGTATCCCATCTCATGAAGCGCTTTATCAAAGAGCTCGTTTGCTTTTTTAGGGTTATTATTCTCAAAGACTGGAGCATCGAGCATTGACATCTCTTTAGGAAGAATGCTGAATGCTGGAAACTCACCAGCTTGGAGTAGGTGATCTGTCAATTCATTGCGATTTATCGCTGCTGAAAGAGCTTGTCTCAACGTTGGAGAGGAAAGGTGAGGCTTCAATGTCGAAACAACGTGCCAGTAGACACCTCCAATATACTTTTTCTTCAATATTCCCTTTGCGTCAAGCTCGTGGACTGTTTCTAAGGATACATTACCACACGGCTCTCCGAGCCAGTCGAGTTGTCCTGCTTGGAACATGTTGAACGCTGTTTGAAGATCTTCCAAAATCGCGAAATTAATCTTATCAATTTTGACTGGGTCTTTGGTGTTCCAGTAATTTGGATTTTTCTCAAGAGTTACGTGTGACTTCAACTTGCGGTCTTTTAATATGAATGGCCCGTTTGAGATATATGTGGTGGACGCAACGCCCGATGCCCAATTGCTGCTCGACTCCACTGTTTTTCTGTGAACAGGTGTATAGAGTGGGTTTGAGGCCAATTCAAGGAAGTATGGCGCTGGATGCTCTAAAGTAATCTCTAATGTGAGATCATCAATAGCTTTAAGTCCAATATCATCGAGAGGGCACTCTTTCATATGAGCTTTCTTCGCATTCTTAATAACATAAAATGCGTAGGAGTATGGAGTAATAAACTCAGGATCAATGAGAGATTTCCATGCATATACAAAGTCGTGAGCGGTGACAGGATCACCATTTGACCATTTCGATGGATGAAGTTTGAATGTGTAGACAAGGCCATCATCGCTGAGTGTGTAGCTTTGAGCTAAGGCTAGCATCGGTTTGCCATCCTTGCCAATGCGTACAAGTCCTTCAAAAAGCTCTCGGATGAGCACTTGCGATCGTCGATCTCCACCAATACGAGGATCAAGAGAGAATGGATCTGCTTGAAGGTAGAGGTAGGCAGTTGTTTTGTCTTCTACAGGCAATTTCTTGGTTGTGCAAGAAAATGTGAGCGCACATATAAAAAACAAAAACACAAATAGAATGTGCGTCTGAGTATTTTTTGTTCTATTTTGCATACTTATCAAACAGTTGTGGTTAATATTGTTTCAACAATAACAGATATTATTGTTCAATAAGGTCAGCCCATTTGAAATCGATGTTTCCTAAATGAGAAAGGTAGATCTTAGTGAGCCTCATGTTTTTCATGTAGCGCAAAGTATATTCAAACACTGAGATGACTGGCATCTCCTCCATTACGATTTCTTCAATTTGTCGGAAGAGAAGTTTGCGTTTTTCAGGCGACGTCTCTTTTTGAGCTCGTCCAAAGAGGCTTAAAAATTGTGGATGCTGCCATTGCGACAGATTCATGCCGTTGCTGAGCGATGACAATGTCTCAAAGGTATACATCGGATCCAGGAACCACGAATACCACATGATACCGATGATATCGTATGAAAATTCAGGAATGCTCTCAAAGTAGCGATGCCATCCTAAGACTTCTAATTTTATCGTGATAGGAAATGTCTCTTCCCACATCTGTATGACGGCTTTGGCAATAGATTTGTGAGGCTCTTGGTCATACACTTTAAGGACAAGTGGTGGGATATCTTTAGGAGTCAGACCGCTCTCTTGCAATCCTTCTAAAAAGAGCTCTTTTGCCTTTTCAATATCACATGAGCAAAGAGGAGACTCCTCTAATTGAGAAAGTCTTTTGGGAAGTAGACTAGACGCTAGCGACTCATCGCCTCGCAGCACTTGCTGCACAATTTTGGCGCGATCAAGGGCAAGTGAAAATGCGTGTCGCACCTTCTTTGATTGAAAAGGCGCATGCTGAACATTTAAGGCAAACCATTGAACACTCGAAATCGGGTGAGATTGGATATCGTGGTTTTGCGAGCGTATGATCTCAAGCGGAATCTCTGTAAGAGGCTCTCCAATCCAGTCAAGATGTCCTCTTTGGAAGAGTGAGAGGGCAAGTGCTGGGTCTTCAATGATGCTAATGTCTATCTTATCAAGATTGACAGAGTCTTTATCCCAGTAATGCTCATTTTTTACTGTCTGAATCTCACTTTCGCGACGCCATTTTGTAAGACGGAAAGGTCCGTTGCAGACATAGGTGTCTTCAGCGTAATATGCCCAGCCAGGATGCATCTCATCAACTTCCTTAGAGAGGGGAGAGTAGATCCAATGGCAGCAAAGCTCGAGAAAATATGGAGTCGGCATCTCAAGCTCAACTAAAAGCGTGTTATTGCTGAGTGCTCGAACACCGAGTTCTTCAATATCCTTCATGCCGGCTTTTACTTTCTTAGCATTTTTTATAGGATGGAAAAGGTAATCGAAGAGTGTTTTAAAAGAAGGATCGAGGATTTTCTTCCAAGCGTATTCAAAATCATGAGCCGTGAGAGGTTTGCCATTGGACCAGACGCTTTCTCTCAACTGAAAGATATATTGAGTGCCATCTTGGGATATATCGATTTTCTCGGCAATTCCATATGTTGGCTTTCCTGTCGGATCCAAGCGCATAAGGCCTTCATAAAGCATCTTGATCATGATGCCTGAAGTTCTATCGGTGCCGATACGAGGATCTAAAAGGAGCGTAGGTCGTGAAAGACTTATACGTATTGATTTTTTATAGAGATCTTCTTGATAAGAGATTTCGATTCTCTCTTTGATAAAACGAACAATCTCATCTTGAATCCATGGACTGACCGTTTTACGAAGCAAAAGGAAGTACTGATAAAAGGAGTCACCTTCGTGCTGAAGAAAGGTAATCGCTACATCGTGCTCGGCAGGTCTTAGCGCCGAGATTTTCTGAGTAATCTCATGCTCAATCGAGCGGTCTTTCGCAATGAATGAATACGCGACAAAGTCATCTAAGGGCTCTTCTTCATCACTAATACGGACACAAGAGTGGGGAGCCGGAGCATTTTTCTTATATGCTCTGAAAAGATTCAGAATCGTCTCGGACGATACGAGGCTTTTCATGATCGGTGGAGTCATGTTCAAGAACAGATCTTCGAGCATATGTTGCTCTCGTCTTTCATGAGAGTCGAGCTTTCCAATAATCTCGTGAATAAACTGGTGCTGCTTGCACATAAGTCCGCCGTTGACATCTCGGACTTGCCCAAAGATGCTTTCAATGGCTGTTACAATAAATTCACGAGCGCGTACGTAATCAATCGATTTATTTGGCCGAGAGAATGGTTTCTTTGAGCAGTAGACGATGAAAGAGATCGCCTGCTTAGGATATTTTCCTCGCAAAAAACCTACAGTTGAAGCAGAGATTGGCTGGAATTGGATGATTTCGGTCGGCGATGGAAATGAAATCTGATCGATATGGATCGCTTCACCTTCGCTTCCAAGTTTCATCAAAGTGATTCGAAACTCAAGTGCCTGGGCATGTTGCTTGGAGAATTGGATGATGACTTGAGGCGTGTCTTTTCTGCTTCGGATCTCTTGACTTAAGAGGAGAATGTTTCTTAAGTGCTCCTCTTCGTTTTGTGGGATGTCAATTTTACTGACTAAAGGCTCGATTGCGCTTATAAGAGCTTTAGGCATCTCTTCTCGAATCATTAAGAGCTCTTCAGGGGTGTAGTGGCTGTTGTCTCCCTTTTCAAGCTCTATATAGAGAGAATATGCTTTGTCTTGAGAGTAGCTATACGAATAAAATGACTGTGGGACCTGAATCGAATCTGGGATAATGCTTCGAAATGCTTCTAATAGGTGAGAAGATTTAAGTCGCTCATAGTCGTCGAGTCGAGATATACAGATGACTAACGAAAGAAAATGCCTTTCTCCGAATTGATATTTCAGTGTTCCTGGGAATGCTCGAATAAGGATGTTTCGCTTATTTGAGGCGATGGGATCACTCGATTGCTGAGTGATATTTTTTCTAAGCCAAAAGTGCGTTCGAACGATTTTCGTTACATGCTCAAGTGTTCGGAGTCTAATAAATTCTTTATCCGCTGCAAGTAAAAATCTTTGAAGCTCTTCTAGAAAATCGTGAGATGTTCGTTTAAGAAGCTCTTGAGAGTCTTTTATCAACTCTTGTCTGAGGCGAAGGATTTTCTCATCAACTGAAAGATCTAGAGTTGCAATTAATGGAAGAGTAGAGCCCTTCTGTGAGAGTGCAACAGCTATATCGTTTTCAAGAGCATTTTGATTCAGCTTAAGAAGCTCAAGAGTCTTTACATCATCGATTGAGTATTTTGCCTCAATAAGTTGGCATCTGAAGGAGCGGTAGTTATCATCATCGATAAATGCCTTAATCTCGATGGGCAAGATAGAAAAGCTAAAAAATGACTGAGCTCTCTTCTTTACGTTCCAACTTCTGATGAGTTCCGATATTTCAAGCTCTTGGATTTCATGATGCTCCTGCGTAAGAATCCGAAGCGTCAATATTCCAGGGCAGCTTTCAGGAAGGTATGAGAATACAAAAGGCTCGCGAAGCGGAAAAGTAAAAGAGTGATCGAGCTGAATTGAGAACGAGAGTATCCCTTCAGTTGTTGAACAAGCGGAGTCAATCAACGTCGTTGCTTTAAGCTCTGAGAAAAGCTCATTTAAGGTAGGAAATTCCTGGGAGTTGGTCATTTTTTACACAATACTCTCACGCTTGGCTAAAACTTACGAAAGGAATCAGATTGCTCTTCGTTTTTATATTTTATTTCTTAAGTCTGATTGATTAGTTACATTCAATCGAATGAGCTGGATATTTTTATATAAAAAAATGAATTAAATAAATTTCTTTATAACAAAAAACTAAAAAATCCTATCGTCTCATTTGTTAAATGAAATAAAGCGACCCCTCCTGTTCAGGCAGTAAAACTGCGAGCAGAGTTTTATGAGTTATTTAAAAGGATAATAAAAGAGGACATCTATAATTTCGGAAGAGGAAGGATTCGAACCTTCGTCACGTGTGAACGTGAATCTGTTTTCGAGACAGACGCAATCGGCCACTCTGCCACTCTTCCAGGAAAAGATAGGGGAAACGGAAGAGGTAGGATTCGAACCTACGGTCCACGAGGTGGACTTCTGTTTTCAAGACAGACGCAATCGGCCACTCTGCCACTCTTCCAAAGATGTTGAGGTTGTCTTGTAGACTCCTCACTGCAAGATGGCAATAATACTATCTATCTACCCCTCTTTCGTCAACGGTATTTGAGTAAAAAAATAAACTGCAGCTATTTTCCTACTTCATAAATCCCACTCTTAGCATTGAATATCAACTATTTGTTTAAAAAATTGGGTGCATATCAAAATGATATCACCGCTCGATTTCGATAGTTGGTGTCAAGTAAGCCATAAATGACAAATTTAGCATGAGAGCTCTTTAGTGTAAGTTTCTTACGTTCACAATCGATCTTCTTTGCGATGAGTGTATCGATATGGGAAACATCACTCATGTCCATCCTGAAGATCTATCAATTGCTTAGCTATAGAATCTCTCTCAGAGATGATAGTCGTGTCATGGGATCTGCTAAGGATGGCCCGCTCCTTTCAAAGACTTTGGTGAAAGGAGGGGTGATATCCTTGCTTGAGATTGAGATGAACAAGAAGGCTTTCGTGAGAAGATTAAAACAAATGGAGCTCTACGCTTGTCAGCTCGTAGAGCCTTGGATTGAAATTTCCATCCTTCATGCAAGATATTTGTCGCGAAGATACGCGATGTAATCTAAAGCTTGAGGCTCTCGCTTGAGCGCTTTTTTCATGAGATCTTGGCTCAAGTATCTTCGGCCATGAGACCAGATATGTTGTTTCAGCCATGAATGGATGAAAGAAAAATCGCCTCTTTCAATTTCACTTACGAGAGATGAATGCTCGCTCTTCATAGCGTGGAAAAGGCAGATTGCATACCACGAGCCTAACGTATACGTTGGAAAATATCCAAACATACCCATTGACCAATGGATATCTTGAAGGCATCCGAGCTTATCATTTGGTGGGGTAACACCTAGAAGATCTTGCATCATCTCATTCCATCGTCTCGGAACATCTTTTACTTGAAGGGAGCCTGAGATAAGCTCTTTTTCAATTTCATATCTCAACATCACATGAAGTGGATAGGTAACTTCATCGGCTTCAGTACGAATGAAAGATGGTTCTACCCAGTTGACCATTCTATAGAGTGTTTCTTGATCAAGCTTGTTTGTGGATACTGAATTGATCACTTTAAGTAAGTGCTTCATGAAAGAGTGTGAACGACCAATGACGGTTTCCCAAAGCCTTGATTGGCTCTCATGAACGCTTAATGAAACCGCCTGGCAAAGAGGGGTGCCATAATGCTCAAGAGGAAGTCCCATTTCATAGAGACTGTGGCCAGCTTCATGAAGCGCGGACATCAGCTGGCTGATAATTCCTTCATTTGCCCCTTTGCGAATGGTTATGCGTGAGTCAGTAGGGTGTGGAGCATTTGAAAATGGGTGACTTGAGCCATCGAGTCTACTCTTTGACCAATCATATCCCATAACTGTGATGATATCTTTCGACATCATCATTTGCTGGTCTAATGGAAATACCGGCTCTTTAGGTTTTTCTCCCCACTTGTTCTTTTGAAGGGCTACGATCTTACGGCTTAAAGGGACGAGCTCTTTTCTTAACTCAGCAAAGAACTGGTCAATTGTTTTGAGATCAGCTTCAGGCTCGTATTCATCAACGAGAGTTGCGTACAAGTCATCGTTTTCACTTTCTCGAAGATACGTAGCTTTTTGACGGCAAAGCTCGACAACTTTTTGAAGGTAGGGCTCAAAAAGTTTCCAATTGTTCTCACTCTTGGCCTTTTGCCAGACAACCATAGACTCAGAAGTTGTTCGTGCAAAGAGCTCTACGAATTCTTGTGGCAGTTTTCTAGCCTTTTCAAGGTCTCGTTTGAGGCGAAGAGCGACAACGCCCGCATCACTTAGTGAGGAAGGATCAATTTTTCCCTCTTGAGGCGCCTTTTTAATCTCTGTGTCGTAGCATTGGACTACTAGATTCCATAATTCTGGATCAGTCTCTAAGGAGTGAATAATTCCCGCTAAGTGAGCAATTTGCTCGCCTCTTGCTTCACTTGCTTTTTCAGGCATCATAGTCTCTTGATCCCAGGAGAGGAGCGAGTTAATGCCTTGTAAGTAAGCTATCTTTTTGGTCTTCGAAAGAAGGGATGAATATGTATTAGATTGAGGGGAAGCGGAAAGTTTCATACGAAAGGGCAATCCTCCAGATGAAGTGCATAATGTGACGCTACTATGAAGTCTCTACCCGTTTTGATCTCTTTGAGCTACTACATTCCATTCTTTTAGCCGCATGATTTTACTCTGAATCCATCCCATCATGACTGGATAGATACGAGACTGGGTCGCCCAAGCAAATACAATCAATACGATTGAGAGGCTTCCGACTAAGATATCAGAGATCCAATGAGCTCCAGAGATAAGACGGGGCAGGATAAACACTATTGAAAAAAGAGAGACGACAAGTCCTCTTTTCCATCCTGCAAAGAAGGTAAAGAACATGCTCCATTGAAGCATGATGACCGCATGATCGGATGGAAAGCAAAAATGAGAGACATCCTTAATCTTTGCCCATGGAGTAAATAACGAGAGACGAATCGTATCAGGAAGCACAACTGTTGGGCTGTGCCGTGCTATCTTGTAGTACTCACATATAGGTGTGAGAAGCTGTTTTGTAAAGAGAATGCTTACCTCGAACCAGAGAAGGGTAAAGATGAGATACCCGCATCGAAGGCGCCTTGTCTCTTTATCCTCAGCTTCAAAGATATAGAGTAAGAAGGAGCTTACGAAGAAGCAAGCTCCATAAAGGTCTGTAATCTTGATGTTAGCGAGCGCCCAAAAAATTTGCAGAAGTGGATGTCCTTCGATCGACGAGTTTAAAAAGTAAAAAGTCGCTCGATCAATCTGATTCCAGAAGAAATCTCGAGTGATGGGTATCCATAGTGATAGGAGAAGAATCGCTCCAATCAGATGAAAACTGAGGAAAAGAGACTTTGATCGGGAATTTAAAAAGAAGGGTCGCTCCATGTCTCAAACGGTATTTGGGTGAAAGGAATCGAAAAATATTGTCGTTTCTTAGCTCTTAAAAATTGAGGGCTAAAACAAGGGAGTAAAACACGAACACATAGAATACGTCATGAAAAAAATGAATAAATAAAGAAAATGAGAAAATGAAGGCGATAAAACCTTAAATATTTTTTAAAGTAATCATCGCGTAATGACGCCTTGAGACGTGATCGCAAGGGGCGAAGCCATGAAAAATCGGTTTTCTGGTTTTAAAGCGATCATTCATGGCTTTTTGAGAGTAAGATGATGTTGGCATTTATCGATAGCAGTAGCGCCGGATCCGATTACATTTCCTCTCGTAACCGTCTAGAGACTAAGTTTACCTGCGTTAGAGATATAATTATCCCTAGATCGCCTTTTGTCTCTATATATCTTTTTAACATATCCAGCTGGTGTATTAATGCAACATTCGATCCGAATAAAGGGCATTGATTCATCATTTCAATATGCGCTTCTTCAAAAGCTTGTACGCACTTCTTAGGGAAATCATCAAGAGCACTCTCGGTTTGTTTGATCTCATTGTGAGTTATATCTTCAGGGTGTGAAAGCTTCAACTGAGTGAATAAAACGCTTGGGCTCAAAGGAAAAATCGCATTATTGTACTGATCTTTAAGCTTTTGAAATGGCTGGATTACTTTATCAGTATCGTAAAGAAGTTTGTTTTGTCCTAGATTATTACAAATAGTGTCTATGAGCGATGGCCAATTAATACTGTCTTTCTTAACACGTACCTCATTGAGGAAGAGGATTCTTTTATTATGCATGAGATCAAGAGCAGTTGAACAGGCAGTGCTCTTGTTTTTAGAAGGAAATGCAATCGGAGCTGTATCCGAAAGCTCTGTGTTTTTATTCTTCAAAGATTCAACTAAAATCTTCTGAGCGCGATTCATGCATATATGTGCAAAAAAAAGAGAGAATCGATCCTCTAAATCATGAATTGGACAGTTTTGATCATCAGTTCTCAGCGATATCGATTCAAGTTTATATACTGCTGTATTTGGATTCACTTTTCCTAAAAGTGCGCTTATTACTTCGCTCGTCTTCTTAAATACTGTAGTGACTATTCGAGAAGTAGACAGTATCTTATGTTCATAAGAGTTTGGCGCTAGACTATCACAGTAATTTTTTAGAGAGATGTCTACGGTATATGGAATGTCAAGTAAAGCATCAGCAGCTTGTCTAATCGTATTTGGTTCATAAGATGCATGCAATTTTACTTGAAACGCATCAGTGATGGGCTGTTTATCAAACAACATTACTTCTTCATCCGCGAATGAGATTGATCGCTTTTGTGTTCCATGTTCTGTGATAATGCGCATAGGTGGAAGCTGAACTACACTCTTCGATCCGTGGCGTGCCCATGTAAATACTCTTGAGTCTGCGGATTTCGGATACAATTCGTGAGAAGGAAGATGATTTAAATAGCTCAAAGCGGCTCGATATATAAATTCGCTTCCTTCTTTGACGCTAGATTTGTAGGCGACATACTCATTATTCTCGTAAAGGATAGCGCGGAAGGTTGTGTTGACAGCCTCGAGCTGGGCTTGCTCATAGGGGGACAAGAATGTCATAATGTGCCCCCACCACTCCCGTGCTATGCTTAATGTTGGAGAAGGAGTTGATGTAGGTATTGTCATTATTTCTTGTTGATCAGAATGCAATAGAGCTGCATTTGAGGTTTGAGTGTTAATTGAACTCATGTTGATTTTATCCTTAAGGTAATTTCTTATTTGATGAAATATTACCAGTTTTTGATTGCCTTCTTGTAAAGAAAGAGCTAAGAAAGCTCGTTTTTTGTTGTGGTTTGTTCACGAAGCAGTAATTCAATAGTTTTTCGGCCACTAGCATAACAAAGTCTTTAGTTATTATTTTTGGTGTAAAAAGTGGACACTCAAGCAATCAAGGCATCAGTGCAATAATCAATCGAAAGATTAGTATTCATTAGAGTGAACGTATCTTAATTAATGAACGATTCGATGCTCACATACTTTGTAAATCCGTAGCAAAAGATCTCGTTTATCTAATAGCAGAGTTCAATCGCCAGGAGGCTGAGAGATTCCCTGGTGTGATTCATTTTCTAGCTGCCGTAACGTATCACTCATACTCCGCAAACTTGAAGTCACTTCATCATAATCATCATCAAGCAGCCAATATTCATTTCCATTTTCAATATAATACCTTAATCCTGCTAAGCATTTCTTGAGATCTTCATTGGTTTCGAAGAAAGGACATTGCTGTTTTATTTCGTAGACGGTCTTGTCAAGAGCAATTAAGCTTTCTGTTGTAAACGTTTTAAGCATAATCTTGGCTTGTTTGATCTCATCATGAGTTGAATCGTCAGTTGGTTGTATGAAATTTAAGCGAATCCACGCAGGGTTCGGAGTCAATGAATCAACAACTTCACGGTATTTATCTAGATATTCGCGGAGCGGCTGTGTTGCCTTTTTGGCGTTGCTAAGAAGCTTGGTCTCTTTCAGAATAGAGCAGAAACGATGTAATGTATTTGCCTTCAGAAAACGTTTGGCAGCTTCTTGACGCTCAGAATTAAGACGGGTGATTCTTGATGAATTCCAAGTGCGGAGACTTTGCTCTGTGGCCCAGATATCACCTTTTGAAGAAAATTCAATAGGAGCGGTCTTTTCGCTATCAAGTGTGTTGCTCATAAGAGACTTTTCTAACAATTTCTGAGCCCGATTAGCACATAATTGCGCAAAACAAAGAGAGGCTCGATCTTTAAAATCATGAATCGGGCGGATGCCATTATCTTTGCTTATTGAGATCGATTGGGGTTTATATGTTGATATATTGGGAGTGGCCATTCTTATGATTGTGCTTATTCCCTCATTCACTCTTTTAAATACAGAAATTACAGCTCTAGCCATTGACAGCATTTTATATTTGGCAGAGCTTAATACAAGATCTCGGATGTTCTCTTGAAGTGCGTTGTCTACCGCATAAGGAATTTCAAGGACAGAGTCAACAGCTTGTCGCATCTTGCTTGGCTGGTACAACGCTTCTACACTCACTTCAAAAGCATCAGTTGCAATCTTCCGACGAAACAGCATCACATCTTTGTCAGCGAATGTAATGTATAGTCTCTGGGCTTCCTCATCAGTAATGACACGCATAACAGGAAGCTGAATATGTACCTTACTATCATAGTGAGCCCATGTGCATAACCCTGAATCAGGTGATTTAGGATAGAGCTCGTGAAAAGAGAGGTGATTCAGATAGCTAATAGCAGCTCGGAATATAAATTCGCTTCCTTCTTTAACAAACGATTTGTAGATGAGATAATCTCTTTTAAAGTCAGCATAGGTTTTGTCTTCATGAAGAACATTGCGAAACAGAGTGCTGACTGGTTCGAGTTGTAGCTGCTCAATTGGTGATAAAAAACTGATGATATGTCCCCACCATTCAGGACAGATGGTTGTCGAAGAAGCGCGTTTTGAGGAACTTATGATCGATCTGTCTTGTGTGTTAGGAGAGTTTGAAATTGCGGCGAGTTTTGGTCTTGGATCTGTGGTATTAGCGGTTGAGATCATATGTAGCCCATGAATGATACTTTTAACTTGGATTTAGTATGAGTCTTGCTGAGTCAGATTAACTTTTAATAAATATTCGTTAATCTTGAGCGCCGAGATTTCTGAGGCACCTTAATTTACTATTAAAGATACTGGTATTTCTCTCGCTCTTTCTATGATCGCTGCTTGATTTAGGGAATTAAAAAGCTACTCTAATTTTATGAAAAAAAATATAGATAGTCTGATATTCCCATATTTGGCTGTTTTCTTGTTGTGAACAGGATTCGGTTTTTGACATTCAAGCGCAAGAGAGAGTAAACGATGAAAAAGGCAAAGAAAGTTGTAATTACCGGTGCGTTAGGGCAGATAGCCTATAGTCTTTTATTTCGCATTCTATCTGGTGAGTTTTTAGGCAAGGATCAGCCTATAGAATTGGCGTTAGTCGATCTTGAGTCCCTAGCGCCTCAATTTCCAGGTCTTTTGATGGAAATAGAAGATGTAGCCTCTGAAGTACTTACCTCTGTTCAATATGGTAGCGATCCTGAAGTTCTCTTCAAAGACGCGGATTATATCTTTCTTGTTGGAGCCAAACCTCGCGGCCCTGGAATGGAGCGTAAAGATCTACTCGCTGAAAACGGCTCGATATTCCAGCGTCAGGGAAGAGTCATTAATGATGTTGCTTCCCGAGATGTGAAAGTACTCGTTGTTGGAAATCCATGTAACACCAATTGCCTTATCGCATTGAAAAACGCTCCAGATCTTTCTCCACTATCCTTTGCCTCGATGAGCTCATTAGATGAAATGCGAGCAAAAGCACTCCTCGCGAAAGAGCTTCAGACGGTTCCGTCGAATTTATCTCCAATCGCCGTATGGGGAAATCACTCAGCGACCCAAGTGCCAGACGCATTTTCTACGTATCTTTTAAGAGGACACAAGAAAGTGTCAGAGCTATTACCTCAAGAGTGGCTTTCTTCTGATTTTCTTTCTCGTATACAGCAGCGAGGAGCAGAAGTAATTAAAGCAAGAGGCAAGTCCTCTGCGGCATCCGCTGCCAATGCTGCTTTAGTCGCTATGAAAAGTTGGATTGAAGGCGATGTTTACAGCTCATTTATAACTTCTTTTGGACGCTACTCATCCAAAAACCCATATGGGATCGATCAAGATCTTGTCTTTTCTTTCCCATGCCATAGTGTCCAAGGAGAGCTTCTCTATGCAGCGGATAGATGGAAGACTATCCCTGAGTTGTTAAAAGAAAAAGTGAGGCTCACAGAAAAAGAGCTTATCGATGAGCGAGATATGGTCAGACATTTGCTACCGTAAGCATCTCAAGAAGTAGTACATTAAGCAATAACAGTGGTTTAACATATGGCAGACACACAAGCGCCGCTTTTCACAATAACCTCAGAGCACCTTGAGTCTGGATTGAGAGGATATCCTGTTGGATACTGCACGACATCATTCGTTGACCCCAAATTGGGGCTTCATTATCGGGGAATACCTGTTGAGAAGGTGAGCGCAAAGTCGCCTGAAGAGGTGATGTACCTTCTCTTTAATGGAGCTCTTCCCTCGAAGGACGAACTTGCTCAATTTTGCCACGAACTTGAAAAGAGATCGTTCGTAGATGATGATTTCTTTGATCGATTGAAAGGGTTTCCAACAACCTCGCATCCATTGAAGCTTTTAGCGACAGCTATCCTCCTCGCTGGAGTTTTATACGGAACAGGCGACTGGAAGGAGGACTTTCTTCAGCTCGCTGCGAAGATTCCAACAATTTCTGGTGGTGTTATTCGCTATCTAAAATCTAAGAAGCCATTTCAAAGCAAAGATGTCGTCAAGGCGGCTCTTTCAGGAACTACATGGACTGAAAAGCTTTTGAATGCGATTGGCGAAGAGATAATTCATCCATCGAAGCGAGAGTCGGCTTATGAAGCGCTATCACTCTTCATGGTATTACATATGGACCATGGAGGAGGAAACCTCTCTACCTTTGTTGGAAAAGCTGTTGCCTCAGGCTTGGAGGATATGTATGGGTCGATTGCAGGAGCGATGCTGGCCCTTGCAGGTCCTCGTCATGGCCGGGCAAATCAAGACAGCCTCGACTATCTCAACAAATTATTAAACAAGTATGGAGCTGATATATCAGCTGAGCAACTTGAGAAGGCACTTCGTGAGTCATTAGCTCAAGGAGATCTTATCTACGGCTATGGACACGCTGTCTTACGAGTAGAGGATGCGCGGGCGACAGTCTTATATGATATAGCTCAAAAGAAGTATAAAGAACATCCATTGGTCAAGATGGCGCTTCTTTTACGGCAAGTTGCTCCCTCTATTCTTTCCGAAAATCCCAAAATATCGGATCCTTATCCCAATGTTGATGCAATCTCGGGTCCGTTGCTTATCGCCTCGGGATTTCAAGAAGCTGACTGTATGCCTGTCTTGTTTGGTTGTTCAAGAGTGTTAGGTATCGCTCGTCAGATTGTGTATGAGAGAGTGGAGGCTCGAGATGGCAAGGGATTGCCGATCGTGCGGCCTAAGTATCTTTATCTCAATGATCAATCTGAAAAGACGCATCAGGCTGGATAAATTTTATTAAGGTGCTTAGAAGAGAAAGAACCTCTTTCTCTTCTAAGCATAATTACACGTTTGAAGAGTAGGTTTATTTAAATAGTCTTATGGCATCTACAAGCTCATTTATTCGATCTCTTCCTTCTCTTTCGCATCTCGTTTTGGCATTAGCTTTTATAGCTATTGGGTTAACGCTGGGAAAGTGGCTGACGTTTCTTTTTGATGGTTCTACATTCGCGCATATTGATAGCTCTCTTTTTGTCTCTCAAGGCGCTTCGCCCTCGTCGACAATTATGGCGATGAAACGCACGCTTGAGCTTATGCCAGTAAGTATCGCGGCTTCATGCGTAACCTATCTTCTTATGCTTGCTCAAAGATCGTACAAAAGCACATTCCTTATGAAAGATATTGTCATGGGAGCGTGGAGAGTAGCTATTGCTCTTTTCTCTCTCATTGGCATTTTCTTCATCGTCTCATCGGTCTTAAGCATCATTGATGTCGCTTTAGGTTTTGGCCGTCAGATTCCTTTCATCGGGGTTCTCTTTTCGCTAGCATATGGTCTTATCTATCCTATTGCGACGCTGATAAGTCTTCTCATCATTCTTTTCTCTTACTTTATTGCGCTTGGACCTCTTCATGCTGTTGGTATCCGTGAACAAGAGAAATTGATTGAAGAGGATGACGGTATTTCACGCTCTGTTTCTTTAAAGCAGATATCGCTATCGATCCAGCAGCTTGTCAGTGAAAGCGGGACGAATATTCGGACACTTTTGGTTTGCGGATGGTGTTTTGGGCTTATTCCGCTCTTTATCTATCAGCTGTTTTTGATGGTGACCTTAAAGCCGGTTTTCCCTGCAGAGGGGATAGCAACAGGATTTTTGCAAAGCCTCGTGCTGTCTATTTCAACTGCAGTTGTCGAGGCTCCATTCCTTCTTCTTTCTCTTCTGATTTCGTTTCATGTGGTGACACATAGCGACGAAGGTTAAAGCTTAGTCAGAATCGTATTCCCAAGAGTCTTCTCAAGCTCATCTATTGTGATGAGCTTGCAAATTGCATGCGTAACAGTCTTGGCGAGCCATGAGTGGTAGAGGAGTCCTTTAGACCCGACCCCTGTGATTGACCAAACGGTAGGTGATTTATAGATCACGATGGGGTGAGAGGTGGGTGTTGTCGCTCTGACTCCCGCGGTAATTTCTATAGTTGGGAAATCGAGAAGCTCAGGCCAGTAGAGCGATATCTTTTGTCTCATCTCACTTTCTGCGGCATCCTGATCAGTATCGAGTGAGCTATAGTGGTGCTCGTAGGTGGAGCCTAAGCAGACATAAGAGTTCGAGAAAACGGCATATGCGGTTCCTGAAAGGCCGCATTGAGGGACTCGAAACGATTCAGGAAGCTTCTTGTCGAGCTTTTGTCCCTTGACTTTACCCATTTTTGGATGGTTCGAAAAGAACATTTCAGAGTGATACCCTGCGGCGACAAGAATGACATCGAAGCCATCATTTTTTAATTGATCAACAGTCTCAACATGCTTTTGAGTGAAAGAAAAGCGGCTCTCGTGTGTCGAGCAATAGTGAAAAAGAGCGTCTAAGTATTGTCTACAATCGATTGAAAGGCCGTCTGGTATATAGAGCGATGGTATATTGTTAGGATTTGGATAAAACTGTTTTGTCTCTTCTTCATCGAGATAGAGGGCAGGAAATTGATTATCTTGGCAGCTTCTCTTGTAGAAGAAATTCTTCTGTTCAGGAAGGGCGGCTGGTCGTAGAATGCCCTGTTGGAGAATGACAGGTTTTTGAAGTTTTTCTCGTGAGTAGCTATCCATGCATTTGAGAAGCGTAAGGCTCTCAAGGAAGGCCTCATTTCCATTGTGGCTTAAGTTTGCTTTTTTTCCGGCATATGGGTGTACAAGCCCTGCTGCGGCCCCCGAAGCTCCGTTCCCAACACCTTTAGAGTCAATAAGGGTGATTGTGAGATCGAGATTATGTGACTGTGAGAGAGTTAAAAGATGATATGACAGGGCGAGGCCGCAAAAACCTGCGCCAATAATTGCAACTTTCATAGGAAATATTGAATCTAGAAAATTTGAAAGAATAAGACTAACAGATGTATTTAATTGAAATCGACTTCAATGAAAATGAGGCATCGTAAAAGTCTTTTGCTGAGAGAAGTCTAATGAGAATAGAAGAGGTATCGCGTGGCCGGAAGAGAAAGGAATAAACTTGTTTTTTTAGGATGTGGCTCATCTAGCGGTGTTCCGGTAATTGGCTGTTCATGCCCTGTATGCCTATCACACGATAAAAAAGATAAAAGAACACGATCGAGTGTTTATTTAAAGCTTCCTTTAGGTTCCATACTCGTTGACGTAAGTCCTGATTTTAGACAGCAGGCATTGGAGTATAAGATCTCATCGCCGCCACACGCTCTTCTTCTCACTCATACTCACTATGATCATATTGGTGGATTAGAAGAGCTTCGGGCGTATAACTTTTTATCGGGACGATCTATTCCTTGTTATTTGTCGCACGAAAGCTATAAATCATTAGAGAAGATGTACTATTATCATTTTTTGCCAAAGAATGATGAAAGAAGTTATTCTGCCTCTTTTGATTACCATGTACTTCCTGTAACGAGAGGATCATTTGAAATTCTCGGTAAAGAAGTACGGTATTGCACATATACCCAAGGAACAATGCCAGTACTCGGCTTTCGATTTGGATCTGTTGCCTATATGACTGACATGAAGGAGTTCGATGACTCTGCAATTGAGCTCGTCCGAGGCGTCCATACTTTGATTATAAGTGCTGCTCGCTATGGCGGATCAAAAATGCAGCTGAGTGTGGATGAGGCACTTGAGTTTATTGAAAGAGTGGGGCCGAAGAGAGCAATCCTCATGCATATGTCCCATGAGTTGGGTTATAGCTCTCTTGCCTCGACGCTTCCTGAAGGTGTTGAGCCCGCATTTGATGGAATGGAGATTGACTTTGAATGGTAGATTATTGACTGATAATGATAAAGAGACCTCGTAATCGCATTCTCATTTTACATAGGAAATAATATGAAAGATATACACAAGAGCGATTCAATTAATCACGAGCCTCTTGCCCATGAGGGTCACGAGGAAAAAGGGGCAAAAGCGCCAAGCTCATTTAGTACTTGGTATGACAAAGAACAGCTCATACAGTCCAAGGCGATTATTGTTGGAGCAATCACAAAGAATACAACGAAAGAGATTCAAGAAGAACACCTCGATGAGCTTGATCAGCTTGCTCAGACCTATGGCATTCCAATTATCGATAGATGGTGCACACCACTTCGAGAAATCTCTCCTGCCACATTCTTAAGCTCTGGAAAAGTTGAGATGCTCCGAGAGCGCCTTCAAGAGGTTGGAGCAAATCTTGTTATCTTTGACGATGAGATATCACCCGCGCAGCAGAGAAACCTCGAGCAAGAGCTTAAAGTTCCAGTCATGGATCGCACTGAGGTAATCTTAGGCGTATTTGCTGATAGGGCAAAGTCGCATGAAGCTAAACTTCAGATTGAGCTTGCTCAAGTGCGCTATGTCGCCCCTCGACTAAAGAGAATGTGGACACACCTTTCTCGTCAGTCTGGTGGCGGTGGTGGAGCATCCGGTGGCGGATACCTCAAAGGTGAAGGTGAAAAGCAGATCGAGATCGACCGCCGTATTTTGAAGGCACGACTTGAAAAACTTGAGCATGAGCTGAAAGATGTTCAACAGTATCGCCATACACAGCGATCACTTCGTGAGAGAAATGAAGTTCCAGTGTTTGCGATCGTCGGCTACACAAACGCCGGCAAATCGACCTTGATGAAGCGTCTCACAAATGCTGATATCTTAGTTGAAGATAAGCTCTTTGCGACTTTGGATACAACGACAAGGCATTTTACCTTGCCAAACAATCAAGATATTTTACTTGTCGATACTGTCGGATTCATCAGAAAGCTTCCTCACTTATTGGTCGCGGCATTTAAGAGTACGCTCGAAGAAGCGGTACAAGCAGAGATCTTGTTGCACCTCATTGATACAAGCCATCCACAGGCTCTTGAGCAGGCTAAAACGACATTGGAAGTTTTAGAAGAGCTCAACGCGAAAGATAAGCCTATTATCACTGTATTGAACAAGGTTGATAGGCTAAGAGA
The DNA here is from genome assembly GCA_964427425.1 of uncultured bacterium. Taxonomy (GTDB): domain Bacteria; phylum Chlamydiota; class Chlamydiia; order Chlamydiales; family FEN-1388; genus CAYRUD01. The sequence continues at coordinate 46,392 of CAYRUD010000019.1, forward strand.
GCCTGAGCGTCATGGTGCTATGGAGTCTATGATTCATAAGCTTCGAATGACCTATCCTCGTGCGATACAGATATCTGCCGCAACAGGAGAGGGGATTGATGAGCTCTTCCAAGAGATGATTTTAGTTCTCCAATCAAGACGCAAGAGAGTGATGTTAAAAATTCCTCAAAGCGAGTATCACATTGCAGCAAGCGCTATCCGACTTGGCACAATCTTTAGCCAGTCGTATGAGGAAAATGATGTTATTCTCGATGTAGAACTTCCGATCTCTCATGCAGAGCGTCTGAAGGCTTATTCGATGCAAAATCAAGAGATAGCAAAATAACTTTTGACAATGTCCATTTGGATGAAGAGGTAGTAAAGATATGTCAGCATCAATAGAAAAAGAGATTGAAGAAGCTGAACACTATTTTAGGACCCTTTCATCCAATGGACAGAATCTTCTCGGTGTGCTTGATCGAATGATCAACAGGTGGCATGAGGTATTTTTTTCCTCTTTAGAGACAGCTGAAACTCTCGTTCCTGTAACATTTGTTGAACAGACCGCGATTTTGAGCGCTCAGCTCATTAAGGAAAAGTATGAGAAAGAATGTGCGCTTCTCCCTGCTTTAGCGCCATTCAAGGGGACAGCATTTGTCGCGCTCCGCGGGAATGTTCTTCTTTTTATCTATCGAGCAGCTAAGGCTATAGAGTCTCGGCTATTACCTCATCTTTTTGTCGAGAAGAAGCTGTCTGAGCTCTTACAAGAGATTCATACTAATGTCAATGAGTGGCATGAGCACCACTGCCAGGGAAGAGCTTCTCACAAAAAACATCATCATGGAAAAGCTGTACAGCCCCATAAATCGATAAGCTCTGACAGCACTGCAAAGTTAGCTGAACTGTTGATTAAAAATGTCTTGTTGCCTTGTGGCAATGACTCTTTATATCTTCCACTTCCGTCTATTGCCATGATGTTTGTAGGATCATACATCACTGATTTTATCAATACATACGCTCAAGCATGTGTTGAGCGTGGACTGGAATATCTTCTTTCTCGATCTAGCCGAGTGAATGTATTAGACCACCTTGCGTCGTTAGATCTGCCTTCGTGTATTACTTCAATCTCATCTCTAGCCCGCGGAAGTGCTATATCTTCCATACAGGAGTCAGCTTCCCATCTTTCTGATTTAGAGATCGATGATGCTGTTGATCACATAAAGGCGATAGCGGCTTTCTTTCTTCCCCAAGAGTGGAATCGATATTTCAAACACTTTCCTCTTCATGAGCATATAAAGACTTTGTCAGTTCTGCTCTATCAGGCGGCAAACTCTCAGAAGACTCGATCAGATATGACGAGGAACGCGCTTGCTATTCTTGTCGAAAGTATATCCGATAAGAAAGCAGTTGGAAGCGAGGAGAAAGTGCATGAAGACCAAGTTATTCTGCGCTTTGAGCGCTTCTTTAAAAACCCACTTGTTATCGATACCTGCATCAAAGAATACATGACGCCTAAAGAGACTGTTGATCTCTCAAGCGATGGTTCAGATACGAATGGACTCGATCCAAATACTGCCTTCCAGGCAAAACAGATGGGAAGCTTTATCGCGACAGGCATCAAATCGACGATCATGCGAAAAGCAGCCTCAGGAATCAAGGCAGTCATCGACTGGGAAAGTAATGCCCCCTTAGTCGCTCGGAAATCTGCCTATTACTTCTTGAGCGACTCATTCAAGTCGCTCTTGATATGATTGACTAAGCGGTCTTGCTTTCTTGTTTTATGTGTTGGTTGAGATCGCTTAAGTGCTTGAGCTGAGTCTGTAGTGATGAATACTCTTCTCTCGCTTGATTTACTTGAGCTTTCTGGGTCTCGATTTCGTCTTTGATGATGTGGAGCTTTTGTGGGTCTGTCTCTACTATTGGCGCAGCAAATGTTTCTGAATCCCGTTGCACATGCTTATTAACTAAATTTGCAGCTTGCTTGATGGAGTTAATTCTTTCTTGGGTTTTGGCTGCAGTATGTTTTGTTTTAATGCGATATACAGTCCTCACGTTATCTATCAGTGTTTTAAGCTTCCCATACTCTCTTGGATTCTTCGAGAGATTTTTTAAGGCTTGGAGAGCGGGCTGTATTTGCTCTTCTATATCGCGATTTAAATCAAGTTTAACGTTAAATCTCTGATTAAAGCCTTGTATCGATGGGTGAGATTCAAGGTATGATGACCTTTGATTTTCTGGCTGATTGAAGACATCCTCTTGAAGCAATTGGTATTCAGAATTTATTTCGTTAATGATGGCTTGTAACTCCCTGCTAGGGGCATTAATCTTTCGATACTCTTCGATCGTTATTCCTAGACCTGTTATAAGTGCTGATATTGCTGGTTTCCCTTCCCATCCCATATCCTTGATAAATTTTTCGAGCTCTTGTTCACCCATTTCATCAAAACGTACTGCTGATGCGAGTAAAGAATCAGAGGTTTTGGCAAATTCAGTTAAAAATGTCTTTGATCCCGATCGATCTGCGATAATTTGTGCTTTTTCAGCATCTATTTTACTCCAATTTACAAGCTGTGTGACAGTGCTTGAATTTGGAATAACTGATTGTTTTAGATAGTTTGGATTCTCGGAGTAGACATTAAGGATAGCGTGCGCTGCTTGCTTACGGTCGCCGCCGCACGCATATATTAAGGCTTTTGCTATTGATGGATTTTTGTCCGATCTGAGTTTATCTTCAAATTTAACGTGGGCTTCAAGAGGAAGTTGTTGCTTAAATTTCTCTATGGCTTCTGAATTATTATTCAGAAAAGGTCGCAGTTTAAATATCTGCTCCCAGAATATGTCTAGAGCAATACCATCGTTATCTACCATTGCTCGTAAAAGGCCTATTAACTGATCGGTCTGTTTAAAGCAGTCTGGGAGTCTCGCAGATATACTAAAATGATCTTTATTAGATGTTTTTCTAACAGAATCTATGGCTTTTGATTGATCATCAAGAAAAGCACGTACTTTTTTGGCTAAACCACCAGTTTTATCATCATTAATACGTTTTTGAAGAGCTTCATTTAGACGCTCATTTTCTTTCGACTTCTCTTGCCTTAATTCTTTAGAGAGTTGGTCGATAGTTTGATGATAACTCTTTTTTATATCTTGTGGTGTTAGACTTAGATAATTTATTCCTTGAAATGTGCTTAGAGACTTACTTGGCTGTTTTGATTGGCTACTTTGGACGATAGATGACAAGAGTTTTGGCGTAATTTGATCGATTCTCTTTTTAAGGCATTCTCTGATCATCTCGACATATTGAAGGGTTCCTTGACGGAAATTATCACGTGAGAAAGTGATCGTCTTACCTTCTTTGTCAACTAATCCCAGCTTATTTAATTGATTAGCAACATCATCAAATAGAGTTGTTATATCCCTTTCGTTTCCTGATGAGTCTTGATTTATTTGAGCTCGAGTCAATATTGAGATAGCCTTCAGATAAGAAAGGGCTTCTTTGATCTCTTGTGGAATAGGCAGTCCTTCTTCTTCTAGATTTAAAACAAGGCTCTGCAAATGATGCTCAATCCTGTCGTATGGGCTTTCGCCTGATTTAACTTTATCTAGAAGATCAGAATAATTTGTCGCTTGTCTTGTTGTTTCTCCTTTTAAATCATCTTCAAGCTTGCCAAGCTTTTCCTCCTTGTCTCGTAGGCTTAAATTGGCCTCCTCGAGCTTTTCTTTTCCTTTCTGATGAAGGTCGTCTATTTTGCTTTTGATAGTCTCTAAAGAGGACCGGCATTTGTCTCGGCTTTCCTGTAGGCTATTTATAATATTTTTCGTTTCATCTTTAGTAAGCGTACTAATCTCTGATAACGCCGTATTAATATTTTCTTGAGCTTTGATAAGGATATCGAGTTGTTGTTTAGACGTTAACAGTGTCTCTTCTGTAAAATTTGAATCCTCAAATGTTTTTATCGCTTCTTCTGCCGCCTCATTTGCGCTATCTACATTAGCACGCAGAGTCGCTGAGATATTTGCCAATTGTGTAATAAAATGTTTCTGGTATGCCTCGCCAGTGCTTTTTTTGAGGCTCGCAAGCTGTTCATCATCATTTTTATATGTTTCTTCAAAGTCTTTTATCCGATTTGCTGTAGCCTGATATTCCTTAACAATATCTCTTATAGCCTTAGTAGGATCTTTTTCAGCTATTTTAGCTGCTTGTTTGAGAGAAAAGTTTCCAAATGCAGTTTCAGTTTCAATTATCTGGGCAGTCTTTCCTATTTGACCTAATTCTTGGCTTATTCTGTTAAACTCTTGGAATTTCGCATCGTCTGACTTATGCCCATAGATTCTGGCTGCTTTAATAGATATTTCGCTGGCCTTCTCTTTGAGGGCTGTGATTTTGTCTTTAGCTTGATTTAGCTTCGTTAGATCTATTTTGTCTGGGCTAGATTCATCGATTGCTTCATTTAGCTCTTGACTGGCTTCTCGAATTTGTTTGTTAATCTCTAATTTATAAGCCCTTAATTTATCTAAAATATCAACTCTACCGGACTTGATATCTTTGGTTACATTGATGCGAAATGAATAGGCAATCTTATTGAATGCGTTTCTGATTCTTTCGGGGATGCTTTTACCCTGACTTACCTGAATATCCCTTACAACGGCTCCGTCTTTTCCTCTGATAAGATATGTTTTTTTGCCGCTTTTTAAATTATCGTGGTATTCTGTTAAGCGGCTGCTCAAATTATCGGTGCTGTTCGATGAAATGTTCATATCGTTAGGCATAGGAAAAGCTTAAGCCTCTTTAATTAGTGGTCAGCAGTTTGATTCATAAACTAATCCCTTCATCACTCCTAAGAAATTCTTTGTAAAGTTTTTTTTACTCTTTCTTTGGCATACAAAAGTTGGCAGGAAAAGAAAGTGAATACTCAGCGTTTGCAGGAAGCGTCTCTCTGTGATATAGTTTCTCATCCTTAAGTCATCTTTTATGTGTTTGGTCTAGTCTTGTTTCTCTATAAAGAGAGGTAATGAGATCTGTAAATTCTCTCTGATGGAAAGTTAAACTCTCATGGTGTTTGAAGATAGTTTGCCCATAATAAATGTGCAGGAATCGAGCTCTAAGGCTCCAAAGCGTTTTGCTATATCTGTTCTCGGTTGTCGTACAAACCAATATGAAGCGCAAGCGTATAAGGATCAGTTAGAGGCGCTTGGCTATGTGCAGGCAAAAGAGGGCGAAGAGGCAGACATTTGCATTGTCAATACATGCACTGTGACGGAAGGGGCAGACTCATCATCTCGCCATGCGATTCGTGCGCTTTCTAGGCAGAACCCAAATGCTGAAATTATCGTAACTGGATGTTTGGCGGAGCGAGAGCCTCAAAAACTTTATCAAATTGACGGAGTGAAGAAGGTCGTCTCGAATAAGGATAAGGAAAATCTCATTAAAGACCACTTTCCAGATCAAGAGGTCCCAGAGTTCTCAATCACTCGCTTCGAGGCTCATACTCGAGCTTTCGTCAAAGTTCAAGATGGGTGCAACTCATTTTGTAGCTACTGCGTCATCCCGTACGTTCGCGGACGCTCAAGATCGAGAACTATCGAGAGCGTGGTAAAAGAAGTTGAGGCGCTCATATCATCAGGCTACAAGGAAGTTGTTATCACTGGTATTAATGTAGGCGACTTCGATGGCGCGGATCCAGATGGCAAAAAAAGGCTCTCTCACTTAATCCGTGAAATTGACGCTCTTCCAGGATTAGAAAGACTACGAATCTCATCTATTGACCCAGATGAAGTTGATGATGACCTTCTCGACGCTGTCATGAACGGCAAGAAAACATGCCACTCACTTCACATCGTCCTTCAATCAGGATCTAATGCAGTCTTAAAGCGTATGAATCGCAAATACACAAGACAAGTTTTCTTAGAGACGACGAGAAGATTAAAGAGCATTGATCCAGACTTTACCTATACGACGGATATCATCGTTGGTTTCCCAGGGGAGACTGAGCAAGACTTTTTAGAGACGCTTGAAGTGATGGAAGCGGTTCAGTTTTCAAAGGTACATATGTTCCCTTATAGCGATCGTCCAAGAACGAGAGCGAGCATGTTCAAGGATAAGATTCCTCACGAGATCATTACTGATAGAAAGAATAGACTCCTTAGAAAATCGGAAGAGGTGGCTTTTGCTTTGAGAAATGATTTTATCGGACGTGAGATGGAGATCTTGACTGAACATCGAGATGAGGGATCTCAATATATCTTTGGTCATACGGCAAATTTTCTTCCCGTTTTTGCTCTAGATCCAGTATGTCAGTTCCAATCCAATCAGCTTATTACTGTAAGGCTAACAGAGAATCGACCTGATGGATTCTATGGCGAGATAGTAAAGTAGCAGCCTTGTTGTATTGAATAGATCAAACGAATAATGAAGTTATCACATGCTTTTTCCTCAGCCTCCACTTTGTAGACCATTCTTAACGCATCGCCCTGGAACATCTTTATGGCTGTTTCAATACAATATTGGAATAAAGCTCTATCCGACATGTGTTGAGTTCTTCGAGGATCCTTTTTTAGGGGGCAAGGCTGTCGCTCGATTCGTTCTTGATATCGATGGACCTATCTTTGATTGGACGGCGGCAGTCGATATGCCCCAATCAAAGATTGAGGTGAGCGGAAGAGACTCAAACGGGGATTTTTTTCGATATATTATAGGACTCGGTGGTTCAGGAATTGAGATCACTCCAAAGAAGGGGATGCCTAAACAGGGCGCCATATTTTTTGAGTGTCCACGACCTTATAATGATCCTCTTCCATGCCAGAACGGCGAAAGGCTCGATCTTGGCGGCTATAAAAAATTGGTATGGGAAGAGCGTGTTGATGCCTTGAACGCAAGAGATCCGGAGTCATTTCGTGAGATTCTTCAGGTTCTTTATGAATGGATTCCTCCTCAGACGCCAAAGAGTGATATTATCCAATCAGACACACTCTTAGGAGAGTTTCTGCGTTCGATAGGGTCAGAAGGAGAGTGGTTGTCTCATTTTGTGGCAATCTGCGAGTGCGCACTTACTGGCATGTTTGTCTTTCAAAAGGAAGACAACCGCTTTTTAGGTTATAAAAAGCCTGTTTTCCCTCCGCATATGACAACACACGATGTTCTCACAGCTCTCTCATACGGTATTCGAAGGGCTATTACCTTTCTCTCAGGTGATAGTAAAGAGGCAGTCGTTCATCTTTCCACAGGGATTACAAGAGTCTTCCCTTCAGGGCGAGTGTGGAATATGAATCTCTTTGGACATGCAATTTCTTATGAGTGGAGAAAAAAGAAAGCTCGACGCTTGATGATGAGAACGATCACGGATGAGCTTACTGTAAAGGTTTGCTGTCAACAACCCGTCATTGAGTTTTCGCTTCGAGAAGGACGGCTCTCGGCAAAGAAAATAAAGAGTAGTTTTGATAAGCCTCTTCACCTAAAGCCTGAAATGAAGTATCTATGTGACAACTTCTTCTTTGCTTCATCTTCATCAGAAGTGATTGCTTAGAACGAGTGTTCATTAGGATACTCATATTTTTGGATACACTAGAGTGAAACAGGTACTTTTCCACAATAACGATACGGCTTCGGTACATATGGAAGCGACTCGATTGTATGAACAGTTGATCGGAGCTCATCGTCATGATCCACACTCGATTCTTGGTGTGCATAAGAAGTCATGTGGGCAGACAGTTATTCGTGTATTTAGGCCAGGCGCTGAAAAGATTTATATAGAGCTGTATGGTTATATCGTCGAGGCAAGGAAAATCCATGATGTCGGACTGTTCGAGATCCCATGCTCTCCAGAGACGACCATACGTGATTATCGAGTATTTCATACCAATGGCCTCTTAGCACATGATCCTTATGCTGCTTGGCCAACATTTGGCGAGGTTGATCAGTACCTTTTAGGTACAGGGACTCACTATCGCCTCTATGAAAAGATGGGCGCTCGCCTCACTATCCATGAGGGGATTCCAGGAGTTTCGTTTACAGTCTGGGCGCCTTCTGCTCGATCTGTTTCTCTCATTGGTGATTTCAACTTCTGGGACGCTCGAGTAAACCCTATGCGCTCTTTAGGGGCAAGTGGTGTTTGGGAGATCTTTGTTCCAGGGCTCTCTGAGGGTGAGAAATATAAGTTCTTGATCGAAACTGGAAATGGGCAAAGAGTCGTCAAGAGTGATCCATACGCGCTCTCATTCGAATTAAGACCTAAGACTGCGTCACAAGTTGCAGATTTCTTAAAATTTGAATGGTCTGATGACGAATGGATGAAGAAAAGAGCCATGCAGAGTCGATCGTCTCACGATCCACTCCTCGTCTATGAGGTGCATTTAGGCTCGTGGAGAAAGAAAGATGGCGGGTTTCTCTCGTACAGGGAATTAGCTCATCAGCTCGTCGATTATTGTAAGAGTATGCATTTTACCCATATTGAGCTCCTTCCTGTAACGGAGCATCCATTTGATGGGTCGTGGGGCTACCAGACGACTGGCTATTTTGCTCCGACAAGTCGCTTTGGATCAATATCTGATTTTCAGTACTTTGTAAATTATCTTCATACGAATGGTATAGGCGTTTTTCTCGATTGGGTTCCAGGCCATTTTCCAGTAGATGATTTCGCGCTCGCGCGCTTTGACGGGACGGCTCTCTATGAGCACGAAGATCCTAAGAAAGGATACCATCCGCACTGGAGTACCAGTATCTTTAATTTCGGGCGTAAAGAGGTCTCTAATTTCCTTCTTGCTTCTGCGCTCTATTGGCTGAAGGTGATGCATATTGATGGTCTTCGAGTCGACGCTGTCGCTTCGATGATATATTTAGATTATGGTCGAAATGAAGGTGAGTGGATTCCCAACGAGTGGGGTGGCAAAGATAATCTTGAGGCTATCGAGTTTTTAAAGCATTTAAACTCGATTGTTCATCAAGAGTGCCCTGGAGTTCTGACAATAGCTGAAGAGTCAACAGCGTTTCCTGGAATTACAACTCCTGTTGAGTGGGGAGGCATAGGATTTGACCTTAAGTGGAACATGGGTTGGATGAATGACACTCTAAGCTACTTTCATAAAGATCCGCTCTTTCGTTCGCATCACCATAATCAGTTGACTTTTGGGCTTCTTTACGCGTTTACAGAGCGCTTTCAGCTTGTTCTTTCCCATGACGAGGTTGTCCATGGAAAAAACAGTCTCTTAAGCAAGATGCCTGGCGATATATGGCAAAAATTTGCCAATTTGAGGCTTCTTTACTCATACATGATTTGCCAGCCGGGAAAGAAGCTTCTTTTTATGGGTGGAGAGATCGGCCAGTGGAATGAGTGGAATTCAGCTTCGGAGATAGAGTGGTTTCTACTGGATTACCCGCTCCATAAAGGGGCTCAATCTTGTGTCCGTGAGTTAAACCGAGTATATCTCGAACATCCAGCGCTATGGGGCGATGATTTCTCTTTCCATGGTTTTGAGTGGGTAGACTTTCACGACTCAAAGAACTCGATTATCTCGTATATTCGAAAGAAGCCTCACACTAGATCCGCAGTCCTCTGCATTCATAATTTTACGCCTTCATATTTTCACTCGTATGAAATTCCTTTGAGGCATGTAAAGTCTTTGCGAGAGATTTTCAATAGTGATGATATTCATTATGGCGGCTCCGGCAAAGTGCGAGGGCATGTTGCGCTCATTAAAGGAGATGGTGGTTTTGGAAAAACAGAACGTGCTATCTTATCTATCCCTCCTCTTGCGACTGTGATGTATGATATCGAGTGGGAATAAAAGAGAATAACTTGCGAGAAATTGGACGATGACTTCCCTTATGAGAGAGATCAATTCATATAACGAGTACGAAGCATTATGCGATGAGATCTGGCTTCACAATCGTCTCTACTTCCAAGAGGGTCGCCCTCAGATATCTGATGATGAGTATGATCGTTTGGTTGTTCTTTTGGAGAGAGCCGAAAAAGAACATCCTGAGTGGGTTTCTGAGACATCGCCATCGAGAAGAGTGGGGGAGGCTCCTCTTTCAGATTTTCCTGAAGTGGAACACTCAAAGCTCATGCTCTCACTCGAAAAGGCATTTCAGAGAGAAGAGCTTGAAGCTTTTTACACGCGTTTAGAAAAGCTCCTCGATCGCAAGGGGCCTCGTCTTTATGGCCAATTAAAGATGGATGGACTTGCAGTCACTGTTACATATGAAGATGGCCATTTCAAGAGGGCTGTCACACGTGGCGATGGCCGTGTAGGAAGCGATATCTCCAACAACTGTAAGACAATATCAAACTTGCCTCTTCGGATAGACTCTTCTATTAAAAAGCTGGAGTTACGAGGAGAGGTCTTCATGCCTAAAAAGCGCTTTGAAGAAATTAATCTTCAAAGAGCAAGCGAAGGGCTTCCTCTCTTTGCAAATCCTCGAAACGCTGCCGCAGGTTTTTTAAAACTTTTGGACCCTCGAGAAGTTTTACGTCGCTCAGCCCTTCAGATCGTTTTTTATGGAATATCAGAAGAGATACCTCATACAATTCTCCTTCAGAGTGAAGTTGATCCATTCTTGAAAAAACTAGGTCTTCCAACTCTGTTGACGCTTCCAGACGTTCCTCGTGAGGTTTGCGGTCTCGTTTCTAATGTTGATGAAATGATGGCTTTTCAGGCAAAAGTCCATGAGATTCGGCCAAATCTTCCTTTTCAGATTGATGGAGTTGTCTTTAAGCTCAACGAGCTCGATGAAGCGGAAAGTATAGCTCCAACGAACAAACATCCACGCACTGCAATCGCTTGGAAATTCGGTGCTGAGCAAGCGTGGACGACGCTGGAAGATATAACGTATCAAGTTGGCAGAACAGGTGTTATTACTCCAGTCGCGGAACTCGAAGCTGTAGAGCTCGATGGGAGTACTGTTAAGCGGGCAACTCTTCATAACTTTGAAGAGATTCAAAGGAAAGATATTCGGATTAAAGATCGCGTTCTTATTGAAAAAGGTGGTGATGTCATACCAAAAGTTGTTATGGCTGACACGACGTTACTTAATAGAAGCTTGCCTGTCACTCCGATAACACACTGTCCGTCGTGCGGATCACTTCTTGTCCAAGATGAAGAGGAGGTGGCTATTCGTTGCCCCAACTCTTCACAGTGCTCTGAGCAGCGAATGAAGCAGATTATCCATTTTGCTGGAAAAGATGGTCTTGATATTGAGCATGTGGGTGATAAGCTTGTTAGAGCTCTATATACGGCTTCATATATTAAAAGACCCTCAGATCTCTTTATTCTTACACGTGATCAGCTTCTCTCGTTAGAAGGTATCAAGGATAAATCCGCTTCAAATATCTTATCGAGCATAGAGCATGCCAAAAAGACGACGCTCGACCGATTCATTATGGGACTTGGCATCAGACATGTAGGTGTCGGCGCTGCTCGAATTCTTTCAAAACGAGCAGGATCAATTCATGGCCTTTTATCACTTACTGAAGAAGACATTGTCAATCTTGAAGGTTTTGGCTTGAAGACAGCTCAGTCAATTGTAGAGACCCTCCGCAATTCTTATTTTCGAGAAGAGATTGAGCTCTTGCAAGAGCGAGGTGTTGTGGCTCAAGCTAGTGAGAAGCCTAGCCTTGATCTTGATGTAACACATCCTCTTTATGGCAAGTCGATAGTTATTACTGGGACGCTTACAGGAATGACTCGTACTGAAGCGATAAAAGCGCTAGAGTCCGTTGGCGGTACATCCTCTGAATCTGTCTCTAAGAAGACATCATATGTCGTGGTTGGTGAAAGTCCTGGAAGCAAAAAGGACAAGGCGACCAAGCTTGGTGTTCCAATTCTCAGTGAGGAAGACTTTAGAAAGCTTCTCAATCATGGCATGGGCTCTATCGCTTGATTTCCATTTATTGCTTGGAGGCTTATCTAAAGCTTCCAAGTTGTAGATATTCAAGGTGATTGGCTATATATGGATTCTTTTCTGCTAATCTGTAGATGAATGTTGTATCATTGATGATTTCTTGAGGGATATAAGGTATAAGCTTGGCTCTATTTTCTAAATCATCCCCAGTTAAGCTCAATTCAATTATCTCTCTATCTAATCGAAGTGGTTTTTGTAAGTGGGGGTAAAACGATCCATTTACTTGAACTGCTTTTTTTACAAATTCTCTATCAGTAAAATAATGAGAGGGGAGTTGCGATTTTGTGGAGTCCAGATGCTCATTCCCTTCAATAAATAAAAGGGCAAATTCTTCCATCTCTTGAATTTCAGGAAGAAGGCTCATAAAACACGATCTATCATTTTGCAGCGCAAGCCTTGCCATATCCAGGTTTTTCTGTATCGATAGTGCTGAGTACTTAATGCAGTCGCCATTCTTTTCTATGAGTGTTTTAAAAAGATGATCATTCTCTTTCATCTCTTGATCAAGATACTCCAATATATTTGGACGAATGTGAGCGAGCGTGATGATGAGCTTAAAACTTCTCTTAAGAATGCTAATCATATCGATCATGCCCGGAAAGATTGGATGAAAGAGTCCTATGTATTTTCCTTCCTGTTTTGTTAGAAGGAATTTGTTGAGAAAAACCTCATGTACGCGAATAGGCTGTGGAATTTTCCGTGCGTCATCCCATTTTACATGGCGCGCCCAAACTGCCAATGCTTGGAGAAGAACTTGATATTTAAGACATCCATTTATGTCTTTAGATGTCAGTGTCGCCGGATCAAACGTTGAGGAGTCGATTTCTTGTAATAGCTTTAAGGCTCTCATTGGGCTAAAAGAAGCTTCATCTTCTTTTTCTTGATTTGCTTCGTCGACTCGAATGCTCTCTAGTCTCCGTGTAATTTCATCTATTTCTTCATCTGATTTCTCTATGTTTTTAAATTTAAAAGCCGCAGCAACAAGGACATTTGTATCATACTTTTGAATGACATGAAGATTTCTCCAGTGTTTTACTGTTAGCTCTCCTGAGAGGAGTCCATGGATTGCTAGGTGAAGAGGAATGATGTTCTGTGAGATTTCATGTGTTCGATGGCTGACTCGCTGTAGAGTTATATATTCTGGAGAGTCTACAAAACTTATAATGTGTGAGAAAATCTCGTCCGATACGTAGAGCTGATAATATGGCGATGAGCTTGTCTGTTGAGTACTGTATACTGTCATGAGAAAGCCTCTTTTATTATTGCTTTAGGTCTCTAATTTTTTTACTTATTACAATTCTGGCAACCAATAAATAAATATTTGAATTATTTGTAATATAAAAGCCTACATTTATTTGTAGGCTTATTTAAATTCTGGAATAACACAGATATATTGATGGTTGAGAAGAGCTATGGAGTTATAGCTTCATTATCTTCATCTTGTCTTAGCTTAAATTTTTTAACCATAGGGTGTGAATCAAGCTCCGAGGGGATGTCGTTGGAAATGTTTGCGAGCTTATCAAGCGCAATAGCTAAGGTATCAACAGATGAATCAAACGGGAGTAATTCGATCTCTCCCATCTCTTTCCTATCTGATAAGAGTCTTAAAAAATTGGATACATTGATGTTTTGATCTTCGTCTTGGTAGCTTTTCAAAATTTGCATAAATAAAAGGAATGTCGACTCTCTCTCAAGCGGTTGAGGCGGCAGAGTTAATACTGAGTAGAGCGTAGAGTGAAATTCATCGAAAGCTTCCTCTAAAGGAGTCAGTTCTGCCTCATCATCTGTCGCTGTATCTAGAGATAGTGCAACAAGTTTTCTTATCTCTTGAAGCTTGAGGGAAAGAAACCACTCAAGTTGAGATATTTGTCCTATCTGTTGATATTTCTCATCCTTAATTTCCCTGAAAAATGGAGTCAAATTATCACGTTTTTTGAGAGGGAAGTAGAGATTTGTATCTCGAGTAAGTGATAAGTAAGTATTCAATAGGAGATTGAGCTTCTTTCCTACCGTAATATCATTTACATCGTTTTCTCTTTTTATAAACGCATGTGGAATCGACTCTAGTGGTATCTGCGGTATGTAAAGAAGGAATGTTAAATTGCGTACTCGGCGATGAGTGAATACTGAATAGTCGATAGTAGCTATCGCCGACTCTGGAAGAGTGTTATTTAATATTGCTCGAATGAGTGATGGAATTGGGGGAAAAGGAGCCACAATTTGATAGAAACCGCGTGATACAAGCTGGAGGTTTCGATATGTTTGGGTGTCGCTAAATTCATTAATATTATGAATAAATACCGGCTCAAGATTTTTAAAACTGCCACTCGGGGGATCAATTAAATTCATATATAAATCTCTTTCTTGTGCCTATTGTCTTCAATTAAAATGAAATAACTTTTCAGTCAATTTAAATAAAAAAGCTGGGGTCAAAAATGGTTTTGAAACCCACTTTTGATCCCAGCTCAAATGTCCACACGAATGAGTGTAGCATAGCTACACTCTCATTAAAAAGAGGCGTCTCTTCATGGCTTTAGTGCATAAGCGCACTGTAGCCTATAAAAGTAAACCTATTCTTATTCTACTCTTCATCATCTTCATGATGGTGTCGAGCACGTCCACCACGGCGTCCAATTTCACGATAGTCATCCGATGACATTCTCGAAGATGTAGTGAGGCCACCTCTGCGACCTGCTTCTTCTCTACTCATCTTATGACCTCGAGTCCCGTAGCTTCCTTGATCTTCCTCGTTTTCGTGATCTTCGTTGTATTGATGGCGTCCACGAGTAGATGCTCTTGCAGTTCCTCTTTGGGCACCACGGTCTGTGTCTTCGTCTTCTTCAGCTTCATAGCCACGGTAAGTTGAAGAGCGACGTGAGTCTCCCTCGCCTTCATTGTGATGAGACAGTCCACCTCTGTGACCAATATCCTGATAGAATTCTCGGCCATATTTATCAGAGACCGCTTGTCCACCTTTGTGTCCAATATCTCGATAAAAGTCAGGGCCATATTTATCAGAGACGGCTTGACCGCCCTTGTGTCCTATGTCTTGATAGAACTCTTTGCCATACTTATTCGCAACAGTCTCGCCACCTTTGTGTCCAATTTCTTTATAGAAGTCAGGGCCGTATTTATCAGAGACAGCTTGACCGCCTTTGTGTCCTATGTCTTGGTAGAACTCTCGGCCATATTTATTCGAGACGGCTTGACCGCCTTTGTGTCCAATATCTCGATAAAAGTCGGGGCCATATTTTTCTGCGACCTTCTGACCGCCTTTGTGTCCGATCTCTTTATAAAAATCAGGACCGTATTTATCAGAGACAGCTTGACCGCCTTTGTGTCCGATCTCTTTGTAGAAATCAGGACCGTATTTATCAGAGACAGCTTGACCACCTTTATGTCCTATATCTTGATAGAACTCTTTTCCATATTTATTAGCGACAGTTTCCCCACCTTTATGTCCAATTTCTTTGTAGAAATCAGGGCCATATTTATCAGAGACTTTTTGGCCACCTTTGTGTCCAATATCTTGGTAGAACTCTCTGCCATATTTATTGGCAACGGTTGATCCGCCTTTATGGCCTATTTCTTGGAAAAATTCTCGGGGAGCTTTATTAGCAAGTTCGCTTCCACCTCGATGACCTGTCTCTTGACGGCTCATTCTTCCTCTTGAAGGGGTATGTGCATCTGTATCTTCATGTGTATCTTCAGTATCTGCATGCATCGTCTTCAAGCGTCGGCTGTCAGAAGCTCTTGCTCGATGCGGTGTCGCTTCACGAGCGGAATCACGCTCATCAATACCTTCTTCATTTTCATGCTCATACTCTCTGTATGGGCTTCGTCCTGATTTTGAATCTTTGTGGTCGGAGGAGTCTTGTCTATGTGCAGCAGCATGTGTCTTTGTAGCCATACTCATACCTCATATAAGTTTAGTATTATCAGTATTAAGTTTCTAAACTGGTAAGGTGACTAATTATTTAATAATTAGTATCGAACGTTTTTTCGCGATTCATTAAGAAGGGCATAAATTGCCTTCTTTCATGCAGCTGAGCTCTGTAATGTCAACTCTCATGCTTTTCGTACGTTCAGCTGAAAATGAAGGAGATCATCATTTTAGTGAGACATCAGAAAAACGAGGCATGAAGGTAAGGGAGCTTCATTATTCCCATGAAACCTTCTCGCTCGTCTTTTGATTGAAACGTACAACACAATATTGCGCGATGATCGGGCTTCATCAAACGACACAATGTATTTCTATCCGAATGCACTCGGAAATTATTATTACGATAACGTCAGGCCTCTTGCTCTCTTATTAAAGTATTATGTGAGAAGGCAAGCGTCCTTGTATGTATTATTATTTCTATCCGCTATATTGCCCTTTCCTTTTTTGATATTCCTTCGTTGTTTTATTTAGCAATCGATTTAATTTAGTTTGTAAACAAATTAATTTAAAAACTAATTAATTTGTTTTTTAATAATTTGGTTTGTTTGGTTGCTATTTAAAGAAACATGGGTTGAGAATTACGTCTCCAGAGGATCGCTGCCTGGCCTTATGCTTTACTAAAATAGGGCGCAACGCTTGGCTGAAAAAAAGTGAAAACAATGAAAAAAATCAGCAGGTAAGTTCGACAAAAGTTGCTTTTTTGGGATTTAGAATGGTTGAGGCTAAAAAAGGGAAGAGGATGAGAGAGGTGAGATGACCTATAATCGGATCCTCTCTCATCTTGTATGTTAGGGCAGTGAGTTTTCTGTAAACAATAGGCTAGACAATGATCTGGAGCTGGTTTTTCTTTACTTGGTTTGCGCTTAAGCCTGTGTTTGCTGGGTCATAATTAACCAAGTCGCCAATCAGCGTCTGATTAGAGAAGCTATGAACTCGAACGGTCTGAAGAGTGCCTACAACTTCTTTAGGTCCGTGGAACACAACATTCTTCCAGCATCGAGTTCTACCTTTAAGCATTGTATCATCTTTTGTGCTTGGTCTTTCGACCAAAACTTCAATCTCTTGTCCGAGCATTCCTTGTCTATCTTCACGATAGATATCTTCTTGGAGTTCTATGAGGCGTTGGAGTCTCTGTTGCTTAATTTCTTCAGGCACATCATCCTTCCAACGCATAGCAGGCGTTCCTTTTCTTGGGCTGTAAGCGAAGAGAAATGCCATGGAGAACCGAAGAGCTTTTAATGCTTCATATGTTTCTTCAAACTCTGCGTCTGTCTCAGTAGGAAAACCGACGATAATATCTGTTCCTAATGCGGCATTTGGGACAATTGAGCGAAGGAGGGCTACTTTTTCAAAGTACTCTTCTTTTGTATACACTCTATGCATCTTTTTTAAGACACGGTTAGAGCCTGCTTGAAGAGGAAAGTGGATGAACTCACAAAGGGATGGCAGATCGCGAACTGCTTCCATGAGTTCTCTTGTAATATCGACAGGATGGCTTGTCATGAATCTGACGCGCGCAATTCCTGGGATTTTGTCAATTTGATAGAGAAGATCATGAAAGAGGGTGTTCCATTCTGGCCTGTCTTTGCCGTAGCTGTTGACATTCTGGCCTAATAGGGTGATCTCTTTATACCCTTGTTCAGCAAGTCGCTTGCACTCGTTAATAATATCTTCAGGTGAGCGGGAGACTTCAGGTCCTCGTGTATAAGGAACCACACAATACGTGCAGTACTTGTCACATCCTCGTATAATAGAGACATATGCTTTTACTGGATCATCGCGACGTGCAACCGAGTAATCGAGTTCTTGCTCAAATCGACTATCAACTTTTGTTGACTGTTTTCCGGTCGAGAGGATGTCATCTAATACTGAGTTGAGATCATGGATATTGTTTGTTCCCAATACAAAGTCGATATGTGGGAGTTTTTGGAAGAGAGTTTCTTTCTTCGCGTTGGCCATACATCCGGTAATTCCGATGATGGCTCTATTTTTCCTCGATCTTGAAAGCTGGCCTAATTTTCCTAGAGCTTTTCTCTCTGCTAAGTCACGAATGGAGCAGGTGTTAAAAATAATCAGATCAGCCTGAAATTCGTCATCAATGCGTGTTAGACCTCGACGCTCGAGAAGGCCTACCATAATCTCGCTGTCGAGCTCGTTCATCTGACAGCCGTATGTTCGAACATAAAAGGTTTTAATGGTTCGCATTCAAAGAAGAGGGGTGTGAGATTTATATTGAGGTGTATTAAGTTTGCCAAATAGCGTACATGAGAGGCAGAATCTTTTTCAAGAGAGTCCTTGCAAAAAGCTAGAATACTATGCTATTCTTCTTGCGATGCTGAAGACGAGTCCCACCCCTTACCCTGATAAACGTTTTCGGATATTCTCCTACTAAAGTGTGAGCTAGGAATGAACAAACAAAATCAGACCTTTTTGAAGAGAAAAGAGGACATGAACCGCGCGTGGTTTGTGCTTGATGCTGCAGGCAAAACCCTCGGTCGTCTATCCTCAGAGATTGCTAAAATTCTCCGCGGTAAACATCGTCCAGAGTTTACTCCCTATGTCGATTGCGGCGATGGCGTTATCGTTATCAATGCTGATAAGATAGTGGTAACCGGATCAAAGAATGTTCGTAAAATCTACCGGTATTATACTGGTTCTATGAGCGGCCTTCGTGAAGTTCCATATAACACAATGATTGCTCGTCATCCTGCATATCCAGTTGAGCATGCAGTACGTGGTATGATGCCAAAGTCACGTTTGGCTCGTGCTCAAATGAAGCGTTTGAGAGTCTTTAAAGGCGCTGAACATGGTATGGAAGCCCAGCAGCCAATCATTGTTAACATCTAATTAAACGTCGAGTTGTCTCATGCAAGAACAATTTGCTACCGGTCGTCGTAAAACTGCCGTTGCGTCTGTTCGCTTTCGCGAAGGACAAGGCAACGTTGACATCAACGGAAAGAGCTTTGAAGCTTACTTTCCTCTTGAGTTACAAAGAAAGATGATCCTCGCTCCATTTGAGAAGACAGGATTCAAAATTCCAGTGGACATCATTGTGCGTGTTCGCGGTGGTGGTATTGAAGCTCAAGTTATCGCTGTTCGCTTAGGTCTTTCACGTGCTTTAGTTAAGCACAATGAAGAATTTAAGCATCTTCTTAAGGAAGAAGGGTTCCTTACCCGCGACAGCCGTAAGAAAGAACGTAAGAAATACGGTCGAGCTGGCGCACGTAAGAGATTCCAGTTCTCCAAGCGTTAATTTATTATGTATTGGAAGGGAGATACTCTCTCTTCCATGTATGTATTACAAAAGCGGTATTTTGCCTGTCACAAGGCAGGATATCGCTTTTTTTATAAATAGATTTGTGAAGCATCTCTCAAGACATGAAAAAAACCGAAACGAAAGTACATCGCTTTCAGTTTCGGTTTTTGGATCTACAGGTATAGCTGTAGAAAACTTTAATAAAGTCTAAGACTCTTAAGGGTGGTAAGTCTTAATTAAGCTTTCTTTGACTTAATAAAGTCGATGACATCTTTAACTTTCTTAAGCTTTTCAGCTTGATTGTCAGCGATTTCAACAGAGAATTTCTCTTCGAGCATCATAATGAGCTCTGTCAAATCGAGGGAGTCAGCATCTAAGTCTTCAATAAACGACTTTTCTTCTGTCACCTCTTCAATATCGACTCCGAGCTGCTCGGCGATTGTCGCTTTGATTTCCTTGATAAGAGTATCATCGGCCATTGCTAAACTTCCTCTAATAACATGAAAAAAAATATGTACTGAGAGGCTATCAAAGAATCTGATATTTCGCAATACTAGCTTGATAAAGTTTAAAGATGTCTTGTTCGTATCTAAATTTAATTAAGATTAGTATGTTTTTCAATATAATGTATCTGCCTTTAAACAAAAGAGTGAGAAAAGATTAATAAATGATTCAAAATTAAACTAATTCATTTATTCCAAATATAGATATTGCAAATATTGAAGCAGCATATCGAGCGCTTGGCGATTCAGCTGCAGAAAAGAATCCAATAAAGGCTGTACATCAGGGATTTCAAAAATTTAAGGAAATTCAAGATTTCGTTGAAAACTCAAGATCTTCGTATGTTCTTTGCGGGAGCGAAACTCCTATTGAGTTTCAAAGTTTAGAAAGAATACATCGGATGGCTGCTGATATCCTATTTGTGAAGAGCATAGGAACAATTAATTTGAACAAGGACAACTTTGAAGAGGTCTATTCAGAGAAAGCCGATACCAACGAATTTATTTCA
This sequence comes from uncultured bacterium, assembly GCA_964427425.1. Classification (GTDB taxonomy): domain Bacteria; phylum Chlamydiota; class Chlamydiia; order Chlamydiales; family FEN-1388; genus CAYRUD01. Next base: position 66,475 of record CAYRUD010000019.1, read on the forward strand.
GCAAACACACGCTGTATACGCCTCTTTTCTCATCAGAAAAGAGATCTTTTTTCCCCACAGAAAGCGATAACGAATGTTATTGAATCGTTAAAGACTTTAGTTCTCGGAATAGATCAGCAGTTCCAAAAAGGTATGGATTTGTCAGACGATGTTGAAAGACAACTACTCACAACCAACCATCAAAAAATATTGCGTTTTGAGAGAAGACAATTCGAGGTGTATGCATCACTCGGCAGCAATCCAAAGCAGGGCAAGGATTGGATTTGGAAAGAGGCTTCACGCTTGACGAAGCCTGAAAACATGTCCGAGGATGAATTCAAAAATGATGTCTTGGAGCCACGAGAAAAATTGATCTCTTATGTAGAGAGGCTTGAGGCATTTTCGAATGCCATTGAGCTAAACGGTTTCGGGTTTTCAGAAGGTCCTACTAATGGTATGCAAAGTCCTAAAGAGTATGCATGGCTCAGAAATCCTCCAAAGCAAAAGCCTTTGAGTGATATCGCGGCTGCCCAGTCTTCTTCTGAAGATGAACCCAATGCTTTAAAGCGTAAAAAGGAAGAGGATAACTCTCTTGCTTCTGCGGACGAAATAACTACTAAGAAACTTAAAGAGGAGTAATACTTTTCATTGTAAGAGGGAAGATGTCTCTCAGTCTTGCCCTATTATCAATGCAATTATTCATGCTATTCAGAGTATATTATTAAAAAAATGATTTAAATCGCGCGAGATCTAGCCTAAGGCGTATAGTAAGAAAATACTGAATTGCTCATTATAGAAATTAGGTACTATATGAAACAGCTCACTCTCTATTACTTCGAGCCGTGCCCGTACTGTCAGAAAGTCTTACGATTTATGAATGAGAAGAAAATCACTATTCCCATAAAGGATATCCATAAGGATCTTCAAGCTCGTGACGAGTTGATTCGAATTGGTGGAAGGGGACAGGTTCCATGTCTCGTCATTGATGAAAAGGCACTTTATGAATCAGATGATATTATAAAGTGGCTTGAACAGAATATGTAAGTATCCCAAAGAGCCACATGTTTCATGGACTCTTTGGAATTGCCATTATCTTAAGCTTCCCATAAAGTCACGATGCTTACTGGTAAATTACTTTTAATATGGCTAATCTCTCCATCGGAGAGGTGATATCGGATTACTCGAAAGACTGCTTTGACAATATGTTCCATATCGTCTGTTGAAACCTCTCCTTCAAACTGATCGGCACAGAGGACTAAGAAGTCTTCTTTTCCAACTTTTATCATGGTATTCGCCAGATTCCAACCTTCGAAGTAAAGACCCCGTATGAGCATTGGCATTTGAGCGCTGAATTTTACGGCAACTTCCGGAGGAAGTCTGTCTCTCAATACATGCAAGACGCTCTTTAAAGCTTTATAAGACTGTTGATTATCATCCCATTTCAGCTCTTTTGAAATATCATCAAGCCATTCATTCGATTTCTGGACAGTTCTCTCAAAGATATTAATAGTAGATATAGTCATCGTAAGATCTCCATATAATAATATTATGAAAGAAGTGAGGAGGAGATACCTCCGTATGGTATGGTATAGATCGTGCGTATTTACATATAGATGCACCCGCTTTAGCTCTGTTAAGGAAAATCAAGACATGCCTGTGGCCATATTCATTAATAGCGTTGACGATGTCACTCAGCATAGATCGTCTATTTAAGGAATCGGCTGGAGTGTCGAAGCTTAGGCTTGTCTTCCTTAAGAACTGCTGCCAGAGTATCTAGTGGCTACAAAATTAGGGTATATTTTGTGAATTATATTGCGAATTTAGCGTTTGAGAGCTTTAAGTCTTTCTCTCAGTAGTCAGGGTGGGAAAGGGGCCTAGCTGCCTTTTTTGTAGAAGGATAAGGCTATTCATCAAAGGTAAGCTTGAATATCTAAAAATGTAGGATAAGTCAATTAAACATCAGCTTATCCTACGAATTTATCTCAATTAGCAGAACACAAGACGTGTATAGCCTCCAAATCGAGGATTGTAGTAGGCAATCTCTCCGCCTCTTTCCAATTCCTTAAAAATAGTATCTATTACTAAATAAATAAACTCAGTAGGCTCAAATACACTCTCAAACTGAAACATGCTTAAATGATCAGCAACCAGATTATAAATATTGCTGTCAATATAGTACTGAGTGATCCCTAAAGTCCTAAGAGAAAGAAGGTCGATATGAGAAGATATAGCTCTATTTTTCTTGGTAAATTCTTGCATGTTATAGCGTAACATGTCATCTATCATCTTGTAAGTAACTTCTAAGAAGTGGGGAAAAGCCTTTTCATTAAAAGAGCTAATGGTCTTATCAGGATCTGCACCTAGCCACCCTGTATTTCCATCTCTATTCCGAAGTTCTGTCTCAATTGATTTTTTTAAATCTTCGATCCTAGAAGGATCTACTTTCTTAAATATGAAAGGATCTTGGGTTGTGATCCCTTTTTGCTGAATAAGGTTTGAATGGTTTTCATAGACCGTCTTACAGAATTTTAATGCTTTGTCTCTGTATTTTTCTAAATGGGCACGGTATAGACGAATGTTTGGGTCGAATTTTTCTGCCGCACTTATAATTTCATCCAAATGATAGGGGAAGAAAGTAATAGCAGTCACACACTGATGAAAGCACCAGTCTCCATCAAAATCACTAATATAATTCTCAAATCGCTCTAAATCAATGAGCCCAATCTTCGCTTGGCCGTTCTCAATATAGAGAGGAATGTTGTCGTAGCGAGGTAAAGGCAATTCATGTATTTCTTCGAAAGGATTGCTACTTCCACCTTGTATATCGAAGATACTTGCTTGACAAAGAAATTCTGTAAATTCTTGTACGGCAGGAGTAAAGAGGTTGCGGTTTTCTATATAGAGGCCAATCTGTTCCTTTGTTTTAATTTCATCAATAGGAAGACGTTTTTCTATAGTGAAATTTTTATATACTTTTGCTTTTGGAACGACAATATGTTCGTAGTTATTCCTTATACAAATATCTCTCGCTTTCTCCATGTTGTTGTATCGTTCCATTCTTTCAGTTGAGTCTGCTTGATGATCGATTTTCTTAAGAACAAGAGGTACGCCCGGCGGCAGAAGAACGAGGCTCCTCCCATTAGAAGCTCTTGGAAAATCGCAAGAGGTATTATCAATTAAACCTTGCGCTTTTTTGACGAGGCTATAATCTAATACGTGCGCTTTTGCTCGCTCTGCTCTTTTTCTTGCTAAGTATCCTCTGCAAATGCTCTGAATTTCAGTTGCGGAAGTAGATTTTTGCTCTTCTGATTTTTTTCTTTTATGTTCTTTTAATGCTAACTTGGCACTATGGCGCCGATATGCACTCTGGATTTTGGTTGCAGCATCTATCTCTTGTTGCTTTGAGTCTCTTTGTGAAGAGTCAGGGGCCTGATCTCCTTGAACATGTTTATTATTCGTAGCTGCTTTTGGTTGTGTATGTGTCGGAGGGGTTTTTGAGATTCTTCTTGAGGACAAGGGTGGAGAAGGCAATTGGTTAGAGGGATCGCTAAAATTTTTGACAATGAGCATTTCACAGATTGAAGCGACCTGACCTATAAGAGGGAAAAATTCTGCAGTTGCTATAAGTGCATGTACAAGGCGGTTGCCTAAATTCCCTTCTTGGGCCTTCTTACAATGGCCTAAAAAATTTCCCCAGAAAAATGCGTTAGTCCATGTGTAGTTTTTTGTATCAAGAGAATAATTAAACATTGGCTCTCCGCAGTTTTTATTAATAAATAAATATAAATAATAAATTAAAAGTTTTGATTTTGTCAATAAATGAAACTAATTAGTTGAATTTTATCTGTTTTATTTAGTGGTACTATTAAAATGTACACACATTGTTTATCGGAGAGCTGAGAATGAGAGTGTTTCTTGAGACGATGTGTTGAATTTTTATTGTAAACAAATTGCAGTGTTCCAGTATGCTTAAGTAGCAACTATACAAATGCATATTTATGGATATCAATAAAGACAGCTCACATTACGCTGGGAGAGGCTTTTGCTGCGCAAATACAGCGAATGCTACCGTCTTTATTTCTTCTTTTCACCTTCTTCCTCTATTCCTCCTACTGTGCCCAGCCGCACAGTAACACATCCATTATTCCTCACATCTTTTTTAGTTTGTCATCAAGGTCTTGAAGGATCTTAAGAATAGTTGCGTTTTGTTCTAAAAAGGCTAATTACTATGAAAACTTCATCTTCACCGCCGAGCTCGATTGCATGGATGATCTGGGCTATTGCCTCAATTTTTTACTCGTATCAATACATCTTACGAGTAATGCCAAGTATTATGATTAGCGATGTGATGCATCAATTCCATATTGATGCTGCGACGTTCGGTCAATTTTCAGGTGTGTACTATATTGGATATTCTCTTGCGCATTTGCCGATTGGTATTATGCTTGACCGTTTTGGTCCGAGAAAAGTCATGACGGCATGTATCCTTCTTACCGTAGTAGGTATGATGCCACTTATATGCGCAGAATTCTGGATTTATCCGATTCTTGGAAGATTTTTCGTCGGGATCGGATCGTCTGCCGCAATATTGGGCGTATTTAAGATTATTCGTATGACATTTAGTGAAAAGCTCTTTCCTAGAATGCTTAGCTTTTCTGTAGCTATTGGTGTATTTGGAGCAATCTATGGTGGTGGCCCCGTAAGCTATATGCGAGATATATTTGGGTATCATGCTGTTGTCCAATTATTTGGAGTGGTGGGCTTACTCATAGCGGCAATAACATACTGGCTTGTGCCTGATATGACCAAAGGGTCAGACGAGACTATCGCCTCAAACTTGAAAGAAGTCTTGGGTAACGCTCGATTGATTCTATACTGTCTTTTTGCTGGTGTTATGGTAGCTCCTTTAGAAGGATTTGCTGACGGATGGGCAGCTATATTCTTGAAAAAAGTGTATGGATTTGAGTCGACAGTCTCCGCAAGTGTGCCCTCCATGATATTTCTCGGCATGTGTTTGGGATCTCCCATATTGACTATAATTGCCGATAAAACTCGAAGTTATAGCATGACTATCATTGGAGCGGGTGTCTTGATGATGGTAGGATTTCTTCTCTTACTTGGTTGGCATATGTCTTCCGGATTGATTTCAATAAATTTCTTGATTATTGGTATGTGTTGTTCATATCAGATTTTGGCTATCTACCAGGCGTCGACGTATGTAAGACCCTCTGTCGCAGGTCTTGCAACAGCAGTTGCGAATATGATCATCATGATATTTGGCTACTTTTTTCACTCAATTATTGGTGGAGTTGTCAGTGCCATGGGTGGCCCAAATAAGGTTGAAGCGCTTGAATTGGGGGTCTCAGTAGTTCCGATAGCGCTTTTTATAGGAGTGATTGGCTTTATTGCTTTAAACATTTTCGAACGAGCTAAAGTCCGTACCGAATTAATTGACGATGAACCAACTAACAAAGTGTAAGGTGGTATAATCTATATGACAGGAACGTTTTCACATAAGTTAGTTGCCGTCATGAATGAAAAAATTGAGCCAGGTGTTGTCATGAATGCGCTAGCTCATATGAGTATGGGATTGGGTGCCCATATCGATAGAGAGCAGCTCCATTTTATTGATTATATCGATGCCGATGGAAGTGCTCATCCAAGTATCTCTAAAATGCCATTCATAATTTTGAGAGCCAATTCAAATAAAATTAGCGCTTTAAGACGTGTTGCACGTGAAGCTGGCGTTCAATGTATTGATTTTACAAATACTATGACTACCGGATCATACATCGAGCAGCTTGAGCGAATGAAAGTGACCAAAGAAGGGGATCTTATCTATTACGGCTGTGTCTTGTTCGGCGAGTGGGATAAAGTCTCAGAAATAACACGTAAATTTTCATTGTGGAAGTGAGACATAGGGTGCTCTTATTTAAAGAGCGCCTTTTTTCTTCTATTTTAATCTTTTTTGCTCAAGTGAAGTTGCGATTGATCCTTAGAATATGCTTAAGACCACTTAATATCTTTTGTTGCACCTAACTCAAAGCTTTTATCTGCACATTTCGTCTTGAATTTCTTCTCGGAATTAAATATTCAGGCAAATTGAAAGCAGAAAGAACAATTTAGGTGACTCTATGGTACATATTAATGACGCTAATAAATCTCAGCCTTCATTTGATTCTAAAAAATCAGGAGCTCTAATAACAGGTGGCAAAGAAGGTAGGGATTTTACTGTATTAAATTTGAAGGATAGATTCGGCTACCTTATTTTGGCCTCTTCTGTAACAGTTTTTAGTCTAGGATTAGCTCTCTTATTCGACAAGACGAGGCAGTGGTGGAGCTGTGCTCTCAATGGGCGAAAAGTAGAAAGAATCACTAATCCTCAGGAAGGTATAAGTCATTTTATCAGTGGGACAAATCAAGGCGGAACTAATATCGTTGCTGTCAAAAAGGCTACACAGACCGAGCAAACTGGAGGAAATAAGCCAGTTGTTACAGATGAGGGTATATCAACTAACGTTCCTTTGCAATCAGTCTCAACAGCTTCTAATGTCTCGACAACATCTGCTAGTGGGGCAAAAGAAGTGAAGCAATCAGGTAATGCCACATCGCGAATTGGAGGAAATAAGCCAGTTGTTGTGAGCAGATCAACAAATGACACACAGACTACAAAGGTAGAAAAAGCTGGCGATGGTGTGAAAAATCCTTCGAAAAAAGAGATAGACAAGAGTGTGGCTTTGGCTGCTGTCACTAAAGATGGATTTGCTTTGGAGTATCTTTCGCCTGCATTGAAAAAAGACTATGACGTCGTGTTAGCCGCAGTTCGGAAAAATGGCTCCGCTCTTCAGTATGCTGATGAGTCTCTCCGAAATCATCCTGAGATTGTTAGGGCGGCGTTAGTTGATAAGGGGCCACTTACTCAGTCTTTGGCTATTCAGTACATTGGAGAAAAGCTTAAGAGTGACAGTGGATTCATAAGATCAATACTTGATAAAGTTCCATCAGCTATTCAATTTGTAAGTGTAAATGATCCAGAGTATAAAAAATTGGCATTAGAAGCTGTCTCTCGAGATGGACGAACCTTGGAGCACCTCTCACTGGAGCTTAAAAAAGACCGTGAGATTGTGTTAGCCGCAGTGCGGCAAAATGGCTCCGCTCTTCAGTATGCCGATGAAACTCTACGAAATAATGCTGAAATAGTAGAGGCGGCGATAGCTCAAAACCCTTATGCTATTAAATACATCGGAGTTGATCTTAAGGCTGATAGACAGTTTATTATATCAATAGTTGACACAGCTCCACAAGCAGTGGCCTATTTAAACCCAACATTCGCTGATTAAAGAGTCAATCTCTTGATAACTGAAAGTATTTGTTTGAAAAGTTTCAGTTGAGTTGGAAAAATAGTGATGACAAAGGCGCTCACACATAAGGAGCGCCTTTTTTCTTTTACCCTCGAATTAGGCTATTGATAGGCCGCCATCGACGGTGACTACTTGTCCTGTCAATAAGCCACACATAGAAGATGCTAAGCAAGAAACTCTCTCTTTTTCTGCTATTCTTAATTCCTCGATTTTTCAGAGTTGCGATTGCCTTCAAACCGGATTGAGTAGGTATGATGTATTTGGTCTAAAGTTAGTAGTACTAACTAGTCCTATTCTGAATTCGACTTGCTTTTCTTGCCATAATTTAATATCCAGACGAATAGATACGAGAATCAATAATTTAGGTTATTCTATGGCAAAAATTAATCTTGAATCTAAACTTCAATCGCCTACAGCTTCTGATATCTCTAAAACGCAAAAAGCAGGGAGAAAAGAAGGTAGGGATTTTACTGTATTAAATTTGAAGGATAGAGTCGGCTATTTTTTGTTAGCTTCTTCTGTAACTATCTTTACTCTTGGATTAGCTCTCTTATTCGACAGGACGAGACAGTGGTGGAATTATGCCCTTGAGGGAAGAAAAATAGAGAGAATATCTGATTCCAATGCTGCAGAGCTAAACCGCTATAAAAATGTAGCAGGACTTCATCTTGGAAAGGGTAATACCTCTCTACAATCAACTCGCAAGACCGAGCATGAGGATGGCGCCTTTGTACAGCAGGAAAATGAGGCTGCTGTTAGGGCTTCTCAAGATACAAAAAAATTGGCAGTACAGAGAGGGGGTAATGTTGATGTCAATGCCCCCTCTCACCCTATCGAGATGACGCCTAATACTACAGTAGAAAGTGAAGACACAAGTAAGAGAGTAGCTTTAGCTATTGTCTCGATGAATGGGAATGCTTTGGAGAATCTCTCAACGAAGCAGAGAAAAGATCGTGATATTGTATTAGCCGCAGTGAGAAATTGCGGTTATGCGCTTGCTTATGCCGATGTCTCTCTTCGAAATGATCCTGAGATTGTTGAGGTTGCGATAGCTCAAAATGAGCTCGCTGTTGGTTGTATCGGAAGAGAGCTTAGAGATGATAGTAAATTCATAAAATCAATACTTGATAAATTTCCAACAGCTATTCGCTTTGTAAGAGAAAGCGATCCGGAATATAAAAAATTGGCACTAGAAGCTGTCTTGAAAGATGGGTATGTCTTGCAGTACCTTTCGCTGGAGCTTAAAAAAGACCGTGATATTGTATTAGCCGCAGTAAAAAATAGTGGTACTCAGCTTGAGTATGCGGATGATTCTCTTCGAGACGATCGCGAGATTGTAGAAGCGGCGATAGCTCAAAATCCAATTGCAGTTGAACATATAGGAAAAAAGCTTCGAGTAAATAGTAAATTCTTAAAATCAATACTCGATAGGGCTCCAAGAGCTATTCAATTTATAGGTAAGAATGATCCGGAATATAGGAAATTAGCGCTAGAAGCTGTCTTAAAAGATGGATATGCTTTGCGCTACCTCTCAACGGAGCTTAAAAAAGACAGGGAGATTGTGTTAGCTGCAGTGAAAAATAATGGCGAAGCGCTTCAGTATGCCGATAACTCTCTTCGAGACGATCGCGAGATTGTAGAGGCAGCGATAGCTCAAAGCCCGATGGCTGCAGATTTCATCAAGGGAGAGCTCAGAGCTAATAAAGAATTCATAAAATCAATACTCGATGTAGCTCCAGGAGCTATTCAGTTTATAAATAAGAGTGATCCGGAATATAGGAAATTAGCGCTAGAAGCTGTCTCGAAAGATGGATATGCCTTGCTCCATCTCTCACTGGAGCTTAAAAGAGACCGTGACATTGTGTTGGCCGCAGTGAGAAATAAGGGCTATGCACTGCAGTATGTCGATGAGTCTTTGAGAAATGATCGCGATATTGTAGAGGTGGCGATAGCTCAAAACCCTCTTGCTATTAAGCATATTGGAAATAAGCTTAAAGCTGACAATGAATTCAGGAGATCAATAGTTGACAAAGTTCTCTACTAGCTCCGTCTTGTGTAAACACACTGATCTGGATTTGAAAGAGCAATTCAGCTCGGTTTAGTCTCTTGAACTGAGGATATTGTTTTTTTTTGAGAGCTCTTCGTAAGAGCAACAAATTGAAAAATATAATGCTAAAAAAAGGCGCTCCTACATAAGGAGTGCCTTTTTTCTTTCACTTCCGAATTAAGCCATTGATAGGCCGCCATCGACGGTGACTACTTGTCCCGTCATATAGCTACTCATAGGGGAGGCTAAGAAGAGCGCTGTCATTGCGATTTCTTCACATGTTCCCATTCTTCCGAATGGAATTCCTTGGGTGACTTCTTTTTGCTTGTCATCGCCAAGGGCATGGGTCATTCCAGTTTCGACAAATCCCGGGGCTATACAGTTCACTCTCACATTTCTTGAAGCGATTTCACGAGCAAGCGACTTGCTAAAGCCAATCATACCAGCCTTTGAGGCTGCATAGTTTGTCTGGCCTGGATTGCCAATAAGCCCTACGACTGATGTGACATTAATAATCGATCCTGATCGAGCTTTCATCATCGCACGCGAGGCGACTTGGCATGTGTAAAAGCATGACTTGAGGTTTATGTTCATCACATTATCCCAGTCAGCCTCGCTCATTCGAAGAAGAAGGCCATCTTTTGTGATGCCTGCATTATTCACCAAGATATCAAGCTGAGGAGAGTACTTGAAGACAGCTTCAAAGAGCTGATCAATATCGCTTTTTTTAGAGACATCCGCTTTATGAAAATGGATGATCTCATGAAGGCCTTCATGCTTGGCCTCTTCGAGTAATTTTTGTCCTTTTTCTTCGCTTGTTCCAACCGCGATCACATGTTTACATCCTGATCGGGCGAAAAGAAACGCCATCGCCTTGCCTATGCCTGAGGTAGCGCCAGTGATGAGAGCTGTTTTCCCTTCAAGTAGGCCTGGGAGTGTAGGAGATGCTGTGTGTGTCATATAAAATTATCTACAAAAGCGTTAAAAGCTGTTTACTTAACTGGCTATATTCTTTAACCGAGAACTGGGTTTTTTCCTATGAAGAAAAGATCTCTTCTAAAGCCTTTACATCTTCTACTGTCTCAATGCTGATGGTCGGTTGAGCGACGCCAATTCGCTTATTCATTCCTTGAAGGGTTTTTCCTGGTCCCATTTCAATGAAGTGAGTTGGGTTCAGGCTCAAAGCACTTGAAATGCATTTATGCCAACGAACAGGAGATGTTACTTGGCGGATAAGAAGTTCTTTAATGCGTTCTGGCGAATTCTCAAAAGATCCGCTGACATTCATAGCTAATTTGACAGGGGAGGAATGAATATGAGCATTTTCTATAGATGTGCTTAAGCCTTTTTCAGCAGATTTCATAAGGCCACTATGGAAAGCGCCATGAACTTGTAGCGGGAGAACGCGCTTCGCTCCAGCTGCTTTTAATGGCTCTTCTGCTGCGTTCAGGCCTTTTTCTGTCCCCGAGATGACAACTTGTCCTGGACAGTTAAAATTAGCACACCAGATATCTTGAGGAAGATGAAGTCCTCGAACAACTTCTTCGACAACTTCATCTGCAAGTCCCAAGACAACTTTCATGCTTCCTTTGTTCTTTTCACAAGCATCGTGCATGAGCTGTCCGCGGAGTGCCACAATCTCAAGAGCTTCTTTGAAGTTCATATAGCCACCTGCGACGAGAGCTGTATACTCTCCAAGGCTTAAGCCAGAGACTGATAGTGGGACAGGAAGGGGGAGATGTTGTTGAAGTGCCTTTAAAATTGCAAGAGATGTAACAAAAATTGCCGGCTGGCTTGTCTTTGTCTCAGTAAGCTCTGCTTCGCTTCCAGAGAATATTGTTTTTGAGAGAGGGCGATGTAATATCTCATCTGCTTCTAGATACACTTCTTTCGCTTCTATAAAATTGTCGAAAAAAGTTTTTCCCATTCCAGGATACTGGGCACCTTGGCCAGGAAAGATAAAGCTAAATGAATGCATAAGCAAAATTTTCTCACTCAATTTGTATTTAAATATATGTTTTCAATGAGCTTAAGAACAGGCTTCGAGAATAGATCCTCCCCATGTGAGGCCGCCTCCGAAAGCTACGAGTAAGAATTGATCATTCGGTTTGACTTCGCCGCTGCTGAGGATAGCGTCGAGAGCAATAGGGATCGTAGATGCAGACGTGTTCGCGTATTTTGTAATTGTTGTTGAGACTCTCTCATATGGGATCTCAAACCGCTTGGCGAGAGCATCAATAATTCTCATATTCGCTTGATGAGGTACAAGCCACGAAATTGATTTCTCGTCGAGACTTTCTTTGTCTAAGCACTCTTTTGCTACCTGCTCCATTCGACGCACAGCGTGCTTAAATACCTCTCTTCCATTCATCTTGATTGTATGAAGCTTATCACTCATGCTTGTCTCGCTAGCGGGCAAGCGGCTTCCGCCGGCTGGGATGATGATGAGATCATGTAATGAGCCTTGTGCTCCAAGTATAGTTGTCTTAATTTTTAACGAATGTGTTGGAGGCTTGTCAAAAAGTGAGGAAGATTCAATAACGCAAGCCGCGGCCCCATCTCCAAAAAGGATACAGGTGTTTCTATCTGTATAATCAACAAACGCTGAGTTTTTCTCAGAGGAGACCAAAAGGATGCGCTTATACATCCCGGATTCAATAAAGCTTTTTGCGACACTTAATCCATAGATGAAGCCCGAACACGCTGCTTGAAGATCAAATGCTGCGGCTCGTTCAGCCCCGATTTCACTTTGAACGATGCATGCCGTAGACGGGCATAAATAATCAGGTGTCATGGTAGTGAATATGATGAGATCAACATCCATTGGATCAAGGCCACGGATTGAGAGCGCTTTCTTTGAAGCTTCTACCCCAAAAGTTGAAGTAAATTCGGTATCAGATGCGATACGACGCTCTTCTATGCCAGTGCGCGAGACAATCCATTCGCTGGATGTGTCGACCATCTTCTCCAGATCACTATTCGTGAGAATTTTTTCAGGAAGGGAGGTTGCGATAGCTGTAATTAAAGCAACAGGAGGAGTATGATGCATCGTCTTCCTTTTTTAATTCGAAATTTTTATTACATACCATAAAAGATGGTAAATTCTCGTTAAAAATGTCATATTGGACACGATCTTAACTTCTTGGCTGTTTTTTCCAAAGCAGCTTAGTAGAAAAGATGATATGCCTTATAAAAATTTTGTTGCATGACTTTTTAGTTTTTGCCTTTTTTAGCATATGAGGACTTTGTCTCTTATGACCATGATAAAATTTCCTCCACTCTTTGAGAAAGTTATTCGCTCTTTTCAGCGATTTCAAGGAATAGGCAGAAAGAGTGCTGAGAGATTTGCTTTCGATATCGTCTCACATTGGGGAAAAGAGAGAATTCTTCACTTCGCTGAAGAGCTTAAAGAGATGGCTGAAAATCTTATTGTTTGCCCTCAATGTAATACGCCTTATGTCAAATCGAGCGAAAAAGATGAATGCCATATGTGCTCTTTAGAGAGAAAGAAAGTTGGCGTTATGGCAGTTGTCGCTTCCTTAAAAGATCTTTTCTCATTGGAGTCAACAGGGCAGTTCCATGGAACGTATTTTGTTTTAGGATCGCTTCTTTCGCCACTTGATGGAAGGGGAATCGATGATCAGATAATCGAGCTTCTTCTCTCGAGGATAGGTGATGAGTCAGTCAAAGAAGTTATCTTGGCGCTTGATCACTCGCCAGAAGGAGAGGCGACGGCTCTCTATCTTCGGCAAAAACTTCGCGAGCATGATTTTGCTTCGAAAGGACATGAGCTTCATATCACTATGCTTGCAACTGGAGTTCCTGTCGGCTCGTCATTTGAGTTTATCGACAGATCAACTCTTGGAAGAGCTCTCTCTCATCGTATTGAGATAAAATAAAAGGCTATTTAGCTTTAAGTCTTGAAGATGAGAGCCCTCGCTTTCTAAAGAAGGAGGGCTTTTCTCTCATTATTTTATAGTAATGGTAACTGGCTCACTGTGAATTCCAGAATCGTCGTATGCGACAACTCTATATTCAACACGCTTCTTACTCTTCAAGTTTCTTGCTTTTACAACAAGCGGCTTATCTGCTAATACCGTCTTGAAAAGACTTCCATCTCGATAAACAAGATATTTTGTCACGTCTGCATCAGGGCTTGCTTTCCATGACAGTCGATGCATGTATTCAACCTGAGAAGAGAAGGCATGTAGGACAAACTTTCCTCTCAAGTGAGTTGGAGGAGCAAGAAGATACATATATTTTGTCGCAGAAGAACTCGTAGAAGATCCTAATGGGCTCGTGATGACGACATCAATAATACCAGATCCTGGAGGAGCTATAGCAGTTATGGATGTGGGTGAATTTACAGTGAATGAAGCTGGCACTGTTCCAAAGAGAACCGATGAGACGTCAATAAAGTTCATTCCCTGTATTACCACTTCATTTCCCCCGACTTTCGGTCCACTAGAGGGAGAAAATCCGCTGATTTTAGGAGGAGCATAAAAGGTGGAGGCGTAAAGTTCATTAGCATCAACGCCATTTGCAAACCATAAAGTGGTTATATTTCCATTAGGATCTTGAGTCAGCTGGATCCTCGTAGAGGTATTATCCACTGCTATGTCCAATATCCCAATAACTACGGGAGTTTGCCATGTAGTGCTATCGGCCAGCTTATCAGCTGATTGAATGACCCAATCTGTTCCATTAAACTGAGCCCACACTGCTGTTGCGTTCCCGAGATCGTCCACTGTAAGCTGGGGAACTTTGGAATTAAGCCCTGGTGAAGACAAAAGCGCAGGAGCTTGCCATGAGCCTCCAAAAGGCCGATATGACCACATTATCTCATTATAAGAACCATTCCAGAATTCACAGACAGTGGTGAGATTCCCTTTACTATCTGAAGCAATTTTTATAGATGAATACCCTTGAAAATCATCAGTAATCGATGCTGCAACTTCAACAGGTTGCCAAGTTGAACTTCCTGCAGGTTTCATTACAGATAGGATAAACGATTGTATCTCAGGTGTCTCTACATCTGCAGTCCAAACAACAAATACATTTCCCGAGGAGTCCGAGGTGATTTTTGGTGTTCCAATAAGCTCTGTTCCATTATTGCAGATCTGAACAGGGGTCTGCCACGTATTACTATCAAAAGACTTTACTGCTGCATACACGGGCCATTGAGGCAAGGATCGATTTTGCCATACAGCTATCGCGTTGCCAAATATGTCAAATTTGATGTTTGGGAATGTAAGCTGAGTTGTGCTTGTGAGTAGGGTTTGTGTGGGGAGCCAATCACTTCCAAAAGGCTTTATAGCAGATCTTATCTGCCAGTCTGAACTGCCTTGGCGAGTCCAAATGACTGCGATATTGCCTTGAGAGTCAACGTCCATTTGAGAGCCGTTGTTGCCCATGAACACATCATCAGCAATTGAAAGGACAACAGGCCCTTGCCAAGAACCGCCGAAAGGCTTGGTCAAAGTTTGAAAGCCTTTTTTTCCTGCGCCAAAGTCTTTATAGCATAGTACTGTAGCATTCCCGAAAGGATCGACAACTATGCTAGAAATAAAACCGTCTACGCTACTTAACGCGTTCTCAGGTGAAATATAGATATCCTCAGCCGGTCCCCATGATCCACCAAACTCCTTTGTCGCGGACTGAATGACGACGTGAAGTGTGCTATTGATCTCTCTTTGTATTCCCCATACAGCCGTGGCATTTCCATTGGAATCAATCGCAATTGATTCATTCAGGATAGATGAGGGTCCAGTGAATAAATTAACAGGTGTTGACCACTGAGCCTGTAGTGGTGAGGTGGCAGCAAATACGAAGAGCGCTAGAAGCGCTCTCTTTAATAAAGATAGCATAATCTCCCTCCATCTTTTATATTAGTTCAATAGCACATACTAAATTTTAAAGTAGCGATGAGTCTTATCCGGAAGAATTAAGGGAAAAGAACTTAAATTCTGGGGAGGAAAGACCCCTTCTTTTGGCAAAGAAGGGGTTTACTTTCTTATTTTATGGTGATGGTAACTGGATCGCTATACATGATAGTGTCATCATGCGCGACGATCTTGTACTCAGTTCGCTTCCTGTTCTCTATGTTTCTTACTCTTACAACTAGTGGCTTATTTGCCGGTACAGTCTTAATAAGAGCTCCATTCTGATAAACGAGATACTTAGTAACAAGTGGATCTGGACTTTGTTTCCATGAGAGCATATGCATGTATTCAAATTGAGAAGCAAACATGTGTTCAATGAATTTGCCCTTGGCTTTCATAGGCGGTGAAAGAAGATACATATATTTTGACGCAGAAGATGCTAAGGAAGACCCTGATGGACTCGTAACGACGACATCGACAATTCCAGTTCCTGATGGAACGGTAGCAGTTATAGATGTGGGTGAATTTACAATGAATGAAGCAGGCACTGTTCCAAAAAGAACAGATGTGGTGTTCCATAAACTGCTTCCTGTAATAATTACTTCATCTCCTCCTTTTTTGGGCCCTGAGGAAGAAGAAAGGCTTACTACTCTAGGCAAAGCTAAATAGCTTACGGAGCTAAATTGATATCCGCTGACTGTCATTTCTCTCCAAGTAACAACAATATTACCATTAAAATCAGTCGCAGCATTAATAAGCGCTCCGCCTCCATCGGCTAGCAATTCAGAAGTTACGCCGATTTCAATAGGTGACTGCCACTCGCTACTATCAAATGATTTATAAGCCGATTTAGCTATCCAATATGACCCATTAAACTCCTTCCATAGAGCCGTTACATTCCCAAATGGGTCTACTACTGATCGAGGTGAGTTTGCTTGATTTTCAATACTAGATAAAGAAAGGGGAGATTGCCAAGCGCCCCCTGCTGACCTATAAGATGATCGAATATCTGTGTTGAGGCCAATAGCTCCTTCCCAAATCACAGTGGCGTTGCCCTCATTGTCGAAAGTAATCTGAGGGATGTCCGAAGCTCTTCGAGAAGTATCTAATATTGTCTCGACAGGCTCCCAATTAGAGTTGCCGGAAAGTTTCATTCGAGTTTGAACATAAGAAGACGAATCCATTTCCGCAATCCATCCGACCATAGCATTTCCTGATCGATCAAAAGCTATAGAGAGCATGCCTATGCCTATCCCTGTTATGCTGCCCCCTATACTAGACAACATCGTAGGAGAGTCCCATGAGCTACTGTTGGAGTATTTAGTTGATGTGAATATTGCAGATATGCCTGGCATGACATACTCATGCCAAATGGCAAAGGCATTACCGAATGGATCAAATGCAAACTTAAAATAGTATACCTCATTTATTCCTGTCTTTATATTCTCGGCTGTAAGCCAGTCATTGCCTAGTGGCTTAGTAACTCCTTGGATCATCCAAGTTGCATTGTTAGTATCTAGTCGAGTCCATATAACTCCAATATTCCCTTGAGAGTCGATCGCCATTTGAAATTGTGGATCTACACTCCCTCCCATATTAACACCTGGAATTGTAATTGAAGCTTGCCATGTCCCTCCGAAAGGTTTAGTCCAGTACTGAAGACCCCATTCGGATCCGCCTAATTTTATAGCTGCTATTGCTGTAAGATTGCCAAGAGGGTCTACAACAAGTTGGGGGTATAATATGCCAAGATCACTTGAATCAATAAACACATCCTCAATAGGCCCCCAGTCTGAGCCAAATGGTTTGGTAGAGGATTGAATAACGTCATACTCAGTCCCGTTGATTGTTTTCCTAATTCTCCAAAGAGCGGTGGTATTTCCAAATGAATCAATGACAACCGGAGCGCCAGTCTCGGTAAACCCAACATCACTTAAGCTAACCTGTGTCGTCCACTGAGCTTGTAGTGGTGAAAAAATGAGAAGAGCGCACATTACAAATAGCGATCTTGCAAAGGAAATAAATGTCATATCTTTTCCCTCCTTCCTGATAAAAAAGAAAACTATTTTTCTACATATCTATTTGTGTCATTTCGACAAATGAATACTTAATTTGCTTTTCTTTAGCCTTTGAAGGAATGAAGGAAAATACAGCTAATAGACTGTAGTTGCGATTTGCTCGAGGTCCAAAGAAGGTGGTGTTTCAAAGAGAAATTATTAGAATTACTCAGAGTAGCTTAGCTGTGGCGCCCTCCTTCTCGAGAGGAAGGAGGGGATTGGGTATTCTTGCTATTTGATTGAGATTGTGAGTGGATCGCTGTAAAGGCCAGAGTCTCCTTGAGCGACAATTCTATACTCAACTCGCTTCTTACCCCTTACATTTCGCAC
>CAYRUD010000020.1:0-16423 GCA_964427425.1 uncultured bacterium
TTCTTTCTTCAAAGTAGTTTCCAAATCATCGACATCATCGCGAATGTTTTGGATTTTTTCATTGATAAGATCCACGTTTACAGCAGGAGTTTTCGGCATATCCTGACCAGTATACCGACTTTAGACAAAGTTGAAAAGGAAGGCTCCGCCTCCCAAACCACCTACCTTAATTGTTGGGTCAAGTCTTGATGAAAGAGTTGGTTTTTGAGCCATATATCCATAATATCAGATTTAGTAGTTAGAAAAGATAGTCAAACTGTCCGTGAATATAAAAAGCACTCCCCACAGCAGACCATTGGATAAGAGACACTCCGATAGAATCCAGAAATTGCATGATGTTGCTACTAGCCATAACTGAGCCACACGCCAGTGATGCTGCCACTGGAATAGAAGAAGTATTAGAGATAAAACAATTTACCGGAGCATTGTATGTTCCAGGATAGGACGCTGCTGTGGTAGCTGCTAGTAATAATTGGATTTGACCACTCCAACTTCCCTTATTCGTAACCTGAACAGACACCTGTTCGTAGACCCTGCGTCCGATGACTCGATATTTAGAAAAGTACGTTGTGGCAGCGTACGTTCCAGCAGACCCTCCGGATCCATTGATGGTCAGAGTACGGGTAAAATCTGTTGGCCATCCTTCAGGGTTCAGAGCGTATGAATAGTCATTATCCGTGATTGATGAATTGGCAATCGTGTAGTCGGTGTTTACGAAAATGTTGACCGTGGTGTTGGTAGAAAAGCTAGAAGAGAGTACGACGGCATATTTATAGCCACCTCCCTGCTTGAACCGAAGATACGTGCCTTTCTGGAAAATCGCGGTACGATCAACGCCGGCAATCGTGAATGACGAGGCTGAGGTGTATACCCAAGTATCACTTGATGGCACCCACCCGTCGCCTGAGAGTTGACTTTTTATGTACTCCTTCGTACTTTGTTGGGTTGGAGCTTTAGTGTCTGAATTAGAAGAAAAGTCGTCTTCATCAATCAATGTTTCACTTACTTTGTTATCCACATACGCTTTCGTACTTTGTTGAGATGGAACTTTTGTCTCAGAATCACTTGAAAAATCATCCTCATCTAACACGTCAAGAGATGTTAAATATGGAGGAACATACCCGCGCGGTTGAATGGCAATTTCAACACTGTTAAGCGGTGAAGGAACAGAACCACTTCCCGACTTGAGTGTAATCACTGTGTCGCCCGTTGAAAGGATTGAGGACTCAATGGTGGCAGTGTTGGCATCAGAGCTGTTAAAACGCACCACACGCCCGTCAATGTAGTAATCTGTTCGGTCTACCCCCTCGATCACAAACTCACTAGCGCTGTTGCGCGTTAAGGTGATTGAGGGATCTTCTGGAAGGTAGCCCTGCTCAACCGCATCAACAACTTTTTTCCAGTGCTGAGAGGTGATTTTCTGTTTGTATGGAGTGTTGGGAAGATGTTCTCGACCCACACCAGAGTTGTATACACCGCGCTCAAAATAAATGATGTTCCCAGAAACGTCATATACGCGGATGGTTTCAGGATTGTCAGAGCTTGGGTCAAGCTCAAAATAGGTAGGCAACTCGTCTACGGAAGGGGGGTTGTTGACTTCAACTTCTGTGGCGCTGTCACTCAAAAGCTCTGCAATCGTTCCTTGCAGTAAGCGCTCTCCTCTTGGTAGTAGATGTGGTGTTGCATTGGCCATGTTAGATTACCCTTTCATCTCGGCGGTAGTCATCATCTTCCTCTTCATATCGACCAGTCATGGTCTGAACAAGGCAGTGGTTGTACTCATTTGCAGAGACTACTAATTGATGATAATACGAATACGCCTCAACTTCCAGATCCTTTGTTACATACTGCACTGCGTCCTCGACTTCTTCAATATCCAACCCCTCATCGAACATTGGCTCATCGAACATAAACTCACCAATACCACCGCCCACTCCAAAAGAAAGAGAGGTGGTGTCGAGTAGGTTTGCTCCATCTCGGTAGGTCAAGAATTGCACCTGCCCGCGTGGGAACTTCAACTTGAACTTGGTGTAGTGGAAATACTTCAAACTATCAAGCTGGCCATCAATACGCTTGAACCGAATGAAACAGTCAATACTGTCGCCGTTATCATCCCAAGTGCCTTCAACCAGCAGCTCATCAATGCCTCCGCCAGTGTTGCGCGCACCAAACAAACGCTCCCGACCAGTACCCTTATCCCAGATAATAAAGCGAGAAAAAGCCATGTTTGTCCACTCTCCCAAGAAACCAGTGTAGCGCCGATCATACGGGAAGGCTTTCGATCCGTTACACACTATGTACTTCTGCTCAAAAAACACCCCAAAGAAATTGTCCAGGTTCGACTTATCAAGGACATCAAGCTCTGGCTGAATACGATTGGAAATATCAGCGGTTCGGATGACGTTCAACTGATTGGGTTCATAACCCAAGATGCGGTAACGACCATCGTGGCCAAAATACACTACGTCTTTCTCCATGCGCCACACCGCGTCTGGAGAGCGTGTTCCATACTGAGGGATCAGCGACACCAGGGTTGGAGAGCCGTCACCACCAAACACAAACTTCCAGATAGAAGTCTCTTTGAAAATAAGTAAGAAGTCATCAAAACCAATAAGTGCAGTCACCCGTTCACCATCACCGCGCCCAACTCGAATTGCTCCACCATTAGCATCTGGAGAGAAAGACTCCCACTGAGAACCAGTCCCACCGTAAAAAACGGTGTCTGGTTCATCTGGGTTTCCAGAGACAAACAAAGAGTTGGCATACTTGCCAAAAATGTTTCCTTTGACACCACCCGTGGTGTTGAAAGTTGGAGCTTCGTGAATGAGAGATTGCTGCTCTACGCCTTTATCTGCATAAGAAACAGTGCCACCAGATGTGGGTTGGTCAATAAAGGTGAGGAGTTGAAGAGTGCGCCCGTTGACTGCTTTGTACACGTTGTAGCCAGTCACAGTTGGGTCAGTTTTGCGAGTCCAAGTGAGGGTGATGTAGTCACTGTCACCGAGTTTTTTGGGAGCAAAATCCTCAGTTACAATGTCGTATTCTGTTTCACCATTGGCTGTGGTTGCGGTGACAGCATATTCATACAAAGTATCGTTTGCAGCAGTACTTGTGACAGCAGCACTAAGCCCCGCAATTTTTGTAATTTCACTCCATCTCTCAACGGTTAGACCATCAGTCTTTGCCATCGCGTCAACGCCGTTACCAAAATAAAACCACTCACGAAGCAGTATGCCCCTCATTTTGGCTGCCGTGTCCCACGTCTCAGTGTTGTCTATCTCAGTCACCACATCGGCGGTATTGATGCGGTACAAGCGCCCTGTGTGCTGAACAAGAAGAAGGTTGGCATCTGTCTTTGGATTTTTGTAGACACCCCACCCGTTGAAGTGGGTGCCACCGACAATATCAGCCAACATGCGGTGGCCTCGGCGACCCATGCGAATAGAGGAACGACCAACTAGCTCAACATTTCTTGCTTTATAAAACTCTACGTCTCGAACCTCATTGTCCTCAGCAAAAGAGTTAGCACCCTTTGGCCAACCCTCCTGTCGCCAGAAGCGGTTGCGGGGTGCGTTCCCAATGCGCTGTGAATATAGCTTGGCGTTTGGCATAGTTAGTGGTTAGCATACGTGCGCCTGAAACCAGAGAGCGGATGTGGTATCTGCTTCGGTTTACTTGAGGACTTTTTTGAAGCCCCCTGCACAACCAACTCCTCCATTACTTCTTGGTAGTCGAGGATAGCGTTGCGGGCATCGTTACGCTGTCGCTTAGCATCATGTACTAAATGCTTTATGTATAGAACCAAAGCAGTGGTCATCTCCTTTGGTAAAGGAACATTAAGATCGGCAGTTGCGGAAATAACATCAACATGAGACTGGTAATACCAAAGTACCAGCTGAGTCCCAGCTACTACGTCTTGAAGGATATTGAGCGTTTTGTTGTCTCTCGATAATGAGATTTTCACTGAGTCGTCATAGTCAGACTCGTCATCAGAAAGCCCCCACATCGAGTTGTAGTCCGAGATTACACTCTCAAGATCAACCTCGGTCTGATTTGAAGTCAGAGTGAGAGTTACTTTCTTTTTCGCCCAATCCCACTTTGTATACCCAACAACATGATCGGCTGCTTGATTGAAGAAACTCAAGCGCTGAGAGCCAGTCTCGACTGTTTTTTCATTCAAACGAGCCGATACTTTAGTAAGTATTGGTAACGCAGTGGTTATCAGCATAGTTTATTATTTGCCTTTTTTATCTAGGCCAAGCTCTTTGTCAACGTCATCAACGCTGGCTTCAACATTGGCTTTTGAGTTTGGTTGCTTGTTAGTTTTGTCGGCATGGGTAAGTTCTGCCAGCTCATCTTCCTTTTTCTTCTCAGCTTCCTTGACTTTTTTCTCTACCTCTTTTGGAACAGGTACATTTTGAGCGTGGAAGTCAATGCCGAGACGAGGGTGAGCCATCATCAAGTCGATGGTTTCTTGGTCATCAGTTTGGAAACCTCCATCCATAAACTCAGCGCGGATGCCAGCCTTGAAACGGCGCTGCCCCTCTTGGTCAAACACATATCTGGCTGGGCGCAGCACTACGCTTAACTTGCGGTAGGGTGAAGTAAATATCATAGCTTTTCTCCTTTTTGTAATTTTGCTACTGACAACACTATACCAAAACAAATGCCCCCCGTGTATAGGGGGCATCTGCGAAAGGAGGTAAGCCATGACGAAAACCTCCAGGTACAAGATAACACAAAGACTAATCTCTATGAAGCATCTGGTGATGTTTTTGGCACAACCAGATCACCTCAAGTGGTTTGTTATAGTCTTGATGATGAGCTTGAGATTTTGGATCACCGCATACTTGGCAAGGAAGTTTTTGCATGGTTCCGCGATATACCCTCATTCGCACTCTCTGTCTTGCTCTTAATTTTCTAAGGTCTTTATCTCGAGACTTTTTGTTTATAGCTTTTACCTTTTCAGGATTATTTTTTCTATATTGACGTTGATATTCAGCCAGTTTTTCTGCATTATTTTTACTATATTCCCTGTTTTTAATAAGCAAAATATCCCTATTTTTTTGCCGATATTTTGCAAACGATTCAGATCTACATTTTTTACATAAAGTAGAAAAACCATCTTTTTTATTTTTGTCCCTACTAAAATCATCAAATGGTTTTATCTCCAAACAACGATTACATTTTTTCATTGTTAAATAATAACATAAGTCCCAAAAACAAAAACCCCCTATTTCTAGGGGGAGTTTGTTTATACTGCAACTAACTCTGTTATGAGTAAGAAGTCACACCATATAAGAGTCCATGACGGTTTTCGAGTGCGAGCCAGAATCCGATCTCAGAAAGATATTCTTCCTTCACACCGTCAACATCTCGGTCTTGGCGATCTTTCAGGAGCTTGGTGTCACGGTTCTTACCGTTGCCACCCAGGTAGCGATACCCGACTAAGCTCATGTCGATACCAAAGCCCATTCCGTTCCAAGTTGCGTTCTCAGAGAACAGCTTCTCGATAACGAAGTCGAGCTGACCGTGGATGCTCAGGTAGCTGGAGATACCGATGCCGTAGGTTTTATCCTTCGGGAACATCTGGAGTTTACCAGCAGCCCATGAGTTGACAGCCGAACCGATCAAAGGAGACAGGAAGCCCATCTTCTTATCACCGCCCTTGTCGAACAACATGCGCACCCAATCCTCAAACTCAGCCTCAGTCAGAACACCAGAGGCGTTCTTCAAGTTGCTAGAGAGGAAGGACTTAACACCAGCACTGGTGCGCTGGGGTTGGGTACCAGTCACATCTTCTTTGGCTTCACCAAAGAACGCGGAGCGCTCGATGTCAGTCATGTGGATTTGCAAGTGTTCTCGGCGCAACTGAGCCAAGTCGTTTCCACCAGCGTACAACTCAGTGGCATCTTCGGTACCAGTCACTTCGATTGGTTCACGGAAGATTTGCGTATAGTTGTGGCGCTTCACCGCTTTGGTGGTTCGGGCAATACCAGAAGCAGCATGCTCTTGGTATGAGCTGCCGAGGATCACCAAGGTGTCATCAGAGGTGGAAGTCGTTGCAGCGGTACTACCATGTCCACGTTTGACGGTCAGGGTGTTCGTGGAGATGTCAGTGACCAACATGTGTTCACCTGTACTCACGTTCATCACAACGTCATTTTTACGGAACTTAGTACCGTCAACCACTACCAGAGCAGTGATGCCAGCAGTGATGGTTGAACCAACAGCGTCATAACGAGATGGCTGCTCTTTGTCGAACCAACGGAACTCAGGGTCGATAACCCGTGCTTTGTTTAGTTTGCGAGCGAAGAAGGACAACACGGCATGGTCAGGATCAACCAACCAGAGCTTGTCCGAAACGTCATATTTTCGGCGAGTCTGCTCGATGTTGTTCGTTCCTCTCGCACCAGCAATTAAAGACATATAGCCTTTCTATGCAAAAATGCAAAAGATAGTTTTGTATTGGGGTGAACTTAAAAAGTGGAGGGTCTTGTACTCGAGATTGTCCTTGCGGGTCTGAGTCTAAGATTATCCTGCCGTAGCAGGTTCACTTGATATTCAGATTAGAACAAAGCATTAGCACTGTCAAGTGGGTGCTGCCAAATGTTGCGGGAGTTGGGGTTGAACCAACGTGGTCTAAGTTATGAGCTTAGTGCATAACCGTTCTGCCATCCCGCGCGAGATTAGAAAATACTACCAGATTTCTTTTTGACATTCATCATGTCCTCGATGTCCTGGTCAATTTCTGAGAGAGGAGCTTTACCACCTGTGGGTTGTGCCACTACTCCGCGAGGAACACGATCAGCTTGTTCTTGTGGAACATCAACAGCCTCAATCTTAATGTCTTGCAACAACTCAGTTGCAAGGTCAAGGAAGTCTTGCTCAACCATTGGGGTAAACTCTTTACCTTGTTTAGCAGCTTGCGCTTTGCGCCGAGCCACTTCACCATAAATCTCGCGCTCCAAGCGATTGGCTACTCGCTCATTGGTTTTCAAAATTGGAAATTGTTCATACAGCTTATTCTCAATACTCTTGGTATTTTTCTCAGCCTGGGCGCGCTCGTTGGCTATCGCATACTCTTCGCTCATCGCTTCCTGCATCATGCCAAACTGCAAGCTACCAAGATTGCCACCAACCAATGCTTGTTGGAAAGCCATCGTTGTGTTGCGCACTAAATCTCGAGCAAAGCTGTCCATGTCATAAGTGCCATCATCAAGCACATAGTCTTTTGAGTTAGGGATCTTCACATCAACAAGCGGAGTTTTCTTTGCCAACTCGATGTACTGTTGAGCAGCTTTCTTTTGCTCACGCTTTTCAGTGGGGGTTGTTGCAGAAGCGGTTGCGGTTTGTCGTAAACGAGTGAGTGTACGCTGCAATTCTTTATACGCCTTCTCAGCTTCTTCTGGAGTTTTGAACGTACCCCACTTGAGATTGAGTGCGCGATTTACTTCTTCGTCACTTGGCTTTTCTGGCTGTTTTCCGTCTTTTGGTTGTTCACCTTCTTTAGGTTTTCCTGACTCAGCATCATCGCCCTTGTCGCTTCCCTGAGTTCCCGACTCTGCTCCCTCTCCAGTCTGATCTGGCTTTCCTGCATCGCCTTCACCGCCATCACTGGCACTCTCTCCGCCCTTGGTGGAGTCGTCTGGAGTTTGGGTTGTGTCTGGTTGATTACTGTTAGTGGTCGCATCATCGCCTCCATTATCACCTGGATCGGGATTGTCTGCTAGTACATCCATAATCTCCTGTTCATCGGAGGTTGGATCAACACCGTTTAGGAAGGAGGGTTTGTCTGTCATAGTCTTTTAGTTACCTTTTTATAATTGCTTATTACTCATAGTATCAGCTCTTTGAAAAACGATCAAGGTTTTCTTCCAGCTTGGGAACGAACCTCACCCACTTCCCATCAACCTTCTGCATGATCTTACCACCAACAATGTTCCAGAGGTGAGGAGGGTGCAGACGAAATACAACAGGGTCACGATGAGGTGGATTGATGCACTCAGCAAGTCGCATGGAATGGTTGCTAATTCTGAAACGAAGTGCGTCCCACTCCTCAGCAGAAAACGCAGGAATGGCATCGGGTTCTGTGATCTCAACATACTTCGAGTCCTTAGACCGTTTAACCGATTCCCACCACGCTTCTCTGGAAATCTTATTGGTGTCACTCATCTTCTTGCTTCTTTCTGGCTTTTTCAAGCTCAGCGTTTGCTTGATCGGCAACGCCCCTAAAATCATCAACCACCTGCAATACACCAGCATAATACCCTATGTAATACTCAAGGGAAACTTCCTCTTTATTCATGCTCGCTGGAGCGCGCAGTGAGAAGTACGCATCAGCCTCAATGCGATCCATGAGTGATTGGTAGTGCTTAAAACCTGGTTGGGAAATTAACCGAGTGATCTCAACAGCTGATCGGATTCTTCTCTCCGCTGCTTCTCGAACTCCGCTTGCCTCTTCAATTCGTGTGGTTGTTGATAATACTCTTGCCATTCTCGATGACTCTTGTATGGAATGTTGAAGTCGCCTTCGGAACGATTCAATATATCTTCGGGTGTCGCCCCTTCCATGTCCAATCGCCAACTTGGGATGTTCTTCATCGCTGGCGCTCTGCTTCTCAGATGAGCGTTTGCCTTGATGTACTCCTGCGTCCTTCGGTCTACGCAACCAGGGCAGAAATCCGCTGAGAACTTGAGGAATTGACCGCTTGAACATAGTATGGTTTTGTTCTTCCATTGTTTACACTTTTTGCAGTTTATAGTGCGCTGCTCGTACTGGTAGAACGGCATGTGTCTATCCTCGACTTCTCGAGTCACATACGTTTCTCCCAGGCCGTAGTCGCGCCGTAGGTAGATTGTGTTCATACTATTGCGAGATAGCTTGGGCGTTTAGTATTGAAGCCAAAGGATCTGGCTGTTGAGCTATCTGGTCAGATTGTAGCACTTCACTACTACCTATGGGAAGAGTATTACCCATTGGCATAGCTGGTGTCAATCCCCCTGGTTGCATACCAGGCACAGTTGGTTGTGTTACACCTGGTTGCGGAGCAGCTGCGCTCAGAGCTTGTTGAAGTAATTGCTGTCCAGTTCCACCTGAGTTTTGATCCACAGTTTCACCTTTTGCCTTCATAGCTGCGCGAGCTTCCTGTCGTGCGCGCACCCAATAAATTGCATCGGTGATACCGTTAGCTTGCAAGAACTTGAGCAAGAACTTGTCATACACTTCATCAGGCATATCTTTGAACGCACCCTTCTCAGTAGCAAACCGATCTGCCACACCATTGAGTCGCATGGCTTCTGCCTGTTGGTCGATAACCATTGAAGAGTTTGGTACCACTTTCAAGTCCATAAACCCAGCAATTGACTTGAGATCACCAGCCGAGATCTTCTGCTCAACAGTGTGTCCCATATCACCCGAAACACGGCGTACACGGTCTTTGGAAATAAACTGACGAGAGAACTCAAGCATGAAATAACCAAGCGCCTTGAGCGTTACTTTTTCAAACAATCGAGACTTCACAATAAAGCGAGCGTTGGCCACTTCTTGAATCAAGCGCATACCGCCATAGGTTCGACCAGCTACCGTACCACCCTCAACACCCTGAGCATAGTCGTTCAAACCAGAAATACCTTTGATGGTGGCCACCAGGTTCTCTGCCTCTTTGTACGCACTGGCCGTGACATCGTTTCCAGAAATCACCCGCACCGCGCGCTCAACATCTTTCACCGCAGTTGTGGTGTTCGGAATTGGCACAAACTCATCATTGGCGTTGCTCATCATCTTTGGGTTCCAGAGCCAGTATTGAAGCATCGACTGGAGCAAGTTATCAAAGCGCATGTTCATCAGGTCATTAGCGCCATCTTCGAGTTTTTTGATTGAGTCAATTTCACCGCGTGAGAAGTAGGAGTGTGGAATCACGACGTCATGGACGTGAATGAAAGGTGGTTTCTTGATGTCGTAAGGATTGTCGATGCCCTCACTTTCGCGATCACCGTTTGGCTTTACCATTCCGCCAGCCACTTTGTTGTTGGCAATCAAGCCCTCTTTACCAGAAGAACCAGTACCAGTCAGTCCCCACTGCTCATTAACAAACACATGCACCTTGCCCTCGTTATCCCACATCTTATCAACGCGAAGCAGTGGAACCTTTTCATCATCAGTTGAAAACGCGGTTTGATCTTCAATGGCAAACAGGTTGTAGTATTCCCACATGAAGTTCTTGGAAATTGGAGAGTCATCGGCTGGGTTGAAGTAGGTATCTTTGGTTGCGTGTTTGGCGCGGATGTCTTGCATCACCGAGTCGTCATACCCAAAACGCTTGGCCTCATCTTCCAGATCATCAATGGTCATCAGCTCACGCTCAATCTGATAGCGGAACCGACCAGGCTCAACCATAATCCAATCACCAAAATAAAAGAAGAAAGGCAGGTGTGTGAGATCAAAGTCATCCAACCAGGGTGACTCAGCAAACTCCTTGCCATACTTCACCTCATCCTCAACGCCGAGCTTCTGCGCAGCTGCAATAACTTTTTGAATATCCTTTTCGTTCTTGAAACCAGCGCGTTCAAGTGTCGCCATGTACCGAGCAATCTGTCGTGTTTGTCTGCGCCACATTGGACGACCAACCGCGTTACCAGTTATCAAACACTCCTTCACCATACGCTGTAGCTTCAAATAAATAGGCTCGCCCAAAAGTTCGAGCTTGGGGTTATCATACTGAGAACCAACCACAATCTTGGCCAGATCCTCATACTTAACATCCGCAGCTTCCTGAGCAATAAAATTAAACTCAGGATCTTTGCCAATAAGTCGGGGTAACACAGTCTCAACCACCTCATACGAAAGCGACAAACTCATCTTAGAAAAGAAGGGGTAATTCTGATCGCCATTGGTGCCAGCGTCCAACCTACCAAAGTAGTGTTTGTAGTTGTCAATGGAGCGCTGCCAGTGTGGTTCGGCCAGACTCATCGACTGCTTCATGCGCTCTTTGTATAGTGAAAGGATGTCTTTGCTCATAGTAGTTAGTTATTCAGAAAGTTGTACCTCAGCCCACCAAATGCCCGTTTTACCTTCTGTTCTGTGGTGACTTTCTTCCCACCATTATAGACAGCTTTTGCGTCATTTTCATAGTGGTCGATTAGCCACAGGGCGGTGGCAATCGTTTTGATACGCTGACCTTCACCGTACCCTATTACAATACTATCCCCCTCCACCCCAATCAAGTCGCTCATCTCCTTGAGCAAACCCTCGTCAGGAACTCGCACTTGCAGACTATCAGCCAAGCTCTTAAAGTAGTCCACGGCCAGTGGGAGATTTTGCGCCGTAATCCTAAAACCCTCCTTGTACTCAAGCCTTCCTTCATTGTCTGGCTGTAAACACATTAGGTTGTCATATCCACGTTTTTGTAGTTCAAGAAGAACTGCACCACCCTCGTAGGCGTTATCCACAATCACCTGTGCCTTGTTGAAAAAATCACCAGCCTTCTCAAGTAACTGCGCAAACATCATTGTGGAAATGTCTGAACCCTCAATTTTCCCCACGATCTCATTGGTTTGTTTTTGAACAATGTAGGCCACACTCCGCTCGCTGCGCGTTGCAAAAATAAAAAATGGCTCAGTTGGTTCCAAAAAGAGTTGGTCACTAAACAATGGGTTTTGCACCTCGCGGAAAATTGAGATCAAAGAGTTGCGGGCGTAGCGATACTTTGGTGGCTTTGCTTCTAAAATTAAAATCTTGTTTGCAGCACGGCGACTCTTCAAATGCTCAACCAATGAGTTCGTTGAGAAGAAGCCACGGTTATCCTTCATCTTCTTATCAAAGTCAGACAACGCATCAAAGGCAAACCAGCTAGCCATCAACATGTCAGGAGCGTGAGAATCGTAGGTGTACACCGAGAGGTCGTAGGCGAACTCTTTAACTTTTTTATAAGAGTCAGCATCCATTTTTCCACTTGGGATAATAACTTTTCCTTGATCCATAAGCATAGAAATCTGAGCAATACCAGTTTCTTCGTGGTATTTTTTGTTGGCCGTGGTACGAAAACCTTCCACGGGAATATCATCACTGGCCAAGTCCTGACGGATCATGTCTTGGTAGGCCACGTTTTCCACTACCACCTTCACGGGATTAAACCGCGCCACAATATCAATCACCCGCTGCTTCACTTCATCGGGCGACCAACGCCCAGACTCAAGCCACAATAAAATACGCCGTCTCTTATCATCAAGACCCCACACCGCAATGGCAGACTTGTCAGCAGTTTTCTTTTTCGAGATAGCCAAGTCAACCCCAACCGCAATTACTAGGTTGCCGTAGCCAAAGGTATGAGACACACCATCGGTTGCATTGTCCCAACTTGGAACCAATGTCTTTCGGTAGCTGCGCTCAAGCGTTTCGGTGATGGATTTTTCTGAGAACACCCGCTCGTCAGAGCTGGTCGGCTCGTTCAAATACTGACGCATGAACGCGCCAGGACTCATACTAGCTTTCTTTTCCATGAGCTTGTCAAAGCTCCACTTCTCCTGCCAGAGAACTCCGCCCCTTAACTTTTCACCAAGCCCATAATGTCTCATCACCTCTGGTGAAAACACCTTGGTTGCATCAAGTGCAAGTGGATATTGCACAAGCTCGTATGGTAAAAACCGAACCTCTGGCCTGTCCTCTCGAATAAAAGCTGGGTTGTAAATCAATGCTTTGAGTTTGAGGCGGATGTCAAAAGATGGGTGCTTGAACAGGTAGTCATAAAGGTCATCTTTGTACCAGGCTGTGCCAGCAATCACGATGCGCCCGTTATCTTCAAGCACGGGGAGTAACACGTTTTCAAACCAGTCCAAAGTTTTCTGACGCATGGCTGGAGTGCGCGCGGTGTCCATGTCGATGATGTCATCAAGGATAATGATGTCAGCGCGTTTGGAAATAATTTTTCCACCAATACCAATACCAGCTACCGAAGGGTCTTTATCAAACGAAGTACGCTCAACGATAAACGCCTTCTCTCCCCACTTCTTTTCATCCCCAGGCGCGGGTTGGAGTGAGCCATACTTGTCGATCATCACGTGGTTGTTCTCAAGGTGATTGACAATCTGGCGCACAAAGGAAGTGGCAATTTCCTGGTTGGCCGAGACGATCATAATACGCTTGTTCGGGTTGCGGTACAGCTCCCAGATTGGATAGTGAACCGTAAAACACTGCGACTTAGCATGGAAGCGGGGAGCAAGTACAATGATGTGCTTATTGATTTTTTTGAGGCCGTGCTTGTCTGATCGGTACAATAAACCATCAGCCCCCTGAATAATTTTGTTTTCAAGAATCTCGTAGAAAAGTTGGTGGTGCCAGTTGTTTGGGTTCTTGTGGGTGTGGCCAAATGCTTCGTCTACGAAAGAAGTGAGATCAGGGATGTCTGTGTTGAGGATGCCCGTGGTGTGAATCTCGGGCGATGACATTGGGTTGCTTGTATCAACAATTTGTTCTTTGGGAGCTTTGGGATTACTTCGCTTTGCGTTCCTAAACTCAGCAGGAACAGCCATGCCTTTTCGCTTTGGCTCCCACTTTGGTTGTTCAACAACTTCCTCTGGTATCTCGAGTAAATCATCAAGACTTTCAAGGTCAACTGGTTGTGGTTTTATCTGCGCCATTAGTGTAAAGTTTCTGTTATATGCTGACTAAAAACAATAAGAACATTAAACTTCATATCAGTATCCCCTGTCTAGGTGAGATAAAAGCAGAGACGTTTGCCAGCTTTATTATGTGGAGCCAGCGTACTCGCATCCCCTTCACCTTTGATATTCAACGCCAGACCTACATCCACATGGCGCGCAACCGCGCAGTATACGAGGCCGTTGACCTTGGTGCCACACACCTCATGTTCATTGACTCAGACATTAACTTCCCCGCTGACGGCATCGAGACACTACTTGAAGCCAAGAAAGAAATCATCGGTGGCATTTACTACGGACGCATGACTCCTTTTCCAGTTCTCAAAATCAAACACCCAACCCTTCCAAACGAAATTACCAACCCCAGCCACATCCCTGACGATGTGAACATGTTCCAGGTCGAAGGTATTGGCACAGGGTTCTTGCTCATCGACATGGAAGTATTCAAAAAAATGGAGCCTCCGTTCTTCTTCCACGCTAAGCCAGAGGACTTTGAGCTGACCAAAAAGCCGTTTCCCTACGATGAGGTGGGTGAGGACATCGCTTTCTGTCTAAACGCCCGAAAACACGGCATTGAGGTGTGGGCGCACAACCGCATTGAACTCGGACATGTTGGCAACTCTACCAAAACCAAAGCTGACTTCACGCGTTGGATCAAAGAAGAAAAAGAGCGCTACTACGAGGGACTGAAAAACGAAGATACTGCGGTCATGCAGTAGCTTACAATTTTGTTTCCATTATTTTTTGAAAGTTTACAATACCGTCACTTCAATTGGCAGAGTATCTTCAACAGTGCCAGATGCGGTGATCTCAAGGATTGAACCTGCGGGGATCATTACTGGTGTGTAGTATGTTGCAACCAAAGGAGTAACGACTGTGGAGTTTTCGGCCAAAGATGAAGCGCTGGCAATCTGAATACCGTCAGCAGTTTTGAGCGTCCAACCGTAGGTCGGAGTGCCAGTCAGTTGTGGACACTTGGTCACAATCCTTGTCGCCAAACCACCCTCTGAGATAGTTGCTCGTCCAACCGTTCCACCCCCCGCTACTGGAGAGCCAAATGAAAGATGGGTTGCATCTTCGCTTGGAGCAATATCAGTGGCCGTGCCACCAACTCGCGCCTGGAAAAGCTGAGTCGTATCGCCGTTGGTTGTCGCTTCAAAATAGGGGTTGGCCACTGTGCCAAGTGAATAAGTCGTCCCTGCGCCAGCTGTGGCATTGACCGCAGACTTGATGTTGTCGAGTGTGGCAGCAGCAGAAGCACCAATCAAAATCTCGTTGGGAACCGTGTCAACCCCGCCCTCAAGTGTGGCGCTTTCCGCATCCAAGTGTTCATCACTTGAGGTCAGCACAATGTCATCACCATCTGTGCTAGCAGTAATTGCGGTGATGGTCGTTGCGTGTGAGGAAACTGCGCCAGCAGTTACCAGTGGATGTGGAGAGTTGTTTCGAGAGTGAGTCACACCCCAAGCAGCCGAGTCGCCGTTGATGGCATCCACCAAGTTTTCAAGCGTCACATCGGGATCGGAGTCGTCAATCAAAACGTAGATAATGGGGTCGTATGGATCAAAGGTTGGAAGCGCATCTGCAACAAACTCGTAGGTTCGATCTCCCACAACCACACGCGCGCCTTCGGCAACTTCTGTGGTGTCAGAGGTCAAGTCTGCCTCGGCTGCAACCGCAGCAGTGAGTGCTTCAACCAGCGTGTATTCAACCCCACCAATAGTCAGGGTTCCGTCAGCATCAGGGTTTGTTCCATCAGAAGTGAGAAGGTCAGTTGCTTTGACCAGAGTAGAATTAAGCAAAACCTCAAGGGTTTCGGGAACAATGTTGCCAGTGTTTTAGTGTACGTTATTCATCGCTGTCCTCTTCGATCATAGCACCAAGTCTCTGTTTCTTCATCGGCTTTTTCGCAGGAGTCATGCCAGCCATATCAGGCTGCATGTCTTGAAGCTCCCCAAAATCCATGCCGTCCTCGGACTCCATCATCTCGTCCTCAGCAGACACATCCGCCTCAGACATCGACTCCACAGTTTCGGAAAATGCAGAAATGCCAGTCATCAACTGGTCTTTGATCTCACCATCCCCAATTGCGTCAACCGCTTCGGAAAGCATGTCAAGTGCTTTCTTGATCTGGTTGATTTGGGCTGGTTTATATCCTTGCATGTTCGGCATACGAGCATTATGAAATACTTTTTTTCAAAGCGCAAGCCTTTGAATTGCTGTGGCCAGTTGCCAGACCATCAGCCCCAACAACCCCAGACCAACAACCACAATCATCGTTTCAGTAAAAAAATCTCGCATGGTTTTGACTATACCAAAAATCACGCCCCCTGTCCCTGCTCACACCACAAAAGGTTCTAGGTGGCTGGGGGAATCGAGCAAACGAAAATGGACTCCAACCCCCACATCGGCAAATGGCATGAGCGAGATCGGTAAACGGGAGGGACGAGGGATGTGAACTAAATAAAATACTATAGGACGTTGCCTATGTGTGTGTGTATCCTTGTTATTTAATCTTGTTATTTCTACGCGACACTTTTGTCTAGGGGGTGTAATATTTTTTTTACTCAAGAGAACATATAAAAAAGATTGATGTATAGCGTGTAGACACTTCGGTGAATGGGTGTAATACGACACCCTTCGGGTTTTATAGAGGAAAACCGAGAGACACTTTTGTCGTGGGGGTGTAATATAATCCAGAGGAAAACCGAGTAGACAATTGTGTCGTGTCGGTAGTTGAGGTGCGGAGGTGGAGGGCGGGGGT
>CAYRUD010000021.1:0-39563 GCA_964427425.1 uncultured bacterium
TCCCGAACTCAGCAGTTAAGCCTCTCATCGCCGATGGTACTATACGCAAGAGTATGGGAGAGTAGGTCGCTGCCAAGCTCTTCTTTTTTTCCCTTCACCCTTCTTCGGAGTAACTCCCGGAGAAGGGTTTTTTGTTTTCTATCGCCAATTTCAGAGCAGCTCAAAATTAATTCAAATTATTTCAGCAATTATGAATTAAAACTTAATTTAGAAATTTGTTTAGTATCTGAATTGCATTTTATTTAAATAGCAATTGAATTGTCTCCAATCACGTTGCAGATAAATTATTTGAAATATTCGTCTTGGCAATGCTATATAGCCAATAGTGTTTAGGCTTATATTATAGTTTGATTTGTACTCACTCGGAAGGCAAGAGATATGGAAACAAGACGCTACTTAGCTACTTATCAAGGGGCCAGAAAATACATCAAAGGAATTGCAAGTTGATGTTACCTTCAAAAAGGGTGAGCATGTAAAAATCAAGAAAGAGAAGATGACTGAGCAGTTTAAAAGTATTGCTGAGAAGATCCTCTCAACTAGAAAAGGCCAAGAGCTTGTAGAGAAAAATAAAGGTAATCTTCACTTAAGTGTTAATGGTGATGAAATAAGAGTGAAGGACAAGGGTGGTAATTGGGTAGATCCCGATAAACTTATCGAGCCGAAACCTAAAAAAAGTGATCAAAAGCAAAAAGGAAAGCTCTCTTCATCAAGAGATACTACGATAGCGGAAACAACTACACCAGTGGATATCACTACAGAGGATACCAAGGCAACTAATACTTCGAATGCAGATATCATAAAAAGTAGGTCTGTTAAGGATCTAACAAAGGATCTAACAGCTCAGACTACACAAGAAGATGAGAAAATTGAGCTAAAAACATTCACCGAAACGGTTGAAATCTCTCAACAGAGTTTAAATAAATCTACATCTCCTCTTGGAAAGGTTCTTCAGGCTGTAGCCTCAAAGCTTAATAGTATATTCACATTCTTTTCTCGGAAAAAGCCTATCCCTGCGCATCTTAACGCACAAAAACTACGGGAAATAGTAGCTACAATCCCACAGAATGGCTCCCTTCAAATGAAGGTTGCCATCGATTTCTGGTTGGAGCAAATATCCAAAGAGCTCCCTTCAAAAGAGCGGGATGATCTCTTATTTGCTTTGAAAGAGTGTAAAGAGATGTACGCTTCATTAGAAAAATTAAATGAATGTGCGGAAAAAGATATATCAGATGAATTTGGCAAGCTCTTCTCAAGAGTTGCCGAGAAGATTTTACAAAAGGTCGAGAAATTACCTGTCGGGGACAAAGTTCTTATACCAGCAGGTTATTGGGGTGAAGATCCAATTTCAAAAGAGCCTGTTTTTCATGATTGCTTATTAGAAATTACTCATGCTTCAGATGAATCTAGAGAACAAGCCAAATTTGCAATGCGCCTTTATGTCCCTGAAGAAAACTTATCGGACAAGTTTAAGGGAGATACCATATTCGAGCAGAGTGGAATTTCCTTTGAGTCTCTTGAGCGGGGGATTCCGCAAATGCTCATGCTTCATTTTAAGAAGTCAATGCAAGTAGAGATGAAAATTAATATTCCTGGCAGGATAGGAAGTTTTATTGAGAATACTCTAAGTGGTTCGCTTAAGCCAGATGGTATTGTAGGCCGAAATTTTGGCGCAGCCCGTGATGCTATTGAAGAGGGGGATTTCTTAGGAGAGAATATTGGAGCTGAGACGAATGCTAAACCTGCAGATGGTGGCGTAAAACCAATGCAGATGTATGGTATTTCGACAGCCAGGGATGTGCTTTCACTCTTTCCTAGTGATAAACCTGCAACTGAGACTCCTGTAATCGCTAATCAATCAGTCGAAACATCTGCTACAAAGTCATCGATTCAGAGAAGAGTGTTTACAAGTGCAGAACGTCTTCTAAGAGGGTATGTAAAGCAATCAAACCTCTTTGATAATTTTTCGTCTGTTTCTTTTCAGGCCGATTTTAGTCTTTTAAAGTCGATTGTTCATGCCAATGATGATTGGAAAGCTTCCGCAGATATGCGTGTATTGGTAAAGCAGAGTGCACAGAAACTTCTTATGTCTCTTACTGGAGCTGAAAAGGCAGGTGAATCAGCAAAATCGCGAGCCGAGAAGATAAATGCCTCTGAGGAAAAGATCAATTCCTGGATCGAAGAGTTAAATCAAATAATTACTTCGGTAGAAGCTCATGATGCTAAAATTGCTGAATTAGCACACAAAGAAGCTCAACAGACAAAAAATATCGGGAAGATGAATGTTCCTGTAAGCTATTCACCAAAAGAAGCCCAGTCCTCTCATCAGGTGAAGACTGTTAAATGCGATCTTTCCTTATTTTCAAAGCCTGTAAAAACACTCGATGAATTTAAGGCTTTAAATGCAACCCTCGAAACCCTTGCAAAAGCTGGGGAGTGGTCTATTCTTAATTGCTCGATCGATAAGGTGTTCTCTCTCATTGAAATACCTGAAAAGTTATCAGAAAATGATATTAATCAGTGGAGTGAAGAGCTCTCAAGGCTTAATCAAGTGCTGTTCTCTACTTCTTTATATGGTGGCAATGCTGCAAGCCCAACTCCTGAGAGAATGGTCTCCAGCATGACGATGGGGATATTATACGATCAATTACTTGTCAAATATGCCCGACCTGACGAGGACTTAAATGTGAAGGATATCCCTTTCATATATAACCCAAAGTTGATCTCATCTGCATTATCATATGATGTTTTTGCTGCTAATCTCTCTCAAGAGTCCCGAGATCTTTTTCTTAAAAATCGTACCTATATATTGAATGCTACAGATCAGGAAAGGGGTGTTGATGATTTTCCTGATCTAAAGTATTTGAGGTTATATAGTAAGCTCTTGCGTCAGTATAATCCAGATGAGCAGAATATATATGATTCGTATCATCTATCCATTAATTTTATGGGAAAACTGCCGCCTATTTTTGGAGCGGCCCGTCAGTCTGCACTTCTCAACACATTAGTTAGCACAGGTTTTTCTAATGTCCAGACTCCAATTAACCGAGTGAAGTCAAATGTCTTCCAAGTAGGTAGGGGGGTGACTAATTTTGCCTTGAGCATGGTAAGGGGTAGAGGTCTTGGTAAAGCTGACTGGGTTGGTGACCGTGATAGGAAAGGGGTAGAAGCCCTTCAAGATTATACAGAGAAGAATTTCGGAAAGCTGCCAAGAAAAGGATTTATAGTTCGCCAAACCAATGACCCTACTGCGAACGTATCTTTGACTCATATCAATCTCCAAGAAGATACTGTACTCGCTCCAGATACCCTTATCATTGAACCTTTTGGATTAGCTGTTACTAGTAAGGTAGAGCATAAAGATGCTCAACGAGGACTAGACAGAGTGATTCATAGTGATGATTTCGATCTGGGTTTCGATCCTGAAGATCTGCATTACCGTGGGATGTTCTCATTTGATCCAAAGGTGGAAGTTGAAAAATCTGTTAAAGTATCCCCTTCAGAGGGAACGCAACAACATTATGCGCCAATCATTGGGGATACGCGAGAAAAGACAGGTGCAAAGGGAGTTGTTGAAAGCTTCTTCTCTAGACCTGTTTTTGGTACGGCAAATTCATGCTATCAAAACGAGTATAATGTTCTAAGTAAAACAGCTGCATATGGCTCGTATTCTAAAGAACAGTTGACAGCCCTTAGGCTTCTTTCTCCTGGATGGGGTCAAGAGGGCGATAGTGATATGTCGATTTGTAATTTTCTCGCATTTCTTTCTGATAACAGGGTGTTAGCACACAGTACTGAAGTTCAGGTGTTAGTTCATTCATTATTATTTAGACCATCAGTTCTCAACCAAGAGAACTTAGAAAGGAATAAAGTAATTTTGAATCAAATACTTAATCAACTCAAAGCGGATTACTATTACTTTAAGAGCGACCCGCAACACCATGAGAAATCGGTCAATGCTTTGTTACTTCTTCATCGACTATGCAACGATAAATATGTGAAACAGTCTATACTACCTGAAAATAGGTTTAACTCATTTGAAGAATTTCTCAATTTTGCAAAGGATATGAAGAATTCTCCATCGGAGGAAAAGAGGGCGTATTTCTATCAGCACTTCATCTCGGCATTCAAAGAAACTTATCATGATCTTAGAACTAGGGATGTTCACTCTGAGGAAGACAAGGAGCGTCTGAAAGCCGACTTAGAGTATCTAAAGGAAGGATTCTTTGCTCTTAACTATATCCAGCAGCATCAAATAAAAGGCGATAAAAGATTCGAAATTGCTTTTAGAGATGCTTCTTCGCTAATGCTTGATCTGATGTCATTATTCACGTCGAACAAGATTGATGAAACTACTCGCAATGCGTTCTTTAATAGTATTTTTAATGTTCTTAAGAAAGAAAAAGACTCCCAAAGAAATTGGCAGATTGAATTTCCATATGTGACCAGTGGAGAGTACGCATTTCGCTTGGATAAAGGTCTGCTGATTGAGGATGGACTTGCCACTTCGTTACTTGATCCGTGGATCGAAGGAAAGGATACCTTTGAGAAAATGGGTATCCCTAAAGGGATGGCTTGGAAGTACTCTACCTATACGGATAAAAGTGTTGGCAGTGACGTGCAAGTGTATGAAGCCAATCTTGCTGTGAGAGGAACTTTAGAGAAATCTCCATTTAGAATTGTTATAACAACAGATAAAGAGAATCAAAAGAGAGTATCCTTCCAACGGCAGTTTAGAACTCAGGCTCAAGTAGATGGTTCTAAGAAGTCTAGCGAGTGGTATGAGTATACCCCAACAGATATAAACGGTGATGGTATCAATTCTGCGAGTTTTCCAAAGGAATTTCTCCCACTTTTTCAGAATAGAAGCATGTGGATGAAAGTTGATGGAGCAACTAAAGAGCGTCAAGCAATACTTGCGGATCCTCTATCTCTAGACGATCAATATTCAGTTTCGGCTCTTAAAGCTCACGAGACAGTTATATTTAATGACTCTAAGAAAGAGACAAGTATCAAATCTATTAGCCATTCAGAGTATGGAGATCTTATCCAAGTTAAGAAAGGCTCATACTTAGAGCAGGTAATCACCAGCATTGACCCTAGGGCGACTTGCTATCAGAATAAGAAAACTGGTGTGATTACAGTAATCTTTACCCAAGCTCACTTACATCCAACTGGCTCAGCTCAGCTTAAAGCGAGAATTGAATCTGATGGAAAACTGTGTTTCTCAGATATTTCTGGCGACTTTAAGTCTGAGGGTACTAAACATCAGACAACTCTTGGACAACGACCACTCATTCCTGCAGGGATTCATACATTCCAACTTCTCGAAAGTAAAGCTGGAGAGCAGAAATTGCTATTGCCTATGTATGAACTTGAACCATTCACTATGGAGCAGGTGCGCTCTCACGAGAAGGAATCAGAAATAGATAAAAACTATAAGAGATTTCATAGAGATGTTACGCCTGTTCCTCTCGATTCAGAGCAAGATTTAGCTATCTTTAACTTTGATGTCGCAAGTCATGGCCAAGAGCGGCAACTTGTCTCTAAAGATCCCACAGCAAACGCGTATTTAGCATATGTATATCTCACACAAGGAAGAGATGAAGAGGCGATTCTTTACTTTGAGAAAAGTCTTACGAATAATGCTCCGACAGAGCAGTTAGCTCAGATTTACTCTTGGATTGAGAAATGGCCAGACACGTCCGAAGCTGCTACTAAGCTGAAAATTGGCATGATGATTGCCAAGCTTAAGTGGGAGTGCGCTAAAGCTGGATCTGAGAATCAGGAGGTTGTGGGAAAGGATGCGTCAGCCAAATCTCAGAAAGGGTTGTCAGCAAGTGTTTTCAATCATGCAAATAGGGATGAGCTTTTACAAAGAATTCTTGCAGAAATCATCTTCATGAATACAGCTTCATACACTCCTGAAATGATAGCTAGACTTGGTTCAGATGATCTTAAGAAAGTAATGTCAGGGGTTATTGAAACTATCAATAAGAAGTTGCCCAAAGAGCAAGGAGAGTATCTGCTCCGTGTCCTTACAGGACCATCAAGTACGCCGAATAAAATTATTGAAAATACAGGAAAAGCTGTAGAGTTTGTTACACAGAGATACTCTAAAACCTTTGTTAAGAATTCATCTCAGCTGTATTTCGGAGAAGCTCCGATTCCATTCGTTCCCGAGACTCTTACAACAATAGTGTATTTTGGAGTTGACACGACCAAATCGCTTGAAAATGCTTCGCAAAGACGCGCATTTTTTCAGCAACTTGCTTCAAATCCAGATAAGACCTTAATTGAGAATTTCACCGCTATTTGTGAGTTCATTTCAAGTACCGAAAATCGTGATGAGCTTCGTGAAATGAAGCAGGCAATCTTTGGAGCGATGCCGAGAGGTGCCTTGGGTCCTCAATTGAAGAGTTTCTTCAAGGGATATGTCCTGGAGCAAGAAAGATTATTAAAGACTGAGGACGGAGCTAGAGTACAGGTTCCGAAAGTAACCGGTGTCAGAAGTTTGAGTCCTCTTGCCCTTATGAAATTGACCGCTACCTTGGGTAGGAAAGGAGCATCTTTAGTAAAGCAGTTCACAGGAGGAAATCAGGAATCTTCTCAAGAAAAGAAAGACGTATCTTCTAAAGATAAGGCCAATATAGAAAAAATCACACAGGAGATGGTGCGTCTTACAACCTTCTTAAGAAAGTATGAGGCTCCTATAAAACCAACAAAAGTTTTCGAGAAAGAGGTAGAAAGGCTTAATCAAGACACGACACCGAACCGAAATATTAATGC
Organism: uncultured bacterium; assembly: GCA_964427425.1. Lineage (GTDB taxonomy): Bacteria > Chlamydiota > Chlamydiia > Chlamydiales > FEN-1388 > CAYRUD01. Next base: position 6,787 of record CAYRUD010000021.1, read on the forward strand.
CGAGGAGATGCAGGGAAAGGAAATTCTTGAGTTATTAGGTGATGCCTTACCTAAGTGTGTTCTTGGAACGCCTCCAACTGATAAAACAGCTTCAGAAACCCCAACAAGCACGATTACTGAGGGCGTTAGAAATGGAGAAAAAGGGGGAGTTTTTGGAAAAGTATTGACTGAAAACTGCAATGCGGCGCTTCTCAAAGGTTTCACGATCGATAACTCATCAAATACTCAAACGGATCAAATCGTAAAAGGGTTCTTTCAAAATTCCCATGAGAAAGTACAAGGGGAATTTGAGGCATTAGAGAAAGATACCCTTGCCTATACAGATGCGACGAAGCTAGTAGTCATATATAAAAACGAATCTGATGGATCACAGCCATTTACTGAAAACAAAAAAGAAGCAGAAAAACTATCTAGAGATCTAAAAAAGAAAGAGTCTGAATTACGACTCAACGTTCTCACTATAGTAAACGGAGCTTCAGCAACTAGTGATCTTATAAAAGCTAAGACTACATTTACCTCAACGCATAGAGATCTTTCTTTCGATCGTATTATCGGTGCTTACGTTCGAGGAAAAGAGACGTTAGAAGCATTTTTGAAAGCAAATGGAAGAGAAGGAATCCATATTGACGATCTTGAGGCCGCTATTAAAAAGGCCCTTCTCGCTTCGATTGCCTCCAAACAGGCTCAAGATTTAGTTAATAAACTAAGCAGTGCGAAAGAGACTGATTATAGCGATCCTGATTGGTTAAAAGATGTTTACTTACTCGCCAGAGGGGAGCAATTCTACTCGATTGATGAAAAGGTAGAGCCTAATTGCCGCCTCTTCCTTATGCTTGAGTATATGAACGGCTTTACTCTGAGAGGAGAAAACATACAGCTAGTCAAAGACCTTATATCCAATCCGCACGCAATACGTCAGCTTCCTCCAGGAACAGGTAAATCTGTCTCGGTCGTTCCATTATATGCTGTATTGCAAGCTAAAGGATGGAATCTTTCTACCATTATCATTCCTGATTGGCTGTATGATGATAACAGAAATAAATTGGATAGAGTCCTAAAGGATTACTTCGGTCAAGAGCAGTATTGTCTTGAAGTTGATAATGGAAGGAATTTGTCGAGCGAAGATATTTCATATATCACGCAGCGAGTGACTGAGACTATTCAGTCCAAAGGAGTCATGCTTGCGACAAGGAGGAGCTTACAAACGCTCAAAGACAGTTTCGATGATCTTGAAGTAAAAATAGCTGAATGTCAGGACCCCAAAGCCGCTCTTGAACTATTTGATAGATATCAGAAATTAGCTATTCTTCTCTCTTTATTAAAAGATAGAATGACAGCGCTTATTGATGAAGTCGACTCCATTCTCGACATTCACCTTGAGACTAATATGAGTGAAGGTGAGAAAGCTCGAGTAGAAGAGTGGAAGATCAAAACTGCGGGAGAAATCTTTGAGATTCTTCTCAGTGAGCATGAAAAAGACTCTGCTCTCAATGCACTTAAGCTGGCTATAATAAATAACTCTCAGGTTGATTTACCGCCTGAGAAGAGAGCTCGTGCCCTTGAGGAACTTGTTGACAAATGTATTGATACACACTTCAAAGAGGTTACACCAAGAGACGAACTTAGGAAATATCTTCTCGAAGGAACAGTATCGAATGAACATCTTACTGAGAAAAATCTCCCAGATTTTATAGAAAACGCGGGTCAGGCAACGATGGAGTCTTTGGTTGCCTTTAAGATCTTCTTAAGCGAAACATTCTCCTCGACAATGACGAAAGCCGGTAATGTCAAAGACGGTTATGGGCGTCACTCAGATTCATGGAAGGTTGGCCCTTATGCTGGTCCCGGTATGCCTGCAGAAGGCTCAGAGTTTAGCAGCGAATTTGAGATTATAGCGTTTACGCTGCAAGATTATATCCAAACGGGCATTCGGATTGATCAAGCAAAGGCATTCTTGGAATACGCGAATGAAAAAGTCTCAAAAGAGATATCCTCTGCAGCGCTTCAAGGAAAATCACTATCTCTTCAGGATACTGAAACTTATAAACGCGTACTGAAAACATACGGTATCGATCTTAGTACTCTATTCGGAAAAGAGAACGATTTAAAAACAGTTTGTGAAGCATTAAATGATCTTCATCATATTCACAGACGTTTTGAGTTCTGTAAAGAGTTGGTGTTACCAGACCTGAAATATAATACTATGCAAGTAAAGGCTGATGCTTTTGATCTTGACTCTATTTCAAGATCTACTTCTGGTATGACTGGGACGCCGTATAATTATCTGACTTACTCAGATCGAATTTCAAAAGAGAATGTCATCAAAGAAGGTGCCGATGGACGCACTATTTCTGCCGTCATTAAGCATGCAGGGCACACGAAAATCTCGGTATTAGATGCTAAAGTACCAACTGAGATTCGAAATAAGACAATCGCATTAATGGATAATTATGACGGAGTCATTGATCCAGGAGCATATTTAAAAGGTGCGACTTCGCTTGAATTGGCAGAGCAGGCCTCGAGTGTTATCTCAGATAAGAAGGATGAGACGATACAGTACATTGTCTATGTGAATGAAAGTGGCGATACCGTCGCTTTCGATAGAAAGAGTAAAACAGTCCAAAAGTTTTCTGATGTAAGGCCTAAACTCGGAACATACAAAACCATTTATCAACAGTTTATTGGTGTTGATATTAAGCAAAAACCTGATGCGAAGTTTGCGCTTACTATAGGAAACAATCTTTTTACGAAAGATTTTATCCAAGCAGTTATGCGCTTAAGAGAGCTGCAAAAGGGCCAGTCATTTGATATCATCCTCTCGCCTGAGGTCGAATCTACTATTCGTGAAATATTCGGCAAGAAAGAGGGGAAAATAACTCTTCAGGATATTTTAGCTTATTGTGTTTATAACCAGCAGCAAGCTGTCAAGAAAGATACTCTTGAAGCGGAGAAAAGGAAAATTCAGAGAACACCTCGTGAAGCTCTATTTGATGCACGAGTTCGAGCTGCCGCTCTTTGCGCCAATTCTCATGAAAACGTCGAATCGTTACAGAAGGCGTTTAAAGAAAGAGAACAATTTATTCTTCATGATGGACGTCAATCAGTTGAGAATCTCGCTAAAGTTAAGACAAAGAAGGATAGCTTACAAAGTCTTCAGGAAATCAAAGAAGGTACTATAGAGAAGCTTGAGACTATTCTAACTCCCAATGATTCACTCGATCAAATACTAGAAGCAGCTTTGAACGAAACATTCAAAGGAGACGGTTCTGATGTAAATTCTGGAATCGTTCAGGAAAATGTCCTTACAGAATCTAAGACACAGGCTCATGCGCAAATTGGTAATTTTCTCTTTACTCCACAAGCCATCGAGGCAAGACGTGCCCAAATGGCTGTATCTGATGGAATTACTCATGAAGAAGATTCCTTATACAGCACTCCTATTCTTATAAAGGAAATAGCTCAAGAAGTAGGACTGCTTGAGGAGGGAGTATCACAAAAATATATAGATCAGGGAGTATCACAAAAATATACGGATCTATTCAAGTTTGCGAGGGCTAAGACTGTTACTGATGCACTGGGTCGTGTAAAAAATCGTCAGCTAATCGATAAGGAAAAAATTCCTGAGTATGATGAGACATTCTGCTCACAAGGACAAGGGCAGATAACTACAGTACAAGTACAGCAACAGCAACAACAGCAACAACAGCAGCAGCAACAGCAACAACAACAGCAGCAGCAACAGCAACAACAACAGCAAAGGAAGTTAGCGGTGACCGACGACAGTAGCTCGAATTCGTCTTGGCGGTCATTGTTTTACGCTCCGGCCTCAAAAAGTTCGCCGGTAAGTCTTCCATTGCAATCATTTACTGCTGAATTGCCAAGTATGAAGAAGTGTTCAACTCTTTCGCCTTTAGGCAATACGCTATCGGTTGCTATCTCACCGAACCTTATTAAGTACTCTGCGTATGTTGATGATTATAACGCTAATCTGAAACAGCAAAATGGTGAAAAGACGAAAGCAAAGGACCTGGGGATAGATAAAATTAGGCAACCTCTCACGCATGCTGTATTTATCGCTCCTGAGGAAGAAGATGGAATTCCTCAGATTATTTACCTTGACAGATCAGATTTTCAGGAATTCCTTGCCTGCCATAATAAATGCCAGGATGAGGTGGTAAAGAGTCGTTATACTGCAGTTTACCTTGGCGATACAAAGTCGCTTATACTGAGAGGTGAAGTGCCTGAGAAGTATGAGTCAATTTTATATCAAAGCATCGTATTAGCGAAAATACATGATGGCATCACTGATTTTGAAAGTCCACAAGAGGTCGAAGCATTAAAGGAAATTTACTCTAGGATGGTAGAAAGCTTTACTCATAGGCAAGAGAATTCAATTCCATTATTAACCTTATTACTCAATCTACCAGAGGAGCATCAAAGACAGATATTCGGTTTAGTACAGATCTCGGGATACTTAAAAAATAGGAAAGGGGGATATGTTGCTTGGATGTACGGGGTCGATGATTTACTCTCATTATATAAGAAGTGTGAGAAGGATGATTCGTCTGAGGCTAAAACGAGATTCGAGAAAATGAGTGACGTTGAAAAAGCCGAATACTTTGTGAAAAATAAAGCGCGATTAAAAGAGGTACTCCCTCAAAATACTCTTTATAGAGTCTTAGTCGACTCAGTCGTTCCCGATCAAATCGAGTAATATTGATTCGTTCATTCAATTGCGGCGCTTTCTTCAGTTACAAAATGAAGAAGGCGCCTCTTTCTCTCTTTGTCTCTTTAAGCGACAAGTTAGTTCTCAGTGAATTTCTTCCTAGTCTCTTTCTAGTCGCTTCACTTGTTCACTCTAGAAATTAAAATATTTATATGCCATTTTCGCGCTTTAGGGCGTCTCATCTGTTATTAGAGCTTAAGTGAGATAGCCAATTTTAATGTCTACTCATTGCTATTTAAGAGAAAAGGTTGCCATGGAAGCCAAGCGTTCATCAGATCCTACTCAAAATGATTACAGCGCATGGGTGATTAGTAATCAGCCTGAGAAAAAAGGCATGTATCACTTAAAAGACGAGAAAGATAAGAAGAAAGCAGTAGCTATTTCACAAGCGGCTAAAGAGGCTATCGAGATCGGCTCTAATAACAACGAAATATCAATCAAGTCGCTAAGGGTTATTCAGCGAGACCTACAGAACAGATTTAAAGATATTCGAGTTATAGGCGGAATTCTTAATAAGTTATACCGTTTCTTCCATAGAGACCTTGAGAAAAAGTTATCCGACACAATTATCAAGCAGGTTGAAATACGCTCTAAAAAACATTTAGAAGGCGAACGGTTAAATCTATTATTACAAAAGGTCCCGACTTTTCGGCGCAATCCCGAAATGAGAGATGCTGTTGAAGTATTACTAAGAGAAACGAAGCCAGAGGTTCGACGAGATTTTGTAAAGAGTCTGTTTAGGGGAAATGTCGAGCCAGTGCTCCGTGAACTTGGCTTAAATAATACGCTTATCGATCGATTCCCTCAAATTTATACTGAAGCGACTCCTCAGGGATCATTTGAACAGACGTCTGAAGCATGGGATTTTTCTGAATTTGAAAAATTTTGCAAATCCAAAAGAGATGATGAGGCAGACCTTTCTTCTGAAGAGAAGATAAAATGCGCTCGTTTTATAGATACTCAATTAAGAACTATAACCGATGAGAGAATATCTGATTATTTTTCTATCCTCTCATTATTAGCGCCGCTCCGCGATAAGATCGATAAAGCAGATGTGAACGATAATAAACTACTCTCTCGATATCTTAGCATTCTAGAGGCAAAAGTTCGTCTCTTAACTAAAGTGATCTATCACGAATCTAAAGCTGATTCTCATCTCGAAAATAAGCATGCTCTTTTAAAAGACAAACTCTTCCCAGATGGAAAAATTGCCCTTCAAAGTGACAAAGAGACGGCAGCTCTTTATTTTCTTCCGCAGCTTGGGCTTCCGCCAAGAGATAATCCGACATTTGGCTTTATCAGAAAAAAGGGATCAGACTCTCTATTTCTTCGAATGCATCTTCCAAAAGTGATTTTAGAAGAGAACAATAAAACTATTGATGTGAAGATTATCGACGATAAAATTGTCCCGATCGATGAGCGGACTCTGCTGCCTCGTTTTGTTGCGGCGCATCATTTGGCACAGCATGGGAGTGTCGAGGACGCACGCAAAATATTGGATATTACATTCGCGAGTAAAATGCTAAGTGATGAAGAGCTTTCGTGCCTTAAAGCGGTTTACGATGAGAATCCATCCTTGCAAGACCATATTAAATTATTTTACTGTAATACGCGCCCTTATCATGTAGTTAAGAATGATCTTCTTACGGAATGTGACTCGCACTTTGGATATACAGCCCTTGAGGTGAAATTAGAAGAGGATAAGGGGCTTCCGTATAACCCACATAAATCAATCGGTAAGGCGCCTAAAATCGCTTCGATGAGTCAGGATACGATTCCTGACTCTAAAGATATTCCAGATGAAGAGAAACAACAGATTTTCAATAATATCGCAACTGAATTTCCTATAGGAAGTGGGGAAAAGACATCGGAGGCGAAGCCTCAGGTGCAGAGTGAGTATAAGGCATTTCTCCAAGTGGCTCATTCGATTCTAAAGAAGAGCGCCACGGAGGATTCCGTGGATGTTCCAGAGAGTCTCAAGAGATTATATGAAGAATTAAGGGGTCTTTCTTTTAATGATCGAAACAAACTTGGAAATTATTCTTTAAAAGATCAGATCGCTCAGGACAAAGCTCTCTCAGACAAAGAAGAGATGGAACTTATTGTTCTTGCTTCGACGAAAAGTTCATTAAAGCCATCGCCTGATGTAGCTACTCTTATGGTATATCATGCGCAGGAGCGTCTCAAGGAGCTTTTTCCAAAAGAAGATGACTGTGCTAAAATCAGCGCGAAGTTGATATCCTTTCTCTCTGCTAAGCAAAAGTGGCAAAAAAGTGAGAGAATTGCTCGCACGATCAATTCGATTGTTGCTGTAGAAACAGAAGAAGCATTTAAAAAGCTGCAAAGTGATTTATTGTCACTCATACCATCAAAGATAGTCTATAATCCAGTAGAACACCCAAGATTTCAGGTCTTTGAGGTGCTTTTAGATATTCTTATTAAGCCAGAACAGTTTGATAGTCTTCAGAAGCTTTCTAACGTGAATAATAACGTCATTTTGCAGCTTCTCATGGGGTCCGGAAAGACATTCCTACTTCTTCCACTCTTAGGTATGCTTCGCGCTAATGGGGATAATATCTCAACAGTAATGCTCCCAGAAGCACTCCTTCCAACTGTCTTGGGTCAATTAAAAGCATCGTTGGGGGGTGGTTTCAACCAGATGGTTGCCGAGCTTCCTATCCCTCAGGGAAGAGGTATTACCGTTCAAGACCTCAATCAGATGGAAAGGGTCCTCCAAGATGTGCAGGAACGAAGAGGGTGTCTCCTTCTTTCTCCAAATAAAAAGCATATTCTCTTGAATACGTTTTCTCTTTTCATGAAAGAATATGAACAAGAGCCATCTGAAGAGGGAGCTCTAAAAGTACAAAAGCTTGCCCGTATCTTAGCCAAGTTTGAAGAGAAGGAGTCGGTTATCGGTGATGAAATCGACGATCTCTTGAAGACGATGCTTCAGTATATTATTCCACTTGGAAAACCTGTTCAGTATGACAAGAAGTCTTCACATATAATTAGTGAATTAGTCCTTAATGCTAGAGATGTTGCTGCAAAAAAAGAGCTTGAGCTTGACTTCAGCCCTACAGGTGTTGGCAAGCCCTATAGTATAGATCTCTATCATAGCGAGATGAAGAACGATCTTGCGGAATCTGCTTTAGGTATGCTTCAAAGTGAGGAATTTGTAGATCAGGAAGAAGCAACGCAATGGAAGAAACTTCTCGGAGATCAGGAGAGAAAAAACCTTCTTCTTAATTACTTAACTATCAAAGAGAGAAATGAAGAGAATGAAGAGGACTGCAAGAGGTGCTTTGAATTAGTCTCGCAGCTTGATAATTCATTGAGGGATAGGATTGCGGAACTGCGCTTTGCAATTGTCAACGTATTGCCAAAGGGTTTCTTCAGTGAGTGTAATAAAGAGTATGGCGTGACAGATGAGCAAAAAGAGCTTTTAGCCAGACCATTCTCAGCTTCTCAAACACCTACGGAGACCCAGTTTAGCAATGCTGTAGAACAAGTCTCAAGGACCGTTCAGTCATATATTAAGTTAGGTCCTCCTTTAGAAGCTTTAAAGGAGATTGAAAAACAGTATCCTAAGAGATTGGAGAGTTTATTTGGAGATCACGCTAAAGACTTGGAGTCCTTAAAGCAGCATCTTAAAATCAATTCAGCAGCCCTCCGATGCTTCTTACAGGAATTTGTTTTTCCCACTATTCTTGTCTATCCTGAGAATATCGCCAGCACTCCACAAAAGCTGGTTGACTCATCGTTATCAGTGTCGGGTATGACAGGAACCTCTTGGAATGTCGTCACTATGTCGAAATTCACAGAGATACACAGTGACATGGAGACAGAAGTGAAGATGCTTCTTCGCTTCTTGGAGAAAGAGCAGACAAAAGATATTAGGATAGAGGCCATAGAAAAAACAGGCTCTCATGATGCTCTTTTAAAGAAAATTGAGAATGATACAAATTCACTTGCTCTCATCGATAGCGGGGGGTGGCTTCGCGATGTCAAAGTCGAGGATTTTGCCTTGAATATCCTCAAAGTTCGTGCAGACATCGATGAAGTTGTCTTTCACAATAATGAGGGGAAAATAGTCACTTTAAAGAGAAAGTCTAGTGAAGAAGACTCATTTGAAATCACTCAAGATCCTCCATCATCACAGATGAAGAAGCGATTTACAGTCTATGCACAGCAATACACTGTTGGAACTCACATTGATCAGGCAGATGATGCTGGTTCTATTTTGACTGTCGGTAAAAAGATGATCCTTCGCGATTTTGAGCAATCAATTTACCGAATGAGGAAAATTCAAGATGGGCAGAAGTGCTTAATCTTGGTTGATGATGAAGTAAAGAGAGAGATGGAGTCAAATCTTTCACTACAGCCAGAGGCTAGAGAAGAAGGCTTCTCGAAATTGACAACTCTTTATCGCTTCTTAATGACAAACCAGGTTCAAAGGCGCTTAGATGATAACTATACAGCTACACATCAGCGTGTTAAAAGCGCGTTAGAAACAACCCTCCGAAGGGCTATCTTTGCTTCTGTCTTGCAAAACAATCCTGATATGGAGACAGCAAGGCTGATATGGAAAAATGCAAAGAGTATTTTCGTCTCTCGTGAAGTTGTTCCTCAAGAGGAGAAAGACACTGGAGAAGAGCTGAAATCTGAAAAAGAGTCTAAAGGCAATGAGCCTCACCATATGAGTGCCTGGGATCGATATGGGCGAATCCCTCAGCGCATTTCAAAAGCTGACAAGGTTGAGAAAGAGATCTCTCAATATAAAAAGACATTTTCTTCTCTCGCCAAGATTCAGAAAGTACAAGAAGCATTGGGAGTTGATGACTACAATAAGGCGAGCCAACGAATATCAACTATCATCAATGATTGCTACAATCGTGATGAGCTCGATGAGATGCTTCTTGATGAAGATATGGATTCACTTGTCGGTCAACAGACTGTAATCGTTCTTGCCCAAGCAGGTGATCAAGTGCAAGGGGGTCAGCGCCAGGTCCAGCAGTTACAGGCTTCGCACAAAGTAGAAGCATCTGATAAGCCAGTTCTTGATGCTCTTGTCGCAACTGATGAAGTTCAAAAGAATATGGCTCAGATGAAAGAGTGGCTTGAAACGATAGAGACCACATTAAAAGAGCCTGAAGATAACACTTTGGCTGCCCATCGATTTTATACAAGTTTAAAAAGCGAGTTTGATCAGCTTACTAATGAATACACAAAGTTAGCTCAAACAATTTCTGAAAGGGTGACTGTTGAGTCGAGAATGAAAGCGAGCATGCTCTTGGCACGCGTTGGACTGTTACGTTTGAATGCCGGGAAAATCGAGGAGTTCTCAATAAAAGAAAAAGAGGCCAGGGCTCTTATTTCTCAAGAATACTATCTCGACGAAGATGCCTGTTCAAAAGTGGGAATTGAGACAGGCAAGTATAAATTGATGCGAAATGCTTTCTCTGCACTCAATGACTATTGTAACCATTTTCAACCAAACTCAAAAAGCTCGATTGAACCATTCTTGCGTGAGCTCAATACAAGACTTGAAGGCGCGGCTCGGTTAAAGAACGAGTTTGAGACATATCTCGAGCAGCAAGAAGCTGGGATTAAAAATCAGATTCAGTTGCTGTTAAACGAGTATAAGAAGCATGGAATCGCAGGTGATGGAGAAGTTGCGATTCTTGAGCAATCCTCAGCTCCTCAAAAAGTGATTATTATCAATAATAAAGAGCTAAATATCTTGGCTGATGCTATCGAGAAGGCTAAGATCACTACAATTAGGGATGAGGAAAGACGTCTTCAGGTTATCAAAGAAAAGCTTCAGAAAGAAAAAGAGAATGCCCTTGATCGTATCAGAAAGATTGAAGCGACATTGAGTGTTCTTAAAGAAAACACGAAATACGCTGGCGAAGTAGCTAAATTTACCAAACTCTGCGAGCAAGAGATAGAGAAAGTAAAACAATTTCAAGAGATAGAGCAGTTATCGACAAAAAGACAGCTTCAGGATTTTGCTTCGTTTACTTTTTCTTCCACTGAGAAAGATGTTAAAGACGCTCTCCGATGCGAGAAGTTGGCGCTCACCGAGAAACAGGCCCTCCAAGATATTGATATGCAACTCGATATTCTGAGTAAATGGGGTAAATCAGGGGCGGCTCTTTTAGAGAAATTGCAGGGTATAAAAAGATCAATTATTGAAAATGACTATTTTGACACTGCACTTTCTTTAGATCAGCTCAAAGAGATTAAAGAGGCGGTAGTTCAGATAAAAGATCGTAAATTGCTACAAGAGTTAAAAGAGCTTCAAATTGAAGCATTAGACGGTTATGTAGAGATTTTACAAGAGCATCTAGCAATTCTTGAGCAGCGTAAGAAACTGCGTAATGCGCTTGATTTTACTGGAATTACGCTTCCTGAAGCTTATGCGAAAAAGAAAAATACATTATTAGAGCTTGTCTCGAAAGCTTCGCAACAGAACATGGTTGAGGTCTCTCGGGAAGTATATGCCTTCAAGGAGCGAGTCGAACATATTCAGAGTCTTCTACAGAAAGTAGATTCATTACAAACAAGGCTTCAAAGTTGTACTCATGTTGATCCGAGCATACATGATCTTATCCAGCAAAAGCTTGAGAAAGTCACTAATGAAATAAAAAATAAAACGGAAATTGACGTTAGAGTCCTTTCTAATGAGGTTAGAGAAGCTACTACTCCACTTCAAGAATGTATTTCATGCCTTGAGAATATCTCGAAGCTCAGTAAAAGAAAGGAGGCAATACTCTCTTTTACCCATCTTCCAAATAATGACCTCATTCCGACTTTCAAAGCGATAAATGACACATGTAATCGCATTAAAGCTGTAGATCAAATAAATCTGAGCTGTAAGGCACATGAGCAACTATCGACAGTTGTTGAAAGGGTCCGAAATTATTCGAATGAGCTTCAACAAGCTATAACAGCCTACAACTGCAATATAGCTACTTGGAATGAGAGTGCTAAAAATGAGGTTATGAATGCGAGACAACTCTTAAAGTCTTTAGAAAAAAGCATTCATGAAGATGGCTCTCTACTTCAAGATAGCTCAATACTACAAAGTGGGGAGCTTCAAAGATATAATGAGATTCGAAAAGAACTTCATGAGCTTGCGAATGAGAAGCAGTGGGCTCAATTTCTTCCTAAACTCAATGGAGTGTATAAAAAAGCGGTTGAGTTCAAAAAATTGATCCATGAGCAGCTTGTAAAAGAGAGAATATCGCTCAATTTAGCCGAAGGCGCAAAGCTCGAACACGGCTTTGAATTTCTTGATACAGCAAGGCAGGCATATAATCTCTCTCTTAAAAATATATCAGAAGAGAACAAAGCTTCATTTATTACACATAGAGAAAAGTTAGAGAGCCTCGAAAAGACCGCTAAGACTCTCTCATCCCAAATAAAAAATCAAAAAAAACAGCGAAAGGATCAATTTAACAAGCTCAGTACACAGGAACAACGGTTTGCAATTCATGCGATTTCAAAACTCGAGGAAAAAGAGCTGAGAATTCAACGAGCGCTCGAGTCAGTAAAATCTTGTACGTCGGTTCAAGAAGCTGAAAAGTGTATTCAACAAATAGAAAGCGATCTTAGATTGCTACAACAAAATGAGGTAAGAGGCGCAGAGCTTGCGATTGGAAATGCGGCTGAATTTTTAAAGAAACTTTCTCCTATCTCTGCTTCGACTGAAGAGAGCATAAAAACTCTTCAAGATCTTCAATATCTTGATAGTCAAGGGGTGATCTCCCTTCATGAGCTCTTTTCTGATTTTGAAATAGGGCCTCTTGTCGTCACATTCATAGGCGCTATGGTTATGAACAACCAGTTGCTGAGCGAGGCAACAGCGTTTATCAATGAGGCATACAAGAGAGATGAGCGTAATCGCAATATGGTTCAAGGTGAGCTTATTCGCATCTATCAAGCTTCTGTCATGAGATCATTTGAACAACAATGTGAAGAAATTTCAAAGGCAAATTCTGAGGATGAGTCATATGAAGATATAAGTAGCCAATTAGAAGGCTTGCAAGATGATCTTTATTCTCAAATGAAAGACGCCATCGTGGAATTTAGAAGAGGCGTAGAAGAGGCAGGCTTTACTTTTGATAATCAAGAGACGCTCGGATGGCTGGGATCCTTTTCAATAGAAGCTCAAGATGTTATGTCAGCCGTTCAAGCTAATGCGATATATACGCTTATCGAAGATTTTGAGTCTTGTATCGATACATCCTCGTTAAGATATATTGAGGAGATGAAAGCCTTTGTTGATGTTCAGAAGAGTATGTACAGTACGATTGCCTCTACCAATGATGTTCGGCAATTTCGACGATACAACGAGGCTGCTAAGAGAATCACCGCTCGCCTTAAAGTAACAAGTGACAAATTAGAGAATCAGGCAGAAGCACTAAAGACACAATCTTGGCAATCCTCAACTGTATATAAATGTATGCAGCTTGGAAAGCGCATAGTTTATCAAGGAGGTCTCTACGTAGCCGGAGGCGCTATAGCTTCTGTGGCAGTTACATCTGCTCCAATACTTGCTCCTGTTGGTGCGTTCATGGTAAGGATGGCGTATCAAGATGCTATCAATATGGTATCTCAGCCGGTGGTAGACAAATTGGCAGAGAATCTACCTCAATCTATTCGTCCATATGCTAAGAGTATGATGCAATTAGGGGTCTCAATCGGATCAAACAAGGTCTATACCGCGTTTGAGAATGAGATTGTTGAAGGAGCTGCATCTGTTGGCAATGTTGCATTAAATGTGTTGAAAGGAGCGTATAAGAGCTCTACTGCCGCTGATTACGTAGAGGTGTCTCAACATAGTGATAACGATAGCGTTGATGAAACTGAAGTCGATGAATCAGTCCAGGAAGTGGAAACTTCTGAACAAGTAGAAGTTTCTCAAGAACAAGAAATAGAGCATGGAAGTAGTGAATCTACTGACAAAGTAGAGGATCAAGCGGAACAGGTAGAACAGAAAGATATTAAACAGAATGAAGTTAAAATAGAACAGAACCAACAAGAGACTACAAGCTCTGCTCAATACATAGGTAACGGTAAGACGCAGGGAGAGGTAACACAAAGTAAGGCTAAAATAGAAGCGTTTCGACAAAATGTGCAACAGTCTTCTCGTTTTGCAAACAACAAGATGGTGCTGAAAGATAATCCGCAACCGTCAACAGAATCATCCATTCACACGTCCAGTACAAATTCACAAACCGTAGAGCAGGGGGCAAAAGAGTATATCCCTGCGGAGATTGATATAAGCCAAATACCAGTGAATAACGTGCTCCGATCGGATGATATCATGGCTTACAAGATTTATGCCATTTCTGGGAAATTCGATAATACAAAGTTTACTGATAAAGAGAGTGGAAAAGTCTTTAACTCATTTTGGGATGCTTTTCAGGCTGCTAAGGAGAAGTTTTCTGTTAGAGAGTCACAATCAGTGAATACTGCGGCTTCTGCTGATGTACAGGTGCATACTCAAGAAGGCGTATCTTTTTGGGATGTTGCTCGATCAACTGGTTGGGCTTTCCTCACAAGCCTTGCAAAGACAACTGCGCCAAGTCATGATTCTCTAAGAGACCAACAAGCTGTAGATAATGCTCGTAAGGAGATGCAGGATACATTGCTCAGATGGTTTCAAACTTCGAAATAGCCAATTCTTGCCCCATAGAGCGAATCACTCGAGTAGAGTGATTCGCTCTTCTTCCCCTTATACACTCTCTTTTTTTCACTTCTTTTTAGTTAAATAAAATATTTCCTTTGTCGTATCTAGGGATGCTATACGTAAAAGATGTAATCATCGGCCTTTCTTAGTACTTCAAATGGATGTATGAGAGTATGGAAGTAAATTCGAATAATCAAATTCCCCCTTATTTCTCAGTCGATAAGAAAGGAAAGCTCCTTCGAACTGATAAAAAGGGAAGCCTATACTCTATCGCTAAGATGATAACGAGTTTCGAAAACATTGAGACGCGTGATCTTGAAAGGTTAAGAGAAGCATTTCAAAAGAAATTCAAATCCAATAAGGGTCTTTCAATAATACGTTCCATTCGGAGAAAGCTCTTCGATCGAAGTACCGGACTTTTTCAAGAGCGCCTTAATACCGAGATTCAGGAAAGGGCTCAACAAAGAAAGGCTAAAGCAAAGCTGCAGCGTGATCAAACTATAGAAGCACTTAACAGTGCTAAAACTGAAGCTCTAGGAGGTAATTTTATTCCTCTCTTAGAGCTTTGTTCAAAAGCTTTCTGTAGTCTCACAGGAAATGAAAAAGAGCTTCTTTCTCTGTATCTTAAAAACGCCTATTCTAATGACAAAAGAACAGGTGTTGACGAAAGAACAGGTGTTATCGAAAAGATTGTAAAGGGAAATGCACATGACGTCATCTTTGAATTGTTAAGAAGGCAAGAGCTTCACGAGACTTTTCCGCAACTTATCTTAAATACACCCTGTTTTATAAATTTAGTATCCTTTGAGAAATATTCAGAGGAAAGAGTCCAAGAAGCCCTCTCTCTTTTACAGAGTACAACTGCAGCTGTAGGTGATCTTGAGACTTTTATCCAAAGTCCCGACTTTAAAGAATTAGAGAACGATACCTCAAAAAAGCGATTAGATGTATTAGCCGGATACGTACGAGCTAAATATGCGCTTCTTTCCAAGTCAGTTCAGAATAAAAGCTGGTATTCAAAATTACTTCATGAGAAGTCATTCGAGATTACAGAAGATGGCATCACGTACGAATATCAGGTAAGTGATCGTGGCATCACTCCTAAAAAAGAGAGTATAACCTCACGACTTGTTCTGGTTTCATCTCTCATCTTATTCAATGATTGGAAGCGAATAGGCAAGGTCTTCTCTGTTGCAGCTATTTCGGATGGAGAGCTCAAGGATCAAGATATAACTCTTCTAAAACGGATGGCTGAACTAGATGTAGAGGATAATACAGCAGCTGCAAGTACAGCATTACGCGCGTTCTATATTCTCATGTCAAAAGGGCTGATTGAGGAGAAAGACAAAGAAAAGATTACGCATGCTTTAGATTCATATGAGAAGAATAAGAAAAGAGGATTTCTCCTTGAGTCGTATGAGCTCCAAGCTCTCAGGGCTTTTATTGGTAAAGATCAAACAGCCAATACATCTAAAAAGAGCTTACCATCAAAAGAAAGGAAATCTTCTGTAAATGGTGAGTCGAGAGGAAAAGAGCTCAAAGCTCAAGAGATTCATAAGAAAGTACAGCCATATCAAGTTGAATTTCAGAAGAGATCTGAAGGGAGTTTAAAACTTGAAGGGAAGTCCCAAGTCAAAGCAGCTTACGATCATTTTCTTCAAACGGCAAATGAGATCTATACAAAACAAGATCGAGCTCAGGAGAGCTTTGAAGCTCCAAAAGCATACAGCGAATTACTGAATCATCTCGCAGATAAGGATCTCTTTTTAAAGAGTCTTGAAGGTATCGAGAGTACATTTCAAAAAGACTACGATACCAAATTTGTGGAGCTCTTTGCACTATTGCCAGAAAACCCTCCAGCTCTCGATCAGATATTGATTTATTATGCGCAAGGAAGGGTTGGTGAAGTTCTAAAGCTACAAGATGAGCAGAAGTTTCAAGATGAGCAGAAGATTGCTGGTATAAATAAGACTATACAAGAGCTTTTAAGCCGCAAGCAAGAGCTTCAAAAGTGTGAAAGGATCAGAGACGCTGTACAACAAAAAGGGCTTGATAAAGGATGTAAGGATCTGATCACTGCTCAGAGGTGCTATACAGATGAAGAAGCACTTAAAAAACCCTATTTACAGGTTTTCGAGGTTTTCTTAGGGGTTTTTGCACGAGATAAACAGATAGAAGTCATTGAAAAGTTAGCGGATGCTGACTCGAAAGCTGTTGTGCAGCTCCTCATGGGATCTGGGAAAACATTCCTTCTTCTTCCACTTCTTGGATTCATTCGTGCGGATGGAGATCATATTGCCTCCCTTATGATCCCTGACGAGTTGTTCAATGACCAGATTAATTCCCTGAAATCAACGCTAGGGGTTACTTTCGGGAGCAGTGTCTATCAGTTTCCGGATCTAAAGCCGGAGGTAACAAAGGAAGAGCTTGACTCCATTTTTGCGAAGCTTGAGTTCATTCGTGACTCAAGAGGTGTTGTTGCTACAACGCCGCAAAGAAAGCACGCGCTCTTAAACCTCTTACCTATTCTTCTCCAGAAGGGAAATGAGCCAGGCAATATTGAGAAACTCCAAGCATTAGTCAGAATTCTTCGCATTCTCGCAGAATGTGAAAGTTCATTAGGTGACGAGGTTGACACCCTTCTTAAGACAACACTTCAATTTATCATTACTCAAGGAGATGGCGCTCCATATAATCAAAAGTGGGCTCAAGCGATTGCGGATCTCTCACTCCATGCAATTTATAACGTGTGCCCTAAGGGGTTTTTGGTTAAAGAAGAGGATTTTTGGACGTCGAGTAGAGACGCCTTAGCGCCAGTGTCTCAGCTTGTGGAATTCACCAAAAATAACCTTGTAAAAGATCTGCCCTCAAGCGAGTGTATCGATACGATACTGTCAGTGAGAAAAAAGACTGATGAAAATAAAAAGGCCTGCCGGGAAGCTGAAGAGTATATAAACAAATTAAAGCCTGATCAGCGTAAATATCTCTTAGCGCTTCGTACGGCAATACAGACAGTTATACCTCAAGCTCTTACTTCATATTATAATTCAGAATATGGAGTCCGTAAGGATCCTAAGGATCCAATTGCCTGTCCATTCCAAGGTCCAGACTGTCCAACAAAGACTCAATTCAGTAGTCCGATCGAGCAGATTGTCCGCTCCATTTTTGCTCTTAAGCTCAAAGGAGCTGAAGAGAATGCATTGCGAGAGAATGCTCTCAGCGATTTGCTAGCTAAAGTTGTCGTATATCCAGCAAGAGTTGCAAGTACTGCGCAGAAGCTATTTAGCTCAGCGAGCAGTTTCTCAGGATTTACCGCGACAACTTGGAATGCGTCGACATTCCCAGCTTTTGATAATATTTTCCCTGACACTGAGCAAGAAGTTGAGGCCCTTCTCAATCTTGGCGAGAAGGCCGAACGCGGAGAGATTACCTTTCAAAAGAAAGCCTCTGGAAAGAGCGCGAAAGCTGAGCTTATAGATCAGATTACACGTGGGGAAAATCCTCCTGTCTGTCTTATCGATACTGGCGGCTGGCTTCGAGATACCTCAATTCAACAATTTATAAAGGACATTTTTGAGGCTCGTCAAGATATTGAGAGCATTGTTTACCACGATGAGAATGGGCAACTTAAAAGACAGTTGAAGGATGGTAAAATTGAAGATTTTCATTCTGATGCAAGCGATGATCCTTCCAAACGATTTACCATTTATCAGCAGCAGTATGTAACGGGTACAGACATTAAACAAGCTCCGACCGGGTGTGGCTTGCTCACGGCATGGAATAAAATGATTCTTCGTGATGCTCAGCAGAGTATCTTCCGTCTTCGGCAGATCATGCAGGATCAAAGTTGCTCAATCTTGTACGATGATGAATTTGATACATCGATGGCTTCAACCATTGAAGAGCATACTGTAGGGGAGGAAATTACATTTCAAAGATTCCTTCGCTATTTAATGACTTCTCAAGAGATGAAGCGTATCCAAGAAAATTACAGTGCGGTTCATCAGAGGATGAAAGATGTTCTCGAAAAGAAAGTTCGAGACTTCATTCTCGAGAAGGGTGTTACAGCCGAATCGCCTAAGGATTTTAATGCCATTTTTGATGCTTTTGAAAAGGCAAAATGGCTATTTGTCGAAAATGAGGATGATGTCGGCTCTACAAACTGGGAATTTCCGAAGGATGTATTGAGAGAAGAGCGACTGAAAAAAGACGTAGAATCCTATGAAGAAAGATTCAAGTCGATTTTGACAGACCTCGGAATGTCTGAGACAGAGGTTAAAGTACTTCTTAATAATTGTTACGATCTTGAAGATCTCGATGAGCGTCTTGAGATGGCGTCTTCTGAGTCTGAGAAATTGACATCACAAATTGGACAGCATGTCTTCATTCAAAACCATGTAGCGAGTGTGAATATCTCTGTTCAAGAGGCTGCTCTTGCAGTTGAGCCGCATAGTATTTCTCAGGAGACAGAAGAGCGTCTTCAGTCGAATACAAACGCTGAATTAGAAGATCTTACAAATTCTTCAGCGATTCAAACAGCAAATGATCATGCAATACCAATCAATCAGATCACACAAGAAAATCCTCTAAATGTCCTTGAAGCGGTTGAATTAGAATCAGAAGAGATCGTGCATCAACAAGTAGAAGAATCTACTGATGCTCAAAATGATAAGGGCTTAGCCAACAACAATGAGCTTGAACTATCACAAGAAGCTGATCTTGACGAAGACCTACAAGTTGAGTTAGACGAAATTGCAATACCTGAGACAAACCAAGTTGAGATTGAGCAAGTAACAAGAAGAAAAGAAGCGCTCAAGGCTCAATTTGAAGAGAATATAAAAGAAGCTGCCAAGCTTCACGAGGAGTATGCCGCTCTAACAAAGACTGCATCTGAACTTGGAATCGAATCCATCTCTTCTGAAGCGATTCAACGAGCTGAAACTCAGCTTAAAGCTATTCAAGAAGACTTTTCAAAAGAGCTTAGGCTATTAGACCTCAATCAAGTAGAGCAGAGTTTGAACACCTTTAAAACTCAACTCGAAAACGTTAAGAGTGATATTGCACGGCTACGCGATCTCTGTGCAGATAAAGAAAATGAAGTCAGAAATGAAAACACTCAGGAAGTTCAGAAGCTTTCGAAGGCAGACAATCTTATTCACCTGGAGGTAGAAGATCTTGATGATCTACTCGATAGGAGAAGGGAAGTGTCAGAGCTTACCTTAGTACAGAGTAATATTGAGTCATTAAAAGAAGACACTCATAATCATCTGCTCTCGAGTATTGAGCAAAAGATCGATCAAGCTACTATCCTCGAGAATGATTTTGGAAAAGAAGTTGAGCGAGCAAAACTTTTAGATATCGAAACTCCCGATCAGGAGAAAACTCGTACAGCGTTACAAATTCTGAATAATAGCTTGTCCACTGTCCAGAATGGTGATCTCTCAGTAGTAGAGTCCATACAGAATGAAATCGCGCAAGCTGATGAATATATCGACAGTGCTCAAGAACAGTTGGAGCAACTCAAAGCTCAGTGTGAAGTAAAAGAGCGTCTTGAAGAGATCAGTATGAAGAAGAGCCTCGGTGAGCTTCTTCAGCAATATCATAAGCTTGGATTGGACGTAAGTGAAGTTGAGGATGTTATAGAAGAAGTTTCATACTCAACGAATAATCGCTCTATGCTTCTCAACTCAATACAAAAGTTTCAAAAAAATGCCGAGCTTCGCCAACAGGCGATTCAAGAGCAAAAAGAGACTCTAGATCGCTTAATACAAGAGCATAGATTAATCCTTTCAAAGGATTCTTCAGCGGTAGGGTTTAAGGAGATACATGAAGAAGCAATCCAGAATTTTACTCAATTATTAAAGCTTCTTGATGATCCTACAGAGAGAAAGAAGTTTCAAGAGCTGACAGAGAGGATTGCTCAGAAGACAGAGGAATTTTCGATCTCTAAGTGCCAAGAGCGAATAAAAGAGATCAATTCCCGCTTTAAAAAGTCAATAAAAGAGCTGAATCAGCTGAAAAAGCATGTTCAAGATGCTAGAACCCGTATTAATGGCTTAAGTTCTATTGCATCGCGTCTCAACTGTGAAAGAGAAGAAATAGACAAGCTTCAAAACCTACTTGATGTACTTGAGAGATCAGAGGATTTCAAAGAGCCTTCGAATCCTAAAGAGCTTGATCGTTTAGAGACATTTCTTCGCGATGAGAGTGTTGAGCTAACCTCATCTCTTGAGAGTGACATTCAGCATATTACAGATAGACTTCATAAGACGCTGAATCAAAAATATGAGAGTAGTAAAGAAGAAGCTAAGAACTTATTCGAAGAACTCAATCTCAAGAAGGATCCGAATTTGTTCGCTCAGCCTCCTAAGCTTGAGCGAAAGAGTGAGGCAAAATGGCTTGAGCGGATTACTGCTATTGAAGGAGCTGTTGAGAGTCTTAAGAAGTATCGGGCGAATGTCGAAAGATTGAAAGCATTACAAAACTCTTCAGATATCGAATCGAAGAGACAAGCCGCATCTTCAGTGCTGCAGCATCTTCCAAAGACTTATAATGAGACACATGAGATCAACATCAGTGAATTGATTAATGACATTGAAATCTCATCTGATGTTCGAGATTTAGCGAGGGAGAAAGAGACTCTTGAGAAATCAATCACATTATTGCCAAAGAATCAAGAGTTAGAAGCACTTCAAAAAAACCTCAGTAAGGCTGAGAAACGTTTACATACTAGTGAAGCGTCTACACCAAAAGACGCTCTTTCTTGGGTAAGAAAAGTTCGCGATGAAATATCGCAGCTATTGGAGAAGGGACAAAGGCTTGCTCAAGAGATTGAGATAAAGAGAATAGAAGAGAAAAAAGGTAATCTTCGTCCCGAAAAGGATGATTTAATCAGGAAAGTTGACTCGCTCTCAGAAGACTATAAAAATGAGCTTTTGCGTGCGCATGAGTTAGAGGTCTCCTATGGAGATACTCCACAATTAGGTGATATCAAGAATAAAATAGCACAGCTAGATATTGAATCGCTCACAAGTTTGGAGACACTCGAGTCTATACAAAAAGAGATCAGAGAAATCTCTGATTCAGTCGTAGAGGCAAGTCAGGCACTTGAGGGTATCAAGCAGAAGAATGATGAAAAAGAAAAAGAGGTGAAATCATCTTTATTGAATGAATGTGCAGAGCTGACATCACTTGCAACAGATGTGGGCCTGCCATTGAAATTCAATGAAGAGGTTGTGACTGAGATCTCACAGATTCGAAAGTGGATTGAAAGCGCTCGCGAACAAATTAAAAAACGACAAGAGCATATCCAACAGGATGAACGAGTAATCCAGGATCTGAATCAGCGACTTAATTCCCTTGAGGACTTAAGTCAAAATCTGTTCTATACCGAGATTACTGATAGAGCTCGAAATCATTTAAAGAGCCTGGAGCAGAAATTGAGTAAACCTCAAGATCTACTTCAATATGATTTGATTCATCAAGAAATACTTCATGCAGAAATACTTTATTCAGAGTCATTAGTTCGCACAAAAATCCTCGAGTCAACGCAACAATTAAGTAAAATTTCCTCTGAAATTGAGAGAGCTCAAAGCTTACTTCAAGAGATTGAAAAGCAAGAGGCGGATCTAGAGAAGATCAATAAAGAATTGGGCTTTGCATCCAAGAGCCTTTCAGGCAGGATTCAAGAGACACAAAAAGAACTTTCAAACTTATCAAGAAAGCCATCTTATGAGTCCTTTAGTGAGGTTCAAGAAAAGATAAATACCTGTATTGAGACAGCTTCACAGTTAAAAAAGAGTGCTCAGGATCGACAAGAGATCATTTATTCGTCAATCCGAGAGGAGTCTATCTCTCTGAGTCAAGAGCTTCGTGAGAAGAGTATCAGTCTTCATCTGCAGCCAGATCAAATATTAGATAAGACGCCATCGCATATTAAAGAGGCGGCAGAGCATCTTCTTGAGCTTCGTAAAATGAGTCAGTCGCTTCTTGCGTACGAGCAAAATATCAATAGGTTGAATGCACTCTTAGAATCACCTCAAGAGGTAAAGAAAATATCAGCTCAATCTCTTCTCAAACATATGCCATCGACATATGAGGAAGTTATCGCTCAACAGCAATCAATCGCTACCGTCATTTCGAAAATAGAAAAAGAAACGAGTCAAAGAAATATTACTGCTGAAGCTGAAGATGTTCTTGCGAAGCTTGATCGATATCCGGAGTTTGACAGCTCTCAAATTCGACATGATATTGAGATAGCCAGAAAGAGATTTGAATCTATTTCAGCTTCAACTCTTGAAGAGACTCGACTTGAGATAAAGAAAGCTTATGTATCATTTATAAGCTTGCTTGAAAAAGCAGGAAAGGCATTTGATCTATGGATCAATTCCCAACTACAAAATGATCAAAAGAGAGTCTTCGAGGCCGTTCAAAAAGAGCTAAAAGACATTCGAGAGTTTGAACAAGAATTCGAAGAGATCTCCAACAGGGCTAAAGCCTTAGGAATTTCATCTTCATTATTGCCTCAAGCTGGAATTGGAAGTTTATTCTCATCTTTCTTCGGACGCCGAGATCTATCTGTTCCTGAGCAGCTTCAGAATATTACAAAGGATCTCTTAAATATTGAGAAGACATCCCAGACTCTAAATGGATTAGAAGCTACAAAAAGAGCTCTCAAAGAAGTAGATGCTTTACGTGTACAGCTGAGCAATATTAAAAACAGCGTCGATACATTAAAGAGCGAGTGCGACACGAAAGAGTCTCAGAAAAGAGAGAATATACTCTTAAAGCTTGACTCATTGAAGAAAGAATTTTTATCCCTAGGTCTTACGCCTCAAGACATCGAGAACACTCGTCCTGCCACGACAGAAATTGCGCTATCACTATCAACAATTGAAGAGGAGATAAAAGAACTTCAACTGAAGGCTGAGAAAAGACAGGAGGCTATCACTGCGGAAAAGAGAAAACTCGAGGCTATCTTAAGTGATTCTCTCTTTGCCGACAAAAGTGAGATTCGAGATCAATTCTCATATAATGAAGTTACTTCTTCTGCTCAGGAATCAATTCGAGGTCTACTGAAAGAATTTGAAACGAGTGAATCTTTGAAGGATTTCAGCTCACTTCAAGAGAAGAGCAAAAATATTCAGATGACATTGGCCCCAAAAAGGCTTAAGGAGAGTATTCAACAGAACCACAATAGATATACTGAGTTCTTGAAGAGAAAAGAGGATCTTCAGCAGAAGGTTGATGCTCTTCAAAAGAAACAACAGGATTTGTCTAAAGCTCTCACGTACATAAACTCTGAGACGAAAGATTTACTTTTGGCAGAGCAAAAGGCTAAAGAGCTTAAAGAAGAGCTACAAAAATTTTCTGCCCCAAATGATCTTCACTCCTTGGAGATGGCTGAAAAAGAGCTCGATGAGATCCAAAGAGGGGCATATCTTGAACTCGATCAAAAAGTTACTGGTATTTCCAAAGAGATTGAAAGAAGCTGTAAGGAGCAGATGAATACCCTGCAGAAGAGGGCTGAAAGCTTATGCAGGAAAGCTCATATACAGAATTTGTCACTCTCATCGCTTCCACAAGAGTTCTCTGGGTTTGAGGAACAATGGACTGAGACTCTTCAAAAGTCGGCTTCAGTATGCAAGATACTTGATACATTTGTGACACAGATCAATCAGCTTGAGACTTTGAAAAGTGGGACAGAAGCTCAAAGCCAGATCTCTGATGCGATCATGAAGCTTCTTCCTGCAACATATGAAGAGCGGCTAGAAGGCTCATCCGACATTGAGAATGCTCTGAAGTATTTGACATCGATGAGTGATATGAGGGCATTCAAGTCACAAGAAGAGACTCTTGAGACTCAATGGAATAAATATCCCGAATATAATGCTCAGCAATCGAGAGAAAAGATACGAAAGATAAAGGATGAGCTTACTAAGTCAGATAGAACTTCATTCGAGGAAGCAATTCAGCACGTTGAAAAACTTCGAGATGAGGAAGAGCGCTTCTTAAAAGAGGCTCAATCTCACTTACAACGTTGGAAGAAAGAAGGCCTTAATGAGTTCAATCAAGATGTTACAAGAGCTTTAGACCGTGTCTCGAAGCTGGAAGAGGAGGCAAAAACTCTTTCTTCACGCGCGAGTGCGCTTAACTTTGAAAGCGGTATCGATAGTAGTTACAAGACGATACGCGCACAGATTACATCTCTACAGACCGAGGAATTCGATGACATTAAATCCTCTCGAAAGACTCTTTTAGAAAGAGAGGGGGATCTCGATGAATTGCAAAGAAAACTTAATGACTTCCATAATAAATGCAATGAGAGAGAGCATGAGATCCACGTAGAGCTTCGTAAAAGAGCTGAAAATGATCTTGAGCATATGAAAAATCTGGGGCTTACAAGCGAAGAGCTCCATGCTTTTATCGAGAGAAGCTCTTTTTCGATAAGCGAGAAAGTTGGCATTGAAAAGATGCTCTCTCATGTAGAAGATCAAATAATAAAAAGCCAATCAGATCGAAATAAACTTCTCGAATCCTACTCACAAGATCTTCAGAGTTTCGAAGAGATATCTCAAAGCTCTAAAAATGAAGCAGTTCAACAGTTTGCGCAGGCTCTTAAGGGATGTCTTCCAAAGAGCGATGAAGAGATTCTCATTAAGAGGGAAGCTTTTCGTAAAGCATTGGATGAGATTGAATCATCACAAGATGAAAGAGATCTGACTTCAGAAATACAAGATTTTAATGAGAAAGTTGCAAAAGAGACTAGATATACAAAGGCTCAACTCTACAAAGAGAAGATTGAGAATGTGTTAAAGCTCTTTGATGTCTCATCAACAGCAACGATTGAGACCGCGATTGATTTGGTAAGAAAAGCAAGAGAGAACGTCGCCCGCACCCTTGAAGAGGCTGAAAATGATTTCGCGCTTTGGTGTGAGGAAACTCTTCGACAAGATACCAAACTTGTTGAGGAAGCAATCAATGAATGCAATCAAGTGATCAAAAATCTTACCGAGACACTGGAAAAAGAAAAGGTTCGAGCAGCCAATCTTGGTCTTACTATCTCTCTTCCTTCAAAGCTCTTGGATGAGGCAGGTACGATCTTGCAAAATAAAGGCCAGGAGAGTCTTGAGAGCCGTCAAAAGGATATCTTGAAGTGTCGCCTAGTATTGAAAAACGCTGCTGAGAAGCTCGATAAGATCTCTTCCGAGATCAATAGGGTTGAAGAAGAGAGAATAAAGACGCTTCAGAGTCAAATGAAAGGGCTTCTCGATGAGTGCACAACTTTCGGCATAGATTCAAGCTCTTTTTCAAATCTCATGAACGAGTTATCACATGAAAATATTCAGGCTCGAGAGCAAGAGATAGAGACCATAAAACAACAGGTAGATGATCGAAAAGAATCTATTGGCTCATTCCAGCAACGCATTAAATTACAGATTGATGAATACGGATCAGAATCTTTTGAGAAGATGCAATCAGACTTCTCGTATCAGGAAGTTACTCTACAAGCTTGTGAAAAACTAAAAGCTCTTTCTTCCCGCCTATCAGATAAAAAAGAGCTGATTAATTTCGATGCTTTTTCGAAGGAGATCGAGACCGCTCTCTTTGAAAATTCAGCGGCATCTTTGGGAAAAAGCATTCAGGGTAATCATGCCCGATACACTAAGCAGTCTATAGATAAGAAGAAACTATCTGAAGGTACCGAAACTCTTCGCAACCAGGTTCATTCGATTTCAGTATTGGCTGAAAATTTAGAAGGCTCTTCATATAGCTCAGAAGAAATATTAGAGGATATATCTTCTCTTTCCAATCAGCTTGATTCTCTCTCAACACCTGTAACAGTTAATGACCTTGAAAAATTAGAAAATGAGCTCCAATTAGCGCGTCAGAAATTGAATGAGTTACAAAAGAGAGTCCAAGCAAGCGAGCTTCAGGTTTGCGATGAGCTTGGAAAAACACGTTCTTCTCTTTTAAATGACCTGAATGAGAAGTGTGAAGAACTCCATATTGAGCCTCTTAAGATCGATTCAAGTTCTTCAGAGAAGACAGCTCTCCCATCAGATATTCAGAAACTGCGCACCGAATTAGAAAAGGTGAGTGAATTTGAGAAAAGACTCAACCGGCTAAAAAACTTTGAAGAAAGTGGATCTGAAGCTCAGCGTCAATTAGCTCTTAATGTAAAGAGAGCATTGCCTAAAACATTAGATGATATCGAGCGAACAAGCAAAGACCTCAACTTAGTTTTGGCATATATTTCAAGTAATAATGACTCTCGTAAGCTTGAGCATGAAGAAGGACTTTTACGAGCATCATGGAGACTGCATCCTTCCTACTCTTTTGTGAAGGCAGAAAAATCCATCAATGAGGCAAAGAGTTCATTAATATCTTCTGATGCATCTACTCTTCTCGAAGAGTATAGAAGAGCGGTTTCCGACCGAGAAAAGCTATCTCATGCTTTAACTAGTGCGGAAAAAGATTTCAGTGATTGGAAGAAAGAGACTCTGTCAAAAGGCCAGTCAGAGATCATGGCTGAGATTCAGAAGAAACGAGAAGAGATCTCAAAAAATGAAGCTGATTATCAACTTTTGTATAACAGAGCTTTAAAGCTTCAACTCTCTTTTTCTAGAGAACTCAAAGGCGCAGAAGAGATCCATAAAGAGTTGGCCTCCATCGAATCTGAACTGAGCAAATCAATCGAAGAGAGTCAACTTACGAAATTAAGGGAGCGTATAGGTAATCTCAAAGATCAATTCGAAGAAGCACTTCAGTATAATTTAGAAACAGAGCGCCAATGTTCGAAGAAAGAAGAAGAGATATTATCTTCTCTGATAGTGAAAAAGAGTAATATCGAGAAAGAAGCTAAAGATTTTGGCATTTCCTCTGAGAAACTTGAGAAGTTAAAGAAAGTGACGGCTTCTAATTATGATGAAGCGATCCAATTGCCCTCACTCATCGAAGCAGTTGAAAGTGAAATTCAAGAGAGAAAATCGGCAATTAAGAAGGTGAAAACAGAGCTTCAGGAACTCAAGGAAGGGTTTTCATCTTTATCAGATCTTGAAGGTCGCTTTTCATATACTGAGCTTCTCCATGAAGCCCAAGAGAGCATCAAAGAGATTGAAAGATCTCTTAATGATTCTCAATCGCTTCTTGATTTTGCGTCCCTTGATAAGAAAGCTCATAATTATTTGACAGAGTATTCCTCGGATTCATTGCGCACTCGAATTGAGAAAAACAGTGAGCGATTAGAGGGGCTTATTGAAGAAAGAAAGCAACTCTTGGAGAGAATCCATGTAGAAAAAGAGCGTCATGAAGAGGCTCAAGAGCTCATAAAGCTCATCAATGGAGATGCTTCCATAAGGCAAGAGACTCTCGCTCAACTATCTTCTTTATCATCCCAACTCGAGCAACTTGTAGAGCCCCAATCAGTGCAAGGCATGAACGAATTTGGGGAAAAAATTTCTAATGTGTTTGAGAAAAGCTTTTTGTCTTTACAGGATGTTTCTAAGGTTCAGCAGCAGCTTCTTGAGAAATCTGTAAAAGAAAGAGAAGCTGAATATATCGCAGAAATTGCAAAACTAGGGAATAAAACAGGCGTTACAACTCCATCATACGCCTTTCTTGATGTTGATATCCAAGATTCAGCCAATACATGGACCGAGCATCTTAAAGCCCTTCAGTCTGATCTTTCGACGCTTAATGAGATTCAAGAGCACTTGTCAACTCTCGAGGCTATATCTTTAGAGGTCTCGCTTGAAGCATTCACTATGAAAGATGCCCCAGTATCACTTAAGAGCCAGGTAGTTACAAGCCTTGGAAATGGAATTCCGAGAGCCTGTAAAGATCTTCAGAATGTTAATACTTATCTCAATGAGGCGCTTCAAGAGTGGGAGCGTATCAAATCGGAGCGTGATGACTTAGAAGATCTTCCATTTCAGCTTAATAATGCTTTCTCGCTCGAGGGTTTCTCACATGAGCTTATTCAGGAAATTTCCCTAGGAATGGAAAATTTGAAGAACTCGAAGAATAATATTGGATCACCAAGCGAGATTGTCCAATCAGTCATCCTTGAGCGTAAGGAATTACATCAAAAAGGCGTTGACCTTCAAAAGGCAATAGATTCTTGGAAAGAAAATCAGGCCCTACTCGCTGTTAAGAAATGTAGAGAAGGAATCGAGAATTTACAATCAAGTATAGGAACTTCCTTCAAAGGAATCGAGGATCTAGCAGGCAGACTGGATCACATAAACAAAGTAGATGATGCAAATATTAAGAATAATGCCTCTGAGTTAAAGAATGAGTTACTTCTAGGCCTCGAAAAATATAATTCGCGAATGGATGAGTTAACTCGCGCCTACTCTGAAATGAAGAGCGATGTTTCCCTAGAGCGGATAGAAAAGCTCTATATGGAAATGAAAGAATTCTCAGAGTCTGTCTCGTCTTTACATGACTTAAATGCTCAAAAGATAAGCTCTTTTGAGAATAAATTTAAGCTTTGGGCATCAGAGACGCTTCAAAAGATGATCCATTCTGCCCAACAAATTGGCCTCGAGTTATCTATTCCGCGTAAGTATGCAACGCAAGAGTACACAGCTGACTCTTTCAAAGATGTCTATAATTATTTAAAGCAGCTTCATATCTTGGTGAAAGAGCGATCGGAAAAGATTGAATCTCAAAAGCGAAGCCTTGTTTCTTTAGATAAAGATCTTCGTTACTACAATGAGCTGAGCCAAGGTGGTACAGGTGGCATAGTTAATTCGCTATGGTTTTTCATTACTCAATCAGCAATCGAGGAGATTGAGTCCGTAAGACGAGACTTGGAAAATCCTGAGAGCTTAAAAGCTTTTGATAAATGTAATCAGAAAGCAGATGAAATACTCCGTCGGTTCTCTGTAGAGAATATCCAAAGTATTGTGGGCGAGTTGGTGCAGGAAATAAATGAAGTTTCACATGCGGCTCAAGAAGCATCTTCCCAAGCAAGTAAAGAGATAGAAACTGAGTCTCGATTTAGAGAACATTTTAAAAACTCTCAAGCTCATGCTGCTGTAGAAGACTGCAATGAGGCAAAGAAGTCTTTAGACTCTGCTTTAAAGCAGTTTGGACAATTTGTGCCACAAAAAGGCAATGCCAGGGTTGAAGATCAGGCTCGCAAGAGGGTGCGAGAACTTGTCACGAAAATACGAAAAGAGACCTCTAACTTAGAAGTCGCAACTCAATCATTAAAAGAGAAAACACTTGGAATACGCAATGAATTCCACAAACAGAAAACTCTCCTAGAGAGGCAGATTAAAGGAACAAGTCAAAAGACTGGGCTTTCAATTCCCTCTGACTTTCAATCGATTATCACAAGTTTTCCTAAGAATATACGTGGGCATGAAGCATCCTGGAAGCAATCTTTCGACGATTTAATAAAATGTAGGGACTTGCTCTTAGCTCAAGTTCAACAAAAAGCATTACGCGATACGGAATCGCAAAATGCAATCGCAAAGATCGAGCAAATAGATGAGAAATTCGAAGAGTGGAAGAGTGAAGCAATTCAAAACGATCCCACTGGTTCGGTACAAGAATTCTTTGAGGGAAGAGAGTCGCTATCTCATGTATTCAAAATGCGGTGTGCCTCGGAAGGAAATCCTAATGCTATTGCAGATGAATATTTGCAAGAGGTAAAACTACTCTCTGAGCAAGCTCTTGAAGCTAAGAATGATCACTTGAACATTGTAAATCAGATGAGAGCTGCCTTAGAGCAATGTCAAAATAAGCTTGAAACGGTAAGTAGCTGGTCAGGCGGAGCGTCTCTCCTCAAAGATGTATTTAATGAATTCCACCTTGCGTTGGAATATGAGAATTTAATCTCTTCACTCGATGATATATCATCTGATTTAAAGGAAGGGTTGCAAGAAGGTGGATCGATGCCTCTTTCTAAGCTTAGCTCACAATTTGAGAAAACAACGCAAAGGCTTCGTGAAGTCGAAGCTAGAATAGATCCATTGTATAAAGAGCTCATGGAGACATATTCTTCAAAGAAAAAAGAGACGTTGGAAGATGTTCAGTCCCTTCAAAATGGCGCGAAACGATGGCGTTTAGATATCAAAAAGGCCGAGGAAGTCATTCATCAATTTCAAGGTGTGCCATTTGAAGATGCTGAAAGCTTTACGAAGGAACTTGATGACGCACTTTTAACACTACGAGTTGCTCGGCAGCTACATGATACATGGTCTTCTCGCTTTGATATGCTGAAAGAAACTCTTTCTCTTAAAATCCTTAAGAAACTTTCTGATGTAGGGCAATTAATAACTCAACTGGATTTCAATAAAGATAGTTGGGGAGGAGTTGAGCTTGCGCTCCTTCATCAAAGAGTGTCTCTGTATCAAAAAGCTCAACTTGAGGAGATTGAGACTTTAGCAACAAGTAACGACGATATAGAAAGTTATGGTATATCTCTTGATGAGACGTTAGCCGAATTCGATATCTCTACTAAAAAGCTTATCGATAATCTCCGCTTGACTCGAAATGAAATAGTTCTTTTAGAGGCAGATTATTCTTCTTTCCTTACACTGTACGGAGTGCAGATTCAAAATATTGCAACTGATATCAGAGAGCCCCTTATTCAAGCCCGCAACTCATTAGATGCGGATCTCTCAAATGTCTTAGCTCACTATTCATCGCAAGAATCAGATCTATATGCTGTGCTGCAAAATCGACTATCTGAGCTACAGGCACAAAAGACTAAGCTTCAGAATGTCCATCAAAGCCAGAAAATCTATATAGGAGCTCTTTCAAAGCTTTTCGGATTAGCACAACTTCCATGGCCGCCAAAATTCAAACAATTTGTTGACTTTACAAATCCGATTGTACGGCAAAGGGCTATGAAGCTTTTTGAAGAGCACCAAGTAACTAATGAAGCCCAGCTTATGACCATTTGGCTTGTAGATCTGCTTAAGGGAATAGGAAGTCTCGAGAATTACTCAATTCAAGATATTGGGCATATCCGCTGGTTTATGAATCAATTTTTCGCAACTCATTCGTATAGCTATCTACTCTTAGTAGATCTCCATGCGCCAGGAAAAGATCTTGCGCGATTGTCTACAGCTCAAGTGCAAGAAGATGGCGTTGTTATGAAACTCCAAGAAGCCTTCGATGTGATGTGCGCCGAGTCCATTTTCAATAGATTAAAAAGTGACAATGTTCTTCAGTGGGAAGAGCCTGGAAAGATCAAGTGGGTTATCGAGGATATTCAGCGACAATGCGGTATTCGAGGAAGGCCGCTTTGCATTGGTAGCGATCATGTAGAATTCGTCGCTGATAAATTAATAGATATCCGAGGCGAGTCGATGGACTTTAGCGTTGACGACTAGTCGCTAAAGAGCTGATCGTGTCCGTAAGAAAGGTAACGGCGTATTATCTCAAAATCTCTTGTGTCTATACGTTTTTTGTCGCTGGCTAAGGCACTGTTTTTTTCGAGAGATCATCGATTGCAACAGGATTATTCAGCGACAATTTTTTCAAAGACTGTATTGCCTTAAAGTCAGGCAGCTACAATACCCAAGGAACAGATGCTTGTGTAACAGCTTGTTCTACTACATGCGCCTGCAAAAGTAATAGAGGGAATGGTCGTATTCATCATTGGGATATGCGGCCTTCCACGCATCCTGGATAAGCTGAGCCTGGGTCTTAATTCCTCGCTGGGGATGATTAGATACCGCTCTTCCAGCAAGATCTCCATCTTCTCTATCTTTTGCTGTTTCCGACGCGTTATTGTTCTCTACTGAGGTATATGTAGATGTTTGCGTCGATATATTTGAGGTATTAGAGATAGGGGTATGCATAGTATCTGTAAATCTCTTGAGTTTCTAAGCGGTTTAAAAACGAAATTGGATAGAAAAGTCTCACATATTTCAGCACTATGATAATTCTATATGAGATGAAAGGATATCTTTTTTAACAGATGAGTTTATTAAATTAATTTTTGCAATAACTGATGACCAATACATGTTAAGTGTACTGATAATCGACTGTCGTGTTGAGTAAATCATCTGGATAAAGTCTTGTGGTATCGCATTTCGACCATCAAAGTAAAAGCAAAAGGTGCTCCCAGCTCCGGATTAGAAGCGCTCTCAAGAGCTATATTCGTAAGCGATATATGAAATTAATCTATTCTTTATAAGAGATTTAGAGGGGTTAATCGAAAATATTCAGGAATGAGTGTTGCAATATATTGCCGTCGTTTTATATAGTCTTGGTCATCAAAGCGCGGACGACAAGCGAAAACGAGCAAGTCGCCGACAGCGAAAAGCGCCTCAGCGATAGGTGCGAATACGAAGATTGACAGTGCAAGAAGAGTTGTGTGCAAGCAAA